>NZ_MWVJ01000061.1 GCF_002087335.1 Pseudophaeobacter leonis
GTCACCGTCGCCGAGAGCGCCGTGCCAAAAGCCGTAGATATTACGGTGCTTTGCGGCGTGCCACTGGCTGCAAGGTTGGCGGGTGGCCCAACAGAACTGCCCGTAGAGGCATTCCCGGTCCCGGTATTGAAGGTGAAGGTAAAACTGAAGGCGCCGCTGCCACCATGTGTCCCGGGGATGGCACAGCCCGCCGTACAATCGAGCACCTGGCCCGCAATGGCCGAACCGTTGACAGTTGCAGAAATCGCATGCCCATCACCCTGATCAAACAATTGAAAACTATGAGTATTTCCACTAGAGCGATTGTCGCCAATGACTATAAAATCCTCAGTCCCATCGGTGGCCCCGCTGGGAATGCTGCTTGTCAAAAGACAATGATTATCCGTGATATTTAGCGCCAACTCCTGCCCATGCGCAGTAAGGTTTGGGCAACTGGCTGTAAAAGCCGCATTGGCCGGTCGGGGCATGCTGATCAAAAAAACCAAACCAAGAATGGCCAGCACAGCAAGCGCGTGCAGCGCCATAATCCATCGCGTCAGTAAAGTACTCATAAAACCCCAATATCCCTATTGCCAAACCCAGGGCGCAAATCTCAGCCCCACGATACAGCCCCCCTGAACCAGCCCCTAACTTTAACCGGTTTTTAATTTTTACAATTTTGAGTTGCGTGAATCCACTAAAAATGCAAGCTTTCCGACAGACCAAACACATTAACACCACACAAACATCGGGCTGTGTTGCGAATTTCATGCAGCATGAGTTGGGTCTTTTTAGCTATTACCACCCCACATTCGGGGTAGCGGAGGTCATAAAAGTGTCAGAACCGTTTCTTGCAGAAGTGCGAATGGTGGGTTTTAATTTTCCGCCTCGAGGCTGGGCCTTTCTGGATGGCCAGATTTTGCCAATCAATCAAAATCAGTCTCTATATTCCATTTTAGGAACCACTTATGGGGGTGATGGCCGCACCACATTCGCCCTGCCGGATCTGCGCGGGCGCACCCCGCTGCATCCGGGAGATGAGAACAGCCTCGGGGCAAAATCCGGGGTCGAAGCTGTGACCCTCTCGCCTGCACAAATCGCCGCCCACAGGCATGATGTCAAAGCGGCTCAGGGCGTTAGCAACTCAGACACGCCAACCAATGCGCTGTTCGCAGATGAGACCGATCCTGACCTGGCCTATCGCGACCTTGAGGCGGCCACACAAACCCCCCTGCGCAGCGGCACCCTGGCCAATGCCGGAGGTGGGCAGGCCCATGAGAACATGCAGCCCTATATCACGCTGAATTTTTGCATCGCCCTGCAAGGGCTGTTTCCTTCCCGCAATTAGACCTCGGAGATTTTTGAATGTCAGAGCCATTTGTAGGTGAAATTCGCATGTTTGCTGGTAATTTCGCCCCTCGCGGATGGGCCTTTTGTGATGGACAGTTATTGGCTGTTTCGCAAAATGATGCCCTGTTTTCCCTTTTAGGAACCACCTATGGCGGAGAGGGGCGCACCACCTTTGGTCTGCCTGACGTGCGCGGCCGCCTGCCGATCCATGCGGGGTCAGGTCCGCGACTTAGTCCGCGAAGGCTAGGCGCAGAAGGTGGCGCTGAAACGGTCACATTGACGGTCAACCAGATGCCCAGCCACCCGCATGAGTTCGTAGCGAACACAGCCGATGCCATGGACATATCCCCGAGAGGAAAAACCATCGCAAAAGGGGTCGGGGTCGCCGCCCTTGCGGCTGCTGCTCAGGACACCAACATGGCCAGCCCTATGGTTTCGGCCACTGGTGGTTCGCGCAGTCATGCCAACCTCATGCCCGCGCTTTGCGTTAATTTTATAATTGCACTCTTTGGCATTTACCCAAGCCGCAACTAGGAGTTAAAAAATGTCGGAACCCTTTATTGCTGAAATTCGAATTTTTGCCGGAAATTTTGCGCCGCGTTCCTGGGCGTTTTGCGACGGCCAATTATTGCCAATTGCCCAAAATACCGCGTTATTTTCCCTTATTGGAACAACCTATGGCGGAGATGGCGTCACAACCACAGCACTGCCGGACCTCCAAGACCGGTCCCCCATGCATCCGGGACGCGGCCCTGGCCTTACGGCGAGGCGCCTTGGGCAAGCCACCGGGGCGGCCGAGGTCACGCTAAATGAGACGCAGATCCCTAATCATAGCCACACTGCAAGAGCCAGCACAAATTCAGGCACCAGCGGCCTTGCGCCAGACACCACCACGTCCCTGGCGAAAAACGGCTTTCTTGACAAGCTTTACAAAACGGGCACCACTGATCCGCTGGTAGACATGTCCCCGGGCATCGTAGTCACAACAGGCGGCAGCCAGCCGCACATCAACCTGCAGCCGTTTCTGGCGATGAATTTCATTATCGCCCTGCAGGGCCTCTATCCGTCTCGCAGCTAGGTGCAATCCGGGCCTGTCTGGCAGACGCGAGGCGACACGGCGCAGCGGAAGCGCTCCAATCAATCTGGGGGTCAAAATCTGGGGGCCCAAAGGCGCGGTCTTTATGCGGCTGCAAAAACCTCTGGCGCGCAGCCTGCAAATTTCAAGGGAGCATTTTGTTGTCAGCGAACACAAAGTCGGTCGACGATCCCCTTCTGGTGACGAAAGGATAACCCTTGACCACACCGCCCTTGACCACACCACCCAGGACGACACTCCCCAAAACTGAACTGCCCAGGCTCAATCACGCGACACCCTACCAGATTGAATTTCGCGCCATCACTGAGGACGACACGGCCTTCCTGTCGAAACTCTACAGATCAACCCGCGAAGCAGAGCTGGCGGAGGTGACCTGGAGCGAGGCGGAAAAGCAGGCCTTTTGCGATATGCAATTTGAGGCCCAGCACAAGCACTACCAACAGCATTACCCGGATGCGCAGTGGCTGGTGATCGAGCGCCACGGGACACCGATTGGGCGACTCTATCTGGAACGCTGGCCCAGGGAACACCGTATCATCGACATTGCGCTGATTCCTGCGGTGCGGGGTCAAGGCATCGGCGGCGCATTGCTGCAGGATCTGCAAGAGAGCGCCACTGCCGACGAGGCCAGAGGTATTGGTGTCCATGTGGAAAAGACCAATCCGGCACTGTCGCTCTATCGCCGTCTTGGCTTCACCACGATAGAGGAGAAAGGCGTTTATGATCTGCTGTTCTGGACGCCGCCCTCCTCTGCTGCAGTGCAAAATCAGGTAAAGACCGCCTCATACTGAATGCCCGCTTGCGCCTGTGCCACCGGCACCAGAAAAACCTCGTGCTCACCAGCCCCTGCGTGGGATATCAGATGAATTTCCTGCCTCAGGGCAGGCGCCGCGGGCCCTTGCCACAAGAGCGAAAAAGCCCCGCCGTCACGCGCGCTGGCCCCCATTCCCTTCACTTCCAGCAGCCTGAGGCTCATGGCGGCATCCTGTGTTTTGACCAGGAACTCCTGCCCCTCGAATTCAGCAAACTGCTCGGCGGTGGCGTCTTTCAAATCAAACATTTTCCCTCTCTCCTTTGGAGCCGTCAGTTCTGATGTTGCCCGCAATACGCCCTCGCAAAAAGTGTATTTACCGTAAAAAATTCACTCTCTGCCTGTGCCGCCCGATCTGTGCCGCCCGATCTGTGCTGTCCGATCTGTGCTGTCCGATCTGTGTCGCCCAAAAATCTGTGTACACATTCCGAAACGCTACAGCTCGCAAAACCGGTTTCGCTGGCATCCACCAGATCACCCTTCCAGCCCCCAGTTAGGGGTCGGGAAACCGGGCTGTCTGGCTGTCTTCACAGGCTAATACGGGGTTTCACAGGCAAATACGGATGCAAATACGCGGTATAGAGGCGCCCTGATTCAAGATCATAATTTCAGGTTATGAATTTTATAAACATTTGCAATTTCCCTTTATATCAATCACCCGATAGGCTTCTGCTATCACCTCAAGGCTGTGATCTGTGATGTCACAGGCACAGCGCTGCCAAGCCAACAAAATTCAGCTCGGAGAGCCAATATGGACGGAAATGACGCCCCAAACGCAAGTGGTTGCCCTGTAATGCACAGTGGTGCCAAAAGCGCGACCCACGGTGTGCGGTCAAACAAAGACTGGTGGCCGAACCAGCTGAATTTGAGCATCCTGCACCAGCATTCAGAAAAATCAGATCCTCTGGGGGCTGATTTCAACTATGCAGAGGCCTTTAAAACGCTGGACCTGAAGGCGCTGAAACAGGATCTCTATGCCTTGATGACGGACAGTCAGGACTGGTGGCCTGCGGACTACGGACATTATGGCGGATTGTTCATCCGCATGGCCTGGCACAGCGCCGGCACCTATCGCACCTCGGACGGGCGTGGTGGCGGCGGCACTGGCAACCAACGCTTTGCGCCGCTGAACTCCTGGCCCGACAACGGCAACCTCGACAAGGCGCGTCGCCTGCTCTGGCCGATCAAACAAAAATACGGCAACGCAATTTCCTGGGCCGACCTGATGATCCTGGCCGGCAATTGCGCCATTGAATCCATGGGTGGCAAGACCTTTGGCTTTGCAGGCGGGCGTGCCGACATCTGGGAGCCCGAAGAAGACATCTACTGGGGCCGCGAGGACGAATGGCTGGCCGACAGCTCGGCACAAAACAGCCGCTACTCGGGCGAGCGTGATCTGGAAAACCCGCTGGCCGCAGTGCAGATGGGTCTGATCTATGTGAATCCGGAAGGCCCGGATGGCGAGCCCAATGTGCTGGCCTCTGGCCAGGACATTCGCGACACCTTTGCCCGCATGGCAATGAACGACGAAGAAACCGTGGCGCTGATTGCCGGCGGTCACACCTTTGGCAAGGCGCATGGCGCCGGCGATGCGGCCCTTGTTGGCCCCGAACCCGAAGCAGCCCCAGTTGAGGCGATGGGCATGGGCTGGCTGTCGTCCTACGGCAGCGGCAAAGGCGGCGACACGATCACCTCTGGTATTGAGGGTGCCTGGACGGCCAATCCGACCCAATGGGACAATGGCTTTTTCGACCTGTTGTTCGGCTATGACTGGAACCTGACAAAAAGCCCGGCCGGCGCCTATATCTGGGAACCAGTGGATGTGCGCGACGAGGACATGGCGCCCGCAGCGCATGATGCCTCAAAGAAGGTCAAGACCATGATGACCACCGCCGATATGGCGCTGCGCATGGATCCTATCTATGGCCCGATTTCCAAACGCTTCCATGAAAATCCAGACCAGTTTGCCGATGCCTTTGCCCGCGCCTGGTTCAAGCTGACCCACCGCGACATGGGGCCCCGCGCCCTCTACCTTGGCGCTGAGGTTCCGGCGGAAGAGCTGATCTGGCAGGACAATGTGCCCGCTGTAGATCACGCGCTGGTCACTGCCGAGGACATTACGGCGCTAAAAGCCGAGATCCTGGCGTCAGGCCTGTCCATCGCAGAGCTGGTGAGCACGGCCTGGGCATCGGCCGCGACCTTCCGGGGTTCTGACAAACGCGGCGGCGCCAACGGCGCGCGGATCCGTCTGAGCCCGCAAAAAGACTGGGCTGCCAACCAGCCCGATCAGCTGGCCAGGGCACTGGGCGTTCTGGAGCGGATCCAGGCCACCTTTAATGAAGCGGTCACGGATAAGAAGATCTCGATGGCCGACCTGATCGTTTTGGCTGGCTCCGCTGCGGTGGAACAGGCCGCGCAGAACGCGGGTCAATCCGTCACGGTGCCCTTTGCACCGGGCCGGACGGATGCCAGCCAGGAGCAGACTGACGTGGACAGCTTTGCCCCGCTTGAGCCCGAGGCAGACGGTTTTCGCAACTTCCAGAAACAGCAGTATAGCATTTCGCCAGAAGAGATGTTGCTGGACAGGGCACAGCTTTTGCCCCTGACGGCACCGGAAATGACGGCGCTGGTTGGTGGATTGCGGGTTCTGGGCGCGAACCATTCGGGCTCTTCCCACGGGGTTTTCACCGCCACGCCCGGCAGCCTGACCACTGACTTCTTTGTCAATCTTCTGGATATGAGCACCAAGTGGGCTCCACAGGAAGATGGCAGCTATGCGGGCACGGATCGCACCACTGGTGCGCCAAAGTGGACCGCCAGCCGGGTAGATCTTGTCTTTGGCTCGAACTCACAGCTGCGCGCCATCGCCGAGACCTATGCGCAGAACGATGCCAAAGCCAGCTTTGTGCAGGACTTTGTTGCGGCTTGGGTCAAGGTGATGAACGCAGATCGTTTTGATCTGACCTAACGGTCCCGCGCAGGCAAAGCGACACGCGGGCAGTCTGCAGCTACAGAGGCTGCAACTACAGACTGCCCGCATATCCTGCCTCGCAGCCCCAGGAAACCCAAACAGCAAGGCCGCGCAATATCTGCGCGGCCTTGCTTCTGTCTGGACAATGAATTGCCTCCTGGTTGGGCAGGGTCAGCTGGTCGGCAAAGATGCGGTTATCGCCAGCTCCAACTTGTCCACCACCTCGGTGATCTGGGCCTCTGAGATGATAAAGGGCGGTGCCAACAGGATATGATCCCCCAGGCGCCCGTCTCGCGTCCCCGACATCGGATAACAGATCAGCCCGGCGTCAAAGGCAGCTTTTTTCACCTTTGCGGCCAGACCAAGACCGGGGTCAAACGGTGTCTTGCCTGCGCGGTCCGAGACCAGCTCAACCCCGCGAAACAAGCCGCGCCCGCGCAGATCGCCCACATGGGGATGGTCGCCAAACCGTTCAACCAGAGCGTCCTGCAGCCTCTCGCCCATTGTCTGGCAGCGCGTGACCAGATCACGGCCCAACATCTGCCCGACCACCGCAAGCCCTGCAGCCGTCGCAACCGGATGGCCAATATAGGTATGGCCGTGCTGAAAGAAGCCACTGCCCCCGGCAATTGCCCCATAGATCTCATCACTGCAAAGCATCGCGCCAATTGGCTGATAGCCCGCGCCCAAGCCCTTGGCGATGCACAGGATATCAGGCGCCACATTGTCCGCCTCGCAGGCAAACAAATGCCCGGTACGGCCCATGCCACACATGACCTCATCCAGAATCAACAGCACACCATATTGGTCGCAGATCTCGCGGATACGTTTGAAATACCCCGCCACCGCAGGCACCGCGCCCGAGGTCGCCCCCACCACCGGTTCCGCCATAAAGGCCATCACCGTTTCCGGGCCAAGACGCAGGATCTCTGCCTCCAGCTCATTGGCGACCCGCTGGCCATAGTCAAACGAGGTCTCGCCCTCGGCCCGGTCGGCATATTCATAGCAGGGCGCAATATGCGAAACGCCAATCAGCAGCGGATCAAACTGTTGCCGCCGCCAGGCATTGCCCCCTGCCGCCAGCGCCCCAAGCGTGTTGCCATGATAGCTCTGCCTGCGGGCAATCAGATGGCGGCGCGCGGGCTCACCCCGCTCCAGGTGATACTGCCGCGCAAGTTTAATCGCGGCCTCCACGGCCTCGGAGCCGCCAGCAACAAAATAGACCCGCTGCAGCGATCCCGGCGCCTTTGAGATCAGCAGATCCGCCAGCGCCTCAGCCGGCTCAGAGGTCAGAAACCCCGTATGGGCAAAAGCCAGCTTTCCCACCTGCGCCTGCACAGCTGCAATCACTGCGGCATCGGAATGCCCCAGACAGGAGACCGCCGCGCCGCCGGAGCCATCAAAGTAGCGCTTGCCATTGGAATCGATCAGATAGCAGCCGTCACCCGCCACGGCGGTGGGCAGCTGGGCCTTGGTGTGGCGTGGAAAGACATGACTCATATGGTAACCTTTCTCAGGATATACCCAGCCCGCCCAGGCCAATTTCAGGGCTGTCGGCGCCAGGTCTCGTGGGTGGCTCTGCTGCCACAACGATGGGACTCTCAGCGCCGGACCTCAAGACCGCAAATTACCTGCGCCTCCCTTTTTTCACAGCACAAAATCTGGCCGGCCACACCGCATCCCAGTCATTCGCCGCCCGGATCTGGCAGCGGCAGGCAGGCTTTTGGCCAGCGGGGTATCAGCCTTTTTATGCCCAAGCGTAAGAATTATTCATTTTATCCAATTGGTTAAAAAAACCCCTTGCGGAAACCATGTCACAGGCACCGCCATGCCAGAACAAACTGGACGGAAACTACGCTATCATCTGGCCCTATAGTATCCGGCAGATTTGGCGTTTCGTTAAAACAGACCGACTCCGGCTGACAGGCAGCTGGCAGACACCCCACTCTTACAAATATGGAAGGACATGTCATGGACGGCACGTTCAACGAAAACGATCTCAGCCGGGTAGTTGCCGCTGACAAGGCCCATGTCTGGCACCACCTGATTCAGCATAAACCCTTTGAAGAAAATGATCCGCGTATCATCGTCGAAGGCAAAGGCATGCGCGTTTGGGATCAGAACGGCAAAGAGTTTTTGGACGCGGTGTCCGGCGGCGTCTGGACCGTCAACGTCGGCTACGGCCGCGAGGAAATCTGCAAGGCCGTCTACAATCAGATGATGAAGCTGTGCTATTTCGCCCAGTCCGCAGGCTCGATCCCCGGCGCACTTTTTGCCGAAAAACTGATCGAAAAGATGCCAGGCATGAGCCGGGTCTATTACAATAACTCTGGTTCCGAGGCGAACGAGAAAGCCTTTAAGATGGTGCGCCAGATCGCCCATAAGAAATACGGTGGCAAGAAGACCAAGATCCTGTACCGCGACCGCGACTATCACGGCTCCACCCTGGCGGCGATGTCCGCTTGTGGCCAGGATGAGCGCAACGCGCAATACGGCCCCTTGCGCCTGATTTCGTCCGCGTGCCCCATTGCATGGAGTACCGCAAGCACGAGCTGGGCCTTGAGCACCTCTCGGGTCGCGACTTCGGCATTGCCGCCGCCAACACCATCGAAGAGGTGATCCTGCGCGAAGGCCCCGAGACCGTGGGCGCGCTCTGCCTTGAACCTGTGACTGCAGGTGGCGGCGTCATTGAGGCGCCCGAAGGCTATTGGGACCGTGTGCAGGAAATCTGCACCCAGTATGACATCCTGCTGCACATCGACGAAGTGGTCTGTGGCGTTGGCCGTACCGGCACCTGGTACGGCTATCAGCACTACGGCATCAAGCCCGATTTTGTCACCATGGCCAAAGGCGTCGCCTCCGGCTATGCCGCCATCGCCGTGCTGGTCACCACCGAAGAGGTCTTTGACATGTTCAAGGACGACGCCTCGGATCCGATGAACTATTTCCGTGACATTTCCACCTTTGGTGGCTGCACTGCAGGACCGGCAGCCGCACTGGCAAACATGCGCATCATCGAAGAAGAAGGCCTGCTGGACAACTGCACTGCCATGGGCGAGCGGATGATGAACAACCTGCTGGCGCTGCAGCAAAAGCACAGCGTCATTGGCGATGTGCGCGGCAAGGGCCTGTTCCTCGGCGCCGAGCTGGTGTCGGATCGAGACAGCAAAGAGCCTGTTGACGAGAAACTCGCCCAGCAGGTCGTGGCCGAGTGTGGCGCTCAGGGTGTGTTGATCGGTGTCACCAACCGGTCCATCCCCGGCAAGAACAACACGCTGTGCTTCAGCCCGGCGCTGATTGTCACTGCCGAGGATATCGACGCGATCACCGATGCGGTGGATAAGGCTCTGACCAAGGTGTTTGGCTAGACGCCGCCCTGCGTCGCAACTGGCCTCGCTAAAAATTGGGCCTCGCTAAAAATTGGGCCAGTGCAAAATTGGGCCGGCCCAATTGGACTGCCGAAATTGGACTGGCTGAAATTGGACTGGCTGAAATTGGACTGGCGAAAAAATCAAAAGGCGGCTCTTTCCCAAGGGCCGCCATTTTTGCATGTCACAACAAAAGACAACCACAACATCAGATAAATGAGGGTATCAATATGTGGGCATCCCCCGTCACACTTTCCGGCACGCAGGTTTCCCTGGCTCCGCTTGCACAGACCCACGCAGAGGATCTCGCCGAGGCAAGCGCCGATGGCAACCTCTCTGCGCTGTGGTACACAATGATCCCCTCCCCGGCCGAGGTCCCGGCTGAGATTGACGGCGGTCTCGCCCTACAAGAGAACGGCAGCATGGTGCCCTTTGCCATTCTCGACGCAACAGGCCGCGCCGTTGGCATGACCACCTATATGAATATCGATGCAGCCAATCAGCGACTGGAAATAGGCTCGACCTGGTATCGCAAATCGCTGCAACGCTCTGGTCTCAATACCGAATGCAAACTGCTGATGCTCAGCCATGCTTTCGAGGGGCTCGGGGCAATCGCGGTAGAATTTCGCACCCATGTGATAAACCATCAGAGCCGACGCGCCATTGAGCGCCTGGGCGCCAGACCCGATGGCATCCTGCGGGCCCATATGAAAATGGCCAACGGCACCATTCGCGACACCGCCGTCTATTCCATCACGGCCTCGGAATGGCCCACCGTGCGGGCACATCTCACGTTTCAGATGGAAAAACACCAGAGTTAGAGCCGTTTTCTCAGCTGCTGCAAACGCAACAGCGCCGCGCATTAGCGCGGCGCCGGGCCCAACGGGAGAGGGGCATTCAGATCAGCTGAAACAAAATGCCCGCAACAATCGCGCCGCTGACCCCTAGCCCCAGATAGGTGATAAAGACCGGCGGCTTCACCAGAGACCAGACCGCTGCCATTGCCGGAATGGAACTCACAGCGCCCGCCACCATAAAGGACATCGCCGCCCCCGCGCTCATTCCCTGCTCCATCAGCCCTGCCAGCAAAGGCGGCGCCACGTATGAGTTCAGATAGGCCGGCATCCCCACCAGCGCCGCCACCGCAATCGGCACCACACCTTCGCCGCCAACCGCCTGTGCGATCAGGTCAGCCGGCACATAGTGCACCAGAATTGCTTCCAGCACATAGGCCAGCGCCAGCCATTTCAGCAGGAACAGCCCGTTGCTGAGAAACTCTGCGCGGAACCGCGCGCGACGCGCCGGGTCCTGCCAGAATTTCCAATGCGGCTTGCCCTCCAGCTTTGGCGCGCCAGAGCAGCAGCTTGAGCAGCTCTGCACCTGCTTCAGCGGATTGGCAAAAGCGCCCTGCCCCATCATAGCCTTGACAAAGAAGCCGCCAAACAGCCCCAGAACAACGGCGATCACCGCCTTGCCGATGGCAAAATTCCAGCCCAGCGCACTGGCCGTGATCAACAGGGTCGGCGGATCTATCAGTGGCGAGGCCAGCCAAAAGGCCATCACCGCCGACAGAGGTGCCCCAAGCGCCAGCAACCCGGCGACAAAGGGGATAACCTCGCAAGAGCAAAACGGCGCCAGGCCGCCAAACACTGCCGCCAGGAATATCATCCGCGTTTCACGCCCGACAAAGGCACGCGCCACCATGACCTCGGCCCCCGTAGCCTTGAGATAGGCCAGCAGCAGCACTGCAAACAGAATATACTGCCCGGTATGGGCCAGCGCGGCCCCGGCAAACAGGATGACCATTTGGAAATTTCCTGGGTCCAGAATCGCAACCGCGATGAGGATCAGCACACTCACCGTCCATGGCGTTCTTAACCAGCCCAGCGCGGGACCGGATGCCTTTGGTGCCGGACCCGATGCGGGGTTTGCGGTGTCTTGTGAGAGATCAGCCATCATTTGCCGCCTTTTTTGCTGCGTCAGCGCAGCATTCGCTGAGGATGAAACCTGCCAGCTGCTCCAACTGGTCAAAATTTGCCCGGTTCAAGATGCTGCGCCCCTGCCGCGTTTGCTGCACAACCTCAGCACCCGTCAGAAATTTGAGGTGATGCGCCAGGGTCGAGGGCGCAATGCCGGTGCGCTCCTGTATTTCCCCCACCGTAAGCCCGGCATGTCCGGCCCGGATCAGGCAGCGCAACACCTGCAGGCGCGCTTCAGATCCCATGGCTGCAAAGCCCTGCGCTGCTTCTTCCCACACCATTTTGCACCTCCATATGATTCTATAAAACTAGTTTTATGGTGATAATCTTCAAAACGCAAGCCTCAGGATATTTTCCCGGCACAGTAAGTCCAGATTGCACCCGCCTTATGTCCAACATAAGGTGCGCGGCATGGCTATATCCGTTGACACCTTTTTCCTGAATTCTGACGCCCAGGGCACCCTGCAGGCGCAGATCCAGGAGATGATCGCCGAGGGTATTCTTTCGGGGCGTTTCCGCGTCGGGGAAAAACTGCCATCCTCGCGCAAACTGGCGCTGCACCTCGGGATCAGCCGCATCACCGTGACGCTGGCCTATACCGAGCTCTTGGCCAATGACTACCTGACCTCGCGCGGCCGGTCCGGCTATTACGTGTCGGACAATGCGCCGGTGCCGCCCAGCTACACACCGCCCGTGCAATCCGAAGAGGCGGTGGACTGGGGCCATATGCTGGTGCGCACCTTTACGGGCGGCGATACCCCGCGCAAAGCCCGCGACTGGCGCAGCTACAAATACCCCTTCATCTATGGCCAGGCGGACCCGTCACTGTTTGACCACGCCAACTGGCGGCTCTGCGCGCTGCGCGCTTTGGGACAAAAGGACTTTGCCGCCCTCACCGACGACTATTTCGACCAGGATGACCCGCTTCTGATCGAATACATCGCCCGCCATACCCTGCCGCGACGGGGTGTGACCGCCAGGCCGGAACAGATCCTGATCACTTTGGGAGCGCAGAACGCGCTCTGGCTCGCCAGCCAACTGCTGCTCAACCGCGGGCGCAAGGCCACCATCGAAGATCCGACCTATTACTCCTTGCGCGACCAGCTACAGCACCTGCGCTGCCAGGTCGATTGCATTCCGGTTGATCGCGACGGGCTGCCGCCGCAGGAAATCCCGGACGACACCGACGTAATTTTTTGCACCCCCAGCCACCAAAGCCCGACAACCGCCACCATGCCAATGGCACGGCGCCGGGAGTTGTTGCAGCGCGCCCATGACATTGATGCCGTCATCGTCGAGGATGACTATGAATTCGAGATGTCATTCCTTGGCGCACCGTCCCCGGCGCTGAAATCGCTCGATTCTGATGGCCGGGTGATCTATGTCGGCAGCTTTTCCAAATCGCTGTTTCCGGGTCTGCGTCTGGGCTACATGGTCGGCTCCGAAGCCTTTATCCGTCAGGCCCGCGCCCTGCGGGCCAATGTGCTGCGCCACCCCCCCGGCCATATCCAGCGCACCGTCGCCTATTTCCTGTCACTTGGTCATTATGATGCCCAGATCCGCCGCACCGCGAAAATTCTGCATGACCGCCGCTGTGTCATTGAGGAAGCGGTGACAGAGCACGGGCTCGATGTGTCTGGGGTTGGCGTCTATGGCGGCTCGTCTCTTTGGATGCGTGGCCCAAATGGCACCGACATGGCCGAGGTCGCTGCAGCCCTGAAACCAGAGAGCGTCATTATTGAACCCGGTGCTCCGTTCTTTTCCAGCGCCAACCGGCAGGCGAATTATTACCGCCTTGGATATTCTTCCATAGCGGCCAATCGCATCGCCCCCGGCCTGGCCCTCTTGGCCAAGGCCCTCAAACAAAGCTGACCCTGGCCGCACAGGCCCACCCACCAATTAAGTAACATAAATGAAGACTTTTTATCTCGATTTTTGACAGATGTCATTGTGAGCCTCTATCCTGTGACCCTTTGAAGCTGCTGAAAGATTTCACTATTCATATCTGGCGGGCCAAATTTGGATCTATCCGCCTCTGAAACTGGCCCTAACTGACCCGGCATAGTCTGCCTAAACCGGTATTAATCCCCGGACATAGACCGGGGCTCTATGCGTCGCACTTAGGAGCACCCGCCATGAAAATGACCACCGAGGAAGCCTTTGTAAAAACCCTGCAAATGCACGGCATTCAGCATGCATTTGGGATTATCGGGTCGGCCATGATGCCGATTTCCGACATCTTCCCCAAGGCAGGCATCACCTTCTGGGACTGCGCCCATGAGGGCTCTGGCGGCATGATGGCAGACGGCTACACCCGCGCCACCGGCAAAATGTCGATGATGATCGCCCAGAACGGCCCCGGCATCACCAACTTTGTCACCGCCGTCAAAACCGCCTACTGGAACCATACGCCGCTGCTGTTGGTGACGCCGCAGGCCGCCAACAAGACCATCGGTCAGGGTGGGTTTCAGGAAATGGAACAGATGCGCATGTTTGCCGACTGCGTCTGCTACCAGGAAGAAGTGCGCGACCCCAGCCGGGTGGCCGAGGTCCTCAGCCGCGTCATCATGCAGGCCAAGCGCTGCTCGGCGCCCGCTCAGCTGAACATTCCGCGCGACATGTTCACCCAGATTGTCGACATCGAGCTGCCGCAGATTGTTGCGTTTGAACGCCCCGGTGGCGGTGAGGCCTCGCTGCAGGAAGCCGCTGATCTGCTGTCAGCTGCCAAATTCCCTGTCATTCTGAACGGTGCTGGTGTGGTTCTGGCCGGTGGCATTGAGGCCTCCAAAGAGCTGGCAGAGCGCCTTGGCGCCCCGGTCTGCGTGGGCTACCAGCACAACGACGCCTTTCCCGGCTCGCACCCGCTGTTCGCAGGCCCTCTGGGCTATAATGGCTCCAAAGCCGGAATGGAGCTGATCGCCAAGGCAGATGTTGTGTTGGCCCTGGGCTCGCGCCTGAACCCGTTTTCCACCCTGCCCGGCTATGGCATCGACTATTGGCCCACGGATGCCAAAATCATCCAGGTCGACATCAACCCGGACCGCATTGGCCTGACCAAGAAAGTCACCGTTGGCATCGTTGGCGACGCAAAAAAAGTTGCCACCTCGCTGCTGGAAAAACTGTCGGCCTCTGCCGGTGACGAAGGCCGCGACGACCGTATGGCGGTGATCTCCACTGCGAAATCGACCTGGGCGCAGCAGCTGTCGTCCATGGACCACGAGGACGACGATCCCGGCACCACCTGGAACGCGCGCGCCCGTGGCGACAAGCCCGACTGGATGAGCCCCCGCATGGCCTGGCGTGCCATTCAGTCCGCGCTGCCAAAAGACGCCATCATCTCGTCTGACATTGGCAACAACTGCGCCATCGGCAACGCCTATCCGTCGTTTGATGACAGCCGCAAATATCTGGCCCCCGGCTTGTTTGGCCCCTGTGGCTATGGCCTGCCGGCAGTTGTTGGCGCCAAGATCGGCTGCCCCGATGTGCCGGTTGTTGGCTTCTCTGGCGACGGTGCCTTTGGCATCGCTGTGACTGAGCTGACCGCAATTGGCCGCGAAGAGTGGCCCGCCGTCACTCAGGTGGTGTTCCGCAACTACCAGTGGGGCGCGGAAAAGCGGAACTCGACCCTGTGGTTTGACGACAACTTTGTTGGCACCGAACTGGACCAGCAGGTCTCATATGCCGGCATCGCCAATGCCTGCGGCCTGAAAGGCGTGGTCGCCCGCACCATGGAAGAGCTGACAGCTGCCCTGTCTCAGGCCGTTGAGGACCAGAAGAACGGCATCACCACCCTGATCGAAGCGATGATCAACCAGGAATTGGGCGAGCCTTTCCGCCGGGACGCGATGAAGAAGCCGGTTGAAGTGGCCGGAATTGACGCCGCCGACATGCGCGAACAGCAGGTCTGATCGCAATGGATCTGCCCTTTGATCTGACATCAGGCCAAGGGGCATATCTGGCCGCCGCGCTCTGTGCGGCGGCCTATATTCGCGGCTACTCTGGTTTTGGGTTTTCCGCGGTTTTTATCATTCTGGCAGCGCTCACCACCAATCCGCTGCCGCTGATCCCGGTTATTTTCTCCTGCGAAATCGCCATGACCCTGTTTCAGGCCCGGGGCATCCGTCCGCATGTGGACTGGTCCCGCGTCTGGCCGCTGCTGGCAGGTGCCGCCATCGCCACGGTGCCCTCAATCACTGTGATGGCGCGGCTGGGCGAAGATCAGGCCCGGCTGGCGATATCGGCGGTCATTCTGCTTCTCAGCCCTATTCTGCTGAGCGGCTGGCAGCTGCGCCGCCCCATTGGCCTCAAGGGCAATTTCTCGACTGGGTTTCTGTCCGGCATGGTCAATAGCGCCGGTGTGGGCGGACTGCCTGCTGCGGCCTTTTTGACAGCGCAACCAATGGCGCCTGCGGTGTTTCGCGCCACCATGATTGTCTTTCTCACCGGCATTGATCTGATGGCCCTGCCGGTGATGCATGCCAATAATCTGACCGGCTCTGACACAGTCATGGGGGTGGCGCTGGCCTTTCCCATCCTGGGTTTAGGCGTCTGGGCCGGAGGGCTGCGGTTTTCATCGGCGTCACAGGCGCAGTTTCGCCGGGCCATCGTGGTCCTGCTGACGCTGTTTTCTGTTCTCAACATCCTGAAGGTGGCCCTATGAGCAATCCTGCCAACATCCTCGTACTGAATACCGGGTCGTCTTCTGTGAAATTCGCAGTCTTTGACGCCCATCTGCAAGAGCGGCTGAGCGGTGTGGCCGAGGGCATCGGCGGCAGCGGTCACCTCCGAATCGGCACGGTGACTGAGCCACTGGAGCTGCCTGACCACAGCCAGGCCCTGTCTGCGGTGCTGCACCGGCTCACGGGCGAAGACGCCGGTCCGGACAACCTGCGCGCGGTGGCGCATCGCGTGGTCCATGGCGGCATTGAACTTACCACGCCACGCGCATCACCCTCGATGTGCGCGCAAAGATCGAAACCTGCGTGCCGCTGGCCCCCCTGCACAACCCGCATGCGCTTTCGGCCATTGATGCCCTCGACCGCCTTGCGCCGGACCTTGCGCAATACGCCAGTTTCGACACCGCCTTTCACGCCACCATGCCCGAGGTCGCCAGCCGGTATGCCCTGCCGCCCGAGGCCGAGGCGCTGGGGTTGCGCCGCTATGGCTTTCACGGGTTGTCCTATGCCGCGATGTGTCGCCGCCTGCCCGAGATCTCTGCCCAGCCCCTGCCCGCGCGGCTGCTGGCCTTCCACCTCGGCAACGGCGCGTCCATCTGCGCCATCAAGAACGGCGAGTCCGTGGCGACGACCATGGGCTATTCGCCGCTTGAGGGGCTGACCATGGGCACCCGTGTCGGCACTCTGGATCCCAATGCCACACTCAGGCTTGTGGAAGAAATCGGCCTGAGTGAGACCAAGGCGCTGCTGAACAACAAATCCGGCCTCGCAGGCCTGTCTGGCGGCCTGTCCGACATGCGTGCGCTGGAAGAGGCCGGTACAGCTGCGGCGCAATTTGCGATCGACCATTTCTGCTACTGGGCCATTCGCCACGGGCACAGCCTGCTCGGCGCCATGGGCGGCTGCGACGCCATCGCCTTTACCGGCGGCATTGGTGAGAACGCACGCAACATTCGCGCCCGCATCCTCGAAGGTTTTGCCTGGCTCGGCTGCGCTGTCGACCCCGATCGCAACGCCGCCAATCCCGCCTGCCTGACCCGTCCGGGAAGTTCACCGATGGCCTGGATCGTTCCGGCAGAAGAGGAGCGCCAGATCGCCATGAATACCCGTGCCCTGCTCACAGACTGTCCATGAAGGGACCATGAGGGGCAAAACGAATACTCTGCTCTTTTCAAAATATCGGAACATACCTACCATTTTTGGCAAGAAAATCAAAAAATCGTCTTCCCCAGCGGGGCGCGCGAAAAACAGTACACAAATTCCACAGCTGCGCTTTTGCAGTTCCTTTTGAAAGCCCTGCCTTGACTGACACGATCCTGCCCGCCCGTTTAAAGCTGACTGCTGAGACGCTGCGTGCCCACATGAAGGACTTGTTTCCCGGCATCGCGGTTGCGGTGATTGTCGCCGTGACCGCGCAGTTTCTGGCCGAGCACTACGCAACCCCCGCCATGCTGCTTGCACTCCTGCTGGGCATCGCCGTCAGTTTCCTGGGCGAAGAAGGCAAAACGGTTCCCGGCATTGCCTTTTCGGCGCGCGCTCTGCTGCGGCTGGGGATTGCCTTTCTTGGGGTGCGGGTCTCGATGGGGCTGATGATGGGGCTGGGCTGGGAGCTGATTGGTCTGGGCGTCGCAGGTGTCATTGCCACCATTGGCTTTGGCCTGCTGGTGGCGCGCTTTTTTGGCCACAAATGGCGGTTTGCGTTGCTGACTGCCGGTTCTGTGGCGATCTGTGGCGCCTCGGCGGCGATGGCCCTCAGCGCCATTCTGCCGCGCGATGAGCGCTCTGAAGAGCGGCTAATTTTCACCGTAATGGGCGTGACCGTGCTGTCGACCATTGCCATGATCGCCTATCCCGTTCTGATGAATTTCCTTGAGCTGAACTCTAATCAGGCCGGCGTTTTCCTCGGCGGCACCATCCATGATGTGGCGCAGGTGGTGGGGGCGGGCTTCTCAATCTCCGAACAAACCGGAGACACTGCCACACTGGTAAAACTGATCCGGGTGGCCATGCTGGCGCCGATCGTGCTGGTGGCGTCCTTGCTGATCCGCTCTTTTGCCAGTTTGCCAGGCGACGGTGCCCGCCCGCCGCTGCTGCCGGGCTTTGTCGTCGCGTTTCTGGCGCTTGCGGTACTCAACTCCGCAGGGCTGATCCCAGCGGCAATCACTGATTTCCTCAGCCAGACCTCGCGCTGGCTGTTGCTGACGGCCATTGCCGCTGTTGGCATGAAGACCAATCTGAAACAGGTTCTGGCCGTTGGAGGCGCGGCCATTGCTCTGATCATCGTAGAAACACTGTTCATTGCCGGGTTTATTCTGGCCGGAATCATGGTCCTGACCTGATCCGACAAGAGCAGACAACCAACAGGTTTAGGGAGGCCAGATGACGTTCCAGCAACCCCGGGTGGAGACATCCCCAAAGGTGTCAGACGAGATCCGTCAGACCACCTGCTACATGTGCGCATGCCGCTGTGGCATCAATGTGCATATGAAAACCAATGAAGACGGCAAGAAAGAGGTCGCCTATATCGAAGGCAACCGCGATCACCCCGTCAACAAGGGCGTGCTCTGCGCCAAGGGCTCGGCCGGCATCATGCAGGTCAACGCGCCCTCGCGTCTGAAGGCGCCGCTAAAACGGGTTGGCCCACGTGGCTCGGGCGAGTTTGAGGAAATCTCCTGGGACGAAGCGCTGGATATTGCGGCGGGCTGGCTGGAGCCGATCCGCAAGGATGATCCGTCCAAACTGGCGTTTTTCACCGGGCGGGATTAGTCGCAGTCTTTCACCGGCTTCTGGGCGCAGAACTTTGGCACCTGCAACTATGCAGCACATGGCGGCTTTTGCTCGGTCAATATGGCCACGGCTGGTATCTACACCATAGGCGGTGCCTTTTGGGAGTTTGGCCAGCCCGACTGGGACCACACAAAGCTGTTCATGCTGTTTGGCGTCGCCGAAGACCACGACAGCAACCCGATCAAGATGGGTCTGGGCAAGATCAAGGCACGCGGCGCGCGGGTGATTGGCGTCAACCCGATCCGCTCGGGCTATAACGCCATCGCAGATGACTGGGTGGGCATCACGCCGGGCACCGACGGGCTGTTCATTCTGGCGCTGGTGCATGAGCTGATGAAGGTCGGCAAGATCGACCTCGACTACCTCAGCCGCTACACCAATGCGCCGGTGCTGGTGAACCAGGATCCCAACTCGGCCGATAAGGGCCTGCTTTTGCGCGACGACCACGGAACACCACTGGTGATCAACCGCAACACCGGCAAACTCGCGCCTTTCGACATGAAGGGCGTGCGGCCTGATCTGGGCGGCAGCTTTAAGATGGGCGACATCACCCATGTCTCGGTGTTCCAGCTGATGGCCCAGCGCTACCTGCGCGATGAATACGCCCCCGAGGCCGTGGCCGAGCGCTGCGGCATCCCGGCCGCCCGCATCCGCGCCATCGCCGCCGAGCTGGCTCGCGTTGCCTTTGACGAGGCCTTTGAGCTGGACCAGGAGTGGACGGATTTTCGCGGTGAGAAACACGACAAAATGATTGGCCGCCCGGTCGCGATGCACGCCATGCGCGGTGTCTCGGCCCATGCCAATGGTTTTCAGACCTGCCGGGCGCTGCATGTGTTGCAGATCATCCTTGGCACGGTTGAGGCCCCCGGTGGCTTTCGCTTTAAACCGCCATATCCCAAGCCGGTTGAGGCGCACCCTGCGCCGCATTGCCGGGTGACGCCAAACAAGCCGCTGGACGGACCACATCTGGGCTTTGTGCATGGGCCTGAGCATCTGGCGCTCAAGACAGACGGCAGCCCGGCGCGGATCGACAAGGCCTTTACCTGGGAGAACCCGATGTCCAGCCACGGGCTGATGCATATGGTGATCTCCAATGCCCATGCGGGCGATCCCTATAAGATCGACACGCTGTTCATGTATATGGCCAATATGTCGTGGAACTCGTCGATGAACACTGGCGGTGTGATCGAAATGCTGACCGACAAGGGCGAGGACGGTGAATACAAGATCCCCCGGATCATCTATTCCGATGCCTATTCATCGGAAATGGTGGCCTATGCCGACCTGATCCTGCCCGACACCACCTATCTGGAACGTCACGACTGTATCTCGATGCTGGACCGCCCGATCTGTGAAGCAGACGGTGCCGCCGATGCGATCCGCTGGCCGGTGATAGAGCCCGACCGGGATGTGCGCGGCTTTCAGACCGTGCTGGTGCAGCTGGCCAACAAGATGAAGCTGCCTGGGTTCACGGCTGAAGATGGCAGCGCCAAATGGCAGGACTATGCCGACTATATCGTCAATCATGAACGCAAGCCCGGCATCGGCCCGCTGGCAGGCTTTCGCGGCCCCAAGGGCGACAAATCCGGTCGCGGGGAGCCGAACCCAGAGCAGCTGGAGAAATACATCGAGAACGGCGGCTTCTTTGTTGAACATATCCCGAGTGAGGCCAGCTATTTCAAACCCTGGAACATGGCCTATCAGGACTGGGCGGTGGGCATGGGGCTGTATGACAGCCCACAGCCCTATCTGTTCCAGCTCTATGTGGAGCCGATGCGCAAATTCCAGCTCGCCGCCGAAGGCCACGGTGAGCGTCAGCCGCCAGAGCATCTGCGCGACCGCATCAAGCAAACCATGGATCCGCTGCCGATCTGGTATGAGACCGACCAGCAGGGCAACGAGGGCTTTACTGTCAACGCGCTGACCCAGCGGCCCATGGCGATGTACCACTCCTGGGGCACACAAAACGCCTGGCTGCGTCAGCTGCATGGCCGCAACCCGCTGTATCTGCCGACCAAGCTGATGCGGCAGCACAAACTGACGGATGGCGACTGGGCCCGGGTCTCCTCGCCCCATGGTGAGATCACCGTGCCAGTGATGGAGATGGCGGCGCTGAACGACAATACCGTCTGGACCCGGAACGCCATTGGCAAACGCAAAGGCACCTGGGCGTTGGAAAACGACGCGCCTGAGGCCACCAAGGGTTTCTTGCTCAACCACCTGATACATGAACTGTTGCCCCCCAAGGGCGACGGGCTGAGGTGGGCCAATTCCGACCCGATCACCGGTCAGGCCGCCTGGTTTGATCTGAAGGTGAAAATCGAGAAGGCTGGTGCTCCGGCGGATTTCACCGAGAGCCAGCCCGTGTTTGATCCCATCACATCCCCGGTCGGCAGCGGCCCAAAAGATCTGACCTGGAAGGTAGGCAAATGACAGAGCTCCCCACCAGCACCAGCCGCAAGATGGGTCTGGTCATTGACCTGGACACCTGCGTTGGCTGCCATGCCTGCGTGATTTCCTGCAAAGGCTGGAACACCGAAAACTATGGCGCGCCGCTGTCAGATCAGGATGCCTATGGCGCTGACCCCTCGGGCACCTTTCTGAACCGGGTGCATAGTTTCGAGGTGCAGCCAGCCGCCACGCCCGACAGGCCTGCGCCCGCAGCGCAGCTGATCCATTTCCCGAAATCCTGCCTGCACTGCGAAGACGCCCCCTGCGTCACCGTCTGCCCCACGGGCGCCAGCTACAAGCGGGTCGAAGACGGCATTGTTCTGGTCAACGAAAGCGACTGCATTGGCTGCGGGCTTTGCGCCTGGTCCTGCCCCTACGGGGCCCGCGAACTGGATCTGGCTGAGGGGGTGATGAAGAAATGCACCCTCTGTGTTGACCGGATCTATAACGAGAACCTCCCCGAGGTGGACCGGGTGCCCACCTGCGTGCGCACCTGCCCCTCGGGCGCGCGCCACTTTGGCGATCTAGGCGATGAAAACAGTGCGGTCAGCCAGCTGGTGGCCGAGCGCGGCGGCATGGATCTGATGCCTGAAATAGGCACCAAGCCGGTGAATAAATACCTGCCACCACGTCCAAAGGATACGCTGGACGCGCAGATCGACATCCTGGCGCCGCTGCTGGCGCCGGTGACAGAAGAGCCGGGCGGCTTTTTGGGCTGGCTCGACAAGGCACTGGACAAACTGCCGGGCCAATCCTCAGGCCAAACCTCAGGAGGGACGCGCTGATGCATCCGGCCCCATCTGTTATTCTCTTCACCACCCTCTCGGGCCTTGGCTTTGGGCTGCTCACCTTTCTGGGGCTGGGATACCCTGGCGTCACCGGCTGGGTCGCCTTTGTGTTTTATGCCATTGCCTATGCACTGGCGGTTGGTGGCCTGCTGGCCTCTACCTTTCACCTTGGCCACCCTGAACGCGCGCTCAAGGCCTTTAGTCAGTGGAAGACAAGCTGGCTCAGCCGCGAAGGGCTCTGTGCTGTGGCCGCGCTGCTGGTGATGGGGCTCTATGCCATTGGCGCTATCTTCATCGACAGCCATTGGCGTCTTTTGGGCCTGCTTGGCGCTGCGCTCAGCCTTGGCACTGTTTTCACCACCTCGATGATCTATTGCCAGCTGAAAACTATTCCGCGCTGGAACATGCCGCTGACGCCGGTGATGTTCCTGAGCTTTTCCATTGCCGGCGGCGCGCTGCTGGCCGGACAAGAGAGCCTGGCGATCTGGCTTTTGCTCCTCGCGGGAGTGGTGCAGCTCGGGTACTGGGTGCAGGGCGACAAGGCCTTTGCTGCCTCGGGCACCACCATGGCCACCGCGACAGGGCTGGGCGAAACCGGGGCAACGGTGCGGGCCTTTGAGCCGCCCCATACGGGCAGCAACTACCTGCTGCGCGAATTTGTTCATGTGGTTGGGCGCAGACATGCACAAAAGCTGCGGGCAATCGCCCTCGGTTTTGGATTTGTCCTGCCCGTAGTACTGCTGGTGCTGCCGGTGGACTCAAGCCTGGTCAAACACCTGATGGCTGCCTTCGCCGTTTTGGCGCATATGGCAGGCATCGCGGTGTCTCGCTGGCTGTTCTTTGCGCAGGCCGAACATGTTGTGGGCCTGTATTACGGCAAACGCTGATCTGTGATTTCGGCAGGGGAAAGGGGCCAGCCCCTCTGCGCCTTTGCGCATTCACCCCGAGGTATTTCAGGCAAGATGAAGCTCAGACAAGATGTAGCCCGGGGTCATCGCAAAGACCTGAACAGACCTTAAGCCGGAGACGACAAAGGCCCTGCAGATTTTGCAGGGCCTTTTGAAATCTCTGACCTGTCAGGGGCCTGCGCTGTTACAACAGGCCTGCATGCGCCATGGCGGCGTCAATTGCGGCCTTGGTGCTGTCTTCGAGACCCGTGAGCGGTGAACGGACCTCGTTGCTGCACAGCCCCAGTTTGCTCAGACCATATTTGGCGCCTACCAGGCCTGGCTCGATAAAGATCGCTTCGTGCAAGGGCATCAGTTTATCCTGATACTCCAGCGCCTTGGCATAGTCGCCCGCAAGCGTTGCAGCCTGGAACTCTGCGCAGAGCCGCGGCGCCACATTGGCCGTCACCGAAATGCAGCCAATGCCGCCATGGGCATTAAAGCCGAGTGCCGTGGCATCCTCACCAGACAGTTGGACGAAATCGGCGCCACAAGAGGCGCGCTGCTGGCTGACACGGGCGATATCGCCGGTGGCATCCTTGACGCCGATGATGCGGGGCAGCTTGGCCAGCTCACCCATGGTGGCCGGTGTCATATCGACGACAGAGCGGCCCGGGATGTTATAGATGATGATCGGCACATCGGCGCAGTCATGCGCTGCGGTGAAATGCGCAATCAGGCCGCGCTGAGTCGGTCTATTGTAATAGGGCGTCACCACCAGCGCGGCATCAGCGCCAACCTTCTGGGCGAACTCGACAAAACGAATCGTCTCGACCGTGTTGTTAGAGCCAGCACCGGCAATCACCGGCACACGGCCTGCGGCGGCCTTGACCACCTCGGCGATAACGGCCTCGTGTTCGTCATGGCTGAGGGTGGGGCTTTCACCGGTGGTGCCAACCGGCACCAGGGCGGTTGAGCCTTCGGCAATGTGCCACTCGACCAAGCGTTTAAGCGCATCCAGATCCAACGCGCCGTTTGAAAACGGGGTGACGAGGGCTGGCATAGAGCCTTTAAACATGGGTGCGCTCCCTTAGTGTTGGGTCTTGGCAGGCGGAGGCCCGCCATCAGTGTGGACATGACTGGAAATTGAGTTGATACCAGCCATTCTCGGATTATCGTCAATGGCTCTATCCCCGGTTCCACTATAAAAGCAAGACATGACACGCATTCTGCTCCTGATATCGCTGATCCTGACCCTTGGCGCGGCCGCAAAAGCCGAAGCCGGCACCCTGACGCGTGCCCTTGAGCTGGTGCGCGCCAAGCAATGGACTGAGGCTTTGGCCGAGGCAGGCCCCCTGGCCACGGTGTCGCATGACATTGTTGAATGGCACCGGTTGCGGGCCAAAGAAGGCAGCGCTGCGGATGTAGAGGCGTTTTTGGCCCGGCGCCCGGACTGGCCCGGTCTGCCCTATCTGCGCCGCCGCAACGAAGAGCAGATCATCGAGAAATCCCACAAACGGGTGCTGGCCTTCTTTGCGCAGCAGCCACCACAAACACCCGAAGGTGCTGCCAGCCTGGCGCGCGCCTACCTGCATCGCGGCGACCAAAAAGCCGCAACGGGCGAACTCATCCGGGCCTGGCGCAGCATGCCCATGAGCGAAGAGACACAGACCGCCTATCTGGAAGAGCACGGCAAACTGCTCAAACCGCACCACGCGCAGCGCCTCGACCAACTGCTCTGGGATCGCCATGATGTGAGCGCGCACCGCATGTTGCCGCTTGTGGCGGACGGCACGCGGGCGCTGGCAGAGGCCCGCATCGCGCTGCAGAAAAAGTCAAAGGGCGTCGACACCCTGATCGAGGCCATTCCTGCAGCCCTGCAGGATGACCCCGGCCTTGCCTATGATCGCTTTGTCTGGCGGGACCAAACGGGTCGGCAAGACGCCGCCATTGCCCTGATGATGGATCGCAGCACCAGCGCCAAGGCGCTGGGACAGCCAGAGAAATGGCTGCGCCGCCGCCGGGATCTGGCGCGGCAGCTGATGCGGGATGGCAAACATGAACGTGCCTACCAGCTGGCGGCGCATCACTTTGCCCATACCAAGG
This sequence comes from Pseudophaeobacter leonis, assembly GCF_002087335.1. GTDB lineage: Bacteria > Pseudomonadota > Alphaproteobacteria > Rhodobacterales > Rhodobacteraceae > Pseudophaeobacter > Pseudophaeobacter leonis. The sequence goes on from NZ_MWVJ01000061.1 coordinate 25,250, forward strand.
CCGGCTATGGCTATTCCGACTGCGAATGGCTGGCAGGCTATATCGCCCTGCGCAAACTCAACGATCCAGAGCTGGCGGCCTATCACTTTGAACGCTTCCTTGCCTCGGTAGAGACACCGATTTCAGTCGGGCGTGGCGGCTATTGGCTGGGGCGCGCCTATGCCGCGCTTGGCGTCGTGGACAAGGCGCATGAGGCCTATGCCAAAGGCGCACAGTATCAGACGTCCTTCTACGGGCTTCTGGCGGCAGAAGCATTGGGGCGGGGGTTTCACCCTGACCTTGCCACACCGCCATCGCTGCCGCCCTGGCGCAGTGCGGCTTTCCTCAACTCTTCGGTCAATGAGGCCGGGTTATTGCTGCTTCAGGCAGGCGACCTGACACTGGCAGAGCGCTTTTTCACCCATCAGGTCGAAAGCCTGCCCGCCCTGCAGGCGCAGCAGCTGGGCCAGATGGCAGTAGAGCTGGGTGAGCCGCATCGGGCCGTGATGATTGCCAAACGCGCCGCACAGGCGGGCACCGAACTGGCCGACGCCTACTCCCCGCTACCCCCCGTCGCAGAGCAGAACCTGCCGATGGCCCCCGAGATGACCCTGGCCATTGCCCGGCGCGAAAGCGAATTCGACCCGGTCGTGATCAGTCATGCAGGCGCCCGCGGGCTGATGCAGCTGATGCCCGGCCCGGCAAAACTGGTCGCCGGCCAGCTGGATATCCTCGCCAAACATGACACCTCCCGCCTGACGGCAGAATGGGACTACAATGCCACGCTCGGCAGTCAGTATCTGGCGGGACTGGCAGCAGAGTTTCAGGGCAATGTGGTGCTGATGGCTGCGGGCTATAACGCCGGCCCCCGGCGCCCGATTGCCTGGATGCAGCGCTATGGTGATCCGCGCGATGGCACGCCAAACATTGTCGACTGGATTGAACACATCCCGTTTAACGAGACCCGCAACTACGTGATGCGGGTCACCGAAAGCCTGCCGGTCTACCGCGCGCGTCTGGGCAAGACGGCGCTGCCAGTGCCGTTTACAAAGGAGCTGTCAGGCGCGAGCCTTGCGGCTTTCGCGCCAAAGGGTGAATAGGCCGGCGCCGATGATGATAGCCGCGCCGGTGGCCACGTTGAGGCGGATAATTTCGCCAAACACCGCAACCCCCAGCATGGCTGCCCAGATCAGGTGGAAATAGGCAAAGGGCTGCACAGCACTGGCCTCGGCGACCTCGTAACATTTGATCAGCAGCCAGTGGCCGGTGACCCCAGAGACGCAAAGCAGCCCCATCCAGATCCAGTCACTCTGCAGCATGGGTTCCCAAAACCAGACCCCTACCATGGTCATTAATACCATGCCGGCAATACCGGTCCAGAAAAAGCTGGTGGCCGTGGTGTCCAGGCGCGCCGCATAGCGCGACAGCAGGCCATAAACCGCAAACATCAGCGCCGAGATGAGCGGGATCACCGCCAGCGGATTAAACACGCCAAAACCCGGCTGCAGGATGACCAGCACGCCAATCAGGCCAACCGCAATGGCTGACCAGCGCCGCCAGCCAACGCTCTCGCCCAGCAATGGGCCGCTGAGGGCTGCCACCAGCAGCGGATAGCAGATAAACACCGCCTGGCTTTCAACCAGACCCAGCACGGTAAAGCCATAGACGGCGACGCAGATCTCACCCACCAGCAAGACGCCGCGAAAGATCTGCAGGCCCAGCTGGCTGCTGCGCGCGGTTGCCCGGATACCGCCGGGGGCACGCATCGCCAGAAACACTACAAAGGCAGCAAAGAACCAGTAGCGCACCATCACCACCATGTAGGTGTTATAGGTACCTGCGAGGTGACGCGAGATACCATCCTGCAGCGCAAAGACAACGGTGGCCCCAATCATCAGCAAAATGCCAAAGGGCACATTGTTGCTCTGGGGGTCTGGGCTGCTTTTGCTATCAGAACTGGCCGGTGTCTTGCTCATGCCAAAATCGCCTTTGTCATATGTCGTTTGCGGCCAAATCCCGCAATACGGCTCACGCTAAACCCGGCCACCTCCAGCCCTCTGCGCACAAAACCTGCTGCCGTATAGGTGGCCGCACTCCCGCCAGGCGCCGTATGATCTGCCACCGCCTGCAACAGATCTTCCTGCCACAGCTCTGGGTTTTTGGCCGGTGAGAACCCGTCCAGAAACCAGGCATCGGCTGCCTCTGTCCACTTTGGCAGCGACACGCGGGCGTCGCCAATGATCACATTGAGCTGCAGCGTGCCAAGATCGCAGCAGCCTCCGCCTTGCCAGCTGTCCAGAAACCGCGCCGCCCAGGGGGCAACATCCGGAAAGGCCTCAAGCGCCTTTGCCATATCTGCAGGCGCCATCGGGTAGGCCTCAAAACTGGTGAACTGCAGCGCGCCGGTCTGGCCGCTCTCCTCCCAGGCCCGCCAGGCCGCCAACATATTGAGGCCGGTGCCAAATCCCAGCTCGGCCACATGAAAACCGGGGGCAAACCGCGCGGGCAGCTCATTGCCGCCCAGAAACACATGCTCGGTTTCAGCCAGGCCATCGTGAATCGAGAAATAGGGGTCATCAAATTGGTCCGAGACCGGAATGCGATCTTCGCGCCAGCTCAGGCGAGCCTGCTGGTCTGCCATGCAATTATCCCTTAGATGATGGAGGGAACTCTGGTCCCTGAGACTGGCGCGACACTGGCGAAAGGGCTGGAAAATGGCAATGGCAGATATCACCGTGCGGGGCGCCGGCGTCTTTGGTCTGGCAATCGCCTGGACCTGCGTGCAACGTGGCGCAAAGGTGCAGGTGGTCGACCCCCTTGGGGCAGGTTCGGGCTCGAGCGGTGGTCTTGTCGGAGCCCTGGCGCCGCATGTGCCGGAAAACTGGAACCCGAAAAAGCAGTTCCAGCTGGAAAGCCTGCTGATGGCAGCCGCGTTCTGGGCTCAGGTCGAAGCCTGCGGCGGCGCTCTCCCGGCTATGGCCGCATTGGTCGTTTGCAGCCCCTGAAAGATGAGCCCGCCGTGGCGCTGGCCTATCAGCGCGAAGAGACTGCGCGCACGCTGTGGCAAACCCATGCAAAATGGCAGGTCCGGCAGGTTGCGGAGCTTGGCTCCTGGTGCCCCCCCAGCCCCCCTGGATTGGTGGTATATGATACGTTGAGCGGCCGCATGCATCCGCGTCGTGCCTGCGCCGCCCTGGTGGCGGCCCTTGCGGCACAGGGGGTTGAGATCAAACCAGAAGCCCCTGATCAGGGGCTGGTCCTCCACGCCAAGGGCTACGCCGGTCTCCTGGAGCTGAACGAGGCCTTTGCCAGGCCCGCAGGCACCGGCGTCAAAGGTCAGGCGGCCCTTTTGCGCTTTGATGCAGGATTGGCGCCGCAACTCTATTCTGACGGGTTGTACATGATCCCCCATGCCGATGGCGCCCTTGCGATCGGCTCCACCAGCGAGCGCGATTTTGACGACCCCACCAGCACCGACGCGCAATTGGACGATATCCTGCGCCGGGCGCAGCAGGCCGTGCCAGCCCTGCAAGGCGTCGAGGTCATCGAACGCTGGGCAGGCGTGCGCCCACGCGCCAAAAGCCGCGCCCCAATGCTCGGCGCCTGGCCCGGCCGTTCGAAGCACTTTATTGCCAATGGCGGCTTCAAAATCGGCTTTGGCATGGCCCCAAAGGTGGCTGAGGTCATGGCCAAACTGATGCTCGACCAAATTGATGCGATCCCTAAAGGGTTTACCGTCGCAGACAGCCTGTGAGCCCCGCGCGGCCCCCGCAAGGGACTGCACGCTGCCCGCAGGGCAGCGCCGGGCCCAAGGCTTCTTTTGATTTTCAGCCCTGCTGAACGTCAAAAAGGCGCGGGAGCCCCCCCCCCCTGTCCTTTATGCGCCTCAAACCGCCCCTTTGGGGGTTGCACTGGCCTGCATGCACAGGCGTCCATCCGGCGCACGCACCCACAGATCTGGCCCTTTGCAGCACAGCGTCGCCTCTTCAAAATGCATCAGGGGCGCGGTGGCGCGAAAAGAGAATTCCGCCAATGGTCCCAACAGCTCTTGTGCCAGCAGCATCAGATGCTGCGCCAACAAGGGCCCATGCACCACCAGCCCCGCATACCCCTCAACCTCGCGGGCATACTCCAGATCATAATGGATGCGATGCCCGTTGAAAGTCAGCGCCGAATAGCGAAACAGCAGGGTTGTGTCGAATGTGACCTGCCGTGCCTGCAGCTCATCCTGTGGAGCCTGCGGCGGCACAGGTTTTTTAGCCGCCGGATCCGGATCCTCGCGAAACACCAGATCATGCCACTCGCTGAGACAGCGCGCCCCGTCTTGCCAGATCTCATGGCGCAGGGTGACAAAACCCAAAGGGCCACTGCGCCCCGCCTTGCGCCCAGAGCTTTCCAAAACCGAACGTTTTTCTGCCACGGCGCCCGCCCTGAGAGCCCGCTCAAACTGCAGGCGTCCCCCCGCCCACATGCGCCGCGGCAGGCCAAGATCCGGGATCAGTCCTGTCACGGACTGTCGGGGATGACCATCCCGCCCCAAACGCGCCGGCGGCTCGGGCTTCCAAAAGTAAAGCTGGTGAAAAAACGGTGGCAGCTCAGAGCCCTCGGCCAGGGTCAGTTGCTGACCCAAGGCCACTTGCAGCGCCCCTGCCCGTGCCGGATCCAGCACATCGGTCATTGTGATGATGTCCTGAGCAGCCTCAGGCGCGTTATGTTGATCATTCTGCATGCCCAAACCTTAACGCCAAGCGCCCCGGGAGCAAGCAGATACAAAAAGCAGATAGAAAAAGGGCCACCCCGAAGGGCAGCCCTTGCAAAAGACCTGTGGCAGGTCGCCCTACCGGCTAATCGTTAGCTCGCAGTTGGCACAATGATAATCTCGACCCGACGGTTCTGCGCCTTGCCTTCCGGTGTGAGATTGCTGGCCACCGGCTGCCCCTCACCGCGTCCCAGGGTGCGCAGCCGATTATAGGGAACACCGCCTGCCTGAACCTGATCGGCGACCGTGTTTGCCCGACGCTCCGAGAGCGCCTGATTGTAGGCGGCCTCACCATCGCTGTCCGTATGGCCAACCACCTGAACGGTGCTGTCAGGATAGCGTACCAGGCTTTGCGAAACCTGTCTCAGATCCGCCGTCACAGCGGGGCTGATAGCGGCACTATCCGTGGCAAAGGTCAGATCATTGGGCAGCGACACGATCAAACGGTCACCTGTGTTCACGATGGTGATCCTGCTGGAGGACAGGTTCTGACGCAGTTCGGCCTCCTGCTTGTCCAGCTGGCTGCCAATCACGCCGCCCAGCAGCGCCCCGGCTGCGGCCCCGGCAACCACGGCTGGACCCTTGTTGCTGGAATTGGACAGGCCAGCAGCCCCGCCCCTAGATGGCACCGGTAATGAGGCCATTGCGCTCTTTGTCACCGGGCTGGCGCAGGGCATTTGTGTCCGTACAGGCGGTGAGCCCAAGAGTAGCGGCCAGCAGGCCTGCGCTGGAGATTTTCAAAATGGTCATTTCGACACCTTTATCTGCTCATCCGATGCAAGTCCTGCACCGCTTTCCTCATATATCGGCACTTGCGGCGTCTGGCTCAAGCACCAGTGTCGCGGTCTCGGCGAAATACTGCGCAAAATGCGGCACTGGATGGCTTTTTCGACGGGCACGCGACCTGGCTCAAACGCAATGAACATAGGTAGAGCCTTCCTGTTGCAGCCAAAGTCCGCGCAAAACCTGTGCCTCACTGCAAAATGCCTCGTCCAGCACATCGACAGCATGGATCTGGCCAGTGCGAAAATGGCGAAACCCGCCCCGCAGCTCACACCAGGCCGCCAAAAGAATAGTATCCACATGATAGATCAGGCCAAGAGGACGCAGCACCCGCTGGCTCATCGCGCCACTGTTGCTCAGATAGCTGATCCTGAGCTTTTGCGAGGCCCGTACCGCCTGACGCAGCAGCGCCACGGACACGCAGCCCTTGTCAGGGTCATCCTGCGGCGCGCCCCAGGGCGCCACCTGCAACCAGTCCGCAGCGGCATGCACGTCTTTGATCTTGCGACTGACCCGCTTGGCCGCCTGCTGCAGTTCCGTGTCACCGGTACGCACCAGCATGGCCAACCCCACATGCAGGGCCTCAATCTCTTCGGCATCAAAATTCAGCGGCGGCAGATCATAGCCGGTGCGCAGCACATAGCCGATCCCGGCCTCGCCCTCGACCGGGGTGCGCATCATCTGCAGGGCTGCAATGTCGCGGTAGATCGTGCGTTTTGACACCTCCAGCGTCTGCGCCAGATCCTCGGCCCGCACCGGTGCCGGGGCAGCCCGCAGAATCTGAATGATTTCAAACAACCGTCCGAGCGCGCCATGCCCACCTCCTGCTGATGTCCCTGCTGACACCCTAGCATGCCCTGCTGACAGCAGCATGTCAGCAGAGGTCTGTCACGATCAGCAAAACCACAACAAGGAACAGACGAATGTATTCATATGATTGGATCGTGCTTGTGACCATGGGGCTGGACCGGTGTGAGCAAACGCGACAGACGCCCGCTCACAGACAAGCCACCCATGAGATCGAATTCGAAGCCGCAGAACTGCGCCACCGGGATCGGTTGAGGGTGAAAAAGCGAGCAAAGATCCGGCGCGGAACACGCCGCACAGAGTGGGGTCTTGGATATCCTATTTTCGAGTTTTCAGATCCAAAGGTTTGACCAACCAAAGCCCTGTCAGGGACCGCCCCCAGTCTCAGGCCTGTTTGGCCTCCAGCCGTGACTCCTGCTCTTCTGAACGGGCGGCCTCATAGGCCAGCATGGCGCGTTTCACCGGCTGGCCCCAATGATAGCCGCCAAGCTCACCAGATTTTTTCAACGCCCGGTGGCAGGGGATCAACCAGCTGACCGGGTTACGCCCAACGGCTGTGCCCACAGCGCGCACGGCCTTTGGCGCCCCCACGGCCTTTGCCAGTTCCGAATAGCTGGTGACATGGCCATCCGGGATCGACAGCAGCGCCTCCCAGACCTTGATCTGCAATGGCGCGCCAATCAGATGCAGCGCGGTTTCACCCGATTGACTGAAAGCGGCATCAACCAGCGGTCGCAGCGCCGTGGGATCCTCAATAAAGACGGCCTGTGGCCAGCGCGCCCGCATGTCCGCCATGGTCGGCTCCGCACCGGTTTCGGCGGCAAATCCCAGACCACAAATGCCTTTTTGGGTGCCCATGACCAGCGCCAAACCAAAGGGACTGTCGAACCAGCCCCAGAGAATTTCAAGCCCCGCGCCTTTGCGGGCGTATTCGCCGGGGCTCATCGCCTCCCAGCGCAGAAACAAATCATGCAGGCGGCCAGAGCCAGACAGGCCCACCGCATGGGCGGTCTCAAGCGTCGAGAAGCGGTCGCGCAGCAGGGTCTTGGCATGTCCCAGCCGCAGATATTGCTGGTAGCGCTTGGGCGACACCCCAACCCAGGCGGAAAACAGACGCTGAAAATGCGCCGGGCTCATATCCATACGTTTTGCCAGCTCTTCCAGCGGCAGATCATCGCCCCCGGCATCAATCAGCTCAATGGCGCGACGCATAACGCCGTAATGGTAACTCTGTTCGCTGGCCTGGATCGTCATCTGCGTACCTCTGCTTGGTCTTGCTGACAAATATAGCTGCTGGGGTTGGCTGCAGGCGACCCGAAACTTGCGAAAAGCCCCGGGGCCCGCGCGATTGCCCCGGCGGGGTGCGGGATCTGTTGCAGCAAGGCCTGTGCGGCAATAGGTTTGAAACCTTGTTTGCCTTTTTTGTTTGCGCAGGCTTTGCCCAAAGGGCCATAAGACCGGCGATGGCAAAGCAACTCGATTATCATACTATCCGCGAGATTTTCACGCGGTTTCAGGCAGCGGAACCAGAGCCCAAGGGCGAGCTGGAGCATGTTAATGTCTACACGCTGGTGGTGGCTGTGGCCCTGTCTGCGCAGGCAACGGATGCGGGCGTGAACAAGGAACGCGCGCCCCGTTTGCAATCGCCGACACGCCACAAAAAATGCTGGATCTCGGCCTTGAGGCGGTGACCGAACACATCAAGACCATTGGCCTGTTTCGCCAAAAGGCCAAGAATGTCATCAAGCTCAGCCAGATATTGGTGGATGACTATGGCGGCGGGGGGCCCAATTCACGCGCCGCCCTGCAGTCGCTGCCCGGCGTTGGACGCAAGACCGCCAATGTGGTTTTGAACATGTGGTGGCACCAACCGGCACAGGCGGTGGACACCCATATCTTTCGCGTTGGCAACCGGTCCGGTATCGCGCCAGGCAAGGATGTGGATGCTGTTGAACGCGCCGTTGAAGACAATATTCCTGCAGATTTCCAGCAACACGCCCATCATTTGGTTGATCCTGCATGGGCGCTATCACTGTAAGGCCCGCAAACCACTCTGCGGCACCTGCCTGATCCGAGATCTCTGTCAATATGAGGACAAGAACCTATGAAAACTTATCAAATCGTTGGCATCGGCAATGCGGTTGTCGACGTGATCTCGCAAAGCGATGACAGCTTTCTCGCCCATATGGGCATTGAGAAAGGCATCATGCAGCTGATCGAGCGCGACCGGGGCGAAGTGCTGTATGGCGCGATGGAAGGCCGGGTGCAAACCCCCGGTGGATCCGTAGCCAATACCATCGCCGGTGCGGGTGCCCTGGGTCTTGAAGCGGCCTTTATCGGTCGGGTGCATGACGACACGCTGGGTCATTTCTATGCCGATGCGATGAACGAAGATGGGGTGGATTTTGTCAATCCCCCCGTCGCAGGCGGTGAGCTGCCGACCTCGCGGTCGATGATTTTTGTGTCACCCGATGGCGAGCGGTCGATGAATACCTATCTGGGCATCTCGTCCGAGCTGAGCAGCGCTGACGTGCCCAATGAGGTTGCCGGCAGTACCCAGATCATGTTCCTTGAGGGCTATCTGTTTGACAAGGACAAGGGTAAATCCGCCTTTCTGGAAGCGGCCCGCGATTGCCGCAAGGGCGGCGGCAAGTCCGGTATCGCCATATCAGATCCGTTTTGCGTGGAACGCCACCGGGCGGATTTTTTACAGCTGATTGAGCATGATCTGGATTTTGTCATTGGCAATGAAGACGAGATCAAATCGCTGTTTGAAACCGACGATCTGGAAGCGGCACTGGCAAAAACTGCCGCCATCTGCCCACTGGTGGTCTGCACCCGCTCTGGTGACGGGGTCAGTGTTATCAATGGTGCCGCGCGCTTTGATGTGCCTGTGACAAAGGTTGTGCCGGTGGATGCGACCGGCGCCGGCGACCAGTTTGCTGCCGGTTTCCTGTTTGGTCTGGCAACGGGTCGGGATCTGGAGACCTGCGCCAAAATAGGCAATGTCTGCGCTGCCGAAGTGATCAGCCATATCGGCCCCCGCCCCAAGCAAACATGCAAGAGCTGCTGCGCGACGCCGGGCTTTTGTAAGTCAGGCAGGCGGCCTGACTGGCGGCCTGACAGGCACGGGAACGGGAACACGGGCGTGGCACCACAAGAGCGTATCTCTCCCGCCCGTCGCCACCCGCCTAAAGGCGGGCAGCTCCCGTTGGGCCCGGCAGGGCGCGGCAAAGCCGCCCCCTGCGCCCGCGTCCCATTTCAGAGGTTTATTTTATCCGAATAGAGCAAAGACTGCTGCCTGGAGAAAACGACCCGTCAGGCCTGCTCTACCGCGATCTGAGCCCGAGACAGCAGCGTTTTAAAGGCAACGCGTTCCTCCATCGGCATAGCCACCAGCAGGCTTTCTTGTGTGGCCACATGCTCCTCCAGCATCCGGTCGATCAAGGCCAGTCCCTTTGGGCTGAGCTCAATGAGAAAACTACGACTGTCTGCCGGATTGATCTGACGCAGCACCAGACCATCCGATTCGAGCCGGGCGATCCGGTTTGTCATCGTCCCTGACGCAACCATAGTCGCCTTGAGCAAATCCCCCGGCGAGAGCCGGTAGGGCGCACCCGCCCGGCGCAGGGTTGCCAGAACGTCAAATTTGGCCGCATTCAGACCAAAGCGGGCAAAGGTCTTTTGCATGCCGTCCTGATAGGCCAGATACAGCCGCGCCACGCGCCCGATGATCGCCATGGCGCTGACATCCAGATCCGGTCGTTCCCGGGCCCATTGCTCAGTGATAAAATCTACGTGATCCATACCCAAGCCTGCTCCAAACTTATCTTGACGTCAAGATTTAATCATTTATCTCGATATCAAGATAAACTGTGGAGACTCGAAAATGTCCCGTCTGGACCTTCCCCTCACCGCTCTTGCTCCCGCCATCTGGGGCAGCAGCTATATCGTCACCACCAGCCTCTTGCCGGGGCAGTCACCCCTATTGGTCGCGCTGCTCAGAGCGCTTCCGGCGGGCCTTTTGCTGCTGATGATCGTACGGCAACTGCCGCCGCGCAGCTGGATCCTGCGGCTCATGATCCTTGGCGCGCTCAACTTTTCGCTATTCTGGACCCTGCTCTTTGTGTCCGCCTATCGTCTGCCGGGCGGGGTCGCGGCCACACTGGGCGCAGCGCAGCCGTTATTGGTGGTGTTCTTCTCGGCCTACGCCCTGAAAACACCGATCCGGCCTGCGGCAGTTATGGCTGCGGGATTGAGCATCTTTGGCGTTGCTCTGCTGGTTCTGACCCCAGCCGCAAAACTCGACGTCTGGGGCGTGTTGGCCGGGCTTGGGGGAGCAGCCTCGATGGCGGCCGGGGTGGTTCTGACCCGCAGGTGGCAGCCGCCCGTGCCACCGCTCACCTTTACCGCCTGGCAGCTGACCGCCGGCGGGCTGTTGCTGATCCCCTTTGCCATGCTGGGGCTTGAAGAACTCCCCGTGCTCTCGGGCGCAAATATCATCGGTCTCGCCTACATGAGCCTGATCGGCGGTGCGCTGACCTATCTGCTGTGGTTTCGCGGCCTGGCACGGATCGAGCCCGCCAAGGCCTCGCTGCTGGGCGTGCTGAGCCCGCTCTCGGCTGTGCTTTTGGGGTGGATCATACTGGGGGAAAGCCTGACGCCATTGCAACTCACTGGCGCGACAATTGCGCTGTTCAGCCTGTGGCTGGGACAAGCAAGGCTGGGACAAGCAAGACTGGGGCCTAAGCGCCTGAAAGCCGCCGCCAGCCCAGACGCAGAGCGCTGAAGCCACGAAGCGGGTGCCGGGCGCAGAGTACTGAAACCACCGGGCGCACGACAGGGCGCACTACAGGGCGCACCACGGGGCCGACGCCCGGGGACCTTGTGCCTGCGCTAGTACTCAGGGCCGGGCTGGCCCTGTATCTTGACCTGAATCTTGAGCAGCCCGGCAGGTCAGTACGAATTGCGCCTCAAAAATGAGCTTTGAACTCTTCCACCACGCGGGCATAGACCTCGCGCTTGAAGGGCACGATCTTTTCCACCAGGTGCTCAACCGTCTGCCAGCACCAGGCCGAGAACTCGGGGTGTTCGGTCTCGAGATTGACCTGTGCGTCCTGCCCCAGAAAGCGCATCAGATACCATTTCTGCTCCTGGCCACGATACTTGCCGCCCCAGAAATTTGGCACCACGTCATGCGGCAAATCATAGAGCAGCCAGCCGTCACTTTCGGCGATGATCTCGACCAGATCCGGGGTCACGCCGGTTTCCTCTTCCAGTTCACGCAGGGCCGCAACCCGCGCGTCCTCATCCCGGTCGATCCCGCCCTGGGGCATCTGCCAGGCATCCTGAAAGCGGTCCTTGCGCTGCGCCACAAAGACATGGTTGGTCTGATTGATCAGCATCACGCCAACATTTGGGCGATAGGGCAGCTTGGCGATGTCTTCCGGTGTCATTGGGATCTCCTCGGCGGATGGGCGGCACAGAACCGCTGGTAAAGCAAGGCTGAACGCGGCCTCTGATGCCCTAGCATCCCCCTTAGACCCGGTGTCGCCGGGGCAAGCAAGAGGGTGACGCCGCGTTGAGGCGTGACAATGGGGCAGGCGCAAGGCAATTTTGTCCCTAACTGATAAGGGAGAGTGTTATGACTGCGTACCCAAATCTTCTGGCACCGCTGGATCTCGGATTTACCACATTGAAGAACCGCGTGCTGATGGGCTCAATGCACACCGGGTTGGAAGAGACCAAAGACTGGAACCGGGTGGCAGAATTCTATGCTGAGCGCGCCCGTGGCGATGTTGGCCTGATGGTCACTGGCGGCATTGGCCCCAATCTCGAAGGCTCGGTCCTGCCGGGGGCGTCAAAGATGACCAATGACGAAGAGGTCGCAAGTCACGCCATCGTCACCCAACGGGTGCATGAGGCGGGCGGCAAGATCGCCATGCAGATCCTGCATGCGGGGCGCTATTCTTATGGGCCAAAATGTGTCGCGCCCAGCCCGGTGAAATCGCCGATCTCTCCCTTTCCGCCGAACGAACTGGACGAGGACGGAATAGAGAAGCAAATCGCCGATATCGTCAATGCCGCCGTGCTGGCGCAAAAGGCGGGCTATGACGGGGTTGAGATCATGGGTTCCGAGGGCTACTTCCTCAACCAATTTCTGGTCACCCATACCAACAAGAGGACAGACCGGTGGGGCGGATCATACGAGAACCGCATGCGCCTGCCCATTGACGTGGTACGCCGCACCCGTGAGGCCGTGGGCAGGGATTTCATCATCATCTACCGCCTGTCGATGATCGACCTGGTGCCCAATGGATCAACCCATGACGAGGTGGTTCAGCTGGCGCAAGCGGTTGAGAAGGCCGGCGCCACGATCATCAATACCGGCATCGGCTGGCACGAAGCCCGCATTCCCACCATTGCCACCTCGGTGCCACGGGCAGCCTTTGCCTGGGTCACCAAGAAACTGATGGGTAAGGTGTCGATTCCAGTCATCACCTCAAACCGGATCAACACGCCGGAAGTCGGCGAAGAGGTTCTGGCGACGGGCTGCGCCGATATGGTGTCGATGGCACGCCCCATGCTGGCGGACGCGCATTTTGTCGCCAAGGCCAAGGCCGGCCAGGCCGAGCAGATCGCGCCTTGTATTGCCTGCAATCAGGCCTGCCTGGATCATACCTTTGGCGGCAAGCTGACCTATTGTCTGGTGAACCCTATGGCCTGCCACGAAACCGAACTGGTGATCGGGACGGCTGAGGTGGTCAAATCTGTGGCCATTGTCGGCGCCGGTCCTGCCGGCCTTTCGACCGGTCTGGCGGCGGCGCAGCGCGGGCACAGGGTCACTATTTTTGACCGGGCTGATGAAATCGGCGGCCAGCTCAATATGGCCAAGCAGGTGCCGGGCAAGGAAGAATTCTGGGGTCTGGTCGATTGGTATCGTACCATGGTGGCTCAGGCAGGCATTACCCTGGAACTGGGCCGCGAGGTCTCGGCCACGGATCTCAGTGGTTTTGACGAGGTGATCATCGCCACTGGTGTTGTCCCGCGTGATCCCGACATTCCCGGTCAGGACCGCGCAGATGTGCTGAGCTATATCGACGTGCTGCGCCATAAGAAGCCCGTTGGTAAGACTGTTGCGGTGATTGGAGCTGGCGGCATTGGCTTTGACGTCAGTGAATACCTGCTGCACGAAGGCAAAAGCCCCACAGAGGACCTGCCATTATGGATGAAGGAATGGGGCGTATCTGACCCCGCCGAGCACCGCTCGGGCCTCGCCCCCGAAGGCCCCCAGCCCGAAGCACCCGCCCGTGAGGTCACTCTGCTGCAACGCAAGAAGCAGGCGCATGGCAAAGGTCTGGGCAAAACCACTGGCTGGATCCACCGGGCAACACTGAAGATGAAAGGCGTAAATTTTGTTGGTGGTGTGAACTACGAGCGCATTGACGATGAGGGGCTGCATGTCAGCTTTGGCGAGGAGCGTGCAACACCAACCGTGATCGCCGCAGATACCTTTGTGCTCTGTGCCGGGCAGGTGTCTGATCGCAGCCTTGCTGATGCACTTGAGGCCAAGGGGATCTCATGCCACGTCATTGGTGGCGCCGATATCGCCGCTGAACTGGACGCCAAACGCGCCATCAACCAGGGCACCCGGCTGGCCGCCAGCCTCTAGCTCCACTTCCTCCAAATTCCACAAATGCTTTCACCACTCTCCGCCGGAGGGTGGTGCAAGCAACAAGGTAGCTCTCCCGCGCCCGCAGGCTTCCCGGCTTTGCCGGGCCACCTTCTGTGCGGCCTTGGGCACAGCGCCGCGCGCACGCGCGCGGCGCTGGGCCCAACGGGAGGCGGCTTTGTCAAAAGCCAACGACGGGCGGGAGCGGCTGCCTTCAGGATTTTCTCTTGGGGGAAATCAGCCCGTTTGGTGGATCTTGCGACTGTCTTCCGGAGCCTCATCACGATCCTGCAGGCCATAGTCACGCAACACCTCTGCCACCTTGAGGCGATAGTCCGAAAAAATCCCAGCGCGCCCCTTTTCCTGCGCCAGCCGATGCTCTGCCAGCCTGCGCCAGTCACGCACAGCCTGCTCATCACGAAAAAAAGACAATGACAGCAGTTTGTCCGGAGCACTCAGGCTTTGGAAGCGTTCCACCGACAGAAACCCATCGATCTCTTCCAGCATGGGGCGCAGCGTGGCGGCCACATCAAGGTAGGCCTGTTTCTGACCCTGGGCAATCTGGACTTCAAAGATGACAGCAATCACAACCGCTCTCCTATAGGTTTTGCTCTGGGGTTTGCTGGGGCGCTGAGGCCAGTTTCAAAAAACTGCGCTCCTCTCGCAGGATGAAGCGTTCCTTTTGCGCAAATGCGTAGTTCTCCCGGCCCAGAGGATCCGCCGCCAACCTGGCCCGGTAGGCCTCGTAGGCGGCAAGATTGGGTATGTTGTAGATCCCATAGGCCTGGGTGGCTGATCCTTCATGCGGCGCGTAGTAGCCGACCAGATCGGCACCATTTCGCGGAATGGCCTCACCCCAGTTCCGGGCGTAGCGCCTAAAGGCCTCAAGCTTGGTCGGATCAATCTGGTAGCGGATAATACAAGTGAGCATATCTGGGTCCTTTTGTCAGAGATCCCTGTCTCTACTGACCATCAGATGGAAATGCTTCGCTCCTGATCGAAGCATTTCCTTATTTTTACACCAAAATCAGCGTGCTGACCCACCCCGTGCCTCCTGCTGCGGGCATCCAATACGGCCCCCAGAGCATAGCGAACCCTTACTCGGACACGGTGATGTTGATCACATCCGAAACAATCGGCGTGCTATGGGGCACATGTCCCAGATCGCCCAAGACCAGCTGCAGCGTATGCGTCCCGGGCGTCAGCTCTACCACGGCCTCGGTCTGGCCACCGCCAAAATGCAGGTGATGCTCATCCGATATAATGCCATTGGACAGCTCATCCGCGCCATCCTCACCTTCGCCCAGCCTTGGGCGATCAATGAGGAGATGATGATGACCGGTATTCTCTTTCTCGGTGCCCGCAGGGGCCACCCCCATACCAGACAGGCCAAAGACCACAGTGACAGGCGAAGTGACAGTCGCCCCATCGACAAGATTGGCGAAATAGACCTTTGCCTCTGGGTTTGAGAGCGTTTCGCCGCCCGCCCAAATTGGCGTGGTCAGGCAGGCCGCTGCGCAAATTGCAGCCGATAGTGTTTTGAGCTGTCGCATAATCATCTCCCTTAAACTGTTTTCATCCCGCCACCTTAGCGCAAAGCGCTGCAAATCGAGCAACCGTGTGGTCAATTCACGCAAAAAAGCGCAGCAAGCAGCCCTGCTGTCTTTGTTGCCACGATTGCGCCAAAACCCCAATTCCAAGACATACCAGCCCCTTAAGAGGCGAAAAACGGGCAGAACACGCGCCACCTGGCTGTTTCCGTAGGGCGAACGATCTCGTGAAAACCCTGCAATTATCCCACCAGCGCCCCGTTCTTGCCTGATTTCGGCATCAAACCAAGGCTGAGAAGAAGCTTATCAGAGGAACCTGTTGATGGATCGACTGACCGAAATGGAGGCCTTTGCCAATGTCGTGGACCAAGGCGGGTTCACCGACGCGGCAAAGAAGATGGGGATTTCAAAATCCGCTGTATCAAAACACGTGTCCAGCCTGGAGACCCGACTGGGCGTCAGACTGCTGAACCGCACCACCCGGCGGGTCTCGCCGACCGAGATTGGCCTGGCCCACTATGACCGTGCCCGCCGTGTGCTGAATGATGCCGGCGAAGCGGACGCGCTGGTCACCTCGATGCAATCCGCGCCATCGGGCCTGCTGCGGATCTCTGTAGCGACGGATTTTGGCGTCAATCACCTGTCGCCGGTGCTGTCGGATTTCCTGCGTGATTTCCCCGATATTACTGTGAACATGGTGCTGAACAACCGCTATGTCGAACTGATTTCCGAGGGCTTTGACATGGCCCTGCGCATTGGCGAGCTGGAAGACAGCACCCTCAAGGCACGCAAACTCACCGAGACCACCAAACGGATGATCGCATCTCCCGGCTACCTGGAACAGTTTGGTCGGCCGCAAAAGATCGACGATCTCAATAGCCACAAGCTTTTGCATTATTCCAACCAGTCCAGCGGCAATGTTTGGAAGATCACCGCACCCTCGGGAGAAAAACGTCAGGTCCGGACCACCGGCTGGCTCTCGGTGAACGATGGACAGTCTCTGCTCAATGCGGCGATCTCGGGGTTGGGCATCGCCTACCTGCCCAGCTATCTCTACTCTGAGGCCATGCAGGAAGGTCTGGTCGAAGACGTCATGCCGAATTTGCCGATTGAGACCCAAGGCATTTATGCCGTCTATCCTCCTGGCAAATTCACCCAGCCCAAGGTGCGTGCTTTCATCGATTTCCTGGCGCATTCGTTTGCCGGCAAGGACTCCGAGAACTGGCAGCAGTCCTCGTAACTCCCTCCTAAAGCTTTGCCCACAAACGATTGCCCACAAGAAATACCTCCGCCGTTTGCGGGGGTATTTTTTGCACTGACCATGTTACCGGGTGATTGCGTTGCCGAGTGCCTGTGTAGCCGAGTGCCTAGGTTGCCGAGTGACTGGGTCGCAGACTGATCTCATCTGCGCCGTCATGGTGCGCATTTGCACTCGCCTACCTGCCTAGAACCGAGATCACCCCGAACCGTAATACCGCTATGGCTCAGTCCGCGATCAGCACCACTTCGACCCGACGATTGCTTTCACGCCCCTCGACAGAAAGATTGCTGGCGACAGGCGCCATATAGCCGGCGCCGGCCACCTCAATGCGATCCGGATCAGCGTCATAGCCCGCAACCAACGCCTCTTTGACCACTGACGCGCGACGTTGCGACAGTGCTTGGTTGTTTTCAAGCCCGCCGATACTGTCCGTATTGGCCCACAATCAGAACTTTTGCCTCTGGTTCAGCGGTCAAAAAAGCTGCCAGGCTCTCAAGACTTGGGGGCTGAAGCCTGCCCAAGAGTTGCCGCCCCAGTCTCAAACACAAGCCCGTTGAGCACCGCATGACCCTGCTGCTGCA
The DNA here is from genome assembly GCF_002087335.1 of Pseudophaeobacter leonis. GTDB lineage: Bacteria > Pseudomonadota > Alphaproteobacteria > Rhodobacterales > Rhodobacteraceae > Pseudophaeobacter > Pseudophaeobacter leonis. Next base: position 42,642 of record NZ_MWVJ01000061.1, read on the forward strand.
GCCGCACCGCAAGGCCGGGGGCCGTCTTAGGCGTCGGGATTTGGGTGCTACGATCGCAAGGGGCGCAATGGGCGCCTGCTCCAGGGGGGAGACTTCGATCAGCTGAACATAGTTAGCCTGGCCACTGCGCGACACCAACAGCGACACCACCTGTGTCTTAGGTATGGGATCATTTGCCGGTGCCTCGCGCCCATCAGCGCTGTCAGGCCCGTCAGAGTTGTCAGGCCCGCCAGAACTGTCAGACCTGGCGGCGGCAAGAAAGTGATAGTCAGACAGGCTGATCACCATGTCGGGCGCAGGCACAACTTCGATGCAAAAGCAAAAATCAAAACCGCCACACTGGCGGCGACTCGCATTGAAACAGGATCTCAAACCCCGCCGCCTCCAGCTGGCGGCGCAGCGGCTCAAGCACCTGCAAAACAGATGCACTCCCCCGGACCTGCCAGGTGCGCCGCAGGATATGCCCCTCTTCAAGACGCAGAGGGATGCCTGATGCGGAAAACGCCCCCACCGGCAACGCATAGGTGCCCAGCGCCGTCTCTCGCCTGGACAGCGCACTTGCGCCCAGAGGCAGCTGCAGCGCTGTCTCTGCCGCCTCTTCGGCCCGCGCCGAAAGAGACAGCAGAGGCAGCGCAAGGCAGCCGCCCAAGGCCAGGACGGCGAGGCTGCGTTTCATCTGGACTGCGCGTGATAGGCGTCGTTTGGATGCATGCCGGTAGCGCTGGCGACACGGTTGGACATGTTGTAAAACCCTGTGACATTGGCAATGTCCCAGAGATCGCGGTCGCTGAAACCAACCTGACGCAGAGCCTCACGGTCGGCCTCCTCGATCTCGGTGCTGGCCTTGGTGACCTTGACGGCAAAATCCAGCATGGCACGCTGGCGCGCATCCAGCGGTGCCACCCGGTAGTTCATCACCAGCATCTCGCCCAGTTTCGGATCGCCCGACAGCGCCCGAACAGCGGCGCCATGTGCGGCCAGACAATAAAAACAGCTGTTCACCGCCGAGACCACCACGGCGATCATCTCGCGCTCCAGCTTGCTCAGGGCGCTGTCGCCCAGCATCAGCTCGTTATAGAGCGCGCTAAAGGTATTGAGTTTGTTTTCATCAAAGGCATGGGCGCGCAGCACATTGGGCACCATGCCCAGCTTTTGCTGACAGATGTCAAAATACTTTTGCATGCCTGCGGGCAGCGGGTCCAACGGCGGCAGGTCCAGCGCGGTGGGAGGGGTCTGATCGGTCATTTTATGTTACTCTCCTGAATGCAATTGGCCTGAAGGCAAATGGCGATAGTGATATTGTCCGCAGCAGGTCATGCCGAGGGAGGCATAGAGCCTGTTTGCACCGGTGTTTTCCTTGGTGCACAGCACCGCCATCTCGGTGGCGGC
>NZ_MWVJ01000062.1 GCF_002087335.1 Pseudophaeobacter leonis
CTTTGTTATGTTCAGCATCTCCAATAGCTTACCACGAAGCTCAAGCGCGGGAGGCTCGGCGGTATGTAAGAGAGTTGCTCAGGTCCGCTAGGGCGGCCACTGCGTGTATGATCCGGCGATATTGTTCCCTGCCTGTTAGCAAAAGCGCATGTGAGGCCGATTTGGTGGTTCTATCAATTTGGCTTTGAGGGGTGAGGCGCGAAGACGACCATTGGCTCAACAAAGGCTTCGGGTGAGGTACTGGCGCTGGCTCTTGCCGAGGTAGGCGGTTCGCCGAACAAACGCCGGTATTCACGACTGAATTGCGACAGGCTCTCATAGCCAACCTGATGCGCCGCATCGCCGACGCGCGCGGCGTCAAAAGCGATCATCCGGCGCGCGGCGTGCAGGCGCATGCGCTTGAGGTATTGCAAAGGCGAATGGCCCGTTGTCTCGCGGAACGTCCTGTGAAACGCCGAGGTACTCATTCCGGCCTCTCCTGCCAGGGTATCGACGGTGACAGTCCGCGCAATGTCACGCTGGATCGTCCGCACAACGCGGTCAATGCGGTCGTCGGATGTGGCGTACCGGGTTAGCGCCACCAATGCGGGGCCGCGCGGGCCGCGCAGGGCGTGATACAAGACCTCACGGCGCAGTTGCGGGCCAAGCAAAGCAGTTGAAACCGGGTCGCTGAGCGATCGCAGCAAACGGCCCGCGGCACAGTCCATCTCGGGTGAAACCGGCGCTGGTGCAACGGCTTGACCAAATTCGCCCGCGGCGCAGTCGGGAAACTGAAACCCTGCTTCCTCCATCTGAGCGATAAGAGGAATCAAATCCTGGCGACGCAGATCGACAAAGAGTCCGAACAGGGGTTCTTTGAGCGTCGCCTCTGTCGCGCACTCAAACGGTACGGGCATTGTCAGGACCAGATAGTTTGCTGGATCGTAGATGAACTGGCGATCGCCAAGATAGCCGACCTTGCGTCCCTGAAAGACCAGAACGATGCCGGAATCATAAATCAACGGCGCAGCGGGGCTGCCTTCTCGCCCCCAGAACATGCGTAGCCCGTCGATTTTGGTCGGGATCACGCCCGCGTTTTGAGGTCCGCAATGATGGGCAAGCATGTGGGCGCTGGGATCTTCGATCACGACGAACTCCTGAATGGGCAACATTTGAAAGACACAGATTTCAGTTTAGCCAGCTTGGGCGCTATTGCCATCATAGTCTTTCCAGAAGCAGAAATAGGCAAGTTGTTGGGCGAAACGTATCTTCTTACTTGTCTGATGCGGCACTAATTTCACGACATCAAGACGAACGCAGTGAATGCGCCTTGTTCAATAGTGAAGGAAGACATCCAATGAGTGACAATATCAAAAACAAAGTCGTTGTTATCACCGGGGCCAGCAGTGGGCTTGGCGCCGAAACGGGGCGTCATCTGGCAGAACGCGGTGCAAAACTCGTGCTGGCCGCGCGCCGTAAGGACAAGCTGGAGGCAGTGGGGGCCGAGATCACGGCCTTGGGCGCTGAGGTTCTGGTGGTCGAAACCGACGTCACCAGCAGCGCTCAGGTTCAGGCGATGATCGACGCCGCCATGGAAAAATTTGGCCGTATTGATGTGTTGGTTAACAATGCGGGCCTGATGGCCATCGCGCCGCTGGACGAGGCCAAGGTCGACGAGTGGGACCGGATGATCGACATTAACATCAAGGGTGTGCTGTACGGCATCGCCGCCGCACTGCCAGTGTTCCGCAAACAGGGCTCGGGCCATTTCATCAACCTGTCATCAGCGGCGGGTGTCAAGGTGTTCGCACCCGGCGGCACGGTCTATTCCGGCACAAAATTCGCTGTGCGGGCAATTTCGGAAGGATTGCGGATCGAGGCCGGCGCTGACATCCGCACAACATCAATCGAACCTGGCGCGATCCAGTCCGACCTGCCCGAGGGGTCATCGCACGAGGAAAGCGCAAACTTTGTACGCGAGTTCTATAAGCAGGCGATTCCGGCGTCGTCGGTGGCCCGCGCCATTGCCTTTGCAATCGAACAACCAGCGGATACTGATATAAATGAAATCATCCTGCGCCCAACCGTGCAGGAATTCTGACCAATGTTTCCCAGGGCCGACATCACGCCATGTCGGCCCTGGACCCGAAACGCCAACTCAAGGATCAGTCCATGACCAATTCCCTGTTTGAGCCGCTGCAACTGCGGGGCACCACTTTGACCAACAGGCTTGTTGTGTCGCCGATGTGTCAGTACAGCGCCGAAGAGGGAGTGGCCAACGACTGGCATTTTGCCAACCTAGCGCGGTTCGCGCTTGGCGGGTTCGGAGCTGTGTTTGTCGAGGCGACGGCGGTGTCGCCGGAGGGGCGGATCACTCACGGCGATCTGGGCCTGTGGAACGATGACCAGATTGCGCCGCTGCAGCGGATCGCGGGCTTTCTAAAGGATAACGGCGCGGTTCCAGCGATCCAGCTTGGCCCTGCAGGGCGCAGGGCGGCGGCGCAGCGCCCGTGGGAAGGCGACGGCCCGCTTACTGATGCGGATGCGGCGGCGCGGGGCGAAGGTCCTTGGCCGGTCATCGCCGCGAGCGCAATTCCCCACCGAGACGGCTGGCAAACCCCTCATGCGATGACCAAAGACGATCTTGAGGTCATGCGCGGCCAGTGGCGCCGCGCCACAGAACGTGCGTTGCAAGCAGGGTTTGAGATCGTGGAGGTTCATGCGGCGCATGGGTTTTTGCTGAACAGCTTCCTGTCGCCACTGGCCAACCTGCGCAACGATGACCACGGGGGCGACTTTGACAGCCGTCTTCGCTTTCCGCTCGAGATCGTTTCGATCGTCCGCGAGATCTGGCCCGCTGACCGCCCCGTTTTCGTCCGCCTGTCCGCAACCGACTGGGCTGAGGGAGGCTGGAACGGCGATGATACCGTCGAATTTGCCCGCAGGCTTAAGCGGCTTGGGGTCGATGTGGTCGACTGCTCCTCAGGCGGGGTTGCTTATCCAAAGCCGCCTCTGGCCGCTGATTACCAGACGCAGTTTGCATCGCGTGTTCACCGCGAGACCGACATGGCTGCGATGGCTGTGGGATTGATCGACGACCCAAAGGCAGCAGCCGCCCTGATTGCCGAGGGCCACGCCGATCTTGTGGCGCTTGCACGCGAAGCCCTGAATGATCCGAACTGGCCGCTGCATGCCCGCGCGGCCCTCGGGGCCGACCCGCTCGATTTCGACCTCTGGCCGGTTCAGGCGGGGCACTGGCTGCGCAACCGGGCGAGGGCGCGACTGGCTCAGTGATCCCCGGCTAAGCTCCGCTCCGAGAGCATTTACACCTGAAACCATCCCACTGAAGTATCGTATCCGACCCGAAAGGGCCGGGACCATTGTTGTGCGCAGCACACATGAAAAATGAACAGGACTTTCCCATGACAACTCCGACCATGCAGGCCTTGATGCTAGACGACTACACGACAGGCGCGTTCCGCCCGGCCCGGATTATTCGCCCCGTTCCGCAAGCAGGTGAGGTTCTGGTGCGGATCAAAGCCTCGGGCGTCAATCCCATCGACTACAAAATCCGCACAGGCGAAGCCCCCTATGCGATGCCGGAACTGCCCGCTGTGCTGGGCACTGACCTTGCCGGGGTGGTCGAGGCCGTCGGGGACGGCGTGGGGGAGGGCGCGGCGAGGTTCAAACCCGGCGACGAAGTTTATGGCCTGACCGGTGGCGTACGCGGCCTTGCGGGATCCCTGGCCGAATTTGCGGCGGTCGACGCCGATCTGCTGGCGCTCAAACCCCGCAATATATCGATGCGCGAGGCTGCAGCCATTCCTCTCGTTGCCCTGACCGCATGGGAAGGCTTGATCGACCGCGCCGATGTGCAGCCCGGCCACAAGGTTCTGGTGCAGGCCGGGGCCGGGGGTGTGGGCCACATGGCCATCCAGATCGCCCGCGCACGGGGAGCGCAGGTCTTTGCAACTGCGCGGCCACGTAGCCTTGAAACTCTTCGCGAACTTGGTGCGACCCCTATCGATATCACGACAACCAGCGTTCCGGGCTATGTCGGCCAACATACGAATGGCAACGGCTTTGACATCGTCTATGATACCGTCGGCGGTGATATTCTGGATGCCTCATTCGAGGCAGTTGCACACTATGGTCACGTGGTCAGCTGTGCGGCGTTCGGCCAGCACAGCCTTGCCACCGGCTCCCTGCGTGCAGCAACGTTGTCGGGCGTCTATGTCCTGCTCCCGATGATGAGCGGTAGCCTTCGCGCCCATCACGGCAAGATCCTGGGCGAGGTTGCGAGCCTTGTCGAGGCGGGTCACATCAAACCGCGTGTTGACCCCCGGCGCTTTGATCTGGACAGCGCGCTTGCCGCGCATCAGGCTGTCGAACAAGGCGGCGCATCGGGTAAAATTGTCATCGACGTCGCGGCCTGACGCCGTTGCCGACCAACACCAACGCATTGGAGATGCCTATGACTCGCATTGTTCGGTTTCACACCCTCGGTGGCCCTGAAGTGCTGCAGATCGAGCAGGCCGACCCCGCCGCGCCTGCCGCAGGTGAGGTGCGCATCCGGGTCCGGTCCATTGGCCTGAACCGGGCCGACGTCATGTTCCGGCGCTGGATATACATCGAAAAGGCGGTGCTGCCTTCGCGCCTGGGCTATGAGGCGTCGGGCATCGTCGAAGACCTTGGTGAAGGGGTCACGGGCTTTGCCCCCGGGGATGCTGTCAGCGTCATTCCCCCCATCGGATTGGGCCGCTATGGCACCTACGGCGAGAGCGCCACGGTCCCGGCCCGATATCTGGTGGCCAAACCGGACCGGCTTTCTTTCCACGAGGCTGCCTCGGCCTGGATGCAGTATATTACTGCCTATGGCGGGCTGATCGAGGCGGGGGGGCTGGAAAAAGGGGATTATGTCCTGATCACCGCAGCCTCAAGCAGCGTCGGAATCGCCGCCATCCAGATCGCGCTTTTGGTTGGTGCAATCCCGATCGCAACCACCATCAGCCGCGACAAGAAGCAGGCGGTTCTCGATCTGGGTGCCCCCTATGTTATCTCGGTTCGGGACGAGGATCTGGGCGAGGCGCTGGCGCGGATCACCGGCGCGCGCGGCCTGAACGTCGCCTTTGATGCCGTTGGTGGCCCGCAGGTTGAGGTCATCGCGGCGGGAATGGCCGCTGGAGGGGTCATCGTCTCGCATGGGATGTTGGATGCTGCGCCGACCCATTTCCCGTTGCGCCACGCGATCCGCAACAGCCTCATCATGCGTGGGTATGTCTTTACCGAAATTGTCGGAGACGATGCAAAACTGGACGCCGCGAAGCACTTTATCCTGGATGGGTTGGCGTCCGGCGCGCTGCAGCCGCTGATCGACAAGGTGTTTGATTTTGAGGATATCGTGAACGCGCACCGCTATCTGGAAAGCAACCAGCAGATCGGCAAGGTCGTTGTCGATGTGTGTCATCAAGGGGAGTGATTTAGGCAGGGTTCTGCAGTCGGACAATTGTGCAAAATGGGTCTCGGGTGCGTCACGCATCCTGTGATTATGCCGCCTGTGATTATGCTACCTGTGTTGGCCGAGACGGCGTGGTGCATGGGTAAAGGGCTGGCGAGGAGGCGGGCATCTCCCGCATTGCTTTGTCTGTTGCAATGATAGGGGTCAGTCGCCCGCGTCCATGAACCAGTTGTGATTTTCCGTTTTCATTTGGTCGATCAGGATCAGAATTCGGTTCAGATGCGAGGTGATGCAGGCGGTTCAGCATCGGTGTCGCGCGCCGAAATCGCGTTGATCAGCTTTACATGTTCTTCCAGAGCAAGGCGCTGCGATGAGGTCGTCAGCGACAGCATCCTGATCCGGTCCCTGTGTCCTTTGCTTTCGTGAATGAGATCCCAGACATAGTCGAGGTCTGAGCGCAGGCAAATTTCGCGGTGGAACTGGTCGTCCAGCGCGTGAAATTTTTTGCGATCATTCTGGGCAACAGCTTCGCGTTGCTGCTCAATCAGAGACCACAGGGCGGCCAGGCCGTCCGCGTCGATTTTCTCACAGGCGGTGCGACAGGTCTGGATTTCCAATGCAGCCCGAATATAGCGCGCCTGCAGCACGGCTTTTTCGGAAATCAGGCTCACCGTTGTGCTGCTTTGCGGGCGGATGAGCAGAAAGCCCAGCTTTGCCAGGCGCTTAAACGCCTCACGGACGGGCTGTCGTGAGACACCCATCTTTTTGGCAACCTCGGCTTCCGAGATCTTGGTGCGCGGTGGCAACGCCAGCGACAAAATATTTGCGTGCAGCTCTTCAAAGACATGATCCGCCACCGTTGGCGGGGTGATTGGCCGCAGCTGAGTGAGAGGCAAATCACCGTCTGTTTGCTGTACGGCGTTGTCCATAACTGTTCCCTCTAACTTGGCGTGACTTCTGTATACTTACACTCTTTCGCATGCTTCCTGCAACTGGGTTATTAGTTGACAGGTTAGTTTTGCCAGCCTAGGATATTAGTTAACCAGCCCGATGTGACTCGAGGATTGGAGCCCTGGGAGGGTGCAATGGGACTTTTGAATGACGATAGGCTGTTGCCGACAGATCCAGCTGTTCGCGGAGTTGCACGAGAGCTGTATGAGGGCGTTCGCGCTCTTCCGATCATCAGTCCGCATGGCCACACAGACCCGCGCTGGTTTGCTGAAAACGCCACCTTTCGGGACCCTGCGCAGCTGCTGGTGACGCCAGATCATTATCTGTATCGTATGCTGCACAGTCAGGGTATTCCGCTGGAGGCCCTTGGCATTGCCCGCGAAGATGGTGGTGACACCGAGCAGGACCCCCGTAAAATCTGGAGCCTGTTTGCCGCGAACTACCATCTGTTTCGCGGCACCCCCTCGCGCATTTGGGTGGACCATGTGCTGCAGGAAGTTTTTGGCGTAACTGAGCGTCTGTCGGCCAAAACGGGCGATGCCATCTATGACCAGATTGCCGACTGCCTGACGCAAGAGGCCTTTCGTCCCCGTGCGCTGTTTGAGCGGTTCAACATTGAGGCGATTTCAACCACCGAAAGCGCCATTGACGATCTGCACTGGCACAGGATGATCCGCGACAGTGGCTGGTCTGGCAACGTGATCACGGCCTATCGCCCTGACTCGGTTGTAGATCCTGAGTTTGCAGGCTTTGCGCAGTATGTTGCGACGCTGGGCGAGATGTCTGGTCAAGATACCAGCACCTGGGCAGGGTATCTTGCGGCGCACCGCAATCGCCGCGCCTTTTTCAAAAGCTTTGGTGCCAGATCCTCGGACCATGGGCATCCCACCGCGCGCACCGAAAACCTGTCGCAACAGGTCGCCGCTGCCCTGTTTGACAAGGCCCTGCAAGGCAGATGTTCGCCCGAAGAGGCGGATGCGTTTCGCGGTCACATGCTGACCGAAATGGCCCGGATGAGCCTGGACGACGGGTTGGTTCTGCAAATTCATCCCGGCTCCGTTCGCAATCATTCCGACAGCGTGATGGCAAAGTTTGGTCGCGACAAGGGCTTCGATATTCCAACCCGCACGGATTATGTCTCGGCCCTGCGCCCGCTGCTGAACGCGGTAGGCAGAGAGCCCGGCCTGACCATCATTCTGTTCACCCTGGATGAGAGCTCTTATGCGCGCGAGCTGGCGCCTTTGGCTGGTGTGTATCCCGCGCTGAAACTGGGCCCTCCCTGGTGGTTCCATGACAGCGCCGAAGGCATGAGGCGGTTCCGCGAAGCGGTGACCGAGACGGCAGGCTTTTATAACACCGTCGGTTTCAACGACGACACCCGCGCGTTCTGCTCCATCCCCGCACGACACGATGTGGCGCGGCGCGTAGATTGTTCATTTTTGGCCACATTGGTCGCCACAGGCAGATTGGACGCAGACGAAGCAGGCGAGGTTGCACAAGACCTCGCCTATGGCCTGGCAAAACAGGCGTACAAGCTCTGAGTGAGCAAATTTTCTGGGAGGAAAAACATGAAACTTACAAAAACGATAGGTGCCGCACTGCTGGCCAGCGTCGCAATGGTATCGGCGGCCACGGCCTGCGAGATCACCTTGCGGTCCTCTGACACGCATCCCGAAGGCTACCCCACAGTTGCCGCAGTGCAGGCCATGGGCGACATGCTGAAGGAGCGCACCGATGGGCGCCTCTGCATCGAGGTCTTTCACTCGGCGCAGCTGGGCGAAGAAAAAGACACCATCGAGCAGACGCAGTTTGGCGTGATCGACATGAACCGGGTGTCGCTTGGGCCCTTCAACAACATCATTGAAGAAACCCAAATTCCGTCGCTGCCCTATATCTTTCGCTCGGTGAGCACATGCACAAGGTCATGGATGGCGCTGTTGGCGGGCAAATCCTTGAAGCCTTTGGCGACCACGACCTGATCGGTCTGGGCTTTTTTGATGGCGGCTCACGCAGCTTTTACAACTCGCAAAAACCTATCACCTCGATGGAAGATATGGCGGGCCTGAAATTCCGTCGTCATGCAGTCGGATATGTTTGTCGACATGGTCAGCGCCCTGGGGGCGAATGCCACACCCATGCCCTATGGTCAGGTCTATTCCTCGATCCAGACCGGCGTGATCGACGGCGCCGAGAACAACTGGCCCTCCTATGACAGCTAGGGCCATTTTGAAGTTGCTAAATACTACACCCTGGATCAGCACCTGATCGTTCCCGAGGTTCTGGTCATGGCAAAATCCAGCTTTGATAAGCTCACCGCCGAAGATCAGGCGCTGGTCCGTCAGGCCGCCCGCGACGCGGTGCCAATCATGCGCAAGCTCTGGGCTGCACGTGAGCTGGAATCAGAGGCACGTGTGCGCAAAGCCGGTGTTGAAATCATCACCGACATCGACAAGACGCCGTTCATCGAGGCGATGGTGCCTGTCTATGAAAAATACGTGACTTCGCCCGTCCTGCAGCAGATGGTCGCTGATATTCAGGCAACTGAATAACTCTTCCCACGGGCCCGTACCCTTTGGGGGTGCGGGCCTTTTTTATGTAGAAAGACTGCTCAGTGAAAGACACGATGAGATCATTGGCCGTGGGGATCGGATTTGTGTCCCGTGCCGCCCTTTGGGGAGCGGGCGCGGGCTGGTCCTCATGACCGCGCTGATCGCGGCCCAGGTTTTCTGGCGCTATGTTCTGAATGACAGCATTATCTGGACCGAACCCGCCTCGGTCATGATCATGGGCTGGTTCATTTTTCTGGGCGCCGCCGTTGGGATCCGCGAGGGGTATCATCTGTCCTTTGACGTGATCCTGTACCTCGTGTCTGAGCGCACCAAGCTGTTTTTGTATTCTCTGTCTGATCTTGTCGTCTCGCGAGCTTTGGCCTCGGGATGATCTGGTACGGCTGGCAACTGGCCGCCAAGACGGCGGGCAATATGCTGCCCAGTCTTGGTATTTCAGGCGCATTTGACTTTGCGCCCCTGGTGGTTGGCGGCGGGTTGATTTTCCTCTTTTCAATAGAGCGCGTGGCCCGCCGCGCGTCCGGCCTGCCAACAGCACGTTTCGGCGAAGATCCGGTGGAGCAATAGACATGGAACTCTACATCCTTTTTGGCACCTTCTCCTTTTTGCTGCTGATCGGAACGCCGGTGGCCTTTTGCCTTGGTGTCTCCAGCTTTGCCACCATTGCCTACCTTGGCCTGCCGCCTGTCGTGGTGTTCCAGAGGCTGAACTCCGGCATCTCGGTCTTTGCCCTGATGGCCATTCCCTTCTTTATCTTTGCTGGTGATCGGATGGTGCGGGGCGATATTGCCCGCAGGCTGGTGGCACTTGCCGGAGCTTTTGTCGGGCATCTGCGCGGCGGTCTTGGTCAGGTGAACGTGCTGTCCTCGGTGATGTTTGGCGGCGTGTCAGGATCGGCGGCGGCAGATGCCTCGGCGGTTGGCGGGCTGATGGTGCCGCAGATGAAAGAGCGCGGCTATGACGTCGACTATGCGGTCAACATTACCGTTGTCAGCTCGATCATCGCGCTGATGCTGCCGCCCTCGCACAACATGATTATCTACTCCAACGCCGCCGGTGGCCGCATTTCTATCGCGGATCTGTTCACCGCAGGCATTATTCCTGGATTTCTGCTGGCGCTGGCGCTGATGGTTGCCGCCTGGTGGGTCGCGGTGCGCAAGGGCTATCCGGTGCAGCCCTTTCAGGGCTTTCGGATGATCGGCACGCTGTTTGTCTCAGCGGCTCCGGGTCTGATCCTGGTGGCCATCATTTTTGGTGGCGTCCGGTCAGGTATTTTCACCGCGTCTGAATCGTCAAACATTGCCGTCGTCTATGCCCTGTTCATCACGTTCTTTGTCTATCGCAGCCTCAGCTGGCATGACTTTGTTGAGGCAACGTTTGCCGCCGTGCGCACCACGGCTATGGTTTTGATGGTCATTGGCTGTGCGGCGGCCTTTGGCTGGCTGCTGGCCTACACCAAGGTGCCGGCGTCGATGGTGGCAGCGCTGCAGGGCGTGTCAAATAATCCGATTGTCATCCTGCTGCTGCTCAATGTGGTTTTGCTGATCTTGGGCACCTTCATGGATATGTCGCCGCTGATCGTCATCACCACGCCGATCTTTCTGCCGGTGGCCACGGCGTTTGGCGTCGATCCGGTGCATTTTGGCGTCATCCTGATTTTGAACCTCGGCATTGGCCTGTGCACCCCGCCTGTTGGAGCCGTGCTATTTGTGGGCTGCGCGGTTGGCCGCATTCCGGTCTGGGATGCTGTGCGCTCGATCTGGCCGTTCTATGGCGCGGCAATCGCTACGCTTTTGGTTGTCACCTACATTCCGGCGCTGTCGCTTTGGCTGCCGTCGCTGTTTCACTGAGGATCCCGCATGCGCTATCCAATCACCTCCCCTGATGAGGGCGTCACCCGCCAGGTGCTGGCCGAAAACCCCGAGCTGATGGTTGTCGCCTTTGGCTTTCAGGCCGGGGCTGAAGGCAAGCTTCACAACCACCCCCACGTCCAGTCCACCTTTGTCGAAAGCGGTCGCTTTCAGTTTCATATGGACGGCTCCGACTACGATCTGAGCGCAGGCGACAGCCTGATCATTCCCTCCAATGTGACGCACGGCTGTCTGTGTCTTGAGGCGGGCAGGCTCATCGACACCTTCACGCCGCGTCGCGATGATTTCCTTTGAAAAGAAAAGACCTGAACAATGCTGAAAACCCAGACACGATATGCAATCGACCCCGCCACCGCCAAGACGCTGGATACCGACCAGCTTCGGGATCACTTTCACGTGGGCGGGCTGTTTGCCGAGGGTGAGATCAACCTGGTCTATAGCCACTATGACCGCATGATCCTTGGCTCTGCAGTGCCCGCAGGTAAGGCTCTAACACTAGAGAAAATGGCAGAAACCGGCACCGCAAACTTCCTGGAGCGCCGCGAGATGGGGGTTTTGAATATTGGGGCCACCGGCACGGTCAGCGTTGGGGGCGAAACCTACACAGTGGAAAACGGCGAGGTGCTCTATGTGGGGATGGGCGCGGGGGCTGTCAGCTTTGCCGGCGCCGGGCGGTTCTATATTCTGTCGGCGCCGGCGCATCACAGCTATCCGACCAAATTGATCAAACTGGCCGATGCACGCCGCGTCGAGATGGGATCACGCGAAACCGCCAACGAGCGTGTCATCATCCAGCTTTTGCATCCCGAAGTCTGCCAGAGCTGTCAGTTGCTGATGGGCTACACCCAGTTTGCCGAGGGCTCGGTCTGGAACACCATGCCAGCCCACCTGCATGACCGCCGCATGGAGGCCTATCTGTATTTCGAACTGCCTGAGGGGCAGCGGGTTTTTCACATGATGGGCGAGCCCGACCAGACCCGCCACATCATTATGGCCAATGAAGAGGCGGTTCTGTCGCCGCCCTGGTCGATCCACGCCGGCGCAGGCACGTCCTCTTATACCTTCTGCTGGGCAATGGCCGGCGATAACGTTGATTTCTCCGACATGGATATGATCCCGATGGAGGCATTGCGGTGAGCAACCCGCTTTCACTCGAAGGTCGCCGCGCGCTTGTGACAGGCGCCAACACCGGCATCGGTCAGGCCATCGCAACGGGTCTGGCGCAGGCGGGCGCAGAGGTCATCTGCGCCGGCCGCCGCACCTGTGACGAAACCGTCGCAATGATCACTCAGGCCGGTGGCACTGCCTCGTCCGTGTTGGTCGATTTTGCCGATCCAATGGCGGGGCAGGACCTGTTTGCCGACCAAGGCATCGACATCCTGGTGAACAACGCCCGCATCATTCGCCGCGCCGATGCGCTGGATTTTTCAGAAGAGGACTGGGACGCGGTGATGGACGTCAACCTGAAGGCGCTGTTCTTCACCACCCAGGCCTTTGCGCGCGAGGTTCTTGCCACAGGAACTCACGGCGCGGTCGTTAATATCGCTTCGCTGCTGTCTTTCCAGGGCGGCATCCGGGTGCCCTCCTATACCGCCTCCAAACATGGTGTGTCGGGCGTGACCAAGCTGCTGGCAAATGAATGGGCCACAAAGGGCATCAATGTAAACGCCGTGGCGCCGGGTTATATCGAGACCAACAACACCGAGGCCCTGCGGGCAGACCCTGACCGCAACGCAGCAATTCTGGACCGTATTCCAGCGGGGCGGTGGGGGCAGCCCTCTGACATTGCGGGTGCTGCTGTGTATCTGTGCACGCCTGCTGCGGGCTACATTCACGGCGCCACTTTGAATGTTGATGGAGGCTGGCTTGCCCGTTGAGCACCTGACACGTGAACGCCAGGCCATCGCGCCTCTGGCGGCCTCGAACGCCCCGCGCCCGGCGACGGGCATTGTGCATCTGGGGCTTGGCGCCTTTTTTCGCGCCTTTGGCTGCGTCTATATCGCGGATGCCATGCGGGCCTCGGGCGGTGACTGGGGCATTGTCGGCGTCTCCCTGCGCAGTGCTGAGACGCGCGATGCGCTGCAGGGGCAGGGCTGGGCCTATACCTCTGTCTCGCTGGGCCCTAATGGCGCAACCCCGCGCGTCATCGAAGTGCTCAATGAGGTGCTGGTGGCGCCGGAAGAGCCGCAGCGGGTGCTGGAGGTAATGTGCGCGCCTGCAGTCAAGATTGTGTCGCTGACGGTGACGGAGAAGGGCTAATTGCCACAACCCGGCGACGGGGGCGCTGAACCTTGACCATCCTGACATCCAGCATGATCTGAGCCATGATCTGCCGGTCTCGGCGCTTGGCTATATTGTGCGCGCCCTGCAGATGCGGCGCGGGGCTGGCCTGCCTCCGTTCACCGTGCTGTGCTGCGATAACCTGCCGGAAAACGGCCACCTATTGCAGGGGCTGGTGGCTGAATTTGCCGGTCTGATTGACCCGGATCTGGCTACCTGGATTGACAGCAACGCGCGCTTTCCCTGCACCATGGTTGACCGTATCACCCCCGCAACAACGGCGGCTGACATCGCAGATCTGCCGGGCCTGACCGGCTACCGGGATGCGGCACCTGTAATGCATGAGCCCTTTGCCCAATGGGCCGTAGAGGATAATTTTGTGGCACGCCAGCGCCCGGATCTGGCGGCGGCCGGGGTTGAGCTGGTGAGCGATGTCAGCGCCCATGAGCATATGAAGCTCAGGATGCTGAACGGCACCCACTCGGCCCTGGCCTATACCGGCTATCTGGCAGGCCATGAGACCATTGCCGAGACCATTGCTGACCCCATCTTTGACGCCTATGCACGCGCCCTCTGGTCTGAGATCATGCCAACGGTGACGCCTCCCTCCGGCGTCGACCTTGCGGATTATGCGCAGGCGCTGCGTGATCGCTACGCCAACCCCAACATCCGGCACCGGACCTGGCAGATTGCCATGGATGGTAGCCAGAAGCTGCCACAGCGCATTCTGGGCACATTGGAAGACATTCTGGCGGCAGGCCGCGCCGCGCCGATGCTCTGTTTGGCGGTGGCGGCCTGGATGCGCTATGTCGGCGGAACCGATGAAAAGGGAGCGCCGATAGACGTGAAAGACCCCCTTGCGGAGCGGCTGCGCCAGCTGTCAGATGCCGCCCGAACCCCAGAAGAGCTGGTCACCTCATTGCTCGCTGTGCGAGAGATTTTCCCAGCCGATCTGGCCGCGAAACTGCAAGACCCCGTCACCGAAGCCGCGTCCACGTTATGGAGGGCCGGCGTTCGGGGCACACTTTGTGCGGGGGTGACGCCATGATGGAGAGCTGGCGCTGGTATGGCGAGTTTGACCCGATCTCACTGGCTGAAATTCGCCAGACCGGTGCAAAGGGCATTGTCACAGCCCTGCATGATATTCCCTATGGTGAGATCTGGCCTGCGACTGCGATCCGGGCGCGCAAGGCTCAGATCACCGAGGCTGGGTTCGCGTGGCAGGTTGTCGAGAGCCTGCCCATTCATGAGCGCATCAAACGCGGCGAAGGAGATCTTGCGCCTCTGTTTGCGAATTACCGTCAGTCGATGGCCAATCTGGCAGCTGAGGGCGTGACGACGATCTGCTACAATTTTATGCCTTTGCTGGATTGGACACGCACGGATCTGGCGGCCCCCTGCGCAGATGGCGCCACCTGTCTGCGCTTTGATGCGGTGCGCATGGCGGCCTTTGAAATCCATATGATCGGGCGTGACGCTGCCCAGCAGGATTACCCACCAGAGGTGCTGAGCAGGGCTGCTATCTGGTTTCAGCAGGCCACGCAGAATGACCAGCAGGCGCTGCTGGCGGCGATCATGGCGGGATTGCCGGGGGCATTTGATCGCTACGACAGCGCGGGCCTGCGGGCTGCCCTGTCCGCCCATGAGGGCATCGACCGGGGCGTTTTGCGCAGCAACTTCAAAAGATTTCTCGGTGAGGTCCTGCCAGCTGCCGAGGATCTTGGCATCAGGCTTGCGGTGCACCCGGATGACCCGCCACGCGACATTCTGGGCCTGCCGCGTATCGTGTCCTGCCAGGAAGATCTGGATTGGATTTTTGCTGCCAATGACAGCCCTGCCAATGGGCTGACGCTGTGTTCTGGCTCATTGGGTGCGAACCCGCATAATGACGTGGTGGCGATTGCTGCCCGCTTTGCCGGTCGCATCCATTTTGCCCACCTGCGCAATGTGCGCAAGGATCCGGATGGCTCGTTTGAAGAGGCGGCACATCTGGAGGGCGACACGGAGATGGTGGCTCTAATCAAGGTGATTTTGGCTGAACAGGCCCGGCGGCGCGCTGCAGATGTGCCTGCGCGACAGGGGCATGACATCCCTTTTCGGCCGGATCATGGCCACCATATGTTGTCTGACCTGAGCCGCGATCTCATTCCCGGCTATCCGCTGATTGGACGGCTGCGTGGACTGGCAGAGCTACGGGGTGTCATCAGCGGCCTGTCGCATGTTTGAGCCACTGATCCTGCACCCAAGCGACACTGTTGCCGTGCTGACAAAACGCGCCGAGGCAGGGGAAGATCCTCTGAAGCCGGCGCGTCGCTGAGTACTGCGGTCCCGGTCGGCCATAAGATCGCACGCCGTGACATTGCCACCGGCGAAGCCATCGTCAAATTTGGCCAGTTCATTGGCAAGGCGACCGCTGACATTGCCCAGGGCGCACATGTGCATAGCCATAATTGTGCCTTTGCCAACCCACGTCAGGACTATGCGACCAGAGAGGGTTTAGAGACTGTTATTAAGGCTATTCCCAAACGCGCGGCGCTAACCTTTCAGGGTTACGGTCGCGCTGACGGGCGGGTGGGCACCCGCAACTACATTGCTCTGGTGGCGACGGTGAATTGCTCTGCGACGGTGATCAAACGCGCCGCGGCCGAGCTGGAGCTGTCGGGAGTGATCGCGCAATATGCCAATGTCGATGGCATCGTGGCCCTGGCGCATGGCACGGGCTGCGGCATGGCCGCAAGCGGGCGCGGCTATGACATTCTGGATCGGGTTCTGTGGGGCCACGCCACCCATCCAAATGTGGGGGCAACCGTGTTTGTCGGGCTTGGCTGCGAAGTGATGCAGATCGCGCGGATGCAGTCGCATTTTGGCGAGGCGGGCACCGACCGGTTTCATGCGCTGACCATTCAGGCCATGGGCGGCACCCGGGCGACGATTGATGCCATCAAGGCGCATGTTCTCTCGCTCCTGCCAGGGGTCAATCAGGCGCGCCGGACGCCGCACCCCATGTCAGCCCTGCGTATTGCTTTGCAATGTGGCGGCTCCGACGGGTTTTCATCGATCACCGCAAACCCGGCGCTGGGTGTGGCAAGCGATCTGATCGTGGCGCAGGGCGGCACAGCCATCCTGTCTGAAACACCGGAAATATACGGCGCCGAGCAACTGTTGTTGCGCCGGGCCAGCTCTGCCGCTGTGGCGCAAAAGCTGATCGCGCAAATCAAGTGGTGGGAGAGATACGCGGCTGACAATGGTGGCTCAATGGACAACAATCCAAGCCCCGGAAACAAACAAGGCGGCATCACGACGATTTTGGAGAAGTCACTGGGCGCCGTTGCCAAGGCGGGTGCTACGCCGCTCACGGCCGTCTATGACTATGCCGAGCGGGTGAGCACCGCTGGTTTTGTCTTTATGGATACGCCGGGCTATGATCCGGTTTCCGCCACCGGCCAGATTGCAGGCGGCGCGCAGATCGTGGTCTTCACAACCGGACGCGGCTCTGCCTTTGGCTCGAAACCGAGCCCGACACTGAAGGTTGCGACATCCGACAAACTGTTTGCACAGATGCCTGACGACATGGATCTGAACACCGGTGATATTGTGTCGGCTGGCGTCTCCATTGCAGCGAAGGGTCAGGAAATCTTTGACCACATTGGCGCAGTGGCCTCTGGAGAGGTAACAAAATCAGAGGCGCTGGGCCTTGGCGACAATGAATTTGTGCCTTGGCAAATCGGCGCGGTGATGTAGTAGGGCCTCTCTCTCTGTCCGGGATTTAAACCAATCGGACTCTGGCGTGTGTCACATCAGCAGTGCCTTGCGCGGCAAAATATGAAACGTTTCATAGTGGTAATTTGGCAAAGGCGTCATGCTGTGTCGCTCTGGCCTTGCGGACTTGCCTGGGGCATAATTCAATCGGGGTGGATCACACCCGCAGCCGGGGATCTCTGCCGAAGGATGTCTTGTGCCTCAACCGCGCCAGAAGAGAGTGCGCTCTGGCGCAGTTTGTGCCAGAAAAAGGAGCCGAAATGTTTACCTTTCTACGTCTGGTGCTGCTGCTGGTTGTGGTCCTGACCCTGATCTATGCTGCGGTCTCGCTCTACTCCCGCGAGCAACGTCGCGCCAAGCTGAAGCGCCGCTGGAAAGACAAGGGGTTGACCGGAGACCGGCAGGCCTTCATCCAGCGGGGGTTAAACCAGTACGACCACTCTTTTCGGCGCCGGTTGGTCCTTTTGGTCTATATCCTGCCATTGGGGGCGATCGCTCTGATAATCTATGTGATAAATTTTAGCTGAGGTTCCTGTGTGATGGCCTATATCAAATGGATTTTTTTGATCACTGTCTGGGGCTGCTTCGCAGCGTTCCTGCACTATACCCTGCCGCAGTATGATGTGGTGCGGATCGTCAGCACCTATGAGGAACGCCAGGAGCTGGATACCTGGAAACGCGTTTTCTGGTCTACGCCTGACAACCAGTCACAGGCGGCAGTGACGCGGGATGTACAGTTCATTCAGGCGTTCAATGCCGGTGGCGATGCAATGGTCTATCGCAACGAAGATACCGGCTGGCATTGGCCGCCCTATTTCAAGTTCGACACGGCCAACCTCTATACCGAGGCCAATGACGCGATTTCGACCAAAGACGACCCTGAGTGGGTTTCCGTTTTGCATTATGGCCGGCGCAGCATCTTCCTGTCGAGTTTTCCCAACGCGATCTCGATCACGCCCGTCACGGGGCCCTGAAGATAAGCCGCTCAATTGGTTCAATATCGTCTTTCTGACACTGCTGGCGGCCCTGTTCTGGGCGATTTACACCCGCTGGCGCCGGTTCCGCCGGGACCGGATTGATCCCCTGTTAGAGAATGTCGAAGACAGCCTCTATACCGCCGGCGACTCGATTTCTGACAGCCGCAGCCGTCTGCGCCGGTGGTTTGGCAGCTGGGGAAGCTGAGGCAAGTTTGGCTGGGTCCTTTGGGGACGGCCGGCTTGTTCTGTCAGGCCAGTTCGGTCAGGCCAGATCGCTCAGGCCAGTTTTGTCAGGCCAGAATGAGCCAACGCCGGGCAACGCCCCTCCCGTGGCCTAGTCAACAAAGAGGTTGCGGGTTGCTGCCAGTTCTGTGGCTGCCTCCTCTGGGAGGCTGAAGAACTGCATCAGGCGCTTTGCATTGTCTGCAACACTGTCTGCCTCGCGGATGACCGTATAGTTTGCAAAGCCTGCATCGCGAATACGGTCGGCCTCATAGAAGATATCATTGCGGATTGTCGGCAGCAGGCGGTCCAGCGTCTGCTTCGGCGTGCGCTCACCTGCGAGGCCAACCCGGTTGGCATGGGCAACCAGATAGTCATCGTCAAATTCACATTCGATCTGCAAGGTGCGCGTTGTTGAGCGATCCGAGTTGAAGTCGATCATCAGATCCAGCGCCGAAGGGTCCAAACAGATGACAAGGCGGTCGGTGTCAAAATACTCAAACAGCATACGCATCAGGGCCCGCCGGTGCCGGGTACGTTTGCCCAGGGAGGCCTCAATACCGCCAAGGTCCGGCAAGGGGGTACCCTCTTCATGAAAGAGGTAGTCGAT
This sequence comes from Pseudophaeobacter leonis, assembly GCF_002087335.1. GTDB lineage: Bacteria > Pseudomonadota > Alphaproteobacteria > Rhodobacterales > Rhodobacteraceae > Pseudophaeobacter > Pseudophaeobacter leonis. Next base: position 18,675 of record NZ_MWVJ01000062.1, read on the forward strand.
GGCCGGGATATCGGTGCTGTTGCGCAGCTGCTGCATCAGGCGCTTGGCAACTTGCCACTTTTTGCAGACCACAATCATCAACTCGCGTTCGCGCCCAAGCGAGCTTTCCTTCTCCCAGAATCGGGTGGCAAACCGCCGACCAATACGGCCGCGCTGCGCCAAAAATTTGTAGAGGCTGCGCCCCTCGTTGGAGATTTGAAAGCTGACGCCCTGTGCGGCGTAGAGGCGACCCAGACGCAGTTTCAGCTCTTTTGCATCGGGGCTGATTTTGCGGGCAAAGAGAAAATCCTGACTGAGCAGCAGATCGTAGTGATCATTGTAAAAATTCACCGGCATCCCGTAGTCGGTAAACATCAGAAACGTCAGTGTGCGGCTGTCGATCTCAGATCCGGGCACCAGATGGCGCACCAGGGTCTGAAAGAAGGTCTCGTCCGGAATCCAGGTGGTCTGGAAGAAGCGGATAATATCTTTCCGTTTTTCAATCAGATCGAAGATGGCCTCAACGGTGCGCCGTCGCAGGCACCACCACTGGCTGCCAATCTGCACCTGGAGGTCGGCGGGTATCTTGCGCTGTAGGCCGAGTTTCTTTTGCAGGGTGACGCTGGCGTAGAACAGGGCCTTGTGGCTGCGCTCGTTCAGGAAGTGACGGTAGATCAGCCGTTCTTCCTTCATACCGGTTTTGATCCAGTCGCTCTCGAAAAAGTCAAAGCTTTCGACAAAATCACTGTCATGGCGGTCGAGGAAATCATGGGCGTATTCAGCGGTTTTGATCGCCATGCAGTCGCCTGATAACATGTAGAAATGTGTAGCGCGGGGGAAATCAGCCATGGCGCTGCTCAGGGCGTGCAGGGTGGCCTGAACCAGAGACCATTCGCCCCAGCCGCATTTGACCCGCTTGCTGGCAAAGCAGACGTTGGGATTGCTATCCAGGGCTTTGCGAATACTGGCATAGTCCGCTGGACTGGCGCTGCGGTCAAAGTGGATGGACATGTAGTCGTCGGCCGCTGTGAGCTGTTCGGCCTGCTGGATGATCGCTTCGGGATCCTTGTGGCAGAGCAGAATATACGCAGTTTTTGCCATTTTGGAGACGATGCACCCTGTTATGAGTTAATTGTCTCCTTGATAAGGGCGGGAGCGCATTGAATAAACCAGATTATTTGAATTTTCTGCTGAGATGTGGATTGTGCAGTCAGAGCTGCGCATATGGAGGATGGCTTATATGGGATTTCCGGGCACCTGGATGACCGAAACCGAGAGCGTTATTTATCGTGTGGTGCCAAAATGCGCCTGCTCGACCATTGGCCAGATCCTTTATTATTCTGATCACGGGCAGTTTTTTGACGGCGATATCCATGATGCGAAAGACGGGCTGCATAAATGGGCGCTGGATCACAGTCAGGGACCAATCAGCCGCAATGTGCTGGGGCAGAAAACCTATGCGTTTACCTGCGTGCGCAACCCCTATACCCGGGTGCTGAGCTCGTTCTTTGACAAGATCTGCGGCATTCAGCGCAACGGCAAGCGCTATCGCGGCAATCTGGTGCCCAAGCTGATGTATGAATATGGCATCGAGGTTGGTGGCGACGATGGCAAGCAGGAGTTCGACCAGATCCAGAGCTTCCGCCGGTTTCTATTGTTTGTGCGCGACAGCATCCGTTTTCGCCGCCCGATGGATCCGGATATTCACTGGTCAGCGATGTCGGGGCATGTTTCGACCTTCATCTGGAATGGGGGGCGCTACAACAAGATCTTTTGGACCGAGGCCTTTAACGACGGCATGCAGGATGTATTGGACGCCATTGACACACCGCATGCGGTTGATCTGAGCCGTATCCCCCGGTTCAATGAGAGTGAGGGGCACGGACCCAAGCGGGCGCATCCGGTTGAGGACTATTTCGACGACCTGTCGATGCACCTGATCTATGAGATCTACAAACGCGACTTTGAGCTGTTCAAATATGATTTTGAAAACCCAGCCAACAAGATGCCGATTGGTGAAATCGATCTTGATGAGGTCCATGCCAAGCTAGGTGAGTAGCCTTGCAAAAAAAGGGGGGGCTCCCGCCCGTCCTGTGGGCATTAAAATGCCCTTGCCCAGTTGGGCCGGGCGCCGCGCTGGCGCGCGGCGCGGCTGCGTACCGTTGCTGTGCAGCCTGTTTGAAGCCAGTCTCAAAATGAGACAGGCCTGAAAATGAAACAGGCCCCGGTGAATACCCACCGGAGCCTGCCTTTCAATCATCCCTGAGGGCGCTTATGCGTCGTAGTCCTCGGGCAACTCGCGAACGGCGCCTTTGGCGGCGGAGGTGGCCAGCATGCCATAGGCCTTTAGGGCCTTTGAGACCTTGCGCTTGCGCGGTTTTGCGGGCTTCCAGCCAGTGGCGTCCTGTGCTGTGCGACGCTCGGCGAGGATTTCTTCTGAGACCGCCAGATTGATCGACCGGTTCGGAATGTCGATTTCGATCTTGTCACCGGTTTGAACCAGACCAATGGTGCCGCCCTCGGCCGCCTCGGGCGAGACGTGACCGATGGACAGGCCCGACGTGCCGCCGGAGAAGCGGCCATCGGTCAGCAGGGCGCAGTCTTTGCCCAGACCTTTGG
>NZ_MWVJ01000063.1 GCF_002087335.1 Pseudophaeobacter leonis
GCCGAGCGCATCCCCTTTGTGGAGCGCGGCACTTCTTGCGCATTCTCCGCCCTCTAGAATGTCCGTCTCTAAGGCCGTCATGCGCCGCAGGGTGAACGCGGGCGGCCATTGGACATTATGAGACAATGCGGTGCCACCATACATTGTGGAGCCTCAGGACACCACAATGTCCCGCCGTTTTTAATCGGTGGTCTTTGTTGGCCCGGCCCGGTCTCTAAAAACGGAAAGCCTGATCATCACCCCATAGACGTATTCGGTTCTGGGCTATGCCCCCCAAACAATCCCGGCACAGGTGCTACAGCCACCAGCCAGATCCAGACCCGACGTTTCAAAGCGGCGCGCGGTGGCCGCCTGGTGGGTGGGTTTTGACAATATGCTTGGGGATACTTCCAGGTTGCAAACCCGCATGGATCTGCGCGGGCTGATCAATCACGCCCGCGTAGCAGCGCAGAACGTGGATTACCTCAAGTCCTTTGAAATGATGGTCCGCCGTCATGTGGCGGGATGGCTCGGCATATCGCTGCAAATGAATGGCACCGCTGGCCGCGCCCATTTTGACAATATGCGCGGCCAGAAAATCGAGACCCCCCGAATGGGGCGAGAAAGAAGAAATCCCGCTGCGGCAAATCCGAGTCCCGGCAAATGGCGATTACCTGCATTCTCTGCCTGAAAGACAAGGACGGCAAACCGCTATTGAGTGATGACGCCGAGACCCTGAACATCCTGGAAGGCGCAAGCGATGCCAAGTTGGCGTCGCGCATCGCCATGCAGGTTTTAGGCGTGCCCCCCGCGGCCAAACTGGGAAACTGATCGAGAAGGATGCAGAGACCCGAAACCTTTACCGGGTGGGCGCAACTGGAGCGGATACCACCGTAGAAGCCGTGTCGAGACAAGATGCATTGCATGGAACTGCTGGGACAACGCCTCATGGCGCGTGACATTGACCGCCAGGTCGCTGAGGTTCAAGTGCGTATCGCGCTCCTGCATGGCTACACCGCGCTTTGCATCCCCATCACGAAAGCCGTACCCTAAAACCGCTGGGGGAAAGGGGGAACCCGCCCATCAGCCGATTTTTGCAACAGAGTCCCTTGACATCTCTGGCGGTTTCGGAGCTTTTCTGCGCAGCCATTGATTGATTGGATTTGACAGTGTTTCAGAAAAAATTCCCTGCACTCGCAGCAGCGACAATTGTGTTTTCGCTATTTTTCTCAGTCAACCAAACCCGTGGTGAACTAAGTCTGGGTGACACTGATGCTCAGCCTCGAGCCACACCGGCGGCCGAGGCTCCGGAAGAAATCACCCAGGATGGTGCTTTTCGGCATACCCTGTCTTTTGACATCCCCAAATATCGGGACCTAGAGCCAAGCTTAGGTCTTACGTACCGATCCTCCTACAAGGGAAGAGGGTCTGCCGAGACATACCTAGGCGCCGGTTGGCAGCTTCGCGGATTTTCGTCGATTGAGCGTGTTACACTTGGCGGCGGCACCCCGACGTATGACGACAGTCTTGACCTTTTCCGCCTTGATGGCCAGGAGCTGATGGCCTGTGAAGATGTCGATGCTCTCAGTAAACTTAGCGCCCTTCGCTCCTATCCCGATCGCTATAAAACAGAGGTGAAAAGCGCCAGTTGTCTAGCGGGTGGCAACCTTACGACCCAAGTAGAAAGCTATAAGCGTATTGAACTGGATACCATCACGATTGGTGGTAAAGAGGTTGAACAGTTTCTGATTTCTGACGGCAAGGGCACAACTTATACCTATAGATCTCTCGGCGATATCAATGACAACAGCACGTCCGGGTCACAAGACGAGTTCAACATTCTCTTTCGGCGAAAGTTTCTGCTGACCAAGATTGAAAACGCCCAAACCAACACCTCAGAGGTGCTCTATAGCTACAAATTCACCAATATAGCCAACGCACTCGCGCACAGGCCAGATAGTATCTCATATGCCGACTATCAGGTCCAGTTTTGGTATTCTTCACCGGGCGCTCCCATGGCAACATATGCCGTTGGGTCTGCAGAGCATATGGGCCGCCAACTCACCCGGTTGGAAAGCGTCTCGGTTTTTGATGGTGCGCAGAAAGTGCGTGCCTATCAAATGCGGTATTCGGCGGCGACATTGACCCAGGCAAACTTGCTGCAAGAGGTCGAAGTCTTTGGCAGTGACTTCCAGCGCGTCAGCGGCATTATCACCAGTGGAACGCAGCTTCCCAGCCTGCTTGACGCGGCCAACTATACCCCAATTCTACCAAGTCTCAGCACGCAGAGCTATCCTGGCAAAGTCTTTCACCGTGGCGCTCAGATCGCTGACGTGGACGACGACGGTCGTGATGAAATGTTGCTAACCTAACGGCATGGCGTCCAAGCAGGCTTCCTTTGCATCAAGATGCCAGGCACCAGACGGTTCGGGTGCCTTGTACGCCTGTCCACCACAGGTTTGCTGGGCGATAACCGCCATAGGGAAAGCCAGAAGAGCCAACGCGGTGACAATAGCGCGCATAGCAGGCACGACAAAATTAAGTGTCATATCATCCTCATGAGAATAAATTGTTCGAAAATCACTAAATTGCTCAACCCATGGGAGCGAACGAAATTTTTACACGCCCTAAGTTCGACAAGCTTGACGGAAAGTCAACCCACAACTGATCCCCCAATAGGTTTTCCCATAAATCGCCTCAACCCTAAGGGTGCGAGTGCGTTTTTCGCTGAGACGCGTGAACGTGCGTAGAGGATGGTGTCGGGGCAATTTTCCGCTTGCTGCTGATTGCCTCAGGGACGTTTTATGACCATCTAATGAAGTGCCGATCCATCGCATCTTTCGGGCCGGGCAGTGCGGGATGCTAAACTCAAGCCCTAGATTAAGTGGGGCTTTGAAGAAAACCCTAGGATCAAGATCAATTAGTCTACCTGAGGCGGTCAATCCTCCATGATTGTTAGCCTCCCTCTTTGAAATGGTCCGCCCTTATATGTTCCATCCCGGATGATCACATTGACCCTCGGCGATCGGCATTTTTCATGGCAAGGTCTGTTCTGAGGGACATTCTGAACGGGGTGCTGCCATGCTGATCCATCTTCACAAGCAAGCGACGACCACACCGAAGGTGCGTGCTGCAATCCAGGCGAGCGGTGAGCCAGCGTCGGCTCTGGCGGAACGGTTCGGCACTACAGAGCAAACGATCTATAAATGGCGGCATCGTGACAGTGTTCACGACCGAAGCCACACAGCACACCGGTTACAGACCACTTTGAGCCTGGCACAAGAGGCTATCGCGGTTGCGCTCCGCAAGACGCTGCTTGTGTCGCAGGATGATCTGCTGGCGGTAGTTCGGGAGTTCTTGAACCCGGATGTCTCACGCTAAGGGCTGGATCGTTGCCTGCGTCGGCATGGCGTGGGCAATCTGCGCGATCTCAAGTCCAAAGAGGCTCGCCCAAGCACAGCGGCTTCAAGGCTTATGAACCCGGATACATCCACATCCATTGCCCGACAGGCGCATCCGCAGGGTGCTGCCGATAGGGACGTGAAATACCTGCCGCACCTTCTCGGTGAATGAAGTCATTCCCCTGCCAGGCGGCGGATGGCAGACGAGACGTCTCGCCGTTATCTGTTCGTTGCGATAGACCGGGCCACCCGCTGGGTCTTTGTGCGCATCTACAGCCGCAAGACGGCGGCTAACGCGCGGCGCTTCCTGCGGGATCTGGAACGTGCCTGTCCAATACGCATCCGCACCATTCTCACAGAGCGGGCCAAGTCCGCCATCGGTCCGAGGACGATGGCGCGCGGAAAAGAGTTCACAGACCGGCTCTTTGGTCTTCGCAAACGGGCGCAAAGCGGGAAGTATGAGTTCGATAGAATCTGCAAAGAGCTGGACATTGAACATCGCCTGACCCCGCCGAGATCGCCGCAGACCAATGGCATGGTCGAGCGCTTCAACGGTCGTATCGAAGACGTTTTACAAAGCCACCACTTCCGATCCGGTGAGGAACCCAGCGGATCACTATCCGGGAGAGCAACGCCCTCGGCGACCAACGACCTGGATGACCAATGACCTGGGCGTCCCGGAAATTAAGCAGGCGCAGATTTGATTTTGTCGGCTCAACCTTTCGCCTGAACCCGCCAGCGAAAGACATTTCGCGCATGGTCAAGCCAATACGGTCAGAGCTTGTAGCTGGGCAGCAACTGAAATGCATCCCGGAGGGCATCGCCCCAGACGGTCGCTATGGTCTGATAGACCTCGTCTTCTGCATTAATCCGTTTGACGCGATCCGTGGCAAAAGAGTCATTCTCATACACCTGCAGATCAAAAGGCAGCCCGACGGACAGGTTTGATTTCACTGTAGAATCAAAGGACACCAGCAAAAGCTTGATTGCGTCTTCGAACTCCATCTGACTGTCATAGGCCCGGACCAGGATCGGCTTTCCATACTTGGTTTCACCGATCTGAAAGAAGGGCGTATCCTCCGTGATCTCAATGAAATTACCCTCAGGGTAGATCATGAATATCGTTGGCTTTCCGCCCTTTATCTGGCCACCCAGAATGATGGAGGCACCAAATTGGTCGTCTGATGTCTGACCTGTCGGTGACGAGTTTACAATCACCTCGCGCAGGGTGGCCCCCACCAGCCGCGCAATCTGAAACATGGTGGGTTCGCGCAGGATGCTTGGATCACGGTCTTGTTCCGAGACAGAGCGTTCCTCCAGCAGGCTGATCAGTGACTGCGTCGTCGCAAGGTTGCCGGCAGTCATGATGGTGATGGCGCGCTCGTCTGGCACATGCCAGGTGAACATCTTTTTGCTGACCGCAAAATTGTCTACGCCTGCGCTTGTTCGGGTGTCCGCCATAAAGACAAGCCCGCGATCCAGGCGCATTCCGATGCAATACGTCATTTCATTCTATCCGACAGGAAACCTTCGCATCTCTTTACTGCTGGACCTGTAAAGATACCATAAGCGTTTCATCGGCAGAGCCCATGCGCAGCCCTTCGATGGGGGCGGCATCGCGGGCATCCCGGCCGACAGCGATGCGCACGTAGTGTTCATCCGGGGACACGCCATTTGAGACATCAAAGCCGACCCATCCCAGCCCCTGAACGCAGACTTCAGCCCATGCATGGGTTGCTTCCTGGATCACCTGCTCTTTGATCATCAGATAGCCGCTGACATAGCGTGCAGGCAGCCCTGACAGCCGCGCGGCTGCAACAAAGATTTGCGCGTGGTCCTGACAGACGCCGCTGTCGCCCCGCAGCGCGTCTTCTGCAGAGGTGTCGACCACTGTGCCGCCCGTTTTATACGGCAGCGCCTCCAGGATAGCGGCGGAAAGAGCATGCAATTCGGCAAGCTGCGCCTCAGGGTTTCCCGAGATCCGGGGCAGCGCCTTAATCGCATCGCCCGGCGCTGTTAGCGGGGTCGGTTGCTGAAAAAGCCACACAGGCGCCCGGCCTTTGAGCGGACCAAGCACCCCGCTGGCATTCAGCGTTTTCACCTGGCCGCTGGCCTGAATGGTTAAAACGCGCGCCCCTGGCGTCAGGCTCACCAGATCGACATGGTTGCCATAGTGGTCAAGATAGCTTGCCTCGACCTTGCCGCCGACGATCTCAACGGACCAATTCACCACCTCTTGCATCACTGACGACAAAGGCCGCAGGCGCACCTTTTGCAGCGCATAATCCACGGGTGCGCTGTAGGCGTATTCAGTCGTGTGATGTATTGTTAAGTCCATTTGCCCAAAAACCTGTAATCAACTTCGATCTGTTGTGCGAGGGTCGCGGTGCAGTCGATAACTGAGCTTACAAATTCGTGCAGCCCTTCGTCAAAGATCGAAGTGATGTCCCGGTTTACCAGCCGTGCGCGCAGGGCGTTGGCCATCTCATGTGACGGATGTGTGGTGCCGTATTCCTCGGCCAGATGCGACAGGGCTGTTGACGATCTGTCCTGCATTGAAGGCCAGCGACCTTGGCATCCGGCGATCCAGGATCAGGAATTCAGCGATGGCAGGCGCGGTAAAGTCCTCCTCCACAGCCCAGCGGAACGACCGGTGCGCCGAAACAGAGCGCAGGATGGTTTCCCACTGCACATTGTCCAGACGACTGCCGACAAAGGAGGGCGCCGGCAACAGTGAGTAGTACTTCACGTCAATGATGCGTGCCGTATTGTCCATCCGCTCAACAAAAGTGCCCAGGCGGCAAAAATCATAGATGTCATTGCGCAGCATAGTCCCGTGCAGTGCCCCGCGCACCAGCCCCGATTGTTGCCGGATGGTGGCCAGCACAGCAGGCAGTTCCGTCTGAGGGATCTCATCCTTCAGCAGATCTGTGAACAGCATCCATGTTTCATTGACGGCCAGCCACACTTCGGTGGTCAGTGCGGTCCGGACAAGGCGCGCGTTGTCACGGGCAGATTTCATGATCGACAAAACAGAGCTTGGATTTGACGGCTCGCGCAGCAAAAAGTTGACAACCTGCGCGCTGTCATAGCCTTCGCAGATCGCTTCATATGCCTGTTGCGCCGCAAGCGTGGAGATCACCGACTGCCATTCCGCCTCGGCTGTTGTTGACCGGGTCAACGCGATGCGAACCCCCGCCTCAATCAGCCGCGCAGTGTTCTCTGCCCGCTCAAGCGAGCGGAACATCCAGTACAGTCCCCCTGCGGTTTTTCCCAACATGTCAGTCTTCCAGTACCCAAGTGTCTTTGGTGCCGCCGCCCTGACTGGAGTTGACCACCAGTGAGCCTTCTTTCAGGGCGACGCGCGTCAGCCCGCCCGGTGTGATGTTGACGCCTTTGGGCGACACCAGTGCAAAGGGGCGCAGGTCAACGTGGCGCGGCGCGAGGCCGCTCTCGGTAAATATCGGCACCGTGGACAGCGACAGGGTTGGCTGCGCGATATAGTTGCTGGGGCGCGCGCGCAGCTTATCGGCGAAATCAGACAGCTCCTGTTTGCTCGCCGCCGGCCCCACCAGCATGCCGTAGCCGCCAGAGCCATGCACCTCTTTCACCACCAGATCGGCAAGTTTATCGAGCACGTATCTGAGCTGTTGCGGCTCTGAGCACCGATGGGTCTCCACGTTCTTCAAGATCGCAGGCTCGCCGGTGTAGAATTTAATGATATCAGGCAGGTAGCTATAGACCGCTTTGTCGTCCGCAACGCCTGTGCCCGGGGCGTTTGCAATGGTGATATTGCCTGCCCGGTACACATCCATAATCCCCGGAACCCCCAGCATCGAGTCTGGGTTGAATGTCAGCGGGTCAAGGTATTCATCATCCACCCGGCGATAGATCACATCAATCCTCTTGTAGCCCTTGGTGGTCCGCATGGCGATATGGCCATCCACAACCCGCAGATCGTGCCCCTCGACCAGTTCAACCCCCATCTGATCGGCCAGAAAGCTGTGTTCAAAATAGGCCGAGTTATGAATGCCCGGCGTCAGGATCACCACGCAAGGCCGCCCCTTGCAGCCAGAGGGTGCCGAGGCCTCAAGCGAGCGGCGCAGGTTTTTAGGATAATCACTGACGGGCTGCACCCGAATGCTGCTGAACAGTTCGGGGAACATTTGCAGCATCGACTCACGGTTTTCCAGCATATAGCTGACGCCAGAGGGCGTTCGCGCGTTGTCCTCAAGCACGAAAAACTCGTCCTCGCCGGTGCGCACGATGTCAGTGCCCACGATATGAGTGTAGACATCTCCCGGCGCACTGAAGTTGATCATCTGCGGCAAGAACGCATCGTTCTGAGCAATCAGATCCGTTGGAATGACACCGGCCCGTAAAATTTCCTGCCGGTTATAAATATCGTGCAAAAAGGCATTGATCGCATAGACGCGCTGCTCAATCCCCTTTGACAGCTTGGTCCACTCTCGCGGCGAGATGATCCGTGGCACCAGATCGAAAGGAATGAGCCGTTCCTCGGCATCCTGCTGTCCGTAAACATTAAAGGTGATCCCCGAGCGCCGAAAAAACGCTTCAGCTTCTTCCGACTTGGTCGCGAGGCGGCCAGTGTTCTGTTTGGCAAACCAGGCATCGTAGCCTTTGTAGGGCGGGCGAGCCTCCCCGGCGACGTGCATTTCGCTAAAGTGCGTTTTGTTGATGCTCATAAAACCAGCCTAGTGAGTTTGCATGATAACGCAACGCGGCTGGTCTGCTTCGGCCGCTAGTATCCGTCTTATTGATCAAAATTGCATCGTTTCCAGACACCGCGAACAGCCGCTACTGCCCTGCCAGCATCTTTGCTGCCGCACGCATATAGGCCGGCGCTTTTATTTCGCCATAAGGGGCAATGTAGGGGGTTGCGGAAAAATACACCCCAACGAAGTCCCGTTCAGGGTCAATGTAGATGCCTTGTCCGGTGTTTCCGTGTTTATAAAGGGCGCCGTCCTCAAAGATAAAGTCAAACTGGTACGCGCCTTTGACTGGCGTTTCCTGAAACAGCGATATGGCCTGTGCTTCTTTGGCGCCGCCTTGAAACGCTTTTGCATCACCGCCTGCGCGAATGCGATCAAGTGCGGCTTTTGAGACCACTGGCCTGTCAGCAACCGAGGGCCAACTTGGGGTCCACAGAACGCCAAATTTTGCCATGTCTTCCAGGCTGGACGAAACAATGCCCATATTGAGGCCCTGCCCGTCAGGCGCAAGATGCACAAGCAGCGGCATACGCGCGTGCAGGCTCCCCCAGATTTCTGTGCCAATGATGTCGGACACCCGAAGATCTGTAACGCCCTCCAAGACCATTCCCAGGACATGGGTATTGAGCGACGAGTAGCGAAACCGTTCGCCGGGCCTCTCACCCTCAAGCGGCGTCACCTCGCGCAAAACAGACAGCCAATTCCCCACGTCGACATCGCGGTCTGTGGAGCCAAATGTCGCCAGCACAAAGCGAACAAACATTGAATTCGGGTTCAGGATCGACTCGTTGGTTTCTTCGATATCCAGGCCGGTGGTATGGTTGATAAGGTCAATGACCCGCACCCCGTCCCAAGCCGTCCCCGCAAGATCCGCCGCATATTCGGTGACGGATCTGGACGGATCCAGACGCCCCTCTTCGATAAAGCTGGCGGCCAACAGCCCTGTCAACGTCTTTGAGGCGGATGCCCACAGATGCACATCGGCCGACGACATGCCGGGATAGGCCTCGTACACCACCTTGCCCTTGTGCACCATCAGCAGGCCCTGATGCCGAAACGTCGGGTGGCCGACATAGTCTTTCAGAGCCAAGGGGCCTTCGCTGTCGGTTGTTATCGTGATCTCTTTGAGTTTGGGTTCAAGGGCGTATTCAAAGGGTTTGTAGACCGGGTTTGGCGCCACCACATCGGTGCGCATGACTGACGCGAAATTTTGCAGATAATAGAGGGTGTGGTCGCCGCCCATTTGGGCATGAAAACTGTTGAATGCGCCCTGCGCCTGGCGCACGAAATCCTTCTGAAAGGGCTGTTTTGCGGCCGCAACCGGCAAAGTCACCCGCGCACCCGGCACATTCAGGGCCTCTTCTACGGCGGCGTTTTGGGCCAGAGCTGGCGACGCGCACACTAAAATACCGCCGAAAATGCCGCCGAAAGCTGCGAGAAAAATGGCGTGTCGCCTGCGTGGAAGAAGGTTCATTTTCGTGTTTCCCTTTTGTGCCAAAGGCCCGTTTGCGCCAAAGGCCCGTGCCAAAAGTCGTTTAGGTCAAAAGACTGGGTCAAAAGTCGATTTCAAATAAAAGTTAAGGAAGCCCGGACCAATTGGCCTCCCTTCTGTGGCCAGCACAGGGGTCGAAACAGGGGCCAGCACAGGGGGCAAAACAGGGGCCAGCACAGTGACCTGTTCGCCTACCAGTGTTTGGCCGCGCAGCTGAAAAAACAAGTGATTCCACAGAACGAGCGGATCTCTGCGAAAACCCGCCCGAGGCTATTGCCTCCTGGAAAAATCCTCCGCCTCACTGACACGAGACAGGAAAAGGAAAGCCGCCAGCAAGGCCCCGATGGTACCACCCAGCGACTACAGCGGGGGTTGATGGTGTGGCGACTAGCTTTTTGTCAACATCGGCAGGAACAAGTCGGTCAAGTAGCTCACACGCACTTCCGCTTCTTCAGGGCAGGATGCGCAATGGATCACCAGGTCAAACCCCAATGACATCATCGAATCTGCGGTCATCTCTGGCATGAGCGTGCAGAACCGCCCCGTTTCCATCCCCTCTCTCAGGTCTGAAACCAGATCATTGCGGATCTGAGTATTGTTGCCGCTGAGATAAAAGACCGGTCGGAACTCCCCCTGACATCGGGCAATAATGGCCGATGTCTCGGGGTTTTTGATCGCCAGTTGCACACAGCTGTGAAAGGCCGACCACAGAAATTCTTTGGCAGAGCGCGACGACGCACGCACAGTGCGCAGCTCTGCCGCAAGCGGCTCGACGATCTCGTTCATGACAATCTCAAAGACTTCTCGTTTGTCTTTGAAGTTGTTGTAGAACGACCCCTGGGAAAGGCCGCTTTCACGCACGATATCGCGGATGTTTGCAGCCTCATACCCCTTGGTCGCAAAGACGTGGCGCGCGGCGCAGACCAGAAGATCGCGGTTGGCTTTTCGGGTCTGCGCATGGGGTATTCGCGTGTGTTTCATAGCCACAACTATGGCATAGGGGTTATGCAGCTTACAGCCGAAATATGTCCTCTTATTTAGTGACACATGTGTCAACAAGTTCATTGACGGATATGTCACGACCTGCAAGCCTCGCCTGCAGGGAGGACACGGAATGACCAAAAAAACTGTTGCTGTGATCGGCGCCGGCCCTGCGGGCCTGCCGACAATCAAGAATTTCCTGGACCAGGGGTTTGAGGTCAGCGCCTTCGATCAATGCGAGGATGTGGGAGGGAACTGGCGCTATGATGACGCAACCGGCCACTCCAGCGTTTTTGAGACCACGCATATCATCAGCTCCAAGTATTACTCGGAATATGAAGACTACCCGCTGCCAAAAGACGCGCCTGATTATCCCTCGCATGTGCAGCTGCTGAGATATTTCAACGGCTACGCCACCGAATTTGGCCTGCGCGCCCATATCACCTTTCGCACCACTGTCACCAAGACCGACCCCCTGCCCGACGGGCGCTGGTCGGTGAGCTGGCAAACAGACGGCGAAGCGCCGCAAAGCCGCATCTTTGATGCGCTCTGTGTGGCAACTGGCCACCACCACACGCCGCGCTGGCCTGACTATCCCGGTAAATTCACCGGAGAATACATACATTCGCACAGCTACAAAAAGGCAGCTCCCTTTGCAGGCAAAAGGGTGCTTGTGATCGGTGGCGGCAATTCTGCCTGCGATGTTGCCGTAGAAACCTCGCGGGTGTCAAAAGAGACCTGCATCAGCTGGCGGCGCGGCTATTATCTGATCCCGAAGTTCATTTTTGGACAGCCCGTAGACAAGTTCTTTTACAAGTTCCGCAAGCTGCCAAAATGGGCGCAGATCAAGGGCATGACCATTGCTTTGACCCTGCTGCAGGGCAAGAACCGCGACATCGGATTGCCGGACCCCGACCACCCGGTGCTCGCGACTCATCCCACGCTGAACTCTGATCTTTATCTGGCCCTGCGTCATGGCAAGGTTATGCCAAAGGTCGATATCGCAGGCTTTGATGGGCAAACCGTCCATTTCAAAGATGGCAGCAGCCGGGATTTTGACACTGTCGTGGCCTGCACCGGCTATCACATTACCCATCCCTTTTTGGACAAATCCGTCATTGATGTAACCAATGGCCCGGTGCCTCTGTATGAACGCATGCTGCCCGAGAAGGTGGCGAACCTCTACTTTATCGGCCTGTTCCAGCCTCTTGGCTGCATCTGGCCCGGATCAGAGCTGCAGGCAAAACTGGCCGCGCGACATCTGGCCGGTTTGTGGCAGCCGTCCAGGCCGATTGGGCAGCTGATAGAGGATGAGCTGGCGCATCCTGATGTCAAACAGGTCGCATCACCGCGCCATACGATCACCGTCAACGACGAGGCCTTTCGCGCCCGCCTGCGCAAAGAGCTTGCCCGCTCACAAGCGTCACCACACCCTGAGCGCCGCACCCAGGGGCCTGCAAGCATTGCGGCTGAATAGCTGCCATGACGGAACAAATAGCCAGCCGCCGCGTTGACCGCCTTGCTGGAGAGGCAGGCGCATTAGAGGTTGTTACCTATGAAACTGCGCGCCTCCCTCGCAAGGCTGACCTGCTCTTTGTGCATGGGGCATGGTCCTCCAGCTGGTACTGGGAGGAGCATTTCATGCCCTGGCTTGCCGCGCGGGGGTATCGCTGTCGCGCGCTATCACTGCGCGGGCACGGCGGATCTGACGGCAAGGTCAGATGGGCCTCGATCAATGACTACGTGGCCGATGTGGCCCTTGTCGCGCAGGGCATGGACACCCCTGTGATCATCGGCCATTCGATGGGCGGGTTTGTGGCGCAGAAATACGCTGAAAAACACCCGACGCGCGGGGTTGCCCTGCTGGCCTCGGTGCCGCCATCCGGGGCCAGGAGTGCCCTCGGCAAGATCCTGACCAAACACCCAAAGGGCTTTTTGCGCACCAACCTGACGCTGGATTTATACGGCGTTGTGGCTGACCCCAATGATGCGCGTGCTTTGCTGTTCTCGCGCGACAAATCCCAGAGGGCCAAAGACCAGTATCTGCAAAACCTGCAGTCAGAATCCTTTCGCGCCTTTCTGGACATGTTGTTTTTGCCTGTCCGAACGCCAATCGCGCCGGGCATTCCCGTGGCGGTTATTGGCGCCGAGCGTGACCAGATCATCAGCCAGGAAAACCTGACCGCGACCGCAAAGAGGCACGGGGCAAAGGCTGCTATACTGCCGCAGACCTCTCATATGGTGACGGTCGATGACCGCTGGGAGGAGGCTGTCGCCATGCTGGAAAGCTGGATCTCAACCTTCGTTCCCGACAACTAGCCCCGCCCGAACCAGCCCGGCGAATTGATGCGATCATCGCCGATGCCGGGATTGAGCGGCTCGGCCTGATGCAGGATATGCCCTCAGACACCTTTGAGGCGGTGGCGGGAACCAACCTGATGGAGCTCTAGCGCACACTGAAACCAGCCCTGCCCAGCGGTATGGAACGCAGGGGCATTTGCTGGCCATTTCGTCTGTTTCAGCGCGTATCCCTTTCCCGCTTGCGGCCGCCTATGGCTCTTCAAAGGCGGGCGTGGATATGCAGACCTCGCGCGCCAGTCTGGTGACGCGCCAGCATGGTCCATACATATTTTCAGCCATTGGCCGCGACCCTTTTTGAATGGGGATCAGAGGGGGTATGGAGCCTGATATGGCGGATAAAGGCGCGCGCGATCCGTGGTAATGGGCGCTGATCAGACATGACAAAATAGCTGCGGTATTCCATGGGGGATGCAAACCGGCGAAACACCAGGTCGTCCGAGCGATAGTGATACACCGGAAAAGGATTGACGACAGCCAGCCCCAACCCCTCCTTGGCCAGATCCACCGCTGCAAACGAGGTAGAGACCTCTGCCACAATCCGGGGTTTGCAGCGGGCCTGATTAAAGATCTTTTCCAGCTGGGTGCGGCGCGCATGGCGCGGCGCAAGCGGGATCAGGGGCTGGTCGTGCAGATCCACCGGATGCACCTCGCTTTGTGCTGCAAGCGGATGGTCAGCCGCCATGACGCAGACGGCAGAAGAGACCCGAAAGGCCTGCATCTTGACACCAATCCGGGCAAACTCGACCCCTGTCAGGCCAAGATCAAAGCGGTCTTCCAGAATGGCGCGGAAAATCTCGTCAGAGGTGCTGACTTCGAGGCTGACAAAGAAATGCGGGTTGATGGCAAGGAAGCTGGCGATCTGACTAACAAGAAACCGGTGGGCATAGGTGGGCGGCGCAATCAGACGCAGCGTTTCGCGGATCGGCTTTTTCGGCCCATCAATCTGGTCCAGCGCTTCAAACAGCGGATCAAGCCGCAGGTTCAGGCGCACCGCTTCTTCTGTCGGACGCAACCGACCTGCTTCGCGTTCAAAAAGCGTGAGGCCGGTGCGGGCCTCAAGACTGCCAATGGATCGGCTGACGGCCGATTGCGACAGCCCCAGTCGCTCGGCTGCCGCTGTTGCCGTGCCGCCCTGCATCAGGGCACGCAGCGCCTGATATTCGGGCAGGCTGTGCCAGGATTTGCGTGTCATTGCGCCCCTCTTGCGGAAATCGCATAGGAATATGCATATAACTCATGGCATTTCAGCTAGCCCATGACAAAACATTTGATAGCGTGGTCTTAATTAAATTTTGGGGTTTCATTTGAGCGCTTCCAGTACACCTGCCATTTTTGACGGGCACAATGATGTTCTGCTGCATCTGTACCGCACGGGCGGGCTTGCGGCCTCTGACAGTTTTCTCACCGGGCGCGACGGAGCGCTTGATCTGATAAAGGCAAAGGCCGGCGGCTTTGGCGGCGGCTTCTTTGCGGTTCTACATCCCATCGCCGATGGATAAGGCCTTTAAGATGGATGAGATGGAGAAACCCGCCTACGACCTGCCACTGCCAGAGGCCATTGATTGGGAAGACGCCTTGCCTGTGGCGATGGCCATCACCGCGATCCTTTTTGATCTGGAAAACAAGGGGGCGCTAAAGGTCTGTCGCAGCGTTGCCGATATCCGCTCGGCGCTGGCAGCTGGCAAAATGGCGGCGATTTTTCATATTGAGGGCGCTGAGGCGATCGACCCCGATCTGCACACTCTGGAAGTGCTGTATCAGGCGGGGCTGCGCTCTATTGGACCTGTTTGGAGCCGCCCGACGATCTTTGGCAATGGTGTGCCGTTTCGCTATCCCAGTGATCCGGACATTGGCGAGGGGCTGACGGACCACGGGTTGCGCCTGGTGAAACGCTGCGACGAGCTGGGCGTGATGATTGATCTGTCACATCTCAACGCCGCCGGTTTCTGGGATGTGGCGCGCCAATCAACCAAACCGCTGGTGGCCACCCATTCCAATGCGCATGGTATTTGCCCGCATTCACGCAATCTGACCGACGATCAGCTGGCCGCGATCAAGGACAGCGATGGCATGGTTGGGCTGAATTTTGCAGTGGCGTTTTTGCGCGATGACGGGCGCATGATTGCGGATGTGCCGCTGCAACAGATGCTGCGGCATCTGGATTATCTCATAGAGCATCTGGGCGAGGATCGCGTTGGTCTTGGCTCTGACTACGACGGGGCAATTGGGCCGCAGGATGTGACCACGGTTGCGGATCTGCCCAATTTGAGAGTGGCCATGACACAGCATGGGTATGACGACGCGTTTATGACCAAGCTGTGCCATGGGAACTGGTTGCGCGTGCTAGAGAAAACCTGGGGATCATAACCCCGCCACGCACGCGCTATTTTAACAAAAATCCAAATAGGAGAGGTCTTGGGTTATGAATGCTTTTAACCGTTTACTATCCAGTGCGGCACTTGGTCTGGCGGTGGGATTTACCACCTTCGCAGCCGAGGCAGAAACACCGGCAAATATGCTGGTCATCGCAAACCGGATTGACGACATCACCACCATTGATCCGGCGCAAAGCTTTGAGTTTGCTGGCTCTGACGTCAGCCGCAACATCTACAACAAGCTGGTCAATTTCGACCCGCTCAATCTGGACGCGGGCTATCAGCCTGATCTGGCGACCAGCTGGAGCGTCAGCGATGATGGCCGCACCATCACCTTTACCATGCGCGAAGGCGTCATGTTCCATTCCGGCAACCCTGTGCGCGCCGAAGACGTCGAGTTCTCGCTGCGCCGCGTGGTCACTCTGAACAAAACGCCTTCGTTTATTCTGACCCAGTTTGGCTTTACCCCTGAAAATGTGGGCGAAACCATCGTGGCCGATGGCAACACCATCCGCATCACCACAGACAAGCGTTACGCGACCTCCTTTGTGCTGAACTGCCTGACCGCCACCATCGGCGGCGTCGTCGACAAAGAGGTTGTGATGGCCAATGAGGTCGACGGCGATCTGGGCAATTCCTGGCTGGCGACAAACTCTGCCGGCTCTGGCCCCTATAAGCTGCAGGGCTGGAAGCCAAACGAGAGCGTCACCCTGGTGAGCAACCCGGACTATTACGGTGGTGCGCCTGCGATGGAGCGCGTCATCGTGCGCCACGTGCAGGAAAGCGCCACCCAGCGGCTGATGCTGGAACGCGGTGACATTGACGTCGCCCGCAACCTGAACCCAGAAGACATTGCAGGCGCGCGGGCCGCTGAGGGCATCGCAATTGACGATGAGCTGCGCGGTCGACTGATGTATATCGCGGTGAACCAAAAGCACGAAATGCTGGCCAAACCCGAAGTGCGCCAGGCGATCAAATATCTGGTTGACTATGAGGGGATGCAGAACAGCTTTCTCAATGGGCAGTATACCATCCACCAGAACTTTTTGCCGCGCACCTATCTGGGGGCGGTTGATGAGAACCCCTTTAGCCTGAACATTGAAAAGGCCAAGGAACTGCTGGCCTCTGCCGGTGTTGGCCCGTTTGAAATTGAGGTCGGCGTGCGCGAAGCGCAAGAGCGGATCGAGATTACCCAGTCGCTGCAAAACACCTTTGCGCAGGCAGGCATCACCCTGAACATCACAGTGGGCACCGCCAAGGCCATTCTGGGGCGCTACCGCGCGCGCGAGCTGGACATGTATATGGGGGCCTGGGGACCGGATTATCCGGATCCGCATACAAATGCAGGCACCTTTGCCTATAACCCCGACAACTCGGACGAAGCCGGCGCCACAGGCCTGCTGGCCTATCGCAATGCTTGGGACACCGGCGGGTTGACAGAAAAGGTTGCGGCTGCCGTTGTTGAGGGCGACCGGGAGATACGGGCAAAAATGTACGCTGATATTCAGTCCGAATTCCGCGACACCGCCCCCTTTGCGGTCATGTTCCAAAAGATTGAACAGACAGGCCGCAATGAGGCGGTTCAGAACCTCAATCTGGGTGGGGCCATCACGGCTGTATCTTACTGGCCGGTAATCAAATAAATGGCTTTGGCTGAACACAAAAACGGGGGGCGCCACAGGGCGCCTCTTGAGCGTTGGATCCGGGCGGTGTTTATGCCGCTGGGCTCGATCATCGTTACAATGCTAGGGCTGATGTTCGTCACCTTCGTCATTGGCCGCATTATGCCAATTGTCCCGGTGCTGGCGATTGTCGGCGAGCAGGCCTCAAAATCCACCTATGACGCCGCCTACGAGCAGCTGGGACTGGACCGTCCTATTGTTGTGCAGTTTGGCCTCTATGTCTGGGACGTTATTCACGGCGATTTTGGCAAATCTCTTTTGACCGCCCGGCCGGTGGCTGAGGACATCAAACGGGTGTTCCCGGCGACGCTGGAGCTGGCCACCATCGGTGTCTTTGCCGGCATTGTCCTTGGCGTGCCATTGGGTGTTGTGGCGGCGGTAAAGCGCGGCTCCTGGATCGATCAGATCGCCCGGGTCATCGCATTGGTCGGCTATTCCATGCCCATCTTCTGGCTGGGTCTGATGGGACTTCTGGTGTTTTATGGCATCCAGGGATGGGTCGGCGGGCCGGGCCGGGTTGGCATTTTCTATGTCGATATCGTGCCTTCTGTCACCGGCATGATCCTCGTGGACAGTATCCTTGACCGCAACTGGGATGTCTTCAAAGACGCCCTGAGCCATATCGTGCTGCCGGCCTCGCTCTTGGGCTATTATTCACTGGCCTATATCAGCCGCATGACGCGCTCGTTCATGCTGGAACAGCTCAGCGCGGAATATATCACAACTGCAAGGGTTAAGGGCCTGTCCGAGAGCGCGGTGATCTGGCGGCATGCGTTCAAGAACATCCGCGTGCAGCTGATCACGGTGATCGCGCTGAGCTATGCGACCCTGCTGGAAGGGTCTGTGCTGACCGAGATCATCTTTAGCTGGCCAGGGATCGGCAGCTATATCACAACCGCTCTTTTGTCAGCTGACATGAGCGCGGTCATGGGCGGCACCGTGGTGGTTGGACTGGTCTTTATCCTGCTGAATATCTTCTCTGACCTGCTCTACAAGGTCTTTGATCCGAGGGCGAAATAGATGGCTGAGGCGCAAAACTGGCGTGCGTGGTTGCTGACCGACACGCCCACATCCCGCAGACATGCAAAGCTCTCGGCGCTGTATCAGGGCTGGCTGTCGTTCAAGGGCAATACCATGGCGATGGTGGGCCTTTGGATTCTGATACTATTGGGGCTGATCGCGCTGGCAGCGCCTTTGCTGGCGCCACATGACCCCTTTGCGCAGGAGCTTGGCAACCGGCTGCAGCCGCTGGGATCACAGGGTCATATCCTCGGCACCGATAGTCTGGGTCGCGACATCCTGAGCCGGCTGATCTATGGCTCGCGCATTACGCTCTACATTGTGGGTCTGGTGGCCCTGATCGCGCCCATCACCGGGCTGCTGGTGGGGACCGTGGCAGGCTATGCCGGGGGCTGGACCGCCCAGATCCTGATGCGGATCACCGATATCTTTCTGGCCTTTCCCCGCCTTGTACTGGCGCTGGCCTTTGTCGCCGCCTTGGGCGCAGGGATCGAAAATGCAGTGCTGGCGATCTCGCTGACCGCCTGGCCCCCCTATGCCCGGATCGCCCGGGCCGAGACGCTGACCATCCGGTCCTCGGATTACATCAGCGCCATTCAGCTGCAGGGGGCCGGCGCGCTGCGCATTATCGCCAAACACATCTGGCCGCTGTGCATCTCCTCGCTGATCGTGCGGGTCACTTTGGATATGGCGGGGATTTTTCTTACTGCCGCGGGGCTTGGTTTTTTTGGCCTTGGTGCGCAGCCGCCCAGCCCCGAATGGGGCGCGATGATTTCCGAGGGGCGGCGCTTTATTCTGGATCATTGGTGGGTCGCCACCGTGCCCGGCATGGCCATTTTCACCGTCTCACTGGCCTTCAACCTGCTCGGCGACGGGCTGCGTGATGTTCTCGACCCGAAGGATAGCGAAAAATGACGCTGCTGGATGTAGAAAACCTTTGGGTGCGGTTCCCCTCCCGTCAGGGCGTGTTTGACGCGGTGCGCGGCGTCTCATTCTCGCTGGGTAAGGAACGCCTTGCCATTGTCGGCGAAAGCGGCTCTGGCAAGTCGATGACCGGTCGCGCTATCCTGCGCCTGATCCGCCCGCCCGGCATTGTCAGCGCGGACCGGATCTCGCTGCAGGGCGAGGATCTGATGGCCAAATCCGAACGCGAGATGCGGGCGGTGCGTGGTCAGCGCATCTCCATGATCATGCAGGATCCAAAGTTCTCGCTGAACCCGGTGATGACCGTCGGTGCGCAGATCATCGAAGCCTACCGCCTGCACAGCAAAGCCAGCAAATCCGAGGCCTATGCCAAAACGCTGAGCATGCTTGAGGCTGTCTCGATCAGGGACCCCGGACGCGTGATGCGCGCCTACCCGCACGAGATGTCGGGTGGCATGGGGCAACGCATCATGATCGCCATGATGCTGATCCCCAATCCCGACATCCTGATTGCGGATGAGCCCACCTCGGCGCTGGAGGTCTCGGTGCAGCGACAGGTGCTGTCGATCATCGACAAACTGGTCACGGACCGGGGTATGGGGCTGATCTTTATCAGCCATGATCTAAATCTGGTGGCGGATTTCTGCGACCGGGTGCTGATCATGTATGCGGGGCGCATCGTTGAGGTCTGCGATGCCAAAAACCTGCATGACGCCAAACATCCCTATACCCGTGGCTTGCTGAATTCCCTGCCGCGCCTGCAAGAGCCGCGCAAGAAACTGGACGTTCTGAACCGTGACCCTGCCTGGTCCGAAGCCCCCAGCGTGAGTGGTCGCCTATGAGCATGCTATCAGTTGAGAACCTAAACGTGTGGTTTGGCGGCGGGCGCGACCGGGTCGATGCGGTGCGTCAGGCAACCTTTAGTGTTGAGCGCGGTGCCAGTTTTGGCCTGGTCGGCGAAAGTGGCTCGGGCAAATCCACCATTTTACGCGCTATTATGGGTCTGGCGCCAACCTGGTCCGGAATGATTACGGTGGATGGAGAGGTCATAACCAAAAAACGGCAAAAGACCTTCTACAAGACCGTTCAGATGGTGTTTCAGGATCCCTATGCCTCGCTGCATCCCCGTCACTCTGTCGATCAGGTGCTGGGCGAAACCCTGCATCTGCATGGATTTCGCGACATCGACGCGCGGGTGGTAAAACTGCTGGATGATGTGGGTCTTGGCGGCCAAATTCCGGTTTCGCTATCCGCATCAATTGTCTGGCGGCCAACGGCAACGGGTTGCAATCGCGCGCGCCCTGGCACCCGAACCCAGCATTTTGCTGCTGGATGAGCCAACTTCGGCTTTGGATGTCTCGGTGCAGGCCGAAATTCTGAACCTGCTGACCGATCTGCGCGACAAACAGGGGCTGACCTCCCTGATGGTGTCGCATGACCTCTCGGTTGTGGGCCATATGTGCGAGCATCTTGCCGTCATGAAAAGTGGTGAAACCGTCGAGATTATGGATGTTGAGACCCTGCGCACCGGACAGGCCCGCCACGCCTATTCGCAAGACCTGCTGGCCGCCTCAGTGTGAGCAAAGCACTGCCTGCTTTGGTCTCAGCTTGTCACAAATCCAACGCATAGTATACAATGGCATACAGATCGACCTATCTGAGGCCTGAAAAGATGATCCTGGATCTGCATCACATCCAAATTGCGATCCCAAAAGACCAAGAGGATACAGCGCGGGCCTTTTATGGCGGCATTCTGGGGTTTTTGGAGGTTGAAAAGCCACCTGCCCTGCGCGGGCGCGGTGGGCTATGGCTCAAAGCCCCGCATGTTCAGCTGCATCTTGGCGTAGAAGATCCCTTTAGGGCGGCACAAAAGGCCCATCCCGGCTTTAGGGTGGTGTCGCTGCAGGCTGCGATGTCGCATCTTGAGGCCAGTGGTATTGCCTATCAATTCGACATTGATCTCCCCGACCTGCGGCGGATCTACATTAAAGACCCCTTTGGCAACCGGATCGAGCTGTTGGAAGTCATCTCCAGTTAAGGCCCAAGCCAGCCGCTGCCGGGCTGGCTGATCGCCGGGCTGGCACAGGAATTTTTCCCATGGTCTGGACAAGACGGGTTGAAACACCCCGCCACCACCCAGAGCCGCTTTGCTCGTTCAAACTGTTGCAGACGCAGGATCAGACGCAAGACCAGAGGCAGGCTATGCCACATCGTGAAAACCCATTTGGGCGGCTGCTAAATGAGATCCCTCTGATGCCTGTCTGCGTATATTGAACAGATACGCTGGGGTTTGAGGAGCTAAGAAACCAACCGCCTCTGGGAAATCTGCGCAATTTTTCTGACCGGTGCAGGAGTTCACCATGAGCCAGCAAGACCTGTTCACAGAGCTGAAACAGCAAAGAGATCCGGTCTCGTTTACAGCTACGCGCACCATGGGCCTGTCTCGTCTGGCTCAGTTTTCCGGGCAGGCAGGCTCACATTGTACAGGCCTTCGGAACTATGATTTGGGCGCGGATCTGCGCCACAACGTCTCGGCGTTGTCCCCCTGGATCCGGCACCGTCTGATCAGCGAAGAAGAGGTGCTGCGCGCCACACTCGCGCGCCATACCCCTCTAGAGGCGGCAAAATTCATTCAAGAAGTGTTCTGGCGCGGCTATTTCAAAGGCTGGCTGGAGCACCACCCCAGTGTCTGGCACAGCTATCGCGCCGATCTGCAAAGACTGCTCTTTGAGGTCGAAGACAACCGCAGTCTCGCCGCAGCCTACGGCGATGCCGTGAGCGGTAGCACCGGCATCGCCTGCTTCGACGTCTGGCTGCATGAGCTGGTCGCCACCGGCTACCTGCACAACCACGCGCGGATGTGGTTCGCCTCCATCTGGATCTTTACCCTGCGCCTGCCCTGGCAGCTGGGCGCGGATTTTTTCCTGCAACATCTGTTGGATGGAGATCCTGCCGCAAATACCCTCAGCTGGCGCTGGGTGGCGGGGCTGCACACATTGGGCAAACACTATCTGGCGCGGGCCTCCAATATCCAGAAATACACCCAAGGCCGGTTCAATCCGGTCAACCAACCCGGGACCTTTGCCCCGCCCCTGCGTGAGCCGCAGTTGCACCCCTGTCTGCCGCTGCCGGAAACATCCCATCTGCCAGAGGGTGACTTTGTGCTGTTGATCACCGACGAGGATTGCAGTGTTGAAACCTGGCTGCCACGCGCGGCGCGCGCCACTGCTGGCCTGACCTCCCCCCGCCCCCGCTCGCCAATGGGCATGAGCCCCGAGGTTGAGGGGTTTGCCCGCAGCGCGGTGCAGGATGCCCTGACCCGGGCGCTGTCAAACACCGATCAGGTCGTTGAGGTCTCCAACGCAGCGCGTGACATTGTCTCGGTGGCGCAACAGGCGGGAACACGGGTGGTTGTGACCCCCTATGCTGCCGCAGGGCCGGTTGCTGACTGGCTGCACGGGCTGCGCGCGCCGCTTCAGGCTGCCGGAATAGAGCTGCGCCAGATCCGCCGCACCTATGATGACCTTGTCTGGCCGCCTGCAAAGGCGGGGTTTGGCGGCGTCAGAAACCAGATCCCTGCCCTGTTGCGGGCACTGAATTTGACTGAGGGACGTTAGATTTGACCGGTGGGTGCTAAAGGGCGGCAAGCGCCTGCCTGCGACACAATCGACCGGAACCGCCGTACCATCGCAGCAGTCGGCGATCTTGTCCTTCAAACGGTGCTCTCCGGGATCCGTGAAAATGACGCCTTTGGCGCCAGGGCGTTTCACTGCCAGCCAAGCCTTTCGAGATTCTGAGCGAAATAGCGCATGGCAAAAAAAGATGAAGGCGACTTTCTTTTGTGGTGCGGCACATAGCTGGCCTCCCTATGAACCTCCGCCATGAGAAAAACGTCGCGGTTCCGGTCTGCCGTCTTAAGGGCGCGAATGTCTGGTGACAGCTGGTCGCCCAGCATCAAAACAACGTGGAGAGCCGCGCACGGGCGGGGGCACTGGCAATGGCAATGACACTGGGTTCACCAGGGGACCTCCTGGCCTGCCCAGTCATAAAAGCCTCCGGTCTCACCTGGTGTCAGGCCATCCAGGACCGCCAGCAGATTGCCTGCGGCCTGCAGCGCGGGCACTTTTTGGTGCTGCGGATAGTCCTGCGTAAAAGCGCTGTCCACGGTGCCGGGATGCAGCGCTGCGCAAATCAGCTGCCGGTGCGAGCGCTGCAATTCAACAGACGCCGTTCTGATCACCTGATTGAGAGCCGCCTTTGAGGCCCGGTAGGAATACCACCCGCCAAGGGCGTTGTCCCCAATTGATCCAACCCGCGCCGAGAGGGCGGCAAAAACGGCGCGCCGGTCCTTTGGCAACAGGCGCCGGACGTGTTTCAGAACCAGGGCAGGTCCAATTGCGTTCACCGCAAACAGATGTGCCATCTCTGCAGCGCTCACTGTTTTCAGCGCTTTTTCCGGGCCAGCGCGGCCTGCCAGAATGCCCGTCGCCACAACAACCAGATCAAAGGATTTGTCCAATGCTGCCAGTCCATTGGCTACGGACTCTTCGCAGCTAATGTCAAACCCGTCCTCGGCGCGCGACAGGCAGGTGACATGATCTCCCCGGCTGTGCAGTGCTGCGGCCAGCGCATTGCCGAGACCGCCGGACGCGCCAATAACCAGCGCATTTCTCTGCATGGCCCTCACCCTGTCTAGTTTAGAAAAACGATGGCTGCATTCAACGCCGTGGCAAAGGCAACCCAGGCCACATAGGGCAGGTTCAACAGGGCCAAAAGCCGCTCAGAGCGCCACAGCAGTCGCACCAGCAGCAGCAAGGTCAGCAAGAGGCAAAGAATGACAGCCAGGGCCAGCATGGGCATCTGGGCCGCAAAGAAGGCCGGAGACCACAGGAAGTTGAGCCCCAATTGCAGGCCCCAAAGCCGCATCAGGACGCCGCGATGCCCGTCCGTCCACAGCCGCCAGCCGCTATAGGCGATGGCCAGATACAACAGCGTCCAAACCGGCGCAAATATCCAGTTAGGCGGATTAAAGACCGGCTTTTGCAACGCCGCGTACCAGTCTCCGGGCGCCGTCAAAATGCCAATCATAATACCACCGCCCACAACCAGCAGCACAAAGAGCAAAAACGAGGTCAGTTTTTTCATTTCAATCACGCCTTATTGCTGGATCTGGGCTGGCTGGGTCTGGATGGCGGCACCTGCACCCCAGGGTGCCACAGGTGCGACCGCTCTGTCATGGCTTCGCCCAAAGGCGCGCTGATAGGCCCGGAACGCCCTGGAAAGTAGCGGCCACAGACCCAGAAAGCCCTGATAAAGCAACTCTAGCACAGCAACCCCGGCCGGTATTACTCAGCAGAATTGGCCGGTCACTCCACTGCGAAAGGGTCATTGTGCCACCATCAACAGAGACAAAAGGCATGTTCAGATTTGCCGCTCTCGCCTGCAAAGCGATCACCATGAGCAACAGGGCCACTACAAAATTCATCATCTCAGCACCTCCAATCGTAACGAATACGGTGCAGCTGCGGCTTTGGATCATTCATTTTCAAAACAGAGGTCAAAACAGAGGATAGACTTGCGGGCAGTGGGTCTGTGCGACTGTGCAACTGTGCAACTGTGAGTGAGCCAGAGAGCGCGTGAGGCTCCGCCGCATGACATCTGGTGAGGGCGTGACGGCTTGGGGGAGGCACGGGAGCAGGCACAGGGGGAGGCATGGGAGAGGGCACGAGGGAGAGGCATGGGGCCACGCGGTCGCGCAGCCTCTGCCGCCGGTGTCAGCCCTCGGCCTGCGAGGCCTCTAGGGATGCCTCGGCCAGAGAGGCCTCAACCCAGTCGACAAGTGCCTCCACCTCAGTGGCGCCCTGCACAGCCAGGCCATCTGAGAAGGCCTTGAAGGGCTCGACGTTCATCCGGTTGACACCGGAGACCACCACCAGCCCCTGCGCCAGAGCCTCACCGATAACCGGGCGCATGCCGCGTCCATCGGCCTCGTGTTTGCCAAACTTATTGACGATCAGAACCTGTGGCTGTGGGTCTTTATGCAGACTGCTTGTGACCTGCCCGACCGCCTGTTCCAGCGCCTCTGGATTCAGACGGCAGCCCCGCGACCCGGCGCCCAGGGATTGCGAAATGCGAATGGTTTCCCCAGC
Source organism: Pseudophaeobacter leonis (assembly GCF_002087335.1). Taxonomy (GTDB): domain Bacteria; phylum Pseudomonadota; class Alphaproteobacteria; order Rhodobacterales; family Rhodobacteraceae; genus Pseudophaeobacter; species Pseudophaeobacter leonis. The sequence continues at coordinate 25,098 of NZ_MWVJ01000063.1, forward strand.
GGGCAGCACCCGCACATCCATATCGCACAGGGTGTCATCACTGCATTCGATATTGCTCTGCACGATACCGGCAAGGCGAATGCCTTTGGCGTCCAGCGCGTCGGCCAGATTGGTCAGCAAGCGGTCAGTCGCCCCACGGGTCTCGGTCATGACATAGGCCAGATGCATCAAAAGCCCTCTCATCTGTGTTATGGAATTCCGCCCCCAGTGCTATCCGCAATGCTGCCCTGACGCCAGAGGCAGAATTGCCGCGCCGCCCCTATGAGGCGACGCGCGCAGTCATGTTGCGGGTTAAACCTCTAGGCCCATTATACCTCCAGGCCCACTATACCTCCAAACCCAGTGCGCGTTTGCGCTCTTCGGCAAAGCCCTGAACCATCCGGTCGGCAATCAGCGCCAGGATCGCCATGGCGGCCCCTGCGGAAATCCCAAGCCCGACATCCGCCTGCCCCAGGGCCAGATAGATCGACTGGCCCAGCCCGGTGGTGCCGATCAGCGCCGCAATCACCAGCATGGCAAAGGCATAGAGGATGGTCTGGTTCAGCCCCAGCAGGATGGTTGGCGCCGCATAGGGCGCGCGCACATCGCGCATCATCTGCCAACCCGTAGCCCCGGATGCGGTTGCCGCCTCGATCATCTCTTCCGGTGTGGCAACCAGCCCCTGCCGGGTGTAGCGGATCATCGGCACGATGGCATAGGCGATGATCGCCAGAAAGGCCGAGAACTCACCGATCTGAAACACCATCAGCACCGGGATCAGAAAGACAAACAGCGGAATGGTCTGCAGCATATCACAGATTGGGCGCACCACGCGCCAGGCCATTGGCGATACCGCGCTCAGCAGGCCGATGCCGCCGCCCAGCACTGCACAGGCAAAGACAGACGCGCCCGACAGATAGAGCGACAGCAGGGCGCGCTCCCACAGGCCCGACACCAGAATGCTCGCCAGCAACACGACGCTCAACAGCGCCAGCCGTCGCCCGCCTGCCACCCAGGCCAGCGCACCGGTGCCCACCAGCACCAAGGGCCAGGGCAGTTGCGACACGCCAGTTTCAAGAATCCCGGCCGCGATCAGAACCACCAGACCAAGGGTCAACTGACCCCGCAGCGCCAGAGCCACAGCCGCCAGCGCAGCCGCGGCAAAGAACCAAAAGCTCATGGTGGTGGTCCACTGAAATCCCCAGGTAAAGGGCAGGATCGCCTGATCCAGACCGATGCGCAGCGGCAGCAGCACATAGAACATGATGCCGTTTTTGAAACTGGTCAGCAGATCCGCATTGGCGCGGGTGAAATCTGTCAGCCAGCCGTCCAGCGCCACGGCCACCGGGTCCAGCAGCTGATAGCTGCCGGCATCCGGCAAAGCACTCCAACAGGCAAGGCTCACAGCCGCCCCGAGGGCGAGGATGCCATAGGCCACCCGCGCATCCCAAAGACGGCGGCGATCCTGCGCCAGAGTGCCGCTCATGCGGTCGATCAGGGTGGAAAAGATCACAATCACCGAGCCCGCCAGCATGGCATTGCCAAACTGCGCTTTGCGCATGGTCAACAGCACTTCCCAGCCTATGTCGTCAAAACCGCCAATCACCGCGGCAATGATCACCATCGACAGCGCCGCCATCAGGCATTGATTGACGCCCACCATGATCTGCACCTTGGCGGCCGGGATCTCGACCTGAAACAGCTGCTGCATCCGGGTGCCGCCTGACATCACGGCGGCTTCTTTTACTTCGGGCTCAACCCGCTGCAATCCCAGCAAAACATTGCGCGCCATCGGCGGCGCCGCATAGATTGCCGAGGCAATCAGGCCAACCACAGGGCCAAAGCCAAACAGCACCAGCAAAGGCGTCAGATAAGCAAAGGTCGGCCCGGTCTGCATCACATCCAGCATCGCCTGCACCGGGGCGCGAAACCGTGGGAATTCATTGGCCAGAATGCCGATCAGCCCGCCTGCGACCAGCGCCAGCGGCACCGAGACCGCTACCAGCGCCAGCGTGTTCATGCCCTGCGGCCAATAGCCGGACAACAGCACCAGCCCAAGGCCCGTCGCCGCCATGGCAGCCATCTTCACACCGCAAGGCGCCAGCCCAGCGCCACCGTGGCCGCAATCAGCAGCGGCCAGGGAATATTGTACAGGGTGAAATTGGCAGCCGCCATGGGATAGTTCATCAGGGCTGAGAACAGCCGTGCGCCCGGCTTGGCAAAGCCCAGAAAGGCCGCCATGCCACTGCCGACCCAATCGCTTGCGGGCAGCACCCAGATTTTTGGGTAGGCCGTAAGCCAGGGCAGTGCCGTCTCAAGCAGCAGGCAGGCCACCCCCACCAGAACCGTGATCAGCGCGGCCACTGTGCCTTTACCCAGGCCGTTTGTGCCCAGGCGGTTTGCGGCCAGGCGGTTTGCGGCCACGGGGCTATTCATGATCGGCTTCCACCTGCAGGGCAGCAGCCAGATCGGCCGGATTGATGACCCCCACCAGGGAGCCGTCACGGTCGCGCACCGGCACCGGTTCATACAGATCCATGCAGCGCGCCAGCGCCGCATCCAGCGTCATGTCGCGGCGCAATCCGGGATCATCGGCGCCATAGGCGTGGTTTTCCGGGCTCAGCATCACCGAGGCCACATTGGCGTGGCGCCCCTTGGCGACATCCTTTGAGAACTCGCGCGCATAGTCATCCACCGGGTTGAGCACGATATCGGCGGGGGTGCCGATCTGCACAATCTTGCCATCGCGCATGATGGCAATGCGGTCCGCCAGTTTCAGCGCCTCGTTGATGTCATGGGTGATAAAGACAATGGTGGTTTTCAGCTTGTTCTGAATATCAAGGAACTCATCCTGCAACTGGCGGCGGATCAAAGGGTCCAGCGCCGAGAAAGGCTCATCCAGAAACCACACGGAACAGTCGGTCACAAGCGAGCGCGCAATGCCGACCCGCTGGCGCTGACCACCGGAGAGCTCACGCGGGTAGTGATCCTCCCGGCCCGCCAGCCCAACCAGCTCAATAACCTCCTGCGCCTTGGCGCGACGCACCTTGCGCTTGATCCCCTGCACCCGCAGTGGATAGGCCACATTGTCGGCCACGGTCATATGCGGAAACAGGCCAAAATGCTGAAACACCATGCCCAGTGTCTTGCGACGCAGCTCAATCAGGCGCGCCTTGCTGGCCGAGACGATGTCCTCGCCCTCGATGCGGATTTCACCATGGGTGGCATGCAACAGATGCGAGATACAGCGGATGAGAGTGGACTTCCCGGATCCGGAAAGCCCCATGATGACAAAGAGTTCGCCCTCTTTCACCTCAAAATTGGCGTCCTGCACCGCAGGTACAAGGCCCTGAGCGCGCAGCGCCTCAGACACATCAGAGGCGGTCTTATGCTGCGACAGCGCCTCTTTCAGGGCGCTGTCTGCGTTGGGGCCAAAAACCTGCCAGACATTCTGGCAGGAAATTGCAGGCGTGTCAGACGCACTCATAGGTGCGTCGCTCACTTGGTCGCGGCGTCGACAACCGGGCGCCAGGCGGGCTCATTGGCGGCCATCCAGGCGGCCACAACCTCTTCGACCTTACCGCCATCCACATCGATCGCGCCCATCATTGGCTGCTGATCTTCGACCGCCAATGTGTAGTTGGACAGAATTTCAAAGGCAGCGGGCCAGGTTTCAGCCGTGCCGGACCAGGCAGCTTTGAAAATCCGCGAGGGTGCAAAATCACAGTCGTTCACAGCGTTTGGGTTCGGGCCCCAGGCCGGATCATTAAAGCACGCCTCTTCGCCAACCGGCAGATCGACAAATTTCACGTCATAGGCGGACATCGCCCAGTGGGGCTGCCAAAAGGTGATCAGCAGCGGCGTTTTGCGCTCGGTTGAGGCGCGCAGCTCGGCAATCAAAGCGCCCTCAGAACCCGCAGGCACCGCTTTGAATGGCAGTTCCAGACCGGTCATGCGGTCGGCACCGGGCGTGCCCCAATCGGCAGGGTAGTCAACCAGACGTCCGGCAGGCAGGGTCTCGGCCGAGGCAAACAGCGGCGCGCAATCCTTCAGCGCTTCCCAGGCGGGCAGACCGGGGCACAGCTCTGCCACGTGTGCGGGGTATGCGATGCCTTCCTTGGCGTCGAGTTCCAGATCACCCAGCTCGACAATCGTGCCTTCGGCCACCTTACCGGCATATTGCTCAGACACATTGGAAGACCAGATTTCCATTGTGGCGTGGATATCACCATCGGCGATGGCCTGGAACTGGTTCAGCAGGCCTGCGGTGACATATTCGACCTTGTAGCCCGCCGCTTTCAGCATCTCACCGGCGATATGGGTAGAGACGTGCTGGCCGGTCCATTCGTTGATCGCCAGCTTGATTGGTTTGTCCACAGCGCCCAACTCGGCCGCCTGTCCCATGCCGACAACCAGTGAGGCGGCGCCAAGAACGCATGCAAATGTTGAAGTCTTCATTGGTGATTTCCCTGTTTTATTTCCCCGCACTCCCAAGATCGGTGCGGCGGAGTATAGTGGAACCTTTGGGTTCAAAAATCTCAAAGACGCGCGCGAGGCTCGCGTCTCGATTTCAGTCGTGCAATCTGTATCTGCCCAAGTGTGACCGGGTATGCCACAACAAATTGAACGTTTTGCGACCCTTTGTCGATGATTCACGGCACAGAATCGGGAATTTCTTGTTTCATCATTCAAATTACTAAAGCGCAAAGCCAGAATTTGCGACAATTGGCATCGAATCCCTGCGGTGTTTGACCTGCACTGCGTCCCGGCAGCGTGGCTCTTGTGCGACGACAGCGCTGATTACAGCTCACGCGCAAGACGCAACATGGCCGAGGTGATCTCGCTCAGCTGGTCAGGAGACGTAATGAAGGGTGGCATGGCGTAGATATTTTTGCCAAAGGGCCGCAGAAAGACCCCCATTTCCGGGGCGCGAGCATGGGCGGCATCGGCGCAAACCCGGTGCTTCATCTCGATAACGCCGATCCCGCCCAGCACCCGCACATCGGCCACATTGGGCAGGGCGCGCGCCGGGGCCAGCTCGTCGCGCATCTGTGCCGCAAGCTATGCAACCCTGGCCTGCCAGTCCTGCCCGCACAAAAGATCCAGCGCAGCGCCAGCCGCCGCGCAGGCGAGCGGGTTGGCCATATAGGTGGGGCCATGCATGAAAATGCCGGGACTTCCGTTGCCGATGCCCAGTGCGACGCGCTCATTGGCCATGGTGCAGGCAAACGAGATATGCCCCCCTGTCAGCCCCTTTCCCAAACAGATGATATCCGGCTCAACGCGGCAAAACCCGGTGGCAAACATCTCTCCTGTGCGGCCAAAGCCGGTGGCGATCTCGTCAAAGATCAGCAGGATGCCCAGCGCATCACACAGGGCGCGCGCCTGGTTCAGGTACTCAGGATGATAAAAATGCATCCCCCCCGTACCCTGCACCACAGGCTCCAGAATAAATCCGGCGATCTGCGACGCATTGGCTTCCAGCAGGGTCTGCAGCGCGCCGATGCCGTTGAGCGCCGGGGCGTCAATCCAGTCCTCGCCCAGACGGATCGGCGGGCGGGGGACAAAATGCTGCACCGACAGCGCCCCCTGAAACAGATGATGCATGCCGGTGTCCGGATCACAAACGCTCATCGCTTTCCAGGTGTCGCCATGATAGCCCGAACGCAGGGTGGCAAACTGGCTGCGCCCCTCAAACCCCATGGCATGCTGGTATTGCACCGCCATCTTCATCGCCACCTCAACCGCGACCGAGCCACTGTCACAGTAGAAAATCCGCGTCAGGCTGTCGGGGGTGATCGCAAGCAGTTTGCGCCCCAGATCAATGGCCGGATCATGGGTCAGCCCGCCAAACATCACATGCGGCATCCGGTCGAGCTGATCATGGATGGCCTGGGTAATCACCGGGTTATTATGCCCATGCATCATGCACCACCACGAGGACATGGCATCAATCATCCGGGTGCCATCCTCAAGGGTGATATACACGCCCGCGCTTTCCTTTACCAGAAAGGTCGGACCCGGCTTGGCGACATTGGTATAGGGGTGCCACAGATGGCGCTGGTCAAATTCCAGCTGGCTGAGGTCAGATGCAGTCATGGGGTCATGGCCTGTTTGATGGCGTCAAGGTCGATGTGGTTTTGCCAGGCCTCAGCCAGGGAGGTTCGGTCCAGATCAGCAACCATCGGCAAGCGCCCCAGATGGCGCACCTGTCCAAACTGGCAGATGGTCTCTTCCACCGCAGGCTCAGACTCGCCTATGAAAGCCACGCCCACAACTGAACAGCCCGCGTTCTGCAGCGCCTTGAGCGACAGCAAGGTGTGATTGATGGTGCCAAGCTGGGTGCGTGCGCACAGGATGACCGGCGCCTGCCAGCGGGCAAAAAGATCCAAATACAAACAGGTTCGATTGAGCGGCACCATCAGCCCGCCTGCCCCCTCGACCACCAGCGGGCCTGCATGATCCGGCAGGGCGAGGGTCGCAGGATCAATCTCTGCGCCTTCCGCCTCGCAGGCCAGATGCGGCGAGGCCGCAAGCTGCAGCCGGTAGCCCTCGGGCAGGACTGGCTGGCCGGACAGACGCGCCACGACCTGACTGTCGGTCTCCTCCTGCAATCCTGCCTGCACCGGCTTCCAATAGCTGGCCCCCAGCGCCTGCACCAATCCGGCTGAAAACACCGTTTTGCCGATGCCTGTATCGCTGCCTGTCACCACAAGTGCGCTCATGCCTGGGGCTCCAGTACCAGACTCTCCACAGCGGGGGCCTCAACAGCGGGGCTCTCCACTGCGGGGGCCTCAACAGCGGTCGTTTGCGCTGCGGCTACGTCCAGATCCACTCGCTCCAGCTCAGGAGCAAGCCGTTCAAACAATTCAGTAATCACCGGTTTGGTAAGCGTTCCAGTGATGGAAATCCGCAATCTGGCCGTGCCCTGTGGCACTGTCGGCGGCCGGATACCCCGGATGTCGAACCCCTGCCGTTGCAAATGGCCCGCCACCGCCATGCACAGCCCCTCTTTGCCCAGCACCACCGGCAGGATCTGGCTGTCATACCCGCGCAAGCCGCACAAACGCGCCGCCTCGGCCTGGGCATGGTCGATGTTGTCCCAGGCCCGCTGACGCCGCGCCGGGTTTGTCGCCAGATCCCTGAGCCCAGCGCGCGCCAGCGCCGCATTCAGCGGCGACGGCGCCGTGGCAAAAATGAACCCCCGGGCCCGGTTGATCAGGGTTTCAATCAGCACCCTTGCGCCGCAGATCAGAGCGCCAGACGCCCCCAGCGCCTTGCCACAGGTGTGCAGGGTCAAGACCTTGGGGCGATGCGCAATGCCATGCGCCAGACCGCGCCCCAGATCCCCAAACAGGCCGGTGGCATGGGCTCCATCCTCCACCAGAACCGCATCTTCCTGCACCGCCAGCGCGCACATGGCCGTCAGCGGCGCCAAAGCCCCCTCCATGGAATAGACCGCCTCGATGGCGATCCAGATCTGGCCAGCTCCGCCCATAGCCCGCCACCGGGCGATCTCATCCGCCGCCGCCTTGACATCGTTATGAGCAAATTTGCGCGTCTCGGCCCGGCCCAGTCGCACGCCATCATGGGTGCTGGCGTGGATCAGCGCATCATAGAGCACCAGATCGCCTTTTTGCGGCAGGGCGGAAAAGATCGCCTGGTTGGCGTTGACCCCCCCGCCCATAAACAGCGCCGCCTCGGTGCCAAAAAACGCCGCCGCCTCCTGCTCTAGCGCGATATGCTCCGCGTCATTGCCCCGCAACAGACGCGAGCCCCCCGCCCCGACGGCAACGCCACGCCCCAGGGCCTCAATCGCGGCATCTTTCAGCACGTCACTCACGGACAGGCCGAGATAGTCATTAGAGGAAAAGTCATGCCCGGCCCGGGGTATCAGGCGGCGAAACCGGTCCATCTGCCGCAGGTCGTCCAGTGCAGCCTCCTGTCGGGCAAACACCTGCGTCATGACTGGCTTCCGTCGCAGCCAACTCCCATGGCGGTGATACCAAGCCGTTGAAAAGCGCCTGATCCTTGTCCTCTTCTGGGTTTTCAGCTGTCAGCAGCGTGTCGCCGACAAAGATCGAATTGGCCCCGGCAAAAAAGCACATCGCCTGCAGCTCGTCGCTCATAACAGAGCGCCCCGCCGAAAGACGCACATGGCTCTTGGGCATCAGGATCCGCGCCAACGCGATGGTGCGGACAAATTCAATCGGGTCCAGCTTGGGCACATCCGCCAGTGGCGTGTCCGGCATTGGGATCAGCATATTCACCGGCACGGAATCCGGATGCTCCGCCAGGGTGGCCAGCGCCAGCAGCATGTCAATGCGGTCCATCTGCTGCTCGCCCATGCCAACGATGCCGCCGGCGCAGACCTTCATGCCCGCCTCGCGCACCCGGTTCAGAGTATCAATCCGATCTGCAAAAGTCCGGGTGGTGATGATCTCAGAGTAGTAGCGCTCGGAGGTGTCGATATTATGGTTGTAATAGTCCAGCCCGGCATCGCGCAGGCGGAACACCTGACTATCGTCCAGCATGCCCAGCGTCATGCAGGTCTCCATGCCCAGTTCCTTGACCCCGTGGATCATCGCCTCAAGCGCCGCCATGTCGCGATCCTTTGGCGAGCGCCAGGCCGCCCCCATGCAATAGCGCGTGGCACCGCCCGCCTTGGCCTTGCGCGCCTCCGCCAGCACCCGCTCAACCTCGATCAGCTTACTCGCCGAGAGCTTGGCGCCGTTGCGGGCAGACTGTGAACAATAGGCGCAGTCCTCGGCACAGCCGCCGGTCTTGATGCTCAGGAGTTTGGATTTCTGCACCTGATTGGGATCATAGTGCAGCCGGTGCACCGACTGCGCCTCAAACAGCAAGTCCATAAAGGGCTGGTTGTAAATCGTTTCCGCCTCGGCGCGGGTCCAGTTGGTTCGAATGGGGGCGGCGTCCAGCATAGAGTCTCCTGAGGATGAGCATGTTGTTTGAGCGTGGCAGTGTTGTTTTCATGGGTCAGGTGACCCTTTGAGATTTTATAGATAAAAATCGCACCGCCTCCAACCTCAATTGCAGTGATGCGAAAACTTTCGCCAAAATTGGGCTTAGAGCAGTGCTATTAAACATAAATAAATATCTATCAAAATTCTGATTGACGCCAACCCACTCCCTCCCCTAGGTCTTAGCCTACGCAGGGGAGTCCCACCGAGGGGACTGAGAGGCTGACGGGGTGGCGCGATCCACCTGGCGACGCGACCCTTTGAACCTGACCCAGTTGACACTGGCGTAGGAAGCTAGGACGCATCGTTCGAGGGCTCTGTTTCCCCTTGCCGATCCGTTTGAACCGGGAGGGCCGTGCCCCTCCCCGTGCCTCCCACCCAAGCCTCATCTGGTGACTTTTTTGAGTATTGGCTCGAGGAGCACCGCAATGACTGAAGCGACCCCCACGATCACCCCAAAGGTGACCCCCAAAGTCACGACCGGCGCCCTGCCGGCCTCGCGCAAGATCTATGTGCCCGGCGAAATCCACCGCGATATCCGCGTCCCCATGCGAGAGATCGCCACCCATCCCACCTCAGGCGAAGCGCCGCTGCCGGTCTATGACAGCTCTGGCGCCTATACCGACCCCGACCAGCAGACAGACATCCGCCAGGGTCTGGCGCAGCTGCGCCGCGACTGGATCCTCGCCCGTGGCGATGTCGAGGAATACCAGGGCCGCGAGATCACCGAGGCCGACAATGGCTTTGTCTCGGGCGCGCGGCTGACGCCGGAATTCCCGGTGAAACCTGCGCCCCTGCGCGCCAAGGACGGCAAGGCCGTCACCCAGCTCGCCTATGCCCGCTCTGGCATTATCACGCCAGAGATGGAATTCATTGCCATCCGCGAAAACCAGCTGCGCGAGCTGTCTCCCTGCCACCGCGATGGCCACGACTGGGGGGCCAATATTCCCGACTATGTCACGCCAGAATTCGTCCGCTCGGAAGTCGCCGCAGGCCGCGCCATCATCCCGGCCAATATCAACCACCCCGAGATTGCGCCCATGATCATTGGCCGTAACTTTCTGGTCAAGATCAACGCCAATATGGGCACCTCCGCCGTCACCTCCTCGATGGAGGAAGAAGTGGACAAGCTGGTCTGGTCGATCCGCTGGGGCGCCGACACGGTGATGGATCTGTCGACCGGACGCAACATCCACAACACCCGCGAATGGATCGTGCGCAACAGCCCCGTGCCTATTGGCACCGTGCCGCTGTATCAGGCGCTGGAAAAGGTCAATGGCATCGCCGAAGACCTGACCTGGGAGGTGTTCCGCGACACGCTGATTGAACAGGCCGAACAGGGCGTTGACTATTTCACCATCCATGCCGGTGTGCGGCTGCACATGGTGCCGATGACAGTCGAGCGCGTCACCGGCATAGTGTCGCGTGGTGGCTCGATCATGGCCAAATGGTGCCTGCACCATCACCGCGAAAGCTTTCTCTACGAGCATTTTGACGAGATCTGCGACATCTGCCGCCAATACGATGTCTCCTTTTCTCTGGGCGACGGGCTGCGTCCCGGATCAATTGCTGACGCCAATGATGCCGCGCAGTTTGCCGAGCTGGAAACCTTGGGGGAGCTTACAAAAATCGCCTGGGCCAGGGACTGCCAGGTGATGATCGAAGGCCCGGGCCATGTGGCCATGCACAAGATCAAGGAAAACATGGACAAGCAGCTCGCGTGCTGCGACGAGGCGCCGTTTTACACGCTTGGGCCGCTCACTACAGATATTGCCCCCGGCTATGACCATATCACCTCTGGCATTGGGGCGGCGATGATCGGCTGGTTCGGCTGCGCCATGCTGTGCTACGTGACACCCAAGGAACATCTGGGCCTGCCCGACCGCGACGATGTCAAGGTTGGTGTTATCACCTATAAGATCGCCGCCCATGCCGCAGATCTCGCCAAAGGCATGCCCGGTGCCCAGCGCCGCGACGACGCCCTGTCCCGCGCCCGGTTTGAGTTCCGCTGGGAGGATCAGTTCAACCTGTCGCTTGATCCCGATACAGCGCGCGAATTCCACGACCAGACCCTGCCGAAAGAGGCCCATAAGGTGGCGCATTTCTGCTCGATGTGCGGGCCGAAATTCTGCTCGATGCGGATCAGCCACGACATCCGCGCCGAGGCGCAAAAAGAGGGCATGGAGGCGATGGCTGCCAAGTTCCGCCTTGGGGGTGAGCTCTATGTCCCTGCCGCCGAGGCCGCCACTGAGATCGCTTCTGAGGTGGCAGGTGAGCCTGCGCTGGAACCGGGCGAATGATCACAATCGCGGGGGCGGGGCTTGCGGGCCTGGCCACCGCATATGAGCTGTTGCAGCGCGGCGCCCGCGTCACCCTGTATGAACGGGGCACAGGCCCTGGTGCCGCCAGCGTTGCGCGCTATGCCGGTGGTATGCTGGCGCCCTGGTGCGAAGGCGAAAGCGCCGAGGCCGAAGTGGTCAGCCTGGGCGCACGGGCGGCCGACTGGTGGGAGACCATCACGCCGGTCAGCCGGCGCGGCTCCCTTGTGGTGGCGCCGCCGCGCGATCACGCCGAGCTCAGCCGCTTTGCCCGCCGTACAGAGGCGCACCGGGTGCTGGACGGTGCCGCGATTGCCGATCTGGAGCCCGCGCTGGCCGGGCGCTTTAGCAGTGGTTTGTTCTTTCAGAGCGAGGCGCATCTTGATCCGCGCCGCGCGCTACAAGACCTGAGCGCGGCCATTACGGCTATGGGCGGCGAGATCCGCTATGACACACAAGCGCCAGCAGAGGTCGATCTCAACTGCACCGGCATGGCCGCCGCCCTGCCCGGTCTGCGCCCGGTGCGCGGTGAGATGGCGATCCTGCACTGCGCTGAGGTTGACATCAGCCGCACCCTGCGCCTGTTGCATCCGCGCATCCCGCTATATCTGGTGCCGCGCGGTGATCAGCATTTCATGATCGGCGCCACCATGGTTGAGAGCCATTCAACCCGCGCGCCGACGCTACGCTCTGTCAATGAATTGCTCAGCGCCGCCTTTGCGCTGCATCCCGCATTTGGCGAGGCCAGCGTGGTTGAGCTGGGCGCCGGGCTGCGCCCCGCCTTTGGCGACAACCTGCCGCGCCTGATCGAACATGACGGCAGGCTGCACCTCAATGGTCTGTATCGCCACGGTTTTTTGCTGGCCCCCGCCATGGCCCAGCGCGCCGCCCGCCGCCTGATGCCCCAGCCAGAACCGCAGCCAGAACTGCAGCCACAGCCAGAAAATGGAGCCTCCGCATGAAGATCCAGATCAACGCCGAAACCCACGACATCCAGTCAACCACCCTGGACGAGGCGCTGACCGAACTGGGCATGACCAGCCTCGCGCTGGCCACCGCTGTCAACGGAACCTTTGTTTCGCGCGCGAAACGCAAAACTTTCGCCCTTTGCGACGGCGACCGGATCGATGTGCTTGCCCCGATGCAGGGAGGCTGACCCATGGACTTTTACGGCATACCACTGGCCTCGCGCCTGTTCCTTGGCACCGCGCAATACCCCTCGCCATCGGTGCTCTGCGATGCCATTGCCGCCAGCAAGACCGAGGTGATCACCCTGTCGCTGCGCCGCGAAACCAGTGATGGCGCGGGTACCGACTTTTGGCAGATGCTGCGTGCAACAGGCGCCCGGATCCTGCCCAATACAGCCGGGTGCCACACAGCCCGCGAGGCGGTCACCACAGCGCAGATGGCCCGCGAGGTCTTTGGCACCGATTGGATCAAGCTTGAGGTGATTGGCCATGCCGACAGCCTGCAGCCAGATGTCTTTGGCCTGGTAGAGGCCGCGCGGATCCTAAGCGCGGACGGGTTTAAGGTCTTTCCCTATACCACCGAAGATCTGGTGGTGGGCGAACGCCTGCTGCAGGCGGGCTGCGAGGTGCTGATGCCCTGGGGCGCGCCCATTGGCTCGGGACAAGGTCTGCGTAATCCCGATGGGCTGCGCGCCATGCGGGCGCATTTCCCCCACATACCGCTGATCGTTGATGCCGGTATTGGCCGCCCCTCGGATGCGGCCGCCGCGATGGAGCTGGGCATGGATGCGGTACTGCTGAACACCGCCGTGGCTAAGGCCGGTGACCCTGTGCCATGGCGCGCGCCATAAGCAAGG
>NZ_MWVJ01000064.1 GCF_002087335.1 Pseudophaeobacter leonis
CGCGATTCTGACAAACGGTCCCGCAGGCTGGCGAGGTTTCGTGAAATCTCTCCGACCTCATCGCCGCGCCCGGTGCCCTCAATGGCACTGTCGTAATCTTGGCCAACCAATCGATTGACCGCACGGGCTGCTTCGACCACCGGGCGGCTCAGCAAATTGCCAAAAATCAGCGCCATCACAAGAGCGCTGACCATGGCAATAGTGGTGGAGGCCAACTGGATCGCACGACTGCCCAACACCTGGGCACTGATCTGATCCTCAACAATCTTTTTCTTGCCACCAACTGCGTCCTGCAACCCGTCAATGGTGCTGCGCAGATGCGAGATCGCCGGCAAAACGGTGGTATATGCCATATCACGGCGGTCCTCGAAGGCCGCTTGTTCCAATTGCTTTGACATCGCATCGAACCCGTCAACGGTGGGCATCAATCCCGTGACCGTGTCAAACACGGCCGGATCACGGGCGTTTTCGATCTTGCCTTTTAGAAACAGCGCCTCGGCCTTGCCAATCTCGGTTGCGACCTCTTCTATGTTGCCACGGAACCGCGCCAGCCCTTCGTCTTCTCCGCCGGTATATGCCAGAAGGTCCGCCAAGCCCTGTTCAATATCTTCCTTGATATCATCCAGGCTCTTGAGCTGTGCAACCACCTCGCGTGAATGATAAATGCTGTCCGTCAGGCGGGCATTCACAAACCAGGATGTTGCGGCAATAGCCGCCAGCATTGCAACAAAGGCACCAACAAGCATGAAAACCTGGGTGCGGAGCGAGAAACGATTCATGTTGAGTACCAACCAAAAAAGGAGAGATTCGACGCAGAGGAGACATGAGAATCCTGAGCGCCTCGTTGCCGATAACTCTACTGGCTGCACATGAAGGTTCGGTTACTGATGCTCTGTATTGAAGGCCGCAATCGCTGGCATATGTGGCGGCTAAAGGCTGCTTTTGTGATAGCTGTTATAGCCCCGAAGGGCTGACAGGCTCTCGACTGACTGGCCCTCGGCTGGCAGGCCCTCGGCTGGCAGGCCAATTTCCTCTGCCCATTGGTCGCACTGGCGCGGTCGCACTGGCGCGGTCACACTGGCGCGGTCACACCGGGGAGGTCGCACTGAGGAGTGCCGCACTGGGGAGGCCGTACAGCGTCTGCCACAAAGCATGGGCCGCAAATCTCGTTGCCGCCCCAGAAACAAAGGCTCTGAATTTCACATCAGAGCCCTCGTGCCTTCCAGTGATGCCGCGGACTTAGGCTTGCGGCTTCAGCATCATATGTTTTGGTTTGTCGCCTGCATCATACCGCGCAATCGCCATTTCCATCAGCGCTTCAAAGTCGCGCACATATTGCTCTGAATCATAGAGCGGCGTGGTCATGAGGTTGTCTTGCAGTTTCTGACGTATCTCGGCCAGGGCTGCGGGATCGGTCGCAAGTTTCAGAGCCATGGCCCGATACTCTTCGACCGTATCCACAGAGAGCTCAGGACAGCCAATTGCGGAGACGATGGAGGAACAAACCCGCGCGGCAAAGTGTTTGCCAGCGTTGGTCAAAATTGGCAGGCCCGCCCAAACTGTTTCGCTGGCCGTGGTATGCGCATTACAGTTGAAAGCATCCAAAAACAGATCGCCGTGTTCCAGACGGGCGAAATGTTCTTTTGGCGAAACCCGCTCGGCAAAGAAGAGACGATCTGCAGCAACGCCGCGCGCTGTCGCTTCTTTAACCAGGTTCTTTTTTACCTCTTCACGCGGAGCCAGCAACCAAAGGACGCTGTCAGGCACCTCTTTCAACAAGGGCATCCAGACGTCGAAATCTCCCGGAGTGATCTTGTTGGGGTTGTTCAGACTGCAAAAAACAAACTTGCCCTCTGGCAGCCCCACCTCAGCGCGGGTGGTCTTTTCAGGCCGTAGACGCCAGCGGTCATTGGGCTGATAACAATTTGGCATATACATGATTTTTTCAGAATAATTCTTGCGCATTGCTGCTGGGATCGTGATGGGATCACCAATCATGTAGTCCATTGTCGGCAAACCCGTGGGCCCGGGAAACCCAAGAAAGGCCACCTGAACAGGCGCGCAGCGATAGGCAAAGCTCGCCAATCTGCCACCACGGGTAAAGCCCTTCAGGTCGATGGCAATGTCGATCCCATCCTGACGAGCGCGCTCAGCCAATTCGAAATCGCTCAGAGCTTTAACGTTTACATAGTGATCCGCAGCTTTCTGGACCCCCTGCAGGACAACATCTTCACGCTCTGCTGCAAAATCATAAATGTAGATTTCGAACCGGTCCTTGTCGTGCAGTTCAAAAAAATTGCCCAGAAGCATCATGGTCGCATGACCACGAAAGAAGTCATTTGAAAAATAACCGACCTTGATCCGCCGTCCTTCGGCCTTGTCCCGGAGGAGTTTTGGCAACTGTTTGAGTTGCTCCCTACATTGATTCATAATGATGCGGCAGCGCATCTCGACGCGCATCTTCAGCAGCGCCGGATTGTCGACAACACTGAGCAGAGTAAACGGCTCGACGTTTTGCGCAGTCTTGTCGCCCAAACGCAGAATATTCTGCAGCTCCGGGTAAAACGACCAATCGCTCTCGCCTTGGCAGGCATGCATCCAGTGATACGCGGTCGAGACTTCCTGTTTGTTTTGTTGATAAGCCGTCTGGAAAAAGGCCTTGGCATCCGCCGCGCGCCCCATCGTCAGCAGCAGCTTTCCCACCGCGCCCAGAATCTGGCTGTCGCCAGGGTTGAGCTTCATGGCCTCAACCAAAGTCAGAAGCGCTTGGTTGGAATCCCCTAACTGGACGTAGATTTCCCCCAAAAATCGGTAGAGAGTAGCATCTTTCGGAAATTCACTCAGACCGTCCTGAATGATCGATTTTGCCTTTTCCAGGTCATTCAGAACAATCTGCCTTGAAGCTTCTTCGGTATAGCTGCCCGGATCATTCATCACAGTAGTGCACCCCGCATTTGCCGCTTGATCCAGATCTTTTTGACCGGAAGCAGATTTTTCCAAAAAGCTGTGACCAACCATGATAAACCCTCGCTATGGAAACCCCGTTTGCGTGCGCCCGACCAAACAAAGACAGGCCCCTCAAAGAGATCATCGAAAAATTTTTCTCAGCCTAGGATAGTCACCCTAACAAACCCTTTCGGGATTTGACTGAAAACCAATTTAAATTTCTGCTGTATTGGAGGCAATGCGCCGTCTCTGCATTGCTATGGCCTGCCATGCACCTCTCCTTTTGCCGTGGTCCCCCCTTGGGGTTAAGGAACCAGAGAATGCGCCAAGGGTGCTAACGGCTTTGACAGGGGCTTTGGCAACGGCTTGTCGAGCAATTATTTGTCTGGCAAATATTTTTAGCACACGGCGATTACAATGCACCTTTGAGGCGCTACACAGGTATGTGACCGGCCCCAAGACAAGCAGGGCGTTACATTTTGCCTCGACCTTGCTAAGTCGAAAGAAGAATAAGGAGCCTGACCCCATGTTGACAAAACGTCACTTCATCATCTCTTCGGCCGCGTTATTTTCAGCGCCGTTTGCGGTTTCTTCGGCGACGGCAGCAACAACTGACAGGTCAAAATGGTCAGCATGGGATGCGCAGGTAACACCCGCGAATTATGACCCCAGCACATCTAACCCCTGGGGCGTTGGCGCGCGGTTTCTACCCCGTATCGTCGAGGCAAACGCAGGCCTGACGCCGGGAGACATCCATGTCGATGCCGTGGCGCGCTACCTGTATCACATCCGTGACGATGGCACTGCCATGCGATACGGCGTCGCCATTGCGCGGGGGAATCTTTACGAGCCTGGCACCTATTCAATAAAGCGAAAGGCAAAGTGGCCAACCTGGACACCAACGGCCGCGATGATAAAACGCGATCCCCATCTCTATAAGCAACATGCAGGCGGGATGAATGCGGGGCCGTCAAATCCGCTCGGGTCTCGGGCTTTTTACCTTTTCACCGGAAATCGCGACACCTATTTGCGCATTCACGGCTCACCCAGCCCAAAATCAATTGGTGGCAGAGCCAGCTCTGGCTGTGTGCGGATGATTATGCCGCATATCAATGATTTGTATGAACACGTAAACACCGGAGCTACTGCAAAGCTGTATCCGCCTGAAAACATGATATCTGCGAAAAGCTAGCGCCAATAGGCTTGCGCCCTGGCTGCCGCGAAAATCCACAGCGCGTCAGATGGTCAAACAGAGCGTCAGATGATCAACCTGTGACTGGTGAGCCTCCAACCGGTGAATCTGCGACCGGGGTATCTGCGACCGGGGCATCTGCTGCACGGCTGCATATCGGGCTGCCGTTTGTTGTGCGCAGCGGCAGGAAAGTCGTTTCAACGGGGCCGACATAGCGGTAAACATAACATCCATCTGCCGGGTCTATCCGAACAGCCGTCAAATCTTGGTTTGTCGCGGCAATTGCACGAACGCCCTCGGGTAATTCCTTGTAAAAGCCCTCAGTTGCGCCGCTGCTGGTGCTATGCACATCGGTGCAGGCGGCGGCCAGCAAAGGGGCGCATCCTACGATCAAAACCCAAGCCTTCATCTAAAGATTTCTCCCAAGATTTTCTATCTGTCGATTAAAGTATTCTCTTGCAAATGTACAATGGCTTTATGGCGCAACCCGCATGGGGCAAGTCATGCTGCCACTCCAGTGTGGACTCTCAGGGTCATGAGAAACTGGATAGCAATACACAGCAGCTGCAAATGTCGCGCGACAGTCAGCCCTGGATCCAGAGCACGCAATCGTGGCGGGCCTTGGGGGCGGGCATTGGGACAGGCCATGGAGGGGACAGGCATTGGGGGCGGCCGCGAGTCAGAAGCCAGACCGCTGACTTGCAAGTTTGCTAAACCTTGCGACAGTTGCGGGAAACTCTTCAAAAACAACTGATTTGCAAAAACCTGCTGGCCGATTTGGACACAAATTGCAATTCTATTGCGTCCCTGTGACGCGGCGTTCCGATGACGGCTTGCTCCGGCAGCTGGCTTGCGCGTAATTCTTTGCTAAACAAAAGCGAGGAGGACGCCGATGTCTTACACAGAGATCTATGCCAAGTGGAAAGCTGACCCCGAAGCCTTTTGGATGCAGGCGGCAGAGGCAATCGACTGGGTAGAGGCCCCGTCCAAGGCGCTGACCGACAAAGGCGAAGGCCTCTATGAGTGGTTCGCCGACGCCAAGGTCAACACCTGCTACAATGCGGTCGACCGTCATGTGGAAGCCGGACGCGGGGAGCAGACGGCCATCATCTATGACAGCCCGATCACCCATACCAAACGGGAAATCTCTTATGTCGAGCTGCGCAACCGGGTTGCCAATCTGGCCGGTGCCCTGCGGGCCAAGGGCATCGAGAAAGGCGATCGCGTCATCATCTACATGCCAATGATTCCTGAGGCACTAGAGGCCATGCTGGCCTGTGCGCGGATTGGCGCGGTGCATTCGGTGGTCTTTGGCGGCTTTGCAGCCAATGAGCTGGCGGTGCGGATTGATGACGCCACCCCCAAAGCCATTATCGCCGCCTCCGGCGGCTTGGAGCCGGGCCGCGTTGTGCATTACAAGCCGCTTCTCGACGGCGCTATTGATCTGGCCGAGCACAAGCCCGACTTTTGTGTGATCCTGCAGCGAGAACAGGAAGTGGCCGACCTTATTGAGGGGCGCGATGTCAACTGGCATGGCTTCCAATACGGCGTTCAGCCCGCTGACTGTGTGCCCGTCGAGGGCAATCACCCCTCTTATATTCTCTATACATCTGGCACCACAGGGCAGCCAAAGGGTGTGTTCCGCCATACCGCCGGGCAGCTGGTGGCGCTGAACTGGACGATGAAAAACGTCTACAACGTCGATCCCGGGGATGTGTTCTGGGCGGCATCAGACGTGGGCTGGGTCGTTGGCCACAGCTATATCTGCTATGCGCCCCTGATCCATGGCAACACCACCATCGTGTTTGAAGGCAAACCAATTGGCACCCCGGATGCGGGCACCTTCTGGCGGGTCATTTCCGAACATAAGGTAAAGAGCTTTTTCACAGCACCTACAGCCTTTCGCGCCGTCAAACGCGAAGACCCAAAAGGCGTGCTTGTTGGCAAATACGACCTCAGCTGCCTCGGGCAGGTCTATCTGGCGGGCGAGCGCGCCGACCCCGATACCATCCTCTGGGCTCAGGAGAAACTGCAAGTGCCGGTCGTAGACCACTGGTGGCAAACCGAGACCGGCTGGGCGATTGCTGCCAACCCATTGGGCATCGAAGAGCTGCCAACAAAACTGGGCTCACCGGCCGTGCCAATGCCCGGCTATGAGGTCGAGATCCTGGATGAAGGCGGCCACCCCGTCGCGGCCGGAGAGCTGGGCGCCATCGCCATCAAGCTGCCGCTGCCACCGGGCACCCTGCCCAACCTGTGGAACGCCGAAGAGCGATTTAAGAAAAGCTATCTCACCACCTTTCCCGGCTACGACGAGACTGGGGACGCGGGCATGAAGGATGAGGATGGCTATCTCTACATAATGGCGCGGACCGATGACGTGATCAATGTCGCCGGCCACCGCCTGTCCACCGGCGGTATGGAAGAAGTGCTGGCGGCGCACCCGGATGTGGCGGAATGCGCAGTGATTGGTGTCGCAGACCAGCTCAAGGGTCAGGCGCCGCTGGGCTTTTTGTGCCTCAATGCGGGCGTGGATCGCGCGCCCGAAGAGATCACGCGCGAAGTGGTCAAGCTGGTGCGCGAAAAGATCGGACCGGTTGCGGCCTTTAAACTGGCGGTGGTGGTGGATCGTCTGCCCAAGACGCGCTCGGGCAAGATCCTGCGCGCAACCATGGTGAATATCGCTGACGGCACGCCCTGGAAAATGCCCGCAACCATTGATGACCCGGCGATTCTGGACGAGATCACAGTGGCGCTGCAAAGCCTCGGCTTTGCCAAGGCCAGATCAGAGGCCTGACCAAAGCACTGGTCAAAGGACTGGTCAAAGCGCTGACAAAACAGGCTATCGGCCGGGGGCATACTCGCTTCCCGGCCGCATGCCGCACGAATTGCCTAGGGATGATGCTGCAGCTATAAAACTTTTTGGGCTGGCCCAGTGTGACACCCGGTTTTGCTTGCAACCCTCCCTTGCCGCTCTACCCTGCCTGCCAGGAGAAGAGCACAATGAACACACATGATATTTGGCGCCTGAGCGCCTCTGAGTTGTCTGACCTGACGCGATCCGGTGCGCTTTCTGCTGAAACAGCAGTGCAGGCCTCGATTGATCGGATGCAGGCCGTGAACCCCGCCCTGAACGCAGTGGTCGAAGACCTGAGCGCCGAGGCGCAATCTCGCGCCCGCGATCTGGACAAAGCCCGCACCGGCGGCGCAGCACCGGGGCCGCTGCACGGGGTGCCCGTCACAATCAAGATCAACGTCGATCAACAGGGCCACGCCACCTCCAACGGGGCCACCGCGCTAAAAGACCTGATTGCGCCGGGTGACGCACCGGTGGTTGCCAATCTTGAAAAGGCCGGCGCGGTGGTGATTGGCCGGACCAATACGCCCGAGTTCTCTTTTCGCGCCGATACCGATAATCCGCTGTTTGGCCGCACGCATAATCCCTGGGGCCGCCATATCTCGCCGGGAGGCTCCTCGGGGGGGGCAGGATCTGCCGTCATGGCCGGGATCGGTGCGCTGGCGCATGGCAACGACATTGGCGGATCCCTCCGGTTTCCGGCTGCCGCCAACGGCGCTGTGACCGTCAAACCCGGCCTTAGCCGCGTGCCTGCCTGGAACCCCAGCCAAAAGGCAGAACGTGGCATGCTGGCGCAGGCGATGTCGGTCCAGGGGCTGATCACCCGCTCAGCGGCGGACCTGCATCTGGCGATGCCCTCGCTGATTGCGCCGGACTGTCGTGACCCCTTTCACGCCCCCCTGCCCTGTCGCGGTGAAGACCTGCAAGGACCGATCAAGGTCGCCTTTACCCGCAACACCCATGGCTATGATCTGCACCCCGAGGTCAACCTCGCCCTTGAAACCGCCCGCGACGCCATGGTTGACGCCGGCTATGTGGTCGAAGAGGTCGAGCCCCCCAATGTCTTTGACGCCGGACGCACCGGCTATCGCGCGCTTATGGGCGAAGTCTATGCCATGATGAAGCAGGATGTGGACGCTGCGGGCTCTGACACCGTGCGCAAGATCTTTGAGGTCTATTTTCAGGAGTTCCCACCCTTCAGTGGCGTCGAGCTTTTGCAGATGATGGCCAAACGGACGCATTATGCCCGGGAATGGGCCCTGTTCATGCAACAGTACCCGCTGGTTCTCACACCGTTTTTGCCGCAACCGTTTTTCAAGCCGGATCGCGACACCGAAGGTGCAGAGGGCGTGCATGAGGTGCTGGGCTGCGCGGTCTATTCCTATGCCATGAATTTCCTTGGCCTGCCCGCGGGCTGCGTGCCCGCCCGTCTGGCGCCGCTGCCGACGGGGCCACAGCCTATCAATGTGCAAATCGTCGCCCGGCATTGGCGCGAGGACATGGCCGTAGATGCCTGCATTGCAATCGAGCAGCGTGTCGGGCGGTTCAGCCCGCACCTGTGGGATTTGATGGCCTAGGAAAAACGAGTAGCAAGAAAGGAAGCCGAGAGATGGATTGCTCCACTCCCGGCCCCTTTCTTACCATGAAAACTCGTTCACCGTTGCGAGGCTTTCGTCAAATGGCAAAAAGTGTCTCGCACTACAAGGACATCTCCAGGGGCGAACAAAATGCACAAAATCCGGAGATGTCTTGCCTCCACAGTGCATCACGCCGAGACCGGAACGCCAGCCCCCCTCACAAAAACGTGATCGCAATACGCACCTCGGATTGCGCCAAAACAAATCTTTTCAACTCAGATGTTTAAGAAGTAACTAAAAAGTTAATACCCGACTATTTCAGAGGGTTTTTGAGGCGGCAAATCAAGGCGGATTTCAGGTGAACTGTTCTGAAATCAAACGCGCTTCCAGCCCATGCCCCGGATCAAACAAAACCCTGTGGCGGATGCTTGGCTCGGTCTGAATTTCGACCCACTGGATGTCAGGGCAGGAAATTGAATCCGCTTCAGCCATCACCGGCCGCTTCTCGGCCTCGAGCACATCAAACCGCACCTTGGCGCTGCTGGGCAGCAAGGCACCTTGCCAGCGGCGGGGCCGAAACGCAGCAATTGCGGTCAGGGCCAAAACGTCAGATCCAATCGGCAGGGTCGGGCCATGCGCCGAATAGTTATAGGCGGTTGAGCCCGCAGGCGTCGACACCAAGGCCCCATCGCAGACCAGCTCTGCCAGGCGTTGACGCCCATCGACCGAAATCTTGAGACGCGCCGCCTGAGGCCCTGCCCGCAACAGGGACACCTCGTTGATGGCAAGCGCCTTGTGCCGCGCCCCTTCGCGATCCATGGCAGTCATCGACAGCGGATTGATGATCTCTTCTTCCGCCGCCTCCAGCCGGGCAATCAGCCCGTCTTCATGGTACTCATTCATCAAGAAACCGACAGTGCCGCGGTTCATCCCATAAACAGGCGCTGCAAGGTCCACCGTTTCATGCAGCGTCTTGAGCATAAAACCATCGCCGCCAAGGGCTACGATCACATCGGCCTCTAGCACGCCGACATTGCCGTGCAGCGTCACCAGGGCATCATAGGCCAGCTGCGCCACCGGGGCGTCACTGGCCGTAAAGGCGATTCTCATAGTGCGTAAACCCTGTTTCCAGTCTGAGCCATTTCGTTCCGAAACAAGCACAGCTGACACATAAAGACCAGACTTGCCGCTCTATCGCAGATGATTGCCGCTTTACAGGCTTTAAGACCTGTGAAGTTTCCGATAGGAAATTCCTCAGATCCGCCTTTCGTAACCTCCACTTCCAATACTAACGGAGCCACCATGTCTGTGACCACCCGTGACCCCGGTTTTTTCACCCAGACTCTGGCTGAACGCGACCCCGAACTTTTTGGCGCCATGACCGACGAGCTGCACCGCCAGCGCGACGAGATTGAGCTGATTGCGTCTGAAAACATCGTTTCTGCCGCCGTGATGGAAGCCCAGGGCTCTGTTCTCACCAACAAATATGCCGAAGGCTACCCGGGCCGTCGCTACTATGGTGGCTGCCAGCATGTCGATGTGGCCGAAAACCTCGCCATCGACCGCGCCAAACAGCTGTTTGGCTGTGATTTTGCCAATGTGCAGCCCAACTCTGGCAGCCAGGCCAACCAGGGCGTGTTCCAGGCCCTGATCCAGCCCGGCGACACCATTCTGGGTATGGACCTTTCTGCTGGTGGTCACCTGACCCACGGCGCGCGCCCCAACCAGTCGGGCAAATGGTTCAACGCCATTCACTATGGTGTGCGCAAAGATGACAACCGCATCGACTATGATCAGGTGCAGGCGCTTGCGACCGAGTACCAGCCCAAACTGATCATTGCTGGTGGCTCGGCCATTCCGCGTCAGATCGACTTTGCAAAATTCCGCGAAATCGCTGATTCTGTTGGCGCATACCTGCTTGTCGATATGGCCCACTTTGCTGGCCTGGTTGCCGCCGGAGAGCACCCCTCGCCCTTTCCACATGCGCATGTGGCCACCACAACGACCCACAAAACCCTGCGTGGACCACGCGGCGGCATGATCCTGACCAACGATGAAGCCATCGCCAAAAAGGTCAACTCAGCCATCTTCCCCGGCATTCAGGGCGGCCCCCTGATGCATGTGATCGCCGCCAAGGCGGTGGCCTTTGGTGAAGCGCTGCGCCCCGAGTTCAAAGCCTACCAGAAACAGGTGCGCGCCAATGCAGTTGCCCTGGCGGATGAGCTGATCAAGGGTGGCCTCGACATTGTCACCGGTGGCACCGACACCCATGTCATGCTGGTTGATCTGCGCCCCAAAGGCGTCACCGGCAATATCGTCGACAAGGCCCTGGGCCGCGCCAAAATCACCACCAACAAAAACGGCATCCCGTTTGACCCGGAAAAGCCCATGGTCACCTCTGGCATCCGTCTCGGCACCCCTGCGGGCACCACCCGTGGTTTTGGCGAGGATGAGTTCCGCGAGATCGCCCGTTTGATCGTCGAAGTGGTTGATGGCCTGGCCGCCAATGGTGAAGAGGGCAATGGCGCGGTTGAAGAAGCCGTCCGCGCCAAAGTCTCGGCGCTGTGCGGCCGTTTCCCGCTCTATCCAAACCTCTAAGGCGAGAGGCCGCCGACTGGGCGGCCCCTCCTCCAACACGCATTTGACTGCTCAAATGAGAGCCGCCGCAGGACATTCCTGCGGCGGCTCTCAATCTTCGTGCGACGGCCAAAGGCCTCACGCCATATCAAGCGGGACAGCCAGTCGACCAGACAAGTGATCAGACTGTCGACCGGGCAAGCGGCCGGGCAAAGCAAGCAACCAGCCAAGAAAACTGTGTTTACAAAAACCCACGCCAACGCAAAACAGCAATGAGCAAGGCAAAGACTGCAAGCAGGGAAAACGCCATGCTCGCCAGCACTTCGAGAACACGCCCCCAACGCCGGTCTGCAACATCAATCGCCGCAAGATGCGTTTTGACCTCACGCGCGGCCCCTTTGAGGGATTTTTCATCCAGGGTAAGGCGTAGCTTTGGGTGTTCCAGCAGCGGCACAGCCTGCACCAGTCGCATCCCTTGTTTGTAGATACGGCGCGGCAATTGGCGTCTCGCTTTTCCCAGCGCCGTGGCCAGATCGCCAGAGGCGCCCGCGTTGGTCTTTAACAGCTCCTGCAGCTCGTCGATATCGGCTAAGATGTCTTGCGCCATATCGGCATGCTCCATTCTGCAAGGACCGGATTTTCGGTCCCCGTATTGTTGAGCCCACAGTTTACCCCAAGCGCTCTGCTGTCTCAATGGGTCTGGCGCCGCGTTGCCTCCTCATTGGGCCTGAAGCCCCTATGCCCTCAATGGGTCTGGTGCCCCTGGGCCCGCAGCGCTATCACTGCCCTATGCTAAACTACATCACACATGGCACCGCCACCGACAAACCCCCTCTTCTGATCGCGCATGGCCTTTATGGATCAGCCCGCAATTGGGGCGTTATTGCCAAAAGGCTTGCGGATGAGCGCCTGGTGGTCGCGGTGGATCTGCGCAACCATGGTCACAGCCCCTGGACGCAAAGCCACAGCTACCCTGAAATGGCCGAGGATCTGGCAGAGGTCATTGACGCGCATGGCGGCCAGATGGATGTGATTGGGCACTCTATGGGTGGCAAGACGGCGATGATGCTGGCCCTGAACCATCCAGAGGCGGTGCATCGTCTGATTGTCGCGGATATTGCCCCCGTGTCCTACAGCCACAGCCAGATACAGTTCATCGAGGCCATGCGCGCGGTCAATTTTGACACGGTGGAGCGACGATCCGACGTCGAAGCCCAATTGGCAGCCGCCGGGGTAGAGCCTGCCTTGCAGAGCTTCTTTACCCAGTCGCTGGACATCCCCAATAAGCGCTGGCGGCTCAACCTGGACACACTGGCGCGACACATGCCTGACATTATGGCCTTCCCGCAGACCACGGCACAGTGGCAGGGACCGGTTCTGTTTCTGTCTGGCGGGGAGTCGGACTATGTCCGCCGCGAGGACCGGGAGATCACTCTGGCGCGCTTTCCGAAGGCCCGGTTTGCCAAGATCCCCGGAGCAGGCCACTGGTTGCACGCAGAAAAGCCACGGGAATTTGAGGCCAACGCCCGCGCTTTCCTCAACGCCTGACCACTGGCGGCTGCGCATCCGTACCTTAAAAGCCGCACATTCAAGATGGCAGCCAGCCTGCACAGCACCACAAGGCACGCGCCTCTAGGCAGAGGGGCGCTGATACAACTGACGTGCCACCAACCAGGCAACGGGCGCCCCAAGCACAGCCCCAAGGGCCGCGGCAACCAGAATGGCCGGTACGGACACAAAACCTGCGACCAGAACGGCAATAACGCCAACGCCAGCCAGACTGCTGCCGATGAGAGAATAAAGAACAGATGCAAGGCGCAACATGCGGGCCTCCCCGGATATGAAACATTGAATTCGTCTCACGTCCTAGCCCAGAGGCTGATGCCCCACCTTGATCCGGATCAGTTTTGCCTCACGCACTCATGCCAAGACTTACCCGCTCATGCCAAGGTCGACGGGTTCTTCAACCGGCGCGCCCGCCCCTTGCCAGTCTGAAAAGCCGCCCAGATTATAGACCTCGGCAAAGCCCATATCTTTTAGCAGTTTGCCAGCCAGGGCAGCACGCCCGCCACTGGCGCAATGCAGCACGATCACCCGGTCCATCCGGAGTTCCGGATCATGGAACGGACTGGCCGGATCAGCGCGAAACTCCAGCATGCCGCGTGGAATATGGTGTGAACCACTGGCGCGGCCCTGCAGTTCCAGCTCGGGAGCGTCGCGAATATCCAGCAAAAGTGCGCCCTCCGCTATCAACGCCTGCGCCTTTTCAACCGGGATCCGCGCAACAGCCGCATTTGCCGCCGCCATCATGTCTTGCAAAGAAATCGCCATCTCTCTCTCCTGAACTCGGCCCGGAATCAGTGGCTGCTACCGGGCATGTATAATTTCAATCAGGATGACGCTGTTCAGCCAACAAGGGAAGCCTCGGCGCGCATTAACTGTGAACACAGCCACGAGAGCTCCCCACCAGCTACAATTTGGCCCATTTTGGGGACAACGCAAAATCTCTGTAGGATATCTGAAACGTCTAATGCAAAGGCATATCCAGCCAACGCACTGAAATTTCCGAAAGATATGAGGGAGATGTGGTGCCCAGGAGAGGACTCGAACCTCCAC
>NZ_MWVJ01000065.1 GCF_002087335.1 Pseudophaeobacter leonis
CGCCTTTTTCCTCAGCTTCACCGGCCATCAACTGTTCACGTTTCAGGGCCATGGCAGCCCCGTTTCGCGTAGCCTTCTGCGCTATTCCATCACCGCCGCGACGGGGTTTGGCCTGAATCAAATGCTTCTGTATGTCCTGCATGTCATTTTTCACCTGCCGCCCCTGCTGTCCTTAGTTATTTCCACAGGAGTGAGCGCAGTTGGAGGTTTTATCCTGAGCAAGGTTTGGGCCTTTCGTGGTCAGGGGGCACGGGCTGCGAGTTGAACAGCAGGCAGCTTGACAGGCTTTGAAACTGGTGATCCAGAGCTTTGCAAACATCAAATGGCAAGGCCGTCCCCCTGGCATTTAACGGGGCTCAGTCCTTAGAATTCGCCCGGCCATTTTCAGTTTCATGGCTGCCGCGCGACGCGCGCCAGCGCGACCCGGCCTCTGGTGTGTCCAGATCAGTCAGGGCGCGTTGCGCGGGCAGGGCGACCAATTCGACCTCGTTTTCCGACAAAACCGCACGGGCGCCCTGATCGCCTGTGATCTGGCGCAAGGCAGCAAAACAGTGGCGCGGGAAGATCACCGGATGGCCGGGGGTTCCGTCACTGGCAGTGGCGCGCAGCACCGGGCTGTTGCGACTTTTTGAATTAGAGCTGGGAAAATGTGCGGCCAGATGCAACAGATCCTGCGTTTCCAGATCGGGCATGTCACAGGGCAGGATCATAACGGCATCGGTCTCGTGCGGCAGTGCTGCGACACCGGTTCGGATTGAGGCTGCCATGCCTTCAGAGGCATCCGGAACGTCAATAACACTGGCGGTGCCGGTGGCCGCAACCCTTGGGTGCGAAAGGCCTGGCACGGTGACATAGCAGGGCAGTCCCGTCAGCGCGGCCCGGTGGCAGATCCGCGACAACAGTGGCGCGCCGTCGACATCTTCCATCAGTTTGTCCCGCCCTCCCATCCGGGAGGAGGCGCCAGCGGCCAGCAAAAGAATGGCGATAGTCGTCATGAAAATTCCCGTTGGATCACTGGCTGCGCAAGGGTGCCGTCAGCGGCAGTATTTTGAGAAATTTCAATGCGTAAGGCCAGAGAATTCGTGTGCCCAGCAAAAAAAGCCCCCGCAGCGCGGGAGGCTTTGTCTTTGGCTCAGATACCAGACAGTTGCAACTAGCCGCGCATGCGGGCGCCATCGGCGTCAAAAAGCGGCTCGGTGATCAGCTGGGCCCGGTGCATCTCGCCGAGGATCTCAATCTCGATCTGAAGGCCTGCTACTGCCTTGCTGGTTGGCACAAACCCCAGGGCGATGGATTTGTGCGCCGTGTGGGAATAGCCCCCTGAGGTGCAGAACCCCACCACCTCGCCATCAATCGAGATCGGCTCATAGGCGATAACATCGGCATCCGTCGCCTCGACCTCAAAGGCGCAGAGCTTGCGACCGGCGCCCTGTGCCCGCTCTGATTCGGCGGCGGCACGTCCAATGAAATCGGTATTTTTCTTGAACGAGATAAACCGGTCCAGCCCGGTTTCAGCCGCCGTGTAGTCCGGCGAGTATTCCCGCATCCAGGAGCCAAAGAACTTGTCCAGTCTCAGCGACATCATGGCCCGCATACCAAAAGGTTTCATGCCATGCGGCTGCCCTGCCTGCCACAGGCTCGACCACAGCGCGCGCTGGCTCGCAAGGTCGCAGTAGATCTCATAGCCAAGATCACCGGTATAGCTGACCCGCTGCACCAGACAGTCGGCCATGCCTACCGTCATGCGCCGCACGTCCATAAACTGCATATCTGAGACGTCCTGCCGGGTGCAGGCCTGCAAGACCTGTCTGGCTTTAGGGCCGGCAATCTGAAATCCGTTCCGGGTGTCCGAGATGTTTTCGATGTCAACGCCCTGCTCCTGATGTTTCAGAAACCAGCGCATGTGATAGGCCTGCGCCCCATAGGAGGCGGTGAGCTGAAAGTCATCCTCGGCAAGACAAGAGATGGTGAAATCCCCGATGAGCCGCCCCTTGGCAGAGAGCATTGGCGTCAGGCTGATGCGTCCGGGCTGTGGCACCCGTCCCGCCATGATGCGGTCAAGCCAGGCCCGGGCACCGGTGCCCCTGATCCGGTATTTGCCAAAGTTATGCACCTCGTTGATGCCGACCGCCTTGCGCACCGCGGCAACCTCGCGGGCCGTGGCCGCAAAGGCGTTGGAGCGACGGAACGATGGGGTTTCAAAGCGGGCCTCATCGCCAGTGGCGAAATAGTTGGGCACCTCCAGCCCAAATTGCTGACCCCAGACGGCGCCCATGCCGTCAAAGATGTCGTACATCGGTGTGGTGCGAAAGGGGCGTGCGGCGGGCAGCTCTTCGTTGGGGTAGGCGATGGAAAACCGTTTTTGATAGTTCTCGATGACCTTTGGCAGGGTGTAGCCGGGGGTGATCCAGTCACCAAAACGGGCACAGTCCAGCGCCATGGTGTCGCGCTCGGGCTCGCCCTCGATCATCCACTGCGCCAGCATCAGGCCAACGCCGCCGCCCTGGCTAAAACCGGCCATGACACCGCAGGCGGACCAATAGTTGCGCACGCCCGGCACGGGACCCACCAGGGGGTTGCCATCGGGGGCAAAGGTGAAGGGTCCGTGGATCACGGATTTCACCCCAGCCGCCTCAAGGGCGGGGAAGCGTTTGTAAGCAAAATCAATGGAGTCTTCGATCTTGTCAAAGTTATCCGCCAGCAGCTCATGGCCAAATGTCCAGGGGGTGCCGTCCACCGCCCAGGGTTTGCAGGGCTGTTCATAAAAGCCAATGCAGAGGCCGCGACCCTCCTGGCGCAGGTAGCTCTCGCCAGCCGGGTCCATCACATGCGGATGTTCGCCGCCAGCGTCGATAATCTCGGCAATCATCGGCACCTCGTCGGTGACGATATATTGGTGCTCCATCGGGTGCAGCGGGAAATAGATCCCGGCCATGGCGCCAACTTCGCGCGCCCAAAGCCCGCCTGCATTGACGATATGCTCTGCCGTGGATGGATCCCTTGTCGGTGACAATATCCCAGCTGCCGTCAGGGCGCTGGTTGGTCTCGACTACCTTGCAGTGGGTTTCAATCGTGGCGCCGCCCATGCGGGCGGCCTTGGCATAGGCGTGGGTGGTTCCCGAGGGGTCCAGGTGGCCGTCCAGCGGGTCATAAAGCCCGCCAACGATCCCTTTGATATTGGTCGCCGGAGCGATTTTGGCAATCTCTTCGGGGCTGACGATTTCGGTTTCCAACCCCATGACGCGATGCTTGGCGCGCTCCGCTTTCATCATGTCAAAGCGTTCCTGGGTGTCTGCCAGTGTCACCCCGCCCACGTGGTGCAACCCGCAGGACATGCCGGTGATCTCTTCCAACTCGCGATAGAGCTTGATGGTATAGCCCTGAAGTGCTGCCATATTGGTGTCGCCATTGAGAGTATGAAACCCGCCTGCGGCGTGCCAGGTAGAGCCCGAGGTGAGCTCGGAGCGTTCCAGCAGCATCACATCAGACCAGCCGAGTTTGGTCAGATGGTAAAGGACTGAACAGCCGACGACACCGCCGCCGATCACGGCCACGCGGGTGGTGGTCTTCATGAGGCTTCTCCCTGGTTGAGGTTTTTCCTCATTCTGTACAGAAGTGAACAGTAATCCAGTGAAAAAGCGACAGAACCGGTCGCTGCCCGACCAAAAGTCACAAAGCGGCGGAGATGCACGCATTTAATCTGAGGGCAGAGGAGTGCGTTTAGTCGCTGCTGCGCAGTGGGCTGATCTGCACTAAAAAGACCGCACTGATAGGGATCGCCAGTTTCAACACAGCCACAGTGATCAACAGCGCCCCCAGCTGTGTGTAGTCAGCAGGGGTGGTGATCTCGCCCGTGTGGGACGAGACTTCGCGGGTGACCACAAAGACCTCATTGAGGTATTTTGTGCCCAGGCTCGCCGCGGACAGCGCAAGGTTTGTGAAAGAGGCCATCACCGCAAAGAACGTCGCCTTGAGATTGCTGGGCGCGTTGCGGGCAATCCAGGCCAGCATCGGGATCATGGCGATCTGACCCAAGGGCGACTCGACAGCTGTATCCACCAGGGCGATGAAACGCGCATCCACCAACCCTCCGGTCACAGATGCCGTCCAGTGGTGCAGCCCATAATACAGGCCAATGTTTGGCAGGCTCAGCAGAGCCTCGGTGATTGCCAGAAAGATGACGATCCAGGCGATGGTATTATTGGCAATCAGGGGGCGCAGCAGGATCATGCCAAACAGGGTCAGCAGCGAGGAAATCAGCGACAGGACCGAGAGAAACTGTTGATCAAAGCCAAGCGCGTCAATTTCAAACCAGGTGGCGGCAGCTCCGTTCAGAGGCGTGGCCCGATAGGCAAAGATGATGATTGCCGTGCCCACCAGCGCCCGGGCCTGCGCCGGTGTCAGGGCTTTGATAAGCTGCCGCATCAACAGCAGCACGATCAGCATGGAGCCGGCAAAAACCAGTTCCTGCGCCTGTTGCACATCGCTGAGCCCGACACTCAGCGACAGCGCCACAAAGGCGCCGCCGCCGATGAAATACCACCAGTTCACTGAAACGGGATCGCGCGGCACGGTGAGGCGGGCGTTGATCTCAAGGGCGCTCACCCCCATGCGGCGAAGTTTTTTGCCAAGGTGAAGACGCTGCAGCAACGCGACGGCAATCCCCGAGAGCGACAGCAGCGGCACAGCCAGGGCAAGCAGATAGATATGGGCATAAAGCGCGCCCTTTTCAGATTGCGGCAGGGCATCGGCGCCATCAAACAGCCAGACATTCATCGCCGCCGCAGCGCTAAAGCCTCCAATCAGGGTGATACGTCCCAGAGTCTGCATGGTGGTGTGCATAACGCGGCTGTCGGAGACAGAATATGCGTCCCCTTCGGGGGTGCGATGCGGCACGGCCTCGACAGACATGGCGTCTGCGACGACATCCTGCAGCACAAAGCCACAGGGCGCCAGCAGGGCCGAGGTGACATACCAGGCATTGGCAGGCATGATCCGGGCCATCTCATCTGGCAGCATCAAAAGCCCGGCAATGATGCCATAGCTGGTTGCCATCAGCCCGGCGCCGAGCAGGATCAACAGGTATTTCCAGCGCCAGATCAGATCGACCAGATGCCCCAGGGGCATTTTCAGCGCCCAGGGCAGGCCCACCCAAAAGGCAAGTCCCGCCAGAAAGGCAGCCTCAAGATCGAGGTATTCTTTGACAAAGAATGTCGCCGCCACCGAGGTGATGCCCTGCACCCCGTAGGCAAAATAGATCAACAGAGGCGGCAGAAAGCTCCAGCGCAATTGCCGCAGCAGATCCAGCACGATCTGGTCGAACCATTTATAGGCCCGGCTCATGTCAGGGGGCGCACCTTGAAGGCGGTGATCCGGTTGCCTTGCCGCGCGGTCACCTCAAAGCGAAAGCCATGAAACGAGAAGACCTGACCAACGGTCGGGATCATCTGTGCCTCGTGTATCACCAGCCCGGCAATGGTATTGGCCTCGTCATCGGGCAGGTTCCAGTCCGTGGCCCGGTTAAGGTCACGGATGGTGGTGGCGCCTTCGACGGCAAAGTTGCCGTCCGCTTCCTTTTTCACCAGCGACTGTTCTGCGGGGTCAAACTCGTCGGTAATTTCGCCGACGATTTCTTCCAGAATGTCTTCCAGCGTGATGAGGCCCTGCAGGGCGCCATATTCATCAACCACCAATGCAAAGTGGCTGCGCATCCGCAGGAACTGGCGCATCTGCTCGTCCAGTGTGGTGGTTTCGGGCACAAAATAGGGCGGCTTGGCCACCGTAGTGATCTGAAAATCCCGCAGCGCACTTGCATCGCCTTCGGGGCCACCGATCTGGACATACATCTCACGCAGCAGGTCCTTGGCGTGCACGATGCCGATGATGTTTTCCTTCTCCGATTTAAACACGGGCAGGCGCGTGTGGGGGGAGGTCAGGCATTGCTCCAGAATATCGGCTGGTTCCGCATCGGCGTCGATCATCTGGATATTGGACCGGTGCAGCATGATCTCTTCAACAAAGCGGTCCGACAGGTCCAGAGCGCCGAGAATCCGGTCGCGATCTTCTTTCTCGACCACGCCTTCAGAATGGCCGAGCTGCAGGGCACCGGCGATCTCTTCACGCACGGCCATGATATGGCTGTCCGGGTCGATCTGGACGCCAAACAGCCCAAGAATGCCGCGGACAAGAAAGCGCACGGCCGACACAATCGGCGCCAGTACCGTTACAAGAACGGCAATTATAGACGCCACACCCGAGGCGGCTTTTTCGGCATTGGAAATGGCATAGGTCTTTGGCAGGACCTCGGCAAAAATCAGCACCAAAAGCGTCATCACCAGGGTGGCATAGGCCACGCCGCTCTCGCCAAAGGTCCGGGTCAGCAGGGCTGTTGCCAGCGAGGTGGCAAGAATATTCACCAGGTTGTTGCCCAGCAGAACCGAGCCAATCAGCCGTTCGCTGTCTTCGGTCACGTCAAGCGCGCGCTGAGCCCCATGCGAGCCCTTGTCGGCCTGGGTGCGCAGCTTGCCCCGAGAGGCGGCAGTCAGCGCTGTCTCTGAGCCGGAGAAAAAGGCGGAGAGAACCAGGAGAAGCAGGATGGCTCCGGCAGAGATCCAGAAAGCGCTATCCAAAACGGTTTGGGCGTTGTCCATGGTTGGTCCAAATTCAGTTTGTGTCAGTGGTTGTTATCGGCTGTGTTTGTTATGGGCTGCGGCAGCGTTGCAGACAAGGGTCGTTGCATCGTCACATTCAGCCCGACAGAATTTCGGTGCCAGCTCTGGCATGCTAGGCTCGGCGATATGTCAGCTGGTGTGCCTGTGCAGTTTGGCTCTGGCTAGGGTTTGTCTTTGTCGCGTTCAGCGATGGATTCACCGCCTCGTGACAGCGGGTGGTGCTCCAGAACCAATTCGCTGAGACGGGCATCCAGCACATGGGTGTAGATCTCGGTCGTTGCAATATCCGCATGGCCCAAAAGAGCCTGTATGGCCCGCAGGTCAGCGCCATTGGCCAAAAGATGCGTCGCAAAGGCGTGGCGCAGCGTAGGGGGGTTCACTTTTTGTGGATCAACCCCGCCGGTCACGGCGAGCTCCTTGATCAAACTATAAAACCAGTGCCGGGTCAGATGTCCCTCTTTGCCCCGGGAGGGAAACAGAAATTTTGATCCCTGCAGACCTTTGAGCTGTCGCGCGTGGTCCTCGTCTTCCCAGCTCTGCAGCCAGACCCGCAGCGCATCACGGGCAGGCGGAGACAGAGGCACCATGCGTTCTTTGCCGCCCTTGCCCTGCACCAACAGCATATTGGGGTTGCCCCGTGCGGCAGCAACAGGCAGGGACATCAACTCGCTCACCCGCATACCTGTGGCATAGAGCAGCTCCATCAGGCAGGTGTTGCGCAACCGGTCCGCCGGTTTGCGACCCGTCTGGCGCGCCGCGTCAAGCAGGCGGTCCACTTCGATAACCTCCAGCGTTTTGGGCAGTCTTTTGTCGCGCCCAGGCCCCTTGATCTGGATCGCCGGATTGTCCACACGCCAGCCTTCCTCAAAGGCGAAATGATACAGTTGGCGAATGGCAGACAAGCGCCGCGCCCGGGTGGCACGGGACAGCCCCTCGGCGTCACAGCTGATCAGATAGGCTTCTATGTTGTCGCGACTGGCGTCGCTGAACCCAAGCTTGCGATGCAAAAGCCAGGTGGCAACATCCTTTAGGTCACGACCATAGGCGAGCAGGGTATTGCGTGCAGCCCCTGCTTCGGCAGCCTGGGCCTCCAGAAACGTCGAAACCCATTGCAGATCGTTGCCCGGAGCAGCCATTCAGCGGTGCTCCAGAAGCATCAGTTGCAGGGTCGCGCGCCGGGCAGTGTCTTCGAGCCCCACAGCGCGCAGAGCGGCGAGAGCATGGCTGAGATCGCCAAGATTGCCCTGCGCTCCACGGGCGAACAAATCCATCGTCCGCAAGATCGCCTCGCCCAGCTGGCCATTGTCGAGAAGGATCTGCAGCCTGGCCGGGATTTCGGCCTGATCGGAAAATCCGCGCATGATAGAATGTGTTAGGGGTGAGATATCCGGAGCTTTACTCTGCGCGGCTAAATCGCTGCTACCGTTGGGGTCTTCTTGATGATCTGGCGTCTCGGTATGGGGGACAGTCGCGGGCTCTGAGGCGGTATTGCTGCCAGGACGTCCGGGGGTTCCCTGGGCTAATGCCGCAAGGAAGTTGTTTTCAGGACTGTTGCTCGGGGGGCTGTGCGAGGCGATCTCATAGCTTGGCGCCAAAAGGCGGATCCGCCAGGCCAGCTCTGCCGCATCACCGCTCAGTTTGAACCGGGCAAGTTGGGTGGAAAAGAGATCGGCAAACCCGACTTCAAGCCCGGCCAGTGCCCTGCCTGCCAGACAGCGGGCAGGGCATTGGCGACCGCGTCACTGCTGGCACTGTTGAGGGCCGCCTCAAAGTGCTGCACGGCGGCGACCCGGTCCCAAATGCCACCCGAGGCGGCAGGGCTGCGATCAGTATACAGCCCCAAGAGCTGGTTGGGGTTCAGCGCCCCGGCACGTGTCAGACGCTCGGCCGCCTCAAGCTGCGCCTTCCAGCCGGCCACGTCACGCAGATCAGCGGCAGAAAAGGCGCGTGGCAGGGGCGCTGTGGGCAGACGCTCGCCAATGGCCTCGTAGAGGCGGAAGGTCAGAGGGTCCGGCTTTATCGGCAGCGGCAGCGGCGGAGCGAGCTCAAAAATATCTGGGTTCAAAAAACGGTCGAGCAAGGCCAGCTGCTCCTTTGGCATCAGGTCCAGTGCGTGGGCCGATTCCAGCATCAGTGCCGCAGTTGGCCAATCGCCGCGTCGCGCTGCGCAAAATATCCGGGCGCGGTAGTCCGGTGCCAGATACGGAAATGCTATCAAGGACGCGCAGGCACGGTCTTCGTCGCCGCTCAACAGCGTGGTGAAAAACCAGCGGCGAAACCGGCTCGCCGTGGCGGTTGGGCCTGCATGTTCCACCAGGGCCTGCGCCGGGTCGGTTGCCCCCAGGGTTATCAAACGGTCAAGGCGCGCCAGCAGCACCTTATCGCCTTCGGCCTGCAGAGGGCGGCTTTCCGACAGCAAAAGGGTAAACAGCAGCGACTGCATTGCTGGGTTGCCCTGCACAGAGACCCGGTGGATCAGATCAGCGATATCTTGTGGGTCACTGCCGCGCCACAGGTCAATCGGCAGGCCAGTGGCGGCCGGGGGCACGAGGCCAATCGGGGGCAACAAGGCCTGCAGCGGCGTGACGACGATATGCGGACGCGCGGCACTGCCGGTCACCGGCGGTTCCAGCAGAACCGTTTTAGGCAGGGGAGCCGTGCTATCGGGCTGGCCCAGCCAGTCTATCACCGTAAGCGGTGCCTGCGCTGCCACAGGCCCGGCGCACAGGAAGCTGGTTAACAACAGGGCTCTGGCGCAAAACAGGCCACGGGTTACAGACGGACCACGGGTTGCAGACCGGCCGCTAGGTACAGACTGGCCACTGCTGAAAAAGGACACCCCCGCGCGCCTCAGTAAGCCCCGTCTAGTCGGCATCCAGAACCACCGGTTTTCGGACCTCTTGTGTGGGCACGCTGAAATCTGCCCCAAACCAGGGACCGATATAGGCATAGGCCACCAGCCCAAAAACCGCCAAAACCCCTATAATCACTAGATATTTGATAATTCGCCCCATTGCGCACCCGTTGCCTGCTTCTTTGTGTTTTGCCCAAGTTATATATGGCCTTTTTGGCAATAACACGTCATTCACGGAAGAATGAGAGAAAAAGAGCAAATGACCGGGGTAGAGGCCCCGATACGGCAGCCAGGGCGGCTTAAGAAAACCATCGTCATGGTCGGCATGATGGGCGCAGGCAAAACCGCCGTAGGCCGTGCACTGGCGGCGCGGCTGCAGGTGCCCTTTTTGGATAGCGATCATGAGATCGAAGCCGCTGCCAATATGACCATCCCCGAGATATTTGCCCGCGACGGCGAAGCCTTTTTTCGCCGCAAGGAACGTCAGGTGATCGCGCGTTTGCTGACCGAAGAATGTGGCGTGCTCTCGACGGGGGGCGGTGCCTTTTTGGCCGCCGAAAACCGTGAAACCATCAGGCGCAATGGCGCGGCTATCTGGCTTAAGGCTGATATGGATGTGTTGTGGAACCGGGTGCGTCACCGTGAGACACGGCCACTGCTACAAACCAGCGACCCCCGGGCCACGCTGGCAGAACTCTATAAAGCGCGGGTGCCGCTCTATACCAAGGCCGACCTTGCGGTTGTCTCGGATGGCAAAGCCTCGATCGAAGAAATGGTGGACCGGGTGCTGACAGCCCTGCGGACGCGCCCCGATGTTTTTGAGGAATGACGATGGAACGTACGGTACATGTACCCCTGGAGGGGCGCGCCTATGATGTGGTGATCGGGCCGGGGCTGTTGCAGGACGTTGGACGCCGGATTGCGCCTTTCCTCAAACGGCCCCGCGTGGCGGTACTGACCGATGAGACCGTCGCAGCGCAGCACCTTGAGACCCTGCGTGACGGGCTGCAGGCTGCCGGGATTGAAATGCAGGCGCTGGCGCTGCCACCCGGGGAGGCCACCAAGAGCTGGCCACAGTTTACCCGTTCGGTCGAATGGTTGCTGGAGCAAAAGGTTGAGCGCAACGACGTGATATTGGCCTTTGGCGGCGGGGTGGTTGGCGATCTGGCCGGCTTTGCGGCCTCGGTGCTGCGGCGCGGAGTGCGCTTTATTCAGATCCCGACCTCCTTGCTGGCGCAGGTAGACAGCTCGGTTGGCGGCAAGACCGGCATCAACGCCCGGCAGGGCAAGAACCTGATTGGCGCCTTTCACCAACCGACTCTGGTGCTGGCCGACACCGAAGTTTTGGGAACACTCACGACGCGTGATTTTCTGGCAGGTTACGGAGAAGTGGTGAAATACGGCATGCTGGGCGATGCGGCGTTTTTTGCCTGGCTGGAGGAAAACGGCCCCTTGCTGGCGGCGGGCGACATGGCCAAGCGGGTTGAAGCCGTTGCCCGTTCGGTGCAGATGAAGGCCGATATTGTTGTGCGCGACGAGACCGAGCAGGGCGATCGTGCCCTGTTGAATTTGGGCCATACATTCTGCCACGCGCTGGAGGCTGCCACGGGGTATTCGGACCGGCTGTTGCACGGTGAAGGTGTGGCAATTGGCTGTGCTCTGGCGTTTGAGCTGTCCTCCCGTTTGGGATTGTGCAGTCAGGAAGACCCCAGCCGGGTACGCGCCCACCTCAAGGCCATGGGGATGAAAACGGATCTGTCAGATATTGACGGGCCCTTGCCAGATGCCGAGACACTGCTGCAGCTGATGGGGCAGGATAAAAAAGTGGTTGCTGGCCAGCTGACCTTTATACTGGCGCGCAGCATTGGGGATGCCTTTGTCACGGCGGATGTTCCCAAGGAGGCCGTTTTGTCTGTGCTGAGTGATGCCCTGGCTGAGTGCCAATAACACGCGCTCTGTACCACTGTACCCCTGCCGTGACATTGGCGCGACACTGGCGCAGGCTGGGGTAACGAATGCTGCTTATGTCTAGGGACGGCGTTGGCAGAATGACAGGCCGATTTACCTGCTGTTCTACGCCGTGGTGCATACAAAAAGACTGGCGGAAAGGACCTCCCGCCAGTCTTTGTTGGATTTAGCCAGTCTTTGTTAAATCTAGCCAGTCGTTGTCGGATTTAGAACGGGATTTCGTCGTCGTCGATGTTGTGGGAGGGGCCTCTGTAGCCGCCGCCAAACCCGCCGCCCTGTTGTGGGCCACTGTCATAGCCGCCGCCGCTGCCGCCGCCATAGCCGCCACCCTGGCCGCCGCTGTCCTGGCCACCGCCGCCTTCACCACGACCGTCGAGCATTGTCAGGGTTGAGCCAAAGCCCTGCAGCACGACTTCGGTTGAATACCGGTCCTGACCACTTTGATCCTGCCATTTGCGGGTCTGGAGCTGGCCTTCGATATAGACTTTTGAGCCCTTGCGAAGGTACTGCTCGGCGACACGCACCAAACCTTCGTTGAAGATGGCAACGGAATGCCATTCGGTCCGCTCGCGGCGCTCACCGGTGGTGCGGTCTTTCCAGTTTTCCGAGGTCGCAATGCGCAGATTGCAAACCTTGCCGCCATTCTGGAATGATCTCACTTCTGGGTCGCGTCCCAGGTTGCCGATGAGGATGACTTTGTTGACTGAGCCGGCCATTGGGGTCCGTCCTTATTCTTATCTTGATTTTGTGTTGTGTGCGGGGCGCAGCGGTCATCAAACGAATCTCAGCCGCTGGGTTGGTGGAACAGTATAGACCAGCGCGCGGCGTGGAAAGCACCCCTCTGACCCGTTTTTACCAGGATCCTGTCAGGCGGCGCTTTCAGGCAGGAATCTGAAGCGGAACTTTTGGGCGGGCCAGTCAGGCGGGCCAGTCAGGCGGGCCAGTCAGGTGGGGCGTGATTTTGGGCGGCCCTATGCCGATCTGCACAGGGGCGTTGGCGGCTGTTATGACCTGCCTGCTTTCATTTGATACAAATACGGCTATAGTCGCGAAAATATTTTTGTATCGGTAAGGGGCGAGGAGCAGTCATGCGTCCACTGACAGTTGGGATTTTCAGCGCGGCACTGGCCGGTAGTTTTGGCCTGAGCTCCGTGGCTGAAGCGGACATGTTCAGCACCAAAAGCCGACGTGATTTGTTTTCGGCCCATACTCGGGTTTTGGATACCCGGGCGGCGCAGCAGTATGAAAATTCGGTGCGTTTGCAGCCGCAGGCAATCCCGGGTGTCAGCGCGATCAGCCCGCGCTACGCTGGGAAATATCGCGGCGAGTATCTGACCATGGCGCGTCAGGCGGCGCGCCAACATGGTGTTCCCGAGGATCTGTTCCTGCGCCTGGTGCAACAAGAAAGCAATTGGAACCCCGAGGCAGTCTCCCATAAGGGGGCAATGGGGCTGGCACAGTTGATGCCTGCCACGGCCCGCCGCCTGGGGGTTGACCCCTCCGTTCCAAAACAAAACCTCGAAGGCGGGGCACGCTACCTGTCAAAACAATTTAGAAAATTCGGCTCCTGGCGCTTGGCTTTGGCCGCATATAATGCCGGCCCGCAAGCTGTGAAAAAATACGGCGGCGTGCCGCCCTACAAAGAAACCCAAAACTATGTCGCAAAAATCTGGGGCAGCTAAGCGCCGCAGATGATGCCCTGGGGGCGTCGTGAACGGGTCATTTTATGGCGCAGACTGCGGCCTTTTCCCTTGCAGATGGCAGAATACATGCAGGTCCGCCGGGTCGGCAGTACGCACTGGTGCGAGACAGGCTTGTGACAGGCTTGTGACCGAAATCGAAAATCTGCCTATTGCCGCGTTAAACTCGTTAACGTGTCATTAATTTGCCTTAATATTTTATGAAATTCCCCGTGATTTAGTGATCTGAGATTTCAGGAGGAATTCAAGTGACCAGCAGAAGCTTTGACGATCGGCTCGAGCGTATCCAGTGGACACCCGGCGCGGTGCCGACCCAAGAAGTGATTGATAGCGTTCTGGGAGGACGTGGGCTGGAAAAGGCCCGCAGCGTCGGAGCAACTCTGTTGGGGGCAGTTCTGGGCATTCTGATTGGCTTTGGTCTCAAGGGGATGTCACTGGTTGGCGCGCCCTGGGGGCCGGATACCGGGCTGATCGGTTTGATTGGCGGCAGTCTGTCTGTGTTTGGTCTGATTGTATCCGTGGCTATGGCGCTATTTGTTGCTCTGCGCAGCCGGCAACATCCCTGGCTGATGCAATTTGCCTCAATGAACCTTCTGATGATCGTGGTCCTGCTGCTCAGTTGACCAAAAGGGCCAGGCGCGGCGCAGTATCTTCAGCTTTCTGGGCGTGGGTGTGATAAATCTGATTTTTTCTGTCAGGAATTGCGTTACATCAAGGTCGGCATTATGGGTTTGGGCACCCTTTAGGCAGAGCCTTTTTTCCCGGAGCCCATGATGACTTTGAAACAATGACTTGCAAACTCCCCGGCGTTTTGCATCTCGCGGTGCTGGCCATTGTTGCCTCCGCAGCCACGGTGTCTTGCGCTGAAGACAAGCTTTCCGAGTTGCAAAAACTGGGTGAAGCGCTGTTTCACGACGCAAACCTGTCCATGAGCCGAAGTCAGTCCTGTGCCAGCTGCCATGAGCCATCGCAGGGGTTTGCGGATGCGCGCCGTGCTGCCGATGGGGCGTTCTCACTGGGAGATGATGGCCGGTCTTTGGGCAATCGCAACGCGCCAACAGCCGCCTATGCCGCCTTTGTTCCCCCTTTGCAACTGCATGAGGATGGCGTCTGGCGGGGCGGGCTGTTTTGGGATGGACGCGCCCGCGATCTGGAAGAACAGGCCGCAGGGCCACCGCTCAACCCGGTTGAGATGGCATTGCCCAACAAACAGGTTGTTCTGCAGAGGCTGCAGAAAAATGAGTTTTATATTCAATCCTTTGCAGCACTTTTTTCACCTGATGCCCTGCGTGATGAAGACCAGAGTTTTGCAGCCATGACACAGGCGATTGCCGCTTATGAGCGCAGCGAGTCCTTTGCGCCCTTTGACAGTAAATATGATCGCTATCTGGCAGGAAAAGCAGAGTTGTCAGCGGAGGAAGAGCTGGGCCGTGTCCTGTTCTTTTCACAGCAGTTCACCAACTGCAATCAATGTCAGCAGTTCGCAAAAGCCCGATGGGCGCGCAGGAGACCTTTAGCGATTACAGCTATCATAATATCGGGGTGCCGCGAAATCCGCATGTTGTCAGCCTGGCAGGCATGCCCGAGAGCTATGTCGATGCGGGGCTTTTGGCTAATCCAGCGGTTCAGGACCCGGCGCAGCGGGGTAAATTTCGCACGCCAACGCTGCGCAATGTGGCGGTGACGGGGCCCTATATGCACAATGGCGCGTTTCAGGATCTGCGTACCGTGGTGCTGTTTTACAATCGCTACAACAGCAAGGCCAAGGCGGCGCAGATCAATCCGGAAAGCAAAGCTGCATGGGGTCCGGCTCCGGGGCCGCAGACACTGTCAGTAAAAGAGCTCACCCATGGGCCCGCGCTGGATGCCCGCCGTATTGATCACTGGTGGCCTTTCTGAAAACGCTGACAGATCAGCGTTATGAGGATCTTTTGGCTGAGTGAGTACCAAGGCTCTCCTCCCGTTATGCCGCCCGTCTTGATGCCGCCTGTCTTGATCCCCCTGTCTTGATGCCCCCGTCTTGCCTGCAGTCAAAGCAACAGGCCGACAGCACGAGGGGCATTGGCAAGGCGAGCATATTCGCAGGCGGGCTGGCAGGCGCGGGCAGGGCTATTCGGCGGCCATTTTGATTACAGGGCTCATACGCTGCAGCACCTCATCACTGAGGTGACATTTGATCTGATGTCCGGCCTCCCGTTGTCGCACAGGCGGCACCTCACTGTCACAAAGCCCGCCGGGAACCTCGTTTTTCCAGCGACACCGGGTTTGGAAGGGGCAGCCACTGGGTGGGTCCATCGCTGATGGGATATCTCCTTCCAGCACGATATGTTCTTTGACGATGGATGTGTCGGCGATCGGAACCGCGCTGTGCAGCGCCTCTGTATAGGGATGATAGGGCGGTGCAAAAACCTGATCGGTACTGCCCAGCTCAACCACATGGCCAAGGTACATCACCATCACCCGGTCACTGAGATAGCGCACGATTGACAGATCATGGCTGATAAACAGCAGCGTGGTCTTTTCCTTGCGTTGGATCTCCATCAGCAAATCCGTCACCGCCGCCTGCACCGAGACATCCAGCGCCGAGACCGGCTCGTCTGCGACCACAATCCGGGCCCCGCCAGAGAAGGCGCGGGCGATGCCAACCCGTTGCTTTTGCCCGCCCGACAGCTGTCGCGGCATCCGCTCGGCAAAGGCACGCGGCAGGTTCACAAGGTCCAGCAGCTCTAGCATGCGCTGCTGTCGTTCCTGATCACTGGTGCCCACATCAAAGATTTCCAGCGCCCGGATGATCTGGCGCCCCACAGTCATCGAAGGGTTCAGGGTGTCAAACGGGTTCTGAAATACCATCTGCACATCTGAAATGGTGCGGGTGTCACGCGCCTCGATCGCGGTCTGTTCGATGTTCTGGCCATCCAGCAGGATTTGGCCTTCTGTCGCGGTCTCCAGCCCCATCAGGACCTTGGCAAAGGTGGATTTACCGCACCCGGACTCTCCGACGATGGCCAGTGTTTCAGATTCGCGGGCCTCAAAGCTCAGGGTTTCATTGGCTTTGACGACCTTCTTGGCACCGCCGCCAAACAGGGCATTTGCCGCCACCTCATAGTATTTCTTCAGGTTCTCGATCTTCAGAACCACCTTGCCGGGTTCGGTCTTTTCCTTTTGCTCACCGATTTCAATCGGGGCGTTCCAGTCGATCTCCTGGAATTTCACACAGCGCGTCGCGTGCCGGTCATTACCTGCCACATCCGCCATCGGGATCTGGCCGCTATCGCAGCGCCCGGCCTCGAAATAGTCGCAGCGCGGGCCAAAGTTACAGCCGGGCGGGCGTTCATGAGGCAGTGGAAAATTACCGGGGATTGCGACCAGCGGATGGGCGTTTTTGTCGGCACTGGGCAGCGGGATCGAGCGGAACAACGCCTGGGTATAGGGGTGCTGCATATCGTCAAACACATCCGCGATTGAGCCGCGCTCAACCGCCTCGCCGGAATACATCACGCAGACCCTGTCGCAGGTTTCCAGGATAAGCCCCAGATTATGGCTGATAAACAGCATCGAGGTGCCGTATTTTTTGCCAAGATCGCGGAC
Source organism: Pseudophaeobacter leonis (assembly GCF_002087335.1). Classification (GTDB taxonomy): domain Bacteria; phylum Pseudomonadota; class Alphaproteobacteria; order Rhodobacterales; family Rhodobacteraceae; genus Pseudophaeobacter; species Pseudophaeobacter leonis. The sequence goes on from NZ_MWVJ01000065.1 coordinate 16,782, forward strand.
AAGCTCCACAACGGCGGCCTCGACAGTGACGTCCAGCGCGGTTGTGGGCTCATCCAGGATCAGCAGCGCCGGTTTGGACATGAGGGCCATGGCAATCACGATGCGCTGCTGCTGGCCGCCAGAGAGCTGATGCGGATAGGAGTTCAGCATGCGCTCGGGGTCGGGCAGACGCACATCTGTCACCACCTCCAGCGCACGACTGCGGGCCTCCTGTTCGCTGACCCCTTCGTGGATCATCGGCACTTCCATCAGTTGTCGCCCGATTTTCATGGCCGGGTTCAGGCTGGCCATCGGTTCCTGGTAGATCATGGCGATCTCGTTACCGCGCACATCGCGCAGCTCCTCTGCGCTCATCTCGGCCAGGTCACGGCCCTTGAATTTGATCGAGCCCCCAACGATGCGGCCGTTCTTGCCAAGATCCTGCATCACGCCAAGCGCCACGGTGGATTTGCCACAGCCCGACTCGCCCACCAGTCCAACCGCTTCGCCCGGCTGTACCGCGACAGAAAAATCCATCACGGCGGGGATTTCGCGCAGGCGGGTGAAAAAAGAAAACGACAGTTTTTCGATCTCGAGGGTCGGGCCGTTGTGTTCTGCCAGTTTGTTCATCTCATGGGTCTCCCTGTCTGGAGCGGTCCTGCGTGCCGTGATCTGGCCGGGACCTGTCTTGTTCAGTGGCGAAGGCCCGGTGATGCGGGCCCTCGATAGGAGATGGTTTTAGTCTTTCAGGCTCTCTTCGCGCAGACCATCCGCCAACAGATTAAGGCCAAGCACCATGCTGAGCAGCGCAATCGCCGGCGGCAGTGCCGGGTGCAGATAGATCATCAAAAGCTTACGGCCCTCATTGATGGTGGAGCCCCAATCGGGGCTTTCCGGCGGCAGGCCCAGCCCAAAGAATCCAAGGGTGCCAAGCAGGATGGTGGTATAGCCAATGCGCAGGCAGAAATCGACAATCAAAGGCCCGCGTGCATTGGGCAGCACTTCCCAGAGCATAATGTACCAGGGCCGCTCTCCCCGGGTCTGGGCCGCAGCCACATAGTCACGGGTTTTGATATCCATGGCGAGGCCGCGCACGATGCGAAACACCGTGGGAGAGTTCACAAAGACCACCGAGACAAAGACCACAAGAATGCCGCCGGGGATGTCAATGATATCGATGGTTTTGGTGAGGAAATCGACCTTGGAGCCGGGGTCATTTACCACCAACAGATAGAGCATCAGCAGCGGCAGCAGTACGATGGCAAGCCACAGATAATTTTTCGACGGCTGGGTGCGAAACCGCGAGTTGATCAAAACGGCAAAGAAGATCAGCGGAAAGGAAAACAGCACAATTGCCATGTATTGTGGCAGACCTGTTTGCACGATTTCAGGCGTGACCAGCAGGTAGAACAGCAAGATCACCGGGAAGGCCAGGATCAGGTTGGCAAGAAAGGACAAAAGCGTGTCCAGACGCCCACCAAAGTAGCCTGCGGGCAGGCCAAGAGTTATGCCAACCATAAAGGCAAAAAGGGTCGCGAGAGGCGCAATCTTGACTACTTCCCAGGCGCCTTTGACCGTTCGGCTAAAGACGTCACGGGCCAGATTATCACCGCCCAGAAGATACCACTGGAAATCGCCCTCACCAGGGCTGCGCAGGGGAGTGCCGGGGACCTTATTCTTAAGGCCAGAGATTTGCGCCAGCGGGTCATCATGGGTGACGATCATGTCAAAGGCGCCAAAGACGCCGGTGAAGACCCAGAACATCACCAGCGCAAAGCCGATCATCCCGATGGGGCTGTCAAACAGTTTGCCATAAAGGCCCAGCCGCCGTTTGAAAGCGATCGACAGGGTGAAAAGCAGAACCAAAGCGATCCAAACGGGTAGGAACTGCCGTGCCATCGCTCCAATGATGCCGGCCTGCGTGCCGAGAATAAGTCCCAGCACCAGGTAGCTAAAGATCAGCAGGGTTGCCGCCAGAAAGCAGAGCTTTACCGCCAGGCTGGCAATATCACGCGGCCCAGAGCTGAGGCTCAGGCTGCCGCCGGCGCTATTGATGGCGCGGTTTTCTGGCAGCACCGCATTGAGCACGATCCAAGAGAGCACCGAGAGGCCCAGAAGGCCAAAAACCAGGGTGAGCAAGGGGGTCAGGAAGGCAATTTGGCCAGTCCAGCTGAGGGGGTCCATGTCTGTCTCCTTCCTTTATGAAATGCGAATGCGTGGGTTGAGGTAGACATAGCCGATGTCTGAAATCAGTTGGGTCACAAGAACGACAAAGACGGAGACGACTGAAATCGCCAGCAGCAGCTCGATATCGTTATTGCCTGCGGCCTGAACCAGTATCCAGCCAAAGCCTTTGTAATTGAACAGGGTTTCAACAATCACCACGCCGTTCAGCAGCCAGGGCAACTGCAGCATGATGACAGTGAAGGGCGCAATAAGCGCGTTGCGCAGGGCATGTTTCAACACGATCTTGGGAAAACTCACGCCTTTCAGGCGCGCGGTGCGGATATACTGCGCCGTCATCACCTCGGTCATCGAGGCGCGCGTCATGCGGGCGATATAGCCCAATCCATAAAGCGCGATTGTCAGAACCGGCAGGAAGAAGTTTTCAAACGTCGGGTTATCCGTGGCCGCGGTGGCGGAGCCCTTGAACCATTTCAGCCCAACTGTTGAGGAGGTGAAGATGGCAATAAACACCACGCCCGAGACATATTCAGGCGTGGCAGTCGTCAGGATTGAGACTGTGGAGAGGCTGCGATCGGTCACTGACCCTTCACGCATGCCCGCCAGAACACCGATAATCAGCGCCGAGGGGATCATCAAAAGCAAAACCCAGCCCATCAGCCGCATGGTATTTCCCAATCTTTCAGAGACCACGCTGGCGACGTCTTTTTGCAGAACGGTTGAATGCCCCCAGTCACCCTGAAGGATGCCGCAGAAACGGGCGGCGTTTGCCGCCTCAGAGGCGCTTACGACGCCAGTCATGCAGCGACCGGTCATGCCCTCGTCGGTGCTACGGGTCCAGCCAGGCAGCACCCCAAGCCATTGACCGTATTTCACCACGGTTGGCTGGGCATAACCGTTGTTATCCAGCCAGCTGGCGACCGCTTCATCGGACATACGAAAGTTGCCTTGGGTTTTGGCAAGCTTTTCCAGGTTCGGCGCAAGATTGGTGAGTGTGAAAACGATGAACGTCAGGCATAGCGCCGTCAGAAGCATCACGCCCGATCGGCTTAAAATGAACAATCCCATAGGGTTCCCTGTCAGTCTGGCGTCAAAACCGGCACTGCGCTGACGCGTGCCGTTGTTGTTTTTGGCTGCCCTGAGCCGCAGCAGTCATAGCGCGGCTCAGGGTGAGGGATGTGGTGGAGGGCCTTACGCTGACCAACCCCATTTGTAGTGGTGATGTTCAAAGGTCACGTGCATGTCGGCATTGGCAACGCCCTCACGCATGTGGCGGTACAGCGAGCGCCAGTAGGGCTGAATGGTGACGCCTTCTTCCTGGATGATCATCTCCATTTTCTTCATCACCTCGCGGCGCGTGTCAGCATCGGCAATCGCCAGAGCCTGGGTCAGCAGGCCATCAAACTCTTCATTGGACCAGCCAAATTCGTTCCAGGCCTCACCGGAACGGTAGGCAAGGGCATGAATTTGGACACCCAGAGGCCGTGGGTTCCAGTTGGTTGAGCTGAAGGGGTATTTGACCCAGTCATTCCAAAAGGTGGTACCGGGCAGAACTGTGCGCTTTACCTTAAAGCCGGCATCGCGCAGCTGTGCGGCCACGGCATCAGTTGTGTTTTTGCGCCAGTCATCGTCGATCGACATGATCTCATGCTCAAAATCCATCATGCCAGCTTCTTCCATCAGAGCACGCGCCGCTGCGGGATCATATTTCTGCGCAGGCAGTTCGGCATATTCGGGATGGATTGGACCGACATGGTGATTTTCGGCGACCTGGCCACGGTTGCCATAGCCCAGCTCAAGACAAACCGCGTTGTCCACCGCCAAATGCAGCGCCTGACGGACGCGTTTGTCTGCGTAGGGACGTTTGCCGTCGATTTCGGCCAACTGGTTTGGCCGCACAACAATGGTCGCCATGGTGACAACTTCGGATTTGTTGTAGCCAAGACCGTCCATCACATCGATGAATTCACCAACCGATTCATAGAGCATATCGACTTCGTCGGATTCCAGAGCCGCCAGCCATGAGGACGGATCGGTGCCAAAATCGGTATATTCGATCCGGTCGAGCGCAGGTTTGCCATAGATCGCCTCGCCCCACCATGTGTGGTTGGTATTGCGGTCAAGAACGGCTTTCACCCCAACTTCAAGCGAAGACAACAGATAGGGGCCGGTGCCGACGTTCTGTGTGAAATCATTGGTTTGAAAGCTGGAGTGCATGATGGCGGCCGGGTAGTCGGCCATGCCCGCAATCAGCGAAATGTCCGGGCCAGGCAGGTTCAGGCGCACGGTGTGATCATCGACGATCTCAATGCTGCCTTCGGTCGCCATACCTGTGTCCGGATCAACCAGGGTGCCAAACCGACCCGCCATTGAGTTGCCTTCGAGGCTTTTGTCGCACCAGCCGGTAATATTGCGCGCGACGTCTTGTGCGGTGAAGGCATCGCCGTTGTTCCAGGTCACGCCCTTGCGCACATGCAGGGTATAGACGGTGGCGTCGTCGTTGACTTCCCAGCTCTCCAGCAGCATGCCGCGGATCGAGCCGTCGTTGTTGTATTCAACAAGATATTCGTTTGTACCGCGCGTCTGGTTGGCCATCTGCGACCAGTCATATGTGCGCGGATCTTTCAGCGGGCGCACTTCCATCTGGACGCGCAGCGTGCCGCCGGACTTCATTGTGCTCGCAGCTTCTGCCGGGGCAGTCAGGCCAAGCAACCCATAGGCCGCAGCTGCGCTGACACCCAGACCGGTCGCGCGGGCGAGAAATTCCCGGCGATCCATTTTGCCTTCGGCGACCTCATGCGCATGCATCTTTGCTGCCCAATGTGGCTGAACTGCTGTGGTGGAAACTTTGGTCATTCGGTTCTCCCTTTTGTGCACCGCTGGGGAGTGTTCTCCCCAATTGGACATTGCCAATTTGTTTCTGGATACGGCGCCAGAATAGCTGCGGTTTTGGCTTGTTGCCTTTTGATAACGTCATTCGGCCCTAGTTCTGGAGGCAGGTCAATGCTCAGAATCGTCTTTTGGGGGCAAAAATGCGACATTATTTGCGTCGGTTTTGGAGTGTTGAGGGTTTGGTCAGCGGGAACTGGGCACTTCTGCCCAGTTCTGCCCGATTTTACACGTAGCCGGTTTTGTCCGGGCGACAGCACATTTTTCGTTATGAGTCGCGTGCCGGAGGCGGTATTTCGGCCTCAATAAAACGGAGGGCGCTGGCACGCAGGGCGTGTGTGACGACTGTGGCAGTACCGCTTTAGGGTCTTTTGCGCGCAGAGCGGCGCAATGTGCTTGGGGTTTGCCCGGTATGTTGGGTGATGAAGCGGGTGAAATAGGCCGGGCTGCCAAACCCGATCCGCTCTGCAATATCGCGCATGCTCATTTCCGAGAAAACCAACAGGCTGCGGGCGGCGTGCAGTTGACGCTCCGTCAGCAGCGCGGCCGCCGTTTTTCCGGTCTCTGCCTTGCAGACCCGGGTCAAATGGGTCGGCGTTACATTCAGCGCTGCGGCATGATCTGCCATAGTGGTGCGGGCGTCAAAATATTCGCAAACACGCTGGCAATAGGCCTGTGACAGGCGGCGGGCGGCAGTTGGGCGTTCCGGCGGCAGTGGGCCCGAGGGCGGCAGTCGCCGCAACTGAATACTGATCAATTCGCTATAAGACTGCAGGGCGCGTCGCCAAAGGGCAGGGTGGCCAGCCTGCTCTTGCACCATGGCCTCTAACAGGGCATTCAGGCGCGCCTGCTCCCGGGCGTCAGAAATCTTGAGATGCAACGGCTCGTCTGGTGTCGCAACGGGGGCCGAGACCGGAATGCGCAGGGCCTGCCCCAGGCACTGACGCCCGAATTCTACCGACCACAGCGAGCGAGCAGGGAAAAACAGGGCGCTATGGGCGCTGAACCCCCTCTGGCTGCCTCCCATCATCAATCGTCCCTGACCACGTGTTATCCAGATCAGCAGGTGTTCACTGCGATCATGTGCCAACTCGGTTTGCCAGGCACCGTCCGGCGCAAGTCTGGCGAGTGGGACAACCTGGATCTCTTCGGTGGGATTGGGGTCAAACGGCATGCAGGGCGAAAGCTTTATATAAATTTCACCTTATAAGGCCAGCAGCGCATGATTTTTTGATTCGGGCAAGTTCTGCCGATAGATGCATTTTGAAGTTATGTTTTGGGCGTCAGGGTGAAAACCCGCAGCCTGGGTCTCTGTACAGATCTGTTTAGTGCTGGGGCGCGCTGCAAAACTGTTTCAGTTTGTTCTCAGGAAATCCGCTCCGGTCTCATTGTGACACGGCGCCAGACTGGATGGTTACCCAGTCTTTCATTCTGGAGCGAAACCAGCTGCGCTGGCGTTTGGCGTAGCGCCGGGTGGCAATGGAGGCTTGCTCTCGCGCTTGGTCCAAAGTCAGCAGGCCGGAAACATATCCCATCAACTCTGGCACACCGATGGCCTTGCAGGACGAAAGGGAGGGATCATAGTGCGGGCGCATGGCCTCGACCTCCTCTAGCGCGCCTGGTGTCACCATAATATCAAAACGTTGCCGGATTCTGGGTTCCAGCCACTCTTTCGGGCTGTGCATAACCATCGCTGTGCAGTCTGTGATCGGCAGGGCAGGCGGGGGCGTGTCGTCCTGCCAATCCGCCAAAGAACGCCCGGTTGAGCGCAAGACCTCCCAGGCCCGCTGTACGCGGGGGCGGGTTGCCAGAGCAATACGGGCTGCGGTCTTGGCATCCAGCTCCTGCAGCAGCTGCGCCAGGGACATGGTGTCTCCCCCTGCGTGCGAATCTCTGCTGCGGTTGCGGGAATTTCTGCCAGGCCCTCGGTGAGCATAGAAAAATATAACCCGGTTCCCCCCACGAAAATGAGACGCTGGGGACCCGCCAGCAGGCGGTTGACCTCACGTAACCAGTGACCTGCGGAATAGTCCTCGTTGTATTTCACATGCCCATAGAGCTGGTGTGGCAGCTGGTCCTCATCTTCCCGGCTGGGGCGCGCGGTGATGATGCGCCAGCAATCATAGATCTGGCTGGCATCGGCATTGACGATCACACCGCCTTGTTTTTCGGCGATTTCCATCGCCAGTCGTGATTTCCCCGAAGCGGTGGGGCCGGCCAGGAGCACGGGTTTGTCCGGGTCGATATCAGGCAGCAGCATAAGGGTTCCGTTCGCAGGTTTGCGGTTTTTGCCAAAAGCAGATGAGAAACAGGCGGGAAAGCGGTCAGGCCGCATTGAAACTCGCGGCATTTTGCTCCATTTTGCCGCGCAACCTAACCCCCTCATCTGCCGGAGCGCAACATGCCCCTTGATCTCGAAACGCTGGATACTGTTCCAGACGCTACCTATAACCGTGTCATGCTGAAAATCTCCGGTGAAGCATTGATGGGAGATCAGGGTTTTGGTCTGCACCCGCCCACCGTTCAGCGGATCGCGCGCGAAGTAAAAACCGTGCACGATATGGGGGTTGAGATCTGCATGGTGATTGGCGGCGGCAATATCTTCCGTGGTCTTTCCGGAGCAGCACAGGGGATGGAGCGGACCACTGCTGACTATATGGGCATGCTGGCGACCGTCATGAACGCCCTGGCGATGCAAAGCGCGCTGGAGGATCTGGGTGTGTTTTGCCGGGTGATCTCGGCGATTCCCATGGATCAGGTCTGCGAGCCCTACATTCGCCGCCGCGCCGTACGCCACCTGGAAAAGAAACGGGTCTGCATCTTTGCCGCCGGAACCGGGAACCCCTATTTTACCACCGATACTGCCGCGACGCTGCGCGCCAACGAAATGGGCTGCGAGGTGATCTTTAAGGGCACCAAGGTGGACGGGGTATATGACAAAGACCCTGAAAAACACGCTGATGCCCAACGCTATGACGTGGTGAGCTTTGACGATGTGCTGGCCAAACGTCTTGGCGTCATGGATGCCTCGGCCATTGCGCTGGCGCGCGACAACAACCTGCCGATCATCGTGTTCTCACTGGATGAGCCCGGTGGCTTTCGCGGAATTCTGGCAGGCGAAGGCACCTATACCAAAGTGCAGGGCTAACGCGGGCCGTTCCCTGCGGCACTATTGGGGGGCGGCAAAACTCTGGATCGCCTTGCCGGTGTTATACAGTGTTTTCGCCCCGTGTGTTCGCCCTGTCTTCAGCTGTCATGCCAGTGTTACCGGGCGCGCCTAGGCTGCGCTCAGCATCGTTTCGCAGAAGGTGATGGATGGGGGAATTGTTCCACCCCGGAGGTGCTATGGTCCCCCCTGGACCCCAAAACTCTGCGCGTGATGGCCTGGCTGTCGCGCGCAATTTCCTTCTCAAGGCACCAGTGTTTTTGCCCCCAAACCATGTGTTTCGCGCAAAGCCTGCGCAGAAATCCATGTCATGATCGCTATACATTGACGGACCAATGGCTTATGAGCGGGACAAAGACTGCCTCAAGTCAGGGGAGAGAAGAGATTTCTGACGATTTTGAACTGGATACCGACGATCTGAAACGCCGCATGGATGGTGCGATGGCGAATCTGAAAACGGAATTCGCCTCCTTACGCACCGGTCGGGCCTCGGGCTCCATGCTGGAGCCTGTGATGGTGGATGCCTATGGCTCGATGACGCCGATCAACCAGGTTGGCACCGTAAACGTTCCCGAGCCGCGCATGGTGACCATCAACGTCTGGGATAAATCCCTGGTTGGTAAGGTGGAAAAAGCCATCCGGAATTCCGGTCTTGGTATCAATCCGCAGCTGAACGGCACCATCATCATGCTGCCAATTCCCGAGCTCAACGAAGAACGTCGCCGCGAGCTGACCAAAGTTGCCGGCACCTATGCCGAACACGGTCGCGTCTCGATCCGCAACGTACGGCGCGATGGCATGGATCAGATCAAGAAGGCCAAGGCCGACGGCATGTCCGAGGATGATCAGAAATTCTGGGAATCTGAGGTGCAGGAGCTGACCGATACAATGATCAAACTTGTGGATGACGCGCTTGAGCACAAGCAGGCCGAAATCATGCAGGTCTGAACCGTTTTATGCCCAGTTTTTTGCCCAGTGATCCCAATACCAGTGATCCCAATACCAGTGCAGACGCCGATACGCCTGACGAACAGGCGCAATCCGGCCCGCGGCATGTTGCCATCATCATGGATGGCAATGGCCGCTGGGCACAGGCGCGGGGACGGCCGCGTCTTTTTGGCCACCATGCCGGTGCCCGCCGGGTGCGCGAGGTGGTGGAGTGTTGCCCGCAGTTTGGGGTCAGGTATCTGACGATATTTGCCTTTTCTACGGAAAACTGGAAAAGAACCCAGGTTGAGATCTCAGGCCTGATGAGCCTGTTTCGCCGCTATATCTCCAAAGAAATGAAGGCTTTAGCCGCACGCAATGTGCGGGTGCGCTTTATTGGTGACCGGGTGCGCCTGGATGAAAAGCTGGTGCGCCTGATGGATGAGCTTGAGCTGGAAACGGCCAAAAACGATGGCACCCATCTGACAATCGCATTGAACTATGGCGGCCGCGATGAAGTGGCCCGTGCCACCAAGCGGCTGGCGCAGGATGTGGCCTCAAAGCGTCTTTTGCCAGACGACATCGACGAAGAAACCCTGCCGCGCTACCTCGACACCCATGTGTTGCCTGACCCTGATCTGGTCATCCGGACCAGTGGCGAGGCGCGGATTTCGAATTTTCTGCTCTGGCAGTCTGCCTATGCTGAATACGAGTTCATTGATACGCTCTGGCCTGATTTCACCGCCGAAGAGCTGGGGCGTTTGTGCCAGCGATTTGGCGCAAGAGACCGGCGTTTCGGGGCGGTCAAGAAATGATGCGGGGGCAGCAGGGACGTTGGGGGGATCTGATGCCACGGCTGCTGTCCGCTCTTGTGATGGTTGCGATTGGTGCATTTTCAATCTGGGCAGGGGGCTTTTTCTTTAGCCTGACGATCGCTCTGTGCTGTGGTGTCATGGTCTGGGAGTTGAGCCAAATGCTGGCGCCGCGCCGGTTTGGCACCGCGGTGCAGCTTGGGGCGCTGACGGTCCTGGTGGTGTTTGCCTCGGGGGGTGTTCCGATACTGTTGGGATTGGCTCTGCTGATTTTGCCCGCGGCTTTGGGCTGGATCCTGCTGGGAGAGGACACCGACATCAGGTTTTCGCTGTTTTCGCTTTGGATCGCTCTGGCCGGGTTCAGTTTTATCTGGCTGCGCAATGACCTGGGCGCGCTCTGGCTGATCTGGTTGGTCGTGGTTGTGGTTGCAACGGATGTTGCCGGCTACTTTGCAGGTAAAACCTTTGCAGGCCCCAAATTCTGGCCGCGCATCAGTCCAAAAAAGACCTGGTCTGGCACAGGAGCTGGCTGGCTGGCGGCTGCTGTGGTTGGGGCCTGTTTTACGCCTGTGTTTGGCATGGGGTTTGGCACAGGGTTTGGCTTTGTGCTCGCCTCGGTGCTGGTCGCAATGGCCAGCCAGGCGGGCGATGTCGCGGAAAGTGCCCTGAAACGCCAGACCGGCGTCAAAGACTCAAGCGCGCTTATACCGGGGCATGGTGGTTTGCTCGACCGGTTCGACGGGATGCTGGGCGCTGCTGCCATGTTCCTGCTTCTCTTTACATTTCTGGGATAGCCTGAGCGGGCAGTACCATGCGGAAAATTTCCATTTTTGGCGCCACAGGCTCTATTGGTCAAAGCACCATAGATCTCATTCGGCGTGATGCTGCGGCCTATGATGTCGTAGTCCTGACCGGCGGGCACAATATTGCGCAGCT
>NZ_MWVJ01000066.1 GCF_002087335.1 Pseudophaeobacter leonis
CCCTGAGAATGCCGTCTTCTGGGATTGCGGCGCGTTCTTAGGCAGTTTTACGCTGGGCGTAGCCCGACACCGGCCGCTGTCATCTGTGCTCGCGGTCGAAGCCTGCGCCCCAAGGCGCAAGACGAGATCGCGCAAAACCACGGCGCTCAGGTTTATGAATTTGATGAGATCGAAGCCTACGGGCCGGGGATGATCCCTTGTCACACTCTCAAGGATTTACGGGCGCAGCACGGCGATTATACCGCGCTGAAGCTTGACCTCGAAGGCATGGAAGGTGATGTAATCAAAGGAGACTATGCCTACATTCGCGACCGCCATCCCATCCTTTGGATCGAGTGCAACGAAGCGCGTGACAGCCTGCACCTCCTGTCAGTCCTGAAGTCGCTAAACTATAATCCAGTCTATATTGCGTTTGCCGCCTTCCGGAGGGACAACTATCTGGGCAACCCGGATCTACGCTATCCCTTTGCACATGAGGCTGCGCTGTTTGCCGCGCCACAGGATGTGTTGGAGGCAATCGACTGGACACATGAGCTGTTCTCGGAAGCGATTGTGCGCCCTGTTGCAACGGCTCTTGATTTGCGTAAGGCCCTGTACGACACCCCGCGGTGGGGGAGACGGGAGTGGGAAGGGTTGTCACAGAGCGAACTTGTCGCGCGCCTAACCCGCGCTCTGGGACATCAGAAGTTTGAGACGTTTTTAGTCTAACACGCACCGTATCGGTCAAGCCCCATTGCGCATTTCCAGACCCACAAGCTGACGCTTTCAGATCGTAAGGTAATGCGGCGCAAATCTGAGGAGTCCCCTTATAGCGGCACGCCCCACGGCTCACCCCGCTAAAATGGGGGGGAATCCAAGGCATGCCCCTTAGTGAAAATCCCGGCTTGGAAACACCCTTTTGGCCTGATCGCGCGGATGCATGGCGCGCGGTTGCGGGCGTGATCTTGGAGCGTCATCGGCCTGCGGCTCTGTGATGCCGATTGCTGCATCCATCGGGTGGCCCAGGGCTGCCAGGCAATCAGACACATCCTCAACCGTTTGCGCAATGAGATGCACAACGATGCCCTCGCGCTGCACCACGCCGGTGACGCGCAGCAAACGCCCGCCCATCACCGCGCGGCGGAACTGTTTGTAGACTGCTTTCCACACCACGACATTGCAAACGCCTGTTTCATCTTCCAGCGTCAGAAACACCACGCCCGACGCGGTGCCGGGGCGCTGACGGGTGATCACCACACCGCAAACTGAGATGCGCTTGCCCGCAACAGGCCCCAGCGGAACATCCGGGAGCGCCGCATGCGGCGTCAACCCCTGCATGTTGGGACGCAACAGCTCCATTGGATGCGCCTTGAGCGACAGCCGCATGGCAACATAATCCTCGACCACCTCCTCGCCCAGATGCATGCTGGGCAGATCTACCGGTGCCTCGTGAATGCCTTCCCCGTCAACCGGGTTGTTGAACAGCGGCAGGGGCGCGGTCCCTTTGATGGCTTTCACAGCCCAAAGCGCATCGCGCCGTCCCAGCCCAAGACCGGCGTAGGCGTCGGCCTCGGCCAGGCGTTCAAGCACCGCAGGCGCGAGGCCCGCGCGCAACCAAAGGGCTTCTGGGTCAGGGTAGCCATTGCCCCGCGCCGCCACGATCCATGCCGCGTCTTCTGCGCGAAAGCCTTTGATCTGACGAAACCCAAGGCGCAGCGCCAGCGAGCCGTCGGCGCGATTTTCCAGCGTGTTGTCCCAGTCACTGGTGTTCACACAGATCGGCCGTACCTCGATGTGATGTTCACGCGCGTCACGCACGATCTGTGCCGGGGCGTAACATCCCATCGGTTGCGCGTTCAGGAGCGCACAGGCAAAAGCCGCCGGATGGTGGCGTTTGAGCCAGGCAGAAACATAGGCGAGCATGGCAAAAGCGGCTGCATGGCTTTCGGGAAAACCATATTCGCCAAAGCCTTCGATTTGTGAAAAACAGCTCTCTGCAAAGTCTTGCGCATAGCCGCGCTCTAACATGCCGCCGATGAATTTATCGCGCAGCTTGCCCAATGGTGCCCATGCGCCGAAACGTTGCCATAGAGCGGCGCAGCCTGTCGGCTTCAGAGGGGCTAAACCCTGCAGCAACCACGGCTATTTGCATCGCCTGCTCCTGAAACAACGGCACGCCAAGGGTCTTGCCCAGCACCTCTTGCAACGCAGCAGAGGGGAAATGCACCGGCTCTTTGCCCTGACGCCGGTTGATGTAGGGATGCACCATGCCGCCCTGGATCGGGCCGGGCCGCACGATGGCGACCTCGATCACCAGATCATAAAATTTACGCGGCTTCATACGTGGCAAAAAGTTCATCTGCGCCCGGCTTTCCACCTGAAAAACCCCAACAGCATCCGCCACGCAGAGCATCTCAAAGGTTGCCGCGTCACCTTGAGGCACGCTTGCTATAGTGTAGTTTTTACTTTCGTGCTGTGCGATCAGATCAAAGCTTTTGCGAATGCAGGTGAGCATCCCCAGCGACAGGATATCGACCTTCAAAATGCCAAGCGCGTCGATATCGTCTTTATCCCATTCGATAATCGTGCGGTCATCCATGGCGGCGTTTTCAATGGGGCAGAGTTCATCCAGGCGCCCTTTGGTGATGACAAAACCGCCCACATGCTGGCTGAGATGGCGGGGAAAGCCGATG
>NZ_MWVJ01000067.1 GCF_002087335.1 Pseudophaeobacter leonis
CCCGGCATCAGGGCGATAACCCGGCGGGCCTCGGCCAGATAGGGCCGCATAAGCGGCGCGGCAAAGCCAAAACCCGCCATGGTTTGCCCCGTCGCCTCGGGCCAGAACTCCAGCAGGCGATTGCGCACAGACGCCTGCGCCGCACGGCCCAGTTTGCTGCGGTAATAAAAGTTCCTAAGATCCTGAACATCAAGATGCATTGCGGGAGCCTGCTGCTTGGGCCAATCTGGAGGCAGTGTAACAATTCAGTCTAACAATGCAGTTTAACAATACGGAGGCGAAAGACCATGCCCCTCGAAATCATCACCCTGCCCTGTCTCTCGGACAACTACGCCTATCTTCTGCATGATGCCAAGAGCGGTCGCACCGCTCTGGTTGACGCCCCCGAAGCCGCCGCAATCAAATCTGCCCTCAGCGACCGCGGCTGGAGCCTCGACGCCATCTTGCTGACCCATCACCACAACGACCACATCGACGGCGTGCAAGAGCTGCGCCGCACCTATGGCGCCAGCGTTTACGGCGCCAAAGCAGATGCCCACCGTCTGCCGCCGCTGGATCATGCTCTGAATGACGATGCCAGCTTTGATCTCTTTGGCGAAGAGGTCAAAGTCCTCGATGTCTCAGGGCATACGGTTGGCCACATCGCCTTTTATCTGCCCGAGAGCCAGGCGGTCTTTACCGCTGACAGCCTGATGGCCCTTGGCTGTGGCCGCCTGTTCGAGGGCTCTGCCGAAATGATGTGGCACAGCCTGCAGCGCCTGATGGCCCTGCCGCCCGAAACCATGGTGTATTCCGGCCATGAATACACCCAATCCAATGCCCGCTTTGCCATCACGGTTGAACCCGAAAATGCGGCTCTCGTAGAACGAGTCGCTGAAATCAATGCAAAGCGCAAATTAGGTGAAGCCACCGTTCCCTCCCTTTTGCGCGTCGAACTCGACACCAATCCGTTCCTGCGGGCCAACCGCGCCGACCTAAAAGCCGCTGTAGGCATGGAAGACGCTGAAAATGCAGAGGTATTTAGGGAGATACGCCTGCGAAAGGACCGTTTTTAGACCGAAACACCAGATATGGGGCCAAAGCAGACTGGTAACAATTTGACCGCGTTCACAACAATTGTGACCGAATTTTGCAATAAAGCCCTTGAAGCTGGCGTTCTATCAACCAAACTCTAACACTATGACGACATGGTTGATGCAGGGGCGCAATTGGTAAACAGGCCAGCCGCCCCGGCCAACCCAAGAACAGAGGAGCACGCCCGTGCCTTCATACTCGAGCACAATAGAACAAGCCATTCACGCCGCACTTGCGCTGGCGAATGAGCGCCGCCATGAGTTTGCCACGCTGGAACACCTGCTGCTGGCACTGATAGAAGAACCCGAAGCCGCCCGCGTGATGCGCGCCTGTAGCGTCGACCTTGGGCAGCTGCGCACCTCGCGGGTTGAATTTGTTGAGGAAGACCTCGCCAAGCTGGTGACAGACGTCGATGGCTCAGAAGCGGTGCCGACCGCCGCCTTCCAGCGCGTTATCCAGCGCGCCGCCATTCACGTTCAAAGCTCTGGGCGCACCGAGGTCACCGGCGCAAATGTACTGGTCGCCATTTTTGCCGAACGCGAAAGCGATGCCGCCTATTTCCTGCAGGATCAGGACATGACCCGGTATGATGCGGTGAACTTCATCGCACATGGTGTGGCCAAGGACCCCGCCTTTGGCGAATCCCGCCCGGTTACCGGCGCCCCCGAGGGCGAAGAAGAGGCCATGGGCTCTGCCGCCCCCGAAGGCGAAAAGAAAGAGAGCGCGCTGGACAAATACTGCGTCGATCTCAACGCCAAATCCCGCGAAGGCGATATCGACCCTCTGATCGGTCGCAGCCAGGAAGTCGAACGCTGCATTCAGGTGCTGTGCCGCCGTCGCAAGAACAACCCGCTGCTGGTTGGCGACCCTGGCGTTGGCAAAACCGCCATTGCCGAAGGTCTGGCCCGCAAGATTGTGCAGGGAGAAGTCCCCGAGGTTCTGGCCAATACCACCATCTTCTCGCTTGATATGGGCGCGCTGCTTGCAGGCACCCGCTATCGCGGCGACTTTGAAGAACGGCTCAAGGCGGTGGTCACCGAGTTGGAAGATCACCCGGACGGTGTCCTGTTCATCGACGAAATCCACACGGTGATTGGCGCCGGTGCGACCTCAGGTGGCGCTATGGATGCCTCTAACCTGCTGAAACCTGCCCTGCAGGGCGGTAAGCTGCGCACAATGGGCTCGACCACCTACAAAGAGTTCCGCCAGCATTTTGAAAAGGACCGCGCCCTTGCACGCCGGTTCCAGAAGATTGATGTCAATGAACCCAATGTGCAGGATTCCATCGAGATCCTGAAAGGGCTGAAGCCCTACTTTGAGGAACACCACAGCATCAAATTCACCGCCGAGGCGATCAAATCAGCGGTGGAACTGGCCGCGCGCTATATCAATGACCGCAAACTGTCCGACAAGGCCATCGACGTGATCGATGAGGCGGGCGCGGCCCAGCATCTGGTGCCGGAAAGCAAGCGTCGCAAGACCATCGGCGTCAAAGAGATCGAGGCCGTTGTGGCCAAAATCGCCCGCATTCCGCCCAAGAGCGTCACCAAAGACGATGCTGAGGTGCTGAAAGATCTGGAGAAGAGCCTGAAACGGGTGGGCTTTGGCCAGGACGATGCCATTGATGCGCTCTCCAGCGCCATCAAGCTGTCGCGCGCAGGTCTGCGTGAACCTGAAAAGCCCATTGGCAACTACCTCTTTGCCGGTCCAACTGGCGTCGGCAAAACCGAAGTCGCCAAACAGCTGGCCGATACCCTTGGTGTTGAGCTGCTGCGCTTTGACATGTCGGAATATATGGAGAAACACGCGGTTTCCCGTCTGATCGGTGCGCCTCCCGGCTATGTCGGCTTTGATCAGGGTGGTCTTTTGACCGATGGCGTTGATCAGCACCCGCATTGCGTTTTGCTGCTTGATGAGATCGAAAAGGCGCATCCGGATGTCTTTAACATCCTGCTGCAGGTGATGGACAATGGTCAGCTCACCGATCACAACGGCCGCGCGGTGAATTTCCGCAATGTCGTGCTGATCATGACCTCCAATGCCGGAGCTTCCGATACGGCCAAAGCGGCCATCGGCTTTGGCCGTGATCGCCGCGAGGGCGAAGACACCGCCGCCATCGAGCGTACCTTCACGCCCGAGTTCCGCAACCGTCTGGACGCAGTGATCTCCTTTGCACCGCTGCCAAAAGAGGTGATCCTGCAGGTCGTCGAGAAGTTTGTTCTGCAACTCGAAGCCCAGCTGATGGACCGGAATGTCTCGATTGAGCTGACCCGCAAGGCGGCTGAATGGCTGGCAGACCGGGGCTATGATGATCGCATGGGCGCGCGTCCTTTGGGCCGCGTCATTCAGGAGCACATCAAAAAGCCCCTCGCCGAAGAGCTTCTGTTTGGCAAGCTGGCTAAGGGTGGCCTGGTCAAGGTTGGGATCAAAGATGGCAAACTGGAGCTGCGCATTGAGGGCCCGACCAAGCCCCGGATCTCCGGAGACAAACCGCCGCTGCTGACTGCTGACTGAACATGCGGCAGTCACTCGGAGCGTTCTTTTTCTCGCTCGTCGCGGCACCTGCCGTGGCGAGCGACATAACCTTGCAATGGCCGATTGACTGCAGCCTTGGCGAGACCTGTCGCATCCAGCAATATGTCGACCATGACCCTGGCCCCGGCGCTGAAGACTATCGCTGTGAGCCGCTGAGCTATTCCGGCCACAAGGGCACTGATATCGCCCTGCCCTATCTGGCAGATATGCGACGCGGCGTTGCTGTGCGGGCAGCGGCTCCCGGTGTCGTCAAGGGCCTGCGGGACTCGATGCCCGATGCCTATGCGACAAAAGCCACTGCCGAAAACCTGAAGGGCCGCGAATGCGGCAACGGCGTTGTCGTAAGGCATGAAGACGGCTGGGAAACGCAGTATTGCCACATGAAGCGCGGCTCGGTCCGCGTCGAAAAAGGCCAAAAGGTACAGGCTGGTGAACAGCTTGGCGAGGTTGGCCTCTCGGGGAAAACCCAGTTCCCGCATCTGCATTTGTCGCTGCGCCACAAAGGCAAGGGGGTTGACCCCTTTGCACCGCAGGGCCACAACAACTGCAAGGCTGAGGCAGCAGAGCCAGGCCTGTGGGCCTCGCCGCCAGCCTATGAGGCCGGCGACTTTCTGGGGGCCGGGTTCAGCAGCTATGTTCCTAACTTCCAAGAGATAAAATCAGGCGATGTAAAGGTTGTCCGTCTGTCAGACACGGCGCCCGCGCTGGTCTTTTGGGCCTATGCCTTTGGCGGACAAAAGGCCGACCGTATTCGCCTGTCCATTTCTGGGCCATCTGGCTTTTTCTCGGTGCATGAAATCGCACTGGAACGCAATCAGGCGCAGTTTTTCCGCGCCTCCGGCAAAAGATTGCGCAACGAGGCATGGGTCCAGGGCACCTACGAGGGTGTGGCGGTCTTTATGCGTGGTGACGAAGAAGTCGACCGGATCAGCAGAATTATCAATGTCAGGGAATTTGCCCATTTGATGACAGGGGCCATTGGTAACAGGGCGGCTGCTAACACGGACGGCGAATGTGCCGCTACGCCTTGTCACATAGCGCGCTTGCGGCGAGACCGGACTGGACTGGACTGGGTGGGGCCAGCTGGGAGGGGCTGGCTGGAAGGGGCCGGTCGGGCAAAGAGCGGGCCCTGCTAAGCGCTCTGTGAACTTCAGCTCGATCCGACGGTTCTGTGCCCGCGCCTCGGGTGTGTCGGCCGGGTTCACCGGTTGGTATTCACCAAACCCATTGGCCGCAAGACGACCCGGCGGAATGCCCAGACCTTCGATCATAAAGCGCACCACCGAAAGCGCCCGCCCCTGGCTCAACTCCCAGTTATCGCTGTACTTTGGGCTGCCCAGCATAGCGGTGTTATCCGTATGACCATCGACCCGAATGATCCAGTTCAGCTCCGGAGGGATTTCTGCCGCCACGGTCTGCAAAATGCGCGCCACTTTGGCGATTTCCACCTCACCGGCGGCTGACAACGTCGCACTGCCCGGATCAAAAAGAACCTCAGAGGCAAAGACAAAGCGGTCTCCCGCAATCCGCACACCTTCCTGATTGCCCAGGACATTTCTCAGGCGGCCAAAGAACTCAGAGCGGTACCGTTCCAGATCTTCTGCCTTGGTCTCAAGGTCTTCAGCCCTGCTGGCCAGACGCTCCGCTTCAACCTCCAGCCTTTTGCGCTCGCCTTCTTCCAGAAGACGGCGACGGCGTTCTTCAGACGCGGCCCGTGCCAGGGCAGCATTGAGGTCCTGCCCAAGGTTCTGCAATTGCACATTCTGGGCCACATCCCGCTGCTGATAGTCGTCCAGAATGGCCTGCAATCCGCCCAGCTGCTCTCTGAGGGCGGCAACCTGCTGGTTCAGCAATGCTGTCTCGCGCTGCGCTTTTTCGGAAACGGATCGTTGTTCGGACAGCGCATCCTGCGCCTGGGCCAAGAGGTCCGCCCGCGCCTGCGCCAGATCGCGCTGCTCAGAGGCGCTGGTTTCTGCGTCGGACTGGGCATTAAGGGCTGCCAAAAGCCGTTGCTGCAACACCGCCTGCTCACTGGCCGCTGCCTGCGCATTCTCCAATGCATCCAAAGCCTGCAGCAGACGCGTCTCAATCAGGGCACGCTCTTGCGCCGTCGATGAGGCCGCGTTGCGGGCCAGCACCAGATCATTCTGCGCCTGCGATAGCTCGGTCTCAAGCCCGGCCATCACGGACGCCGCATCAGCCTGCAGCGCCGCAAGCTCAGATTCAAGCTGGCGGCGGCTGGCATCCGCCTCAGTGCGCAGCGTGGCCATCTGCTGCTGCAGCGTGGCCAGGGTTGCCGCGTGTTGGTTTTGCAGGTTTTCCAGTTCGGCCTGATACTGCGTTTCGCTCTCGACGTTTGTTGCCCGCTGTCGTGCGAGCTCAGCCTCAAGATCCGCCTTGCTCTGCGCGGCAGCCTCACGGGCACCTGCAAGATCTGCAGTCAGTTGTTCCCGTGTTGCGGTGCTGTCCTGCCGCAGACGGGTCAGTTCCGTTTCCAGCGCTGAGACCCGGCCTTCGGCGGCGGATTGCGTTACCTGCATCTGGGCCAAAATCCGCGTCAGGCGTTCTGCCAGCTCGTCCCGGTCCTGCGTCTGCGCCTTTGCAGCCTCAAGCGTCGTGGTCAAAGCCTTTTCCAGCTCAGTGCTCAGACGCTCCTGCGCCACCTCAGCCGCGGCCAAGAAGGGTCAGGGTATCCTCAGCCTCTTGGCCGCTGGCGCTCCAGAGACAGGGTCATGGCGGTCCGCTCAGCATCTGCGCTTTCCAGTCTGGCCCGCAGAGCCTCGGCGGCGGCGGCCTCAATCAGTCGGGATTCTTCTTGGGCGCTGAGCCTGCTGGACAGATCCGCCAACTCAGCCGCACGGCTGTCGCCCTCAGATTTCGGCGCGGCAATCAAAGCTTCAAGCGCCTCGCGTTTGGCGGCGGCAAGCCGGGCCTCTTCTGCGCCCGCATCAACTTCGCCCCGCGCCTGCGCCAGCGCGAGATTAAGCGCGTCCTGATCGCTCAGCAACGTGCTGCGCTCGGCCGTGAGCCGGTCGCGGTCCTGCGTCAGGCCGGCGATTTTTTCCATCGCCGCCTCGCGCCCCGCGACAAAAGCCGCGACCTGGGCCTCAAACGCGGTTATCTGGCTTTGCGCCTGCGCCAGGGCTGCAAGTTGCTGGTCACGCTCTACGGTCAGGCCGGAAATAACGGCGCGTTGGTGATCTATCGCGCTTTGCGCCTTCGCCAGATCACCCTGGGTGGTCGAGAGGGTTGAGCTGAGCGCGCCAAGACGCGCGTTGAGCCTACTGTTGTCGCGCTCTTCCAGACCCAAGGCGTCTGCCAAGGCCTGAATTTCGGAGGACAGATCGTCCAGCTCGGTTTCCTGACCGCTGATTGTTTCGCTTAGCACAAACTGCACCACCATAAAGATGGTGAGCAGGAACATCAGGACCAGCAGCAGGCCGGTCATGGCATCGACAAATCCCGGCCAGATCGAGTTTTGAAACCTATGACCGCTGCGCCGCGACAGGGCCATAGCCTATTCCTCGTCCTGCGGAAAACCGGGTTGGGCCGGGGTCTGCGCCTGCTCCGGGGGCTGGCGCATGCGCCCGCGTGGCACCGCAAAGGCCTTGACCATAAGGTCGATGTCCTTACGCAATTCAGCCAGGCTTTCCTGTCTGCCGGCAGAGATCTCTTCCAGAATGCGCAGCATTTGCACATCGATCGAGCGCAGCCGCATGCGGCTTTCAGCGTCCATTCCAACATCGCCCTGGGCGCGCATGATTTCAGTCAGGGCTTCCTGCCCCACCGCCACCCGGTCCAGAGCGCCTGAAATAGTCGAGGTCTGGTCCTGACGGGCATTCATATCGGTGATCGCATCGACCAGCCGCGACAGTTTGTTGTCGACTTCGGCGCGGCTTTGCGCGTTCTGGACGAACATCGCCTGCAGCGCGTCCATCTGTTCCGCCATCGTATCCAGAACTTCGGTCACGACACCAGCCTCACCGCTATCGCCCTCTTCACCTGACGAAAAACTGACCCGGGTGAACGACGACAGCCACTCCTCCAGCTCGCGGTAAAACCGGTTCTGACCATGGCCTGCGAACAGCTCCAACATCCCCACAATCAACGAGCCCGCCAGCCCGAGCAACGACGATGCAAAGGCGACGCCCATACCGCCAAGCTGTGCCTCAAGGCCGGTCATCAGGCGGTTGAACACCGCCAGGCTCTCTTCGCCCTCCTGCGGTGACAGACTGCGGATGGTATCAACAACTGCTGGAACCGTGGTGGCAAGGCCGTAAAACGTCCCCAAAAGTCCAAGGAAAATCAATAAGTTGCCGATGTATCGCGTGATCTCGCGCTCTTCGTCGATACGCTGTCCGACAGAGTCGAGAATGGAGCGCGTCGAAGAGGAGCCCAGCTGCATACGGGCGGCACGCGAGCGCAGCAAAGCGGCCAGCGGCGCCAAAAGTGACGGCGCCCCTCTCTCGCCGCGGCTGCCGCCAGAGGCAAAACTCTCGATCCAGCGCACCGAGCCGATCAGCTGAAACACCTGCCAAAAACAGGAGAGCACACCGATCACAAAGACAATAAAGATAAAGCCGTTGAGCCATGGATTGGCCTGAAACACCGGCAGCACCTTGGGCAGGGCCACAAAGACCCCAAAGCTGGCGAGGCCAAGGACAATCAGCATCAGGATGATCTGGCGAACCGGTTGTGAAAACTGCGGCCTGATCTTGCGGTCTGGTTGGGCCATATTCGGATGCGTCCTGATACGTTTTTGCTGAGTTACCAAAGGAGCTTAAAGGCAAAGATGGTAAAGCACAAGGCTTTATGCCGTTATTTGCCGTACCCGTGCCATCAACCTCTCCAGTTCCGCATCTCCAAGGCCGATCTCGGCCAGATGTTCGGCAGTATTATAAAGATATTCCGTATTAGGGCCGCGCCCGCCCACCGCTGTGGCGATAATCTGGGCCTGCTTTTCCAGCGCCATGCCACCGCAATACTGTTCGTGGTGCGGGTCAATCACATAGGTGACGGCTGTGACCTGTTCGCCCGAGTGCAGCTCAATCGCAAGATCGCGCTCAAGATAGGCCGAAGAGATCAATTCGCGCGCGCGCAAATAGGCCACCGTCTGCTGCTCTTCA
This sequence comes from Pseudophaeobacter leonis, assembly GCF_002087335.1. Lineage (GTDB taxonomy): Bacteria > Pseudomonadota > Alphaproteobacteria > Rhodobacterales > Rhodobacteraceae > Pseudophaeobacter > Pseudophaeobacter leonis. Next base: position 8,736 of record NZ_MWVJ01000067.1, read on the forward strand.
CCCTGGGCGACCGCCAGTGCAAGCCCCTGACAGCGGGAGCCAGTGATTTCGTCCAGCGCCAGCACCAGTCCCGGCGCCGCCTCGGTGCCGCGATGATGAATGGAGGACATGCAGAAAGAGCGTGCAAAGCCCTGCAATGTCGCAACTTCACTGCGTGCAACCGGAAAACCCGGATTCCACAGCAACGATCCATATCCGAAAACCCACATTGTCATGATCTATGGCCCTTTTTACTCGGGGCCTATAAACAGCAAAAATCAATCAAGAAAAAGAGGATCTTTGCAGAATGCGACTGCGGAAATGGCTCAGCCTCGGAGCTGCGGTCTGGACGCTCTATTGGGCTGTCGCGGCCTGGGGAGGCTGGAAAGCTGGTTTGCGCATCAGCATCGCCTGGGCTGGCAGGTCTCCTATGGGCCCCTGAGCACCGGTGGTTTCCCTTTGCGACATGTGACAGGCATCGCCCAGCCCGTGCTGGCGGACCCCATGACCGGCGCGGCCTGGAGCGCCGACTGGATTGCCTTTGACAGCCCGGCCCTGTTGCCCGGCGCGCAGACCCTGCGCTTTCCCACAACCGAGCAGCGGTTTTCCGTCTTTGACCGCACCCATACATTGCGCGCCCAACATATGCAGGCCGCCTTGCAACTGGCACCGGGGCTGGCGCGCAGTTGAGCAGCGCCGCCCGCAGCCGCGCAACATTGATCTGGAGGTGGCCGAGGCCAGCTGGGGCGGTATGCGGTTTAAGGCCACCGGCCAGCTGCAGGTTGATGCGCAGGGGCGCCTTACCGGCGCGTTGGCGTTAAGGGCCGAAAACTGGCGGGAAATACTGGATCTCGCGGAACGGGGCAGCCTGTTGCCCCCCAGCAGCCGCGCGGTGGTGGAACGCCTGCTGTCTCTTTTTGCCAGTGGCAGCGGTGGCGGCAGCGGTGGCGGCGTGGGCAGCGGTGGGGGCGAAAAGCTCAATACAACCCATGCGCTTGCACCAGGGGCAGATGTGGATCGGGCCTTTGCCCGTCGGGACGGCTCCAAAACGGGTGTTGTGCTAGCGAGACCTTATGTCTGGCCAGATATGATGTCTAACCAGAGATAACAGCCGACACCTCAAAAGCCCGCAAACCGAATGCCGCCAAACCTGCGATAATACTATCGACAGTACGATCCGCCGCGATGACGCGCCACGTCGAGATGGAAATGATCGCGGTGATGGCGGTCCGCCTCCGGGCCAAGAACGGTGCCAAAGGGGCCGCACGCCGCTTTCCAGATCTTGGCCAGCCGTTTACGGGTGTCTCGTGCCTTCCAGCCTTCGAGCACCGTCACCAGCGTGCCATCTTCCAGTTTAAACCCAGAGATATCGATGGCTTTGCCACGCCCGTGTTCGGAAATTTTGGCGCCGGGGCGATTGTTGCGGGTGCGGCAGGCATAATGCGCTGCAACCCGCAGACTGACGACACGGTTGCGGCGGCCAAAGGCCTTTTCGACATCCTTAGAGACCCAGCGCTTCAATGCCTTTGCCGTCTCGCAGGTCATCACCGATTCCCGGCTGAGAGTCACACCGGCGATGGATTTCACCCGCACCGCATTTTTGGCACCGCAGCCCGGCAGCTTTGCCACCACTGATCCAACCGTTGAGCCCTGAATATCGATATCGCCACAAACCGACCCCTTACGCAGACGTCGCCGCTTGAACAGCGCCTGCTCGACAATTGTGTCGGGCCGCACAGCCGGGCGCAGCGAGAGTTGCATCACATCTGCTAGGACATCCGCAGGCAGCATCGCGGCGGCCAGAATCTGCGCCGAGACAGGCCGAGTTTCTGGGCGCAGGCTGGGGCGTAGCGACACATCAGGTGCTGTGGCCTGCAAGGGCGCGGCGGTAGCAGCCAGGGCCAGAACCACTGCAGCCAACCTGAGACAAGGCGCGCAGGTCATGGTTTTTTCACCCGGCCAAAATCCGGCGCGTCAGTATCCTGACCGGCCTCGATGATGCCACGGCGAATGGCCCGCGTGCGGGTGAAATAATCATGCAGATGCTCGCCATCACCGGTGCGGATCGCCCGTTGCAGGGCAAAAAGCTCTTCTGTGAACCGCCCAAGGATCTCAAGCGTTGCCTCTTTGTTGGTCAGGAAGACATCGCGCCACATGGTCGGATCCGACGCTGCGATCCGGGTAAAGTCGCGAAACCCCGCCGCCGAGTATTTGATCACCTCGCTATCGGTCACCCGGCGCAGATCATCGGCGACCCCGACCATGGTATAGGCAATCAGATGCGGCGCATGGCTTGTCACCGCCAGCACCAGATCATGGTGCTCGGCGTCCATTTCCTCGACATAGGCGCCCATGCCCTCCCAGAGCGCGCGCAGCTGCGCTACGGCTGCAGGGTCGCTGCCCTCAACCGGCACAAGCAGGCTCCAGCGGTTGTCAAAGAGCTCGGCAAAGCCCGCCTCAGGACCCGAGTGTTCGGTGCCAGCCAGCGGGTGCGCCGGGACAAAATGCACGCCTTCAGGGATATGTGGTGATACCGCCTCGATCACATGTGCCTTGACCGATCCCACATCAGAGACCGTCGCTCCGGGTTTCAGCGCCGGGGCGATCTCGGCATCACCGGCCCCATGGCGCCAATTGGCACACAGAGCACCACCAGATCGGCGCCTTTGACCGCCTCAACAGCGCTGTCACAGACGCGGTCACACAACCCGATGCGCCGGGCGGTATCGCGGGTTGCCTCACTGCGGGCATAGCCGGTCACTTCGCCCGCCAGCCCGGCGCGCTTCATCGCCCAGAACATGGACGACGCGATCAGGCCGAGACCGATCAGGGCAACGCGATTGTAGACAATTGTGCTCATGCTGTACCCTGCTCTGATTTGAAACCCGCGATGGCCGCAACCAGCTTTCGACAGGCGGCCTCATCGCCAATTGTGATGCGCAGCGCGCAGGGCAGCCTGTAGCCCGCCACCCGGCGCACGATCAGTCCCTGCGCCTGCAGGTAGGTATCGCAGGCCTCAGCCTCGGCCTGATCCGCAAACCGCGCCAGGATGAAATTGGTACAGGAGGTATCCGAGGCAATGCCGAGTTCGGCCAGGGCCTGCGACAGCCAGCTGCGCCATTTGGCGTTCTCGGCGCGGCTCCGGTCGATATAGGCACGATCCCGCACCGCGGCCTCGGCCCCGGCCAGCGCTGTGGACGAGACGTTGAAAGGCCCCCGCACGCGGTTCAGCACGTCAATAATGGCAGCCGGGCCATAGCCCCAACCGACACGTGCGCCGCCAAGCCCGTAGATTTTGGAGAAGGTGCGGGTCATGAAAACATTGTCGCGCTCAGCCATCAGCGCAGCGCCTGCATCAAAGCCCTCGACATATTCCGCATAGGCGCCATCCAGCACCAAAAGCGCGCCACCGGGTAGGCCATCAGCCAGACGCGCCACCTCGGCGGCGGAAATCATTGTGCCGGTGGGGTTGTTGGGGTTGGCGATAAAGACCAATTTGGTCCGCGCGGTGCAGCCTGCCAGCAGGGCATCCACATCGGTGACCCGTTCGCGCTCCTTGACCTCCACCGGCGTCGCACCCGCTGCCAAAGCGCTGATGCGATACATGGCAAAGCCGTGTTCGGTATAAAGCACCTCGTCGCCGGGACCTGCGTAACACTGGCACAAAAAGGCAATGATCTCGTCGCTGCCTGCGCCACAAATGATCTGGTCGGGGTTCAGCCCCTCGACTGATCCGATCGCCTGACGCAACGCCAAATGATCGGAGCTGGGATGGCGATGCATAGTCGCCGCCGCCTCTTGCATGGCTGTGATCGCGAGTGGGCTGGGCCCCAGTGGGTTTTCATTGGAGGAAAGTTTAATTGTATTGCTCACCCCCGCCACATGGGCCGCGCCGCCCTGATAGAGAGCGATATCCATAATACCTGGCTGCGGCGTGATCTGGGTCATTCTTCGGGCTCCTTGGTTCCCCTTGGTAATAGCGAGCCAGAACCCAATGGGAAAGCAACAAGATTACCAACGCGCCAAGGACAGCCCGCCCAATCAGGCCGCCCACTGAACCGGTCGACTAACACTGGAAAGCTGCCACCGATTTCAGCGCCGGCGTTTGAGGCCAGTCTTTGAGACCCGTCAGGGGGAACGCTGTTAAGATTTCCCCATCAGGCCGCAAAAGGCTGAAACCGCGCAGTGCTGGGGTCCGCCTGATAGTGCGGCGCCAGATCCTCGGCGCGGCGGCTCAACTCATTGACGCTGTCGATGATATATTGCGCCGTATCCCCGGACATCAGGTAAGAAAAATTTAGCCGCACCCAGCCGGGTTTGCGCAACTCACGCCCCGCCTGCAACTCCTGAAACAGCTGATCTGATTCCGCGTGATCAATACCCAACAGGCGATGCGCATAGGGACCTGCACAGGCGCAGCCGCCGCGCGCCTGAATGCCGTAGTGGTCGCTCAACATACGGGTAAAGAGCTGCTGGTGCACCGGCGCGCCGGACACACCCTGCACGGTAAACGAGAAAATCGGCAGGCGATGCGCTGTGGCGTGGCCCAACACGGTGAGCTGCGGGTTATCCGCCCAGCCCGCGCGCGCCATCTATGCAAACCTGGCTTCTGTGCTGGCAATTGCCGCCTCTCCCACGGCCTCTTTCACCAGAAAGGCCAGCGCGGCCCGGATGTCACCAATCACATTAGGGGTGCCGGCCTCTTCGCGCGCTGCCAGATCCTCGCTGTAGTCATGCCCCCAGGGCGAAACAAAGCTGACAGTGCCGCCGCCCGGCCAGGACGGGCTCCGGGTGCGAGTGGCGTCCTGATTGACAATCAACACCCCCGAGGCACCGGGCCCACCGGGGAATTTATGCGGCGAGACCACCACCGCATCCTTGTGAGCGCCGTTGGCTCCCTGCATCGAGATCGGCAAATAGGGCCCAGCCCCGGCATAGTCCCAGATCGCCAGCCCACCAGCCGCATGCAGCAGGCGGCTAATGGGGTCGGGGTCGGTGACAATACCGGTCACGTTGGAGGCGGCAGAAAAACTGCCAATCAGCAAATCACTTCCCGCATGCGCCGCAAGGGCAGCCTCCAATGCGCCCAGATCAACGCCGCCTTCGCGGGCCTCGGGGATCTCCACCACCTTTGCCTTGCTCTCGCGCCAGGGCAGGATGTTGGAGTGGTGCTCATAGGGGCCAATGAAAACCACCGGATCGCGGGCCTCATTGACCCCAAGCAGGCTGACCAGCCGGTTCAGTCCTGCAGTTGCCCCCGAGCCCGCAAAGATCACCGCATCGCGCGCAGAGGCCTGGGTCAGGCGGGCAATCTCGGCCCGGGCGGCGCGACGCAACCGCGTCACATAGGCACCACAGAACGAGGCCTCGGTGTGCGAGTTGGCGAAATAGGGCAGAACCTGAGTGGCGATAAACGCCTCGACCTGCTGCAGTGCGCGCCCCGAGGCCACGTAGTCGGCATAGACCAATGGCACCTCACCAGCGGGACCGGGAATCATCATGCCTTCCCCTACGAGGCCCTTTGCAAGGCTGCCATCACTTGCGGCCTGTGCCAGCTCTGCTTTGAATGTCTCAAGGGTCATGCGCGCATCTCCAGTTATCGCTGAAGATGAGTTTCCTATGTGTGATGCGCGAAATCATTCCAAATTATTGATTGATTCGGTGAATTTTTGTGTCATATGATCGCAAATGCCCCACATAATAGATCATATTGACAGAGAACTTTTGAAAGCACTGCAACGGGACGCGGGCCTGTCGCAACGGGAGTTGGCCGAGGTGGTTGGCCTATCCCAGAACGCCTGCTGGCGACGTCTGAAGGCTCTGAATGACAGCAAAACCCTGTTGGGGGCCACCATGCGGGTTGATCGTGCGCAGCTGGGACTGGATCTGGTGGTCTTTGTCATGCTGCGCACCGGGCACCACTCTGCCGACTGGCTCGACACCTTCCGCCGCCATGTTCTGACCATACCGGAGGTGGTCGATTTTCACCGTATCGGCGGCGACTACGACTATCAGCTGAAGGTGGTGACGCAGGATATGGCCAGCTATGACCGGGTGTATCAGCACCTGATCGGTGGCGTCGAGCTGGACAGCGTCACCTCGTATTTTGCAATGGAGACGATTGCCGAAGGTCGCCTGCTGCCGCTTTGACAGGGCGGCAGCGGCACATGAAACTCTGGGAAGCCGCGCCTTCAGGCCCTAGTGGCCAAAGGCCTTGTTTGGCATCCAGGAAACGCGTTTGCCTTTGGCGCCCATGCGCATGTGCAGGCACGAGGTATTGTAGCGCTGGAAATACAGAATATCCAGTTTGTACCAGCCAGCAGAGGGCACTTCGACCTCGCTCATGATGGTGGTGTCACAGGTCTGACGCCCATCAAATTTGCCCACCACCTGGCCGCCAATCGTGGCGCGCAGACCGTCGTTGGTGAGGAAGTCGATATTGTGAATGCCTGGCTTTGCAAAATGCACATAGCCCTTGATCGCAGCCGCGACATGTTCTGCCCGTTTGGAGGTAAGTGCTGGCTCCCCTTCGTTGGTATCGCGGTAATCCAGGCCGCTCAACGGACGTCCACGCTCAGAGCGGATCGTCAGGGCAGAAGACGCCTCCGACAGGTTTTTGACATTTTCAGGATAGGCATAGCGCACCGAAAGCCCCGATTTCAGGCCAGACGGCTGCGGGTTGGCCGGCTGCAGCTTCAACGGTGCCGCACTCAGCGCGGTGGCACAGGTCAAAACAATTGCGGCGATTGTGCTGGTCCAAAGCTGTTTCATCTCACACTCCCCTTTTCGCCCGACTCTCTGTAGTCAGGCTCATTTCCTTCACGGTAGCGGCGAGACCCGGCAAAAGACAACCGCTTTTCCGCCTAGGGAGTATCGCAAGCGTGACTTCAAATCAGGATTGCACATTCAGATCGCGGCGGATCACACAGCCTAATCACACAGCCAAAATCCAAAAAACAAAAAGGGCCGCCCGCAGGCAGCCCTTTTCTCCAGCACCCAAAGGGGCGCAAGGATTAGTTTTTGGCGTAGAATTCCACCACCAGGTTTGGTTCCATCACAACAGGGTAAGGCACATCGGCCAGACCTGGGGCGCGCACGAATGTGGCGGTCATTTTGGAGTGGTCGGCTTCGATGTAGTCAGGAACATCACGCTCGGCCAGGGTCACAGATTCCAGCAGAATTGCCAGTTGCTTGGACTTGTCACGCACAGCGATTACATCGCCTTCTTTAACACGGTAGGACGCGATGTTGACGCGCTGACCGTTGACGGTGACGTGGCCGTGGTTGACGAACTGACGGGCAGCAAAAACGGTTGGCACGAACTTGGCGCGGTAGACAACGGCGTCCAGACGGCGCTCGAGCAGGCCGATCAGGTTTTCACCGGTGTCGCCTTTAACACGCTCAGCTTCGGCGTAGATGCGGCGGAATTGCTTCTCAGTGATATCGCCGTAGTAGCCCTTCAGCTTCTGCTTGGCGCGCAGCTGGATACCAAAATCGGACAGCTTGCCCTTGCGGCGCTGACCGTGCTGGCCGGGGCCATATTCACGACGATTGACTGGGGACTTAGGACGACCCCAGATGTTTTCGCCCATGCGGCGGTCAATTTTATACTTGGCAGACGTACGTTTAGTCACGGCTGTTCTCCTTTTTAGTGGCTCCGCAATTTTCCCGAAAACCGGTTCCCACTTTTCGGATTGCGGACGCGGGCGCCTACAATCATGATCAGCCAGAACGCAGCCGGAAAAACGGCGGCTATAAAGGGCGTTGTCCTCTTAGGGTTGGATCAGAGATCCGCACCTATGACAGGAATCCCCTTGCGGGGTCCACCAACACCAATGAGGGGCGCTTATATGCGCAAAGGGAGCGGAGTCAACAGCGCTCTCTTTGCTTTTTTGCCAGCGGCACAGGTTTATGCAGCCTCATGCATCAGGATGGCCGCTTCAGAGCTGCTGAGGTTGCGCCGCGCATAGGCGCCATAGCTGTACGGGTCGTGCTCAAGCTGCGGCAAAATCCCGTTCAGACGAATACGATCCTGGGTGTCCAGCGCCGACATCGAGGCACTGGCGGGATGAAAGCTTTCGCTTTCCACCCCATTGGCCCAAAGCACCTGATGCGCGCCCAGCAGGAGATGAATGTAGGTCACGTCCGGCACTGCAGAATCGCTCACGATGGTGCGGCCATTGATCAGGTCCCGTGCCGCCACCAGCACCTCAGGGGTGTTGAACAGAGCCTGCACCTGAGAGCCCCGCAGCAACATGCGGTGATCCGGGGACACCAACAGCTCTTTTTCAGGCCGCTCGATCCCCAAAGCCCCGACACAGATCCGTACCGGCCGCAGCTTTGGCACCACAAAAAGACGCGCCCCACTGATGCGCCGCGCGCCAATCCACTGGATCTCGCAGGCGCCATTATCGCGGGTCTGAACCCGGTCGCCTTGGCGCAAATCCTCAACCCGGAGCGGACCATTGGGCGTGGCGATTTTGGTGCCCGGCGTGAAACAGATAACCCCACTGCCCGGCTGGCCCGGCATCGCATCGCCCGGACAGGCGATGCTGCCCAAAGAGTGGTGCACCACCCAGAGATCCGTCGCCTTTGGGGGGATTTCATCCACGAACATCAAGAGAGGTCGTGCGCCATCGCCGACTTCAATCAGGGTGACCGTGTAGCTTTGCACCCCGTTGGTGACCACAAAACTCTTGTCCAAAAGTGGATCATCGACCGCGACCTCGTTCAGATCACTCTGGTTCTGCACGGCGGCTCCCACCAGTCGGCGCACCGAGCGCGCAGCCCGCCGCCTCAGATCGGATTCTCCGTTCGCCTTCCCCAAACGCAACAGCTCTGTGGGGCCATCGACCCGCAGGGCCTCCCCTTGCCAGGACCATACAGCCCCGGCATCGATCATCTCGACCGGTGCGGCCAAAAGACCGTCTATTTCTGTTTGCGACCAAGAAATGACAAACGTGCCTCGAAAGCCCGTTTTCATCTGCCTGTTTGCCTGCTCATTATTTTTATTAAGCAAAACTTAACAAACATGCTTTTTCAGATAAAGAGCCAAGTCACGCAAGCAGTCCCAACCCTATGCAGGGTGTGTTTTCAAAACCTCAATTGCAGCTGCAATGATCCGGTCAGCTGGCTGTCGCTTTGGCCCGTGAACTCTTTGCCAAGGTAGGTCAGGCCATAAAAGGCAGCAACGCTCTCGCCCTGCCACCGCAGGCCCACCCGGGCCCGGCGGCGACTGTCTGCCAAATCATAGCCATTGCTGTCGGGCAGATAGATCGAGTCCGACACATAGGCGATATCCGCGCCTGCCGTCAGCGTGAGGCCCGTCGCCTCGCCCTGGATGGTGCGGTAGCGTTGTCCGGTGACCGTCTCGCGCACCAAGAGGCCGCCCTGGGCCAACTGGCCATAGGTCAGGTCCAAACCGGCACGCAGATAGGTCTCATCTCCGGCCCGCGCCTCAACAAAGGGGCGCAGCTCAATCCGGTCAGACAGCGTCATGGCCCGCCCGACCTCAGCCGAGATCAGCGGCTGGATCTTATTTGCCACCTGCCCGTTCAGGACCACATCCGAAACTTTTGGTGCGCTGACCAGACCATGCAGCCAGCTCTGCACCCGGTCCAGCTGCGTCTGTGGGCCAATCACCGCCAGCCCGCCGCCCAGCAAGATCTCATTGGAGCCGCGTTGCATGTGGCTGTTCAGCTCAGCCGTCAGGGCCCCGGCCCAGGGACGATCCGCAGCGTTGGGCACCTTTAGGTTGGCAGGCTGGACAATCTGGCCCTGCAGCCGCAGCTCTAAAAGGGCGCCAAACTGCGCCGGTGCCTGCCCCTGCCAGTCCGGGCCATAAAGCCTGGAGGACGTCACAGATCCGGTCCGCCAGCGGTCATGGCCATCGCCCAGAAGGTCGTTGGTGAACAGTAGCCCGTAGCCAATTTTGTGCCGCTCTTGGTTCTGTGTCTCGCCCTGTGTCACGCCCAGTGCCACCACCTGTGCCACCGGCTCTGCCCCCTGTGTCACAGGCTCTGCGAGCCCCGGCAGTACTGGCTCTGCGAGCCCCGGCATGGGGAGCAAAAATGCGAGGGCTATGGCCGCTATCTGTCGTCGCATCAAATTTATCCTGCTGTTCCCTGCCTTCACTGAAACAAGGCTAACAAATCGCTAGCACTTTGCGCACAACTGCAACTAGTGCAGCAAAGGCACAGTATAGGGGAATGCCCGGCGCTGATGCCCGCGTCTTGCCACAATCGCGCCACAGTTCGCGTGCAGCGCTGATCCGACAGGTAAAAACTTCATATTTTCAATACCCTACCCCATCAGGTAGCGGCCCAGCCAAGCCACAGCCCCCTGCCTCAATTGCCGCCGCAAAGGCGCAGATAATCTGCAGCTTTTTAACGACCGCTCATATGCGGTGTCCCTGCAGAGATCAGGCAGGGCCGCCCTGCCTCAGGGTTTCGCGTGGGGAGCGGCCAAAAGCCGCCCTATAGGCGATTGAGAATCGCCCCAAGTGGCTGAACCCCGCATCAAAGGCCACCGCCCCCACCCGGTGCTCCGGTGGCAGGCTTTGTAACAGATAATGCGCATGGATCAGCCGCTCGCGGGTGAGATACTGCATCGGCGAGCAGCCCATATGACGCTTAAAGCCCATTTGCAGGCTGCGCAGGCTGCAGCCTGCCTCGGCGGCGATCAACGCCAGGGTCAGCGGCTCGCCAAGATTGCCCCGTATGTAGTCCTGCGCCCGGCGCAGCTGAAAAGGTGCGGCGCCCGACAGATCCCCCTGCTGGAGGGCATGCAAGATATTGCTGGGCTGATGGCTGAGCAGGCCCAGGATCAGCTCTTCCTCCAAACGCGCCTGCTGCAGCGGCATTTGCCCACCAAAGGCCCCCTGGTTCTGCGCCAGACGCACCGCCAGGCCCAGTGATTTTGCCCAGCGCTGCAGGGCGGGCGTGGTCAAGTCCAGCAAAGGGTCAAACACCACAGCTTCGGTCAGACGACGCCCCAAAAGCTGTTCGGCCATAGCGTGCAACGCCGCACGGTCGATCTGCAGCAAGAGTTTTCGACAGCCAGCGTACCAGGTCATACGGGTTTCGCGGGTTGGGTTCAGAACCGAGGCCGTCGCAGGGCTCGCCCCAACCACAACCTTGCCATTTTGCACCCGCGCCGTTCCCTCAATCGGCACCTGGATCAGATAGAACCGCTCCAGCTCTCCGGGGTTGATGGCCACCTCGCAGCCATAGCTGAGATAGTTCAGAGACAGGCTCTGACCTGCGACGTGATTATGGCGCGCCTCAAAATTTCTGAACTGGCGTCCAGGCGTCAGATCATGCGCGCAAAACTTGCGGGCAACATTGTGCCGGGCACGGTCAATATCCCGCGTGTGAAACAGGGGATGCGCGCTCAGAGGATCGGCCAAAGGTGTCGAGGCTGTGGGCTCCATGCCTTCACCCTGCATAAACTTTAGACTTAAAACAAAGCTTTTCAGCCCATGGCGGCTTTCTTTTCGCTTTCTGGACAAAGAAAATGTCACAGCGAGCCTAGGCTAACGCAATAATCTTTCAATTTCGGGGAGCAAAACATGAAAGAGACAGCTGGCGTTACCCAATCTGACGAGGGGATCAACGGCGTGGCCTGGAACGTGGTTGGCCATACCTACACTCCTAAACTTCACTCGGACAATGCCTTTACCTGGCATGCGGATATTCCGGCCGACACCTTTGTGCCGCCGCATATTCACCCCACCCAGGACGAGTGGATCTATGTGCTTGAGGGTAATCTGGAGGTGGAGTTCGGCCATGACCAAGGCCCGCCCACCACGCATAAGGCCGCTCCGGGTGACACCGTGCGCATGCCCATGGGGATTGCCCACGGGATCTTTAACCGCAGCGGTGCAGGTGCCAAATGCGTCTTTGGCGTCGCCCCGGCTCGCAAGCTTTATGATCTGTTTGTGGCCCTTGACGGTGTGACCGACCCCGAAGAGCTGACGCGCCTTTCAGCGCTGCATGAAGTCGACTTTTTGCCACCCCCGGCCGAATAAGAAGGGGCAAGCACCATGGTAAAACGTAAAACCATCGCTGTCATTGGCGGCGGCGTCAGTGGGCTGGCAGCAGCCAAGGCCTTTGATGAAAAGGGTCACCGGGTTATTGGCTTTGAACGCAGTCACGACTTTGGCGGCGTCTGGGAGCTGTCACGCTCCTATCCTGACGTGCAGACGCAGTCGCCAAAAGACCTCTATTGCTACACGGATCATCCGATGCCAGAGGACTATCCAGAGTGGCCAAAGGGGCCGCAGGTGCATGCCTATCTGCACAGCTACGCCCAAAAGCACAAACTCAGCCGTCTGTTTCGGCTGAACAGCAACATCCTGTCGATGGACCGCCGCCACGATGGCAAGCCCGGCTGGACCCTGACGATTGACGAGGCTGGTCACGTCCGACAGGAAGATTTTGACTTTGTCGCCATCTGCACCGGGCAATTCTCGGAAAAGAACATCATCAGCCATCCGGGGCAGGAAGATTTCATCGCCCAGGGTGGCCAGGTGATCCATTCATCCGACTATACCGACCCCGCGATGATGCAGGGCAAACGCGTGGTGGTGCTGGGTGGGTCAAAATCGGCCACTGACATTGCCGTCAACGCCGCCAAGAATGGTGCCAAACAGGTCACCATGGTCTACCGCGAAAACGTCTGGCGGGTGCCCTATTTTGTCGGCGGCATCAATTTCAAACACCTGCTTTACATGCGCGCGCAGGAACAGCAGTTCAATCAATGGGGCAAATCTCCGTTTCAGCGCGTCATTGCCGGAATTCCGAAACCGCTGGTCTGGGCCAACTTTCGCGGGCTTGAGACCCTGCTCAAGCTGCAGCTGGGGCTGAAGAAATGGAACATGGTTCCGGACACACCGATTGAGAAAGAGGCCTCCTGCTCTTTGCCCATTGTGACACCCGGCCTGTTTGAGAGCTTCAAATCCGGGGCGGTGACACCAATCCGGGGCACCTTTGAGCGCTACGAGGGCGATGAGGTTCTGCTCACCACCGGCGACAGGGTAAAAGCTGATATCGTTGTGCTGGCCGTGGGCTGGAAACTGGGCATTCCCTATCTGGCGCAGCAGTTCCGCGACAAGCTGATCGAGGCGGACGGGCAGTACCGCACCTTCCGCCTGTCGGTGAACCCGGATCTGCCGGAAATGGGGTTTGTTGGCTTCAACTCCAGCTTTTGCACCATTCTGTCAGCCGAAATGATTGCCAACTGGCTGGTGCGCTATGCCGATGGCCAATTGGCACAGCAGCCAAGCCGGGCCCAGATGGAGGCCAATATCGAGATGATGCTGGACTGGCGCCGCCGTGAGCGGCCCGCCGCGCAGGTCTATGGCGGGCTGTGTTCGGCACCTTTCCACTTTAAGCACTTTGATGAATTGCTCAGCGACATGGGGGCCCGCAGGCGCAAGCGCGCAAACCCTCTGGCCGAGCAGTTCTCATACCCAAGTGCCCCGGCCTATGGGGAGTTCCTGGCCTCGACCCCACAGTATCACGCCGAATAGGCCTGATCGCTGCGACACTGCGCGCTCAGCGCGGCGCTCCCTCGGGGTCGCGCTGACGCGTCTTTCTGCACGGTTTCGGCCTGGCCTCAGCCTTCCACAAGATGACAGGCCACATTCCCCTGCCCGCTCTGGCGCAACGCGGGTTGCTAATCACGGCAAACCGCCGCCACCAGCGGGCAGCGGTCCGCAAAGGCGCAGCCTTTGGGCGGGTTGAGCGGGCTTGGCGGGTCTCCCAATAATTTTGCAGGCCGTACGTAGCCTTGCGCTTTGCGCCCTGTCAGCGAGGGCGCGGCCGAAAGCAGCGCTTGGGTATAGGGGTGTTTCGGATCCTCAAACAGCGCATCGCGCGGACCCTGCTCGACGATTTTACCCAGATACATCACGGCCACATCATCGCAGAGGTGGCGCACCACGCCCAGGTCGTGACTTATGAACAGATAAGACAGCCCCAGCTCCGCTTTCAGCCGCGCCAGCAGGTTGAGGATCTGCGCCTGAATGGCCACATCCAGCGCCGAGACCGGCTCATCACAGACCAGAAGTTTGGGATTGGTGGTAAGCGCCCGTGCAATCGAAATCCGCTGCCTTTGCCCGCCCGAGAACTGATGCGGAAACAGGTTGAGCTGATCCGGCCTGAGGCCCACCAGTTCAAACAATTCGCGCACCCGCGCTGTGCGGCTCGCCATATCGCCAATTTCCATGAGGTCCATGGGCTCGCGCACGATATCCACCACCCGCGCCCGCGGGTTGAGCGAGGAATAGGGATCCTGAAAGATCAGCTGCACATCACGTCGGCGCTGGCGCATGGCCGCGTCATCCAACTGCAGCAGATCATCGCCTTCAAACAGCACCTGGCCTCCAGAGGCCTGAACCAGTCGGATGGCCGCCATGGCGGTGGTGGTTTTGCCAGAGCCGCTTTCGCCAACGATGCCCAGCGCGCGGCCCTTCTCCAGTGAGAACGAGACCTGCCGCACCGCCTCTAGGTAGGGTTGTTCGGCAAAAAAGCTCGGTTTGGGCAGCGCAAAGCGCACCGCGAGGTCTTTGACCTCTAAAAGCTTGCTCATAGCCGCCCCTCCTCAACTGCGTGGCAAGCCACCGGGTGATGGCCATGGGCGAAGAGATGCGGTTTTTCCAGCTCACAGCGGGGTGCGCGCGCGGCGCAGCGATCGGCAAAGGCGCAACCTGCCCCCAGCAAATGCAACGGAGGCACCACGCCGGGGATTTCCGCCAGCATATCCGTCGCCCCCCCGTCCCGTTTGCCCAGCGCGGGAATGCAGGAAATCAGCCCGCGCGCATAGGGGTGTTGCGGGAAATCCAGCACATCATCCGCCCGGGCTTCTTCAATCACGCGGCCTGCGTACATCACCGCCACCCGATCCGCCATTTCGCTGATCGCGCCCATATCATGGGTGATCAGAATGATGGCCGAGCCATACTCGCGCTGGATCTCATTGAGCAGATCAAAGATCTGCGCCTGCACCGTCACATCCAGCGCTGTTGTCGGCTCATCCGCGATCAGTACCTTGGGGCGGCAGCTGACGGCCATGGCGATCATCACCCGCTGACGCATCCCGCCCGACAGTTGATGCGGGTAGTCACGCGCGCGCTGATCCGGCGAGGGAATGCCCACCCGGTCCAGCAAAGCCACCGCCCTGCGCATGGCCTGAGAGCGGTCGACGTTCTGATGCAGCATGATCGCCTCGGCAATCTGGGCCCCCACGGTAAAAACCGGGTTGAGCGAGGTCATTGGCTCCTGAAAGATCATCGCCATCTCGCCGCCGCGCAGCGCCTGCATGCGCCGCTCGCTGGCCTGGGTCAGATCCTCACCGTTCAGCCGGATCGCACCACCCGCGACACGCCCCGGCGGCATCGGGATCAGCCCCATCACCGAGAGCGCCGTGATGGATTTGCCGCAACCGCTTTCGCCCACCACGCCCAGGGTTTCGCCCTCGTTCACCTGCAGCGAGACTGAATCGAGCGCCGTGACCTCGCCATAGCGCGTGTTGAAGGTGACGCGCAGGTCTTCGATTTCCAACAGACTGCTCATCGCTCTCTCAGTTTTGGATTGAAGGCATCATTTAGCCCGTCGCCAATCAGGCTGACGGAAAACACGGTGAAAAAGATCGCCAGCCCCGGAAAGGTAACCGGCCACCAGGCATCAAGGATGTCCCGGTTGGCCCCGATCATCCGTCCCCAGCTCATGACATTGGGATCCCCCAGCCCCAGAAAACTGAGCCCCGCCTCAAACAGGATCGCGACCCCCACCGTAAGTGTTGCCGACACAATGAGCGGCGGCAGGGCGTTGGGCAGGATGACCTTCCAGATGATGCGCCTGTTGCGCGCGCCTATGGCACGGGCAGCGGTGACATATTCCAGTTGCTTGATTTTCAGAAACTCAGCCCGCGTCAGCCGCGCGGTTTGTGGCCAGCTGACCAGACCAATGGCCATGGCGATTGTCAGCAGCGAGGGCGAAAACAGCGTCACCAGCACCATGGCAAACAACAGAGCCGGCAGGACCTGAAAGAACTCGGTGATCCGCATCAGCAGATTGTCGATCCATCCGCCGTAATACCCCGCCAGCGCCCCCATCGTGATGCCAATCCCCATGGTGATGGCCGCCGCTGCTGATCCCACCGCCAGGGTTGGTCCACCTCCGGTCAAAAGACCGGCAATGATGTCGCGTCCCAGATAGTCGGTGCCCAGTGGAAACTCCGGTGTCATGCCGGGGGGCTCTTGCGGCGCCCAGACGATGTCAAAGGGGTCGCCCGCATAAAAGAAAGTGCCATAAAGGGTCGCCAGTATGATCACAGAGAGCATCACCACCCCAATGAGGGCCGGGATATTGCGGCGAAACATTCGCCAGGCCTCAAGCGCCGGGCTTTCGGCCTGAAATTCCGCTTGTTTCGCGGTCGCCTTGCTCAGCATCAGCCTTTCCCCCTCAGCCGCGGATCAGCCCATCGGTAGCGCATATCGGTCAGAATATTAGCGACCACCACCATGGCACTGGCAAAGAACAGCACCCCCATGATTGTGGGGTAGTCGCGGCGCAGGATGGAATCAAAGGCGAGCCGCCCCATACCGGGCCAGTTGAACACTGTCTCAACCAGCAAAGCCCCGGAGATCAGATTGCCAAACTGCAGGCCTGCCACGGTGAGGATCGGCAGGGCGGCATTGCGCAGCGCATGTTTGAACAGCACCGCGCGCGGCGAGGCGCCCTTGGCCCGGGCTGTGCGAATATAGTCAGAGCCCAGCACCTCAAGCATAGAGGCGCGCGACAGCCGGGCATATTGTGCCAGATAGATCACCGCCAGGGTAAAGGCCGGCAGCGCCAGATGATGCAGAATATCCAGCGCCTTTATCAGCACCCCGGCCTCGCGCAGCCGGACCGACTGCATGCCCTCGACCGGGAAAACAGGAAAGACACTGGCAAAGAGGATGATCAGCATGATGCCGGTCCAGAACACCGGCACCGCATAGCCAATGGTGGCAAAAACGCTGACAAAGGCGCTCATCACGCCATTGGGTTTGCGCGCCGCCAGCACGCCCAGCACCACGCCAATCACAATCGACAACAGCTGCGCTGTCATCACCAGCAGGATCGTGGGCAGGATCCGTTGCCCGATCAGGCTCGCAACCGGTTGGTTGAAAAAGAAGCTCTCGCCCAGATCCCCCGCAGCACATTGCCGATGTAAAACGCCAGCTGCACCAGCACCGGTTTGTTGAGGCCATATTCCTCGCGGATACTGTCGAGCATCTCTTGAGTGGCGCCGCCCATTTCGCCTGCAATCACCAGGGCCGGGTCGCCCGGAGCCAGACGGATCAGCAGAAAATTCAGCACCACGACGCCAAGCATGAGCAAGAGCCCATAGCCAAAGCGTTTGAGCAGAAAAGAGATATTCATTTAGGTGTCCTGTTCGGATGCCTTGGATAAAAAGCGGCGGACATGGATCGTTTCACGCCCGCCAACACAGGGAGTTTCAGACAGCAGTCACACGGCTATTCGCCCCAGGAGACCTGATCCATCGGATGCATGGTGCCCCAGATGCCGGTTGGGACATTCTGCAATTTGCTGTCATATGAGGTGTGATAGGGCAAAGTATTGATCCAGTAGCCGGGCAGGTCCCCCGCCACGATCTGCTGGAACTCCCATAGAGCGCGCGACGCTTGTCCTCGTCCAGTTCAACAGCGGCGGCATTCAGCAGCGCGTCCACCTTGTCACTGGCATATTGCTGGGTATTGGACCAGATCACGCCCTTGCGAATATTGTCGCTCAGATAGCTGCGATGCACGCCGATGACCGGGTCGCCCCAGTTAAAGACGATATCCATCGACATCTCAAAATCATGGCCGCCAACCCGGCCGGCCCAGGTGGGAAAATCAGGCGCAGCCCGCACGGTCACGGCAATGCCGATCTTTTTGAGCTGTGATTTCATATATTCCGCAAGGCTAAGCTGCTGCTCATTGGGCCCCGGGATATAGTCGATGGTCAGCTCCATGCCATCGGAAAATCCCGCCTCGGACATCAGCGCATTGGCCTTGTCGAGGTCCACATCATAGGCGGGAATACTGGCGTCAAAGTAGGGCGAGCTTTCGATGATTGGGCCGCGTTGCTGGGCCGAAACGCCCCGGTGCAGCGCCTTGGTGATGAAATCCCGGTCCACCGCATAGGCAATCGCCTGCCGCACCCGCACATCGCTCAGCTTTGGCGAGGACGTGTTGAAGGCCAGCCAGTTGATCGGGCCAACTGCGGCATAGCCCTCGGCGGTGATCTCAAGATTGTCCGCCTTTTGCAAGCGGCGGATCTCCTGGCTGCCCTGCATAAAGGGGTACATATCCGCCTCGCCATTCTCCATCGCAATCAGCAGCGATGAGGAATCCTTGACGATTTTGACGATGATCTCGTCCAGCTTTGGCCGCCCCTCCATAAAGAAATTCGGGTTTTTCTTCAGAACGATGGCTTCGCCCGCGGTGAATTCTTCGACCATAAAGGGGCCTGATCCAATGGGCATATTGTTCATCGGATGCGATTTCATATCCTGACCATCATCAAAGATATGTTTCGGCAGGATCGGGGCCAGCGCCGGAGACAGTGCCAACAGCAACGCCGGATGCGGCGCGCTGAGGTTGATCACCACGGTATGCGCATCGGGTGTGTCGATCGTCGAGACCGGCGCAAACATGGTTTTGAACGGATGGTTTTCCTTGATCGCCTGGATCGAGAAGGCCACATCGGCCGAGGTTACCGGCGCACCATCATGGAAGGTGGCATTGTCCACCAGATGCAGCGTCAGGCTCAGACCATCTTCGGCCATCTGCCAGCTTTTGGCGAGATAGGGCTGGGGTTCCCAGTTTTCATCATAGCGCAGCGGGGAGGCAAAAATCTGGGTCGAGGGCACGGCCGTGGCGATGCCGGATTGCACCGCCCCGTTCAGGTGGCGCGGCGTCTGGTTGGACCCAATCACCAGCGTGCCCCCATCGGCAAAAACGGGCAGTGCAGTAACGGATATGGCGGCTGACAAGGCGGCAACAGCCGCCGCGCCCAAAAGGCGTGACACTCGTTTCATCGTAAACTCCCTGATATGTTTTTTATATGGGATCAGGCTAGCTGGGCACCAAAGTACAGAAAACAGTCTTTTACAGGGGTGGAACTATCATTTTTTAGGAGAATAGGTGCGGCGGCCGTTCTGAAGCGCCTTTTGCAGGAAAGAGTAGCTCTTCAAAAGCGCCCTCCTCAGCCACCTCGCGACAGGTCTGCAACACCGTTTTTACCAGAGTGGAGCGTTGCGAGGCATGGGTATAGGCGACGCCATATTGTGGCGAATCCAGATCGCCGCGAATGGGGCGGGCAACATAGCCGTTTTGCCCGGCCCGGTCATGCGGCCCACAGATGTTCATCAGCGCATAGCCGAAATTTGCCGCCACCAGCCCGCGCAGCACGGATGAGCTTTTTGTGGTATGGGCGATGCTGGCTCGCAGGCCCTGGCTGGAGAACAGCCCGTTGAAATAGGGTCGTGTGCCCGGCAGATCCAACAGGATCATCGGTAGCGCCACAAGGTCCTGCAGCTCCACTTCCTCTTGCTGCGCCAGCGGGGAGACGTCGGGAATGAGGGCAATCGGCGTGGCCCGAAACATTGGAATAAAGGGCTGACTGCCCGGTGTTTCTCGCCGATAGGTCAATGCCAGATCCACCGCCCCAGAGTTCAGAAGATCGGTAATCGACTGCATGTCGCCTTCTTTCAGCTCAATACTGATGGACGGATATTTCTGCGAGATCCGCTTGAGCAGCGGCGGCAACACATAGGGCGCTGTGGGCGCATAGCAGCCCAATCGCAACGCGCCGGCCGGGTCCCCCGTGAGGGACAAAAGATCTGACTCAAAGATCCGCGCCTGCTCTAAAAACGCCTGCACCCGCGCCCCCACCGCCAGTCCTGTCGTGGTGGGCACAATCCCCTTGGCAGGCAGGCGGCGCAGCAGTTCCGCCTCGACTGTCTGCTCGATAATATCAATCGCTGCGGTGATTGAGGATTGCGAGATATTTATCTCCACCGCCGCCCGCGCAATCGAGCCCGTCCGCAGAGCTGCATCAAAGTAGCGGAGCTGTTTCAGAGTAAAGCGCATCACCATTCCCTAAAATTTACGGGGTTGATGAACACTAATTACATTTTTCCAATGATCAAACCTTGGATAGGCCTATGGCAAAGGTATGAGGTGAAAAATGTCCCAAACCGTTATTTATAGTGCCAAAAAAATCATCACTATGGACCCGAACCAGCCCGAAGCCAGCCATGTCGCGGTGCGCGATGGCAAAATATTGGCCGTTGGCGGCGCGGATTGTGCCGCCCCCTGGGGGCCTGCGCGCCGCGATGACCGCCTTGCTGATACGGTTTTGATGCCGGGATTTGTCGAGGGGCACGCCCATATGATGGCCGGTGCCATGTGGCAATATGCCTACGCAGGGTTTCACGACCGCATCGACCCTCAGGGCAAGCTCTGGCAGGGCATGCAGGACATAGGCGCCGTGATCTCGGGCCTCAAATCCTTTGAGGCCAGCCTGCCCGCGTCTGAGCCGATGGTCGGCTGGGGGTTTGACCCGATATTTTTGCCAACCGAGCGCCTCAACCGGCATCATCTGGACGAAATCAGCACAACCCGGCCCATTGCGGTGATCTATTCGAACTTTCACCTGATGTGCGTCAACTCTGCCGCCTTGGAGATGGCAGGCTATGGGCCTCAGACCGAGGCGGAAGGGGTTTTGAAAGGCGCAGACGGCAGTCTCACCGGCGAGTTGCAGGAAATGGCCGCGATGTTTCCGGTGATGCGGCGGATGCAAATTGATTTCCGCAGCCTCGCCCAGCGTGAGACCTCGATCCGCAGCTACGGTGAGGTTGCCAAACACGCGGGTGTCACCACAATGACCGACCTCTACTCTGCCATGGAGGCCGAGGACCTGGAGGTCATGCTGGCCATCGCCAGTGAGGCAGACTACCCCCTGCGCATCGTCCCCGCCACCGGGGCCATGGGTGCCCCCCCTGATCAGATCGCGGCAAATGCCAAGGCGTTAAAAGCCCGCTCTACCAACAAGTTGCGTCTGGGCGCGGTGAAGCTGATGACCGATGGCTCCATCCAGGGCTGGACCGCCCGGGTGAAATGGCCGGGCTACGTTGGCGGCCAGCCCAATGGCATCTGGAACAGCGCCCCGGAGCAGATCTTTGCCCTCTTCGACACCCTGCACCGCGAAGGTGTGCAGATGCATATTCACGTCAATGGCGATGAGGCCGCCGAGGTGTCGATTGCAGCCCTTGAAGCGGCGCTGCAAAAATCTCCCTGGCGCGGCCACCGCCATGTGCTGCAGCATTGCCAGATGATGGGAGTGGATCAGTTCAAACGGTGCGCCGAGCTCGGCATATCGACCAATATCTTTGCCAATCACATCTGGTATTTTGGCGACCAGCACGCCGCCCTGACGCTTGGCACTGAACGGGCTGAACGCATGGATGCCTGCCGGTCCGCCCTGGATGCGGGCGTCAATATCGCCATCCATTCCGACGCACCGGTCACACCCCTGGCCCCCCTTTTTACCGCCTGGTGCGCCGTCAACCGACAGACAATGTCCTGGCGTGTCCTCGGCGCGGCGCAGTGCATTTCTGTGCAGGAGGCGCTCTACGCCATCACTCTGGGGGCGGCCCACAGCCTGCATCTGGACAATGAGATCGGCAGCATTGAGGTTGGCAAAGAGGCCGATTTTGCCGTGTTGGGCGCCGACCCCACAGCGGTGGAGCCACAGGCGCTAAAGGATGTGCCGGTCCTGGGTACGGTCTGCGGTGGTGTGGTGCATCTGCTATGAGCGACACAGCCGCGCCCACAGCCAGCCCCGCACCAAAACCAACACTGCCGATGACGGTGATTGGCGGGTACCTTGGCGCTGGCAAAACCACCCTGATCAACCAGCTGCTACAAGCCCCCCCCGGGCGGCGGCTAATGGTTATGGTCAATGACTTTGGCGCTATCAATATTGACGCAGCCCTGCTGCAAAGCGCCGATGAGGATACGCTGACGCTCACCAACGGCTGCGTGTGCTGCACTATGGGGGCTGATCTGTTTCTGGCCATTGGCGACGTGCTCGACCGCCGCCTGCGCCCCGATCATCTGATTGTCGAGGCCAGCGGTATTGCCGACCCGCAAAAGATCGCCAATGCAGCCTTAGCTGAGCCCGATCTGAGCTATGGCGGCATTGTCACGCTGGTGGATGCCCAGAACTTTGCCGCGCTGCAGGATGATGCGCAGATCGGCCCACAGATCGAGGGTCAGGTGCGCTGCGCTGATCTCTTGCTGGTCAGCAAGACGGAAGCGCTCACAAAAGATCTCAACGCCCGGCTCAAGCGCCTCAGCGGGGTGGCGCCGCTTCTGACCGAGGCCAGCCCTGCCCTTGCGGATCTGCTGTTACAAGACATAGCACGCCCCCCCACCACGCCCAACTTCACATCCCATACCACGCCCTACAACACGGCCCAGAACACTGCCCCGACCCATCCCGGCTATATGCGCTGGAGCCATCAAAGCTCTGCCAGCGTGACGAGGCCGCACTGCGTGACGCTTTGCGCAACCGCCCCGCGGCACTCTACCGGCTAAAAGGGTTTGTTCAGGGCCAAGGCAGCACTGGCTGGCTGCTGCACTGCGTCGGCCAGCAGGTTTCTCTTGAGCCAATTCAATATGATACAGGCACGGCTCTGGTTGGGATTGGGCTTGCAGATCAGCTCACGGCGAAGCGCTGCGAGGCCTGGTGGAGCAGCGCCGTGCCCAGCCCGATGCCCAGCCCGATGCCCAGCGCTGCAGCTCTGGCAGATTAAGAAAGATCTGGCAGAACAAGAAACATATGACCGGTCCGACCCGTCTACATCACCCGTCTAACGGCAGGCCACTACATCATGCTTCCAGCGATAGGCCAATAATGGCGCCCACCGAGGTCAGGCCGATCTGAGACAACTCACCCGGCGCAAAGGCCTCTGGCAGCGCACCGCCCTCCATCCACAGCCCATCGATCAAAGCGTTGCTGGCGGTGGCCAGCTGATACAGGCGCTCGGGGTCGGCCGCGATGCCCGCCTCGAGCAGGGCCGCACGAATCAACTCCTGCAGCCGGTCGCGAAAATAGATATAGGTCTTGGCATGGGTTTCCTTCATCTGCGCGTCCTCTGCACCTTATTGAGGAACCCGGCCCACAGCGCGATAGAGCGCGGATCCACAACCGGCGGCGTCAGCGAGGACTGCACGAAGACCCTGAGCTGCGCGCGCGCCGAGCCCTTGACGCTGGCGGCTGGCGCAAAGGTGAGGTCTGTCATCTGCGTCATGTGATGTTCAAAGGCCGCCGTGATCAGCTCTTCCTTTGAGGAAAAATAGTGCCTTATCAGCCCCTGTGTCACCTCAGCCCGCTCGGCGATGCCGCGCACAGTGGCGCCGCGCACGCCTTTTTCGGCCACCAGCTCAAGCGTCGCGGCAATCAGCGCCAGTTTGCGCTGCCCGGCGCTTTCGCGGGTAAATTTTCGACGCTCTTCGCTCATCCCTGCCTCTTTGTATCCGGCCCTAGTTCTGTATTTACCCTGCGCCCGCAAATAATTATACACTTGCATAACTAACAGGGTTGAGCCTTACTACCCTAATAACCAAGGACGCCCGACAATGCCAACAGCTGCCAGCGCAGACCAAGACCCCGCAGCCCCCCTCCAAGAGCCCGCGCGTGTCAAAGACGCGGTGCGCATTGAGGATCTGCACAAATCCTTTGGCACGCTTGAGGTGCTCAAGGGAGTGTCGCTGACAGCCAAACAGGGTGATGTCGTGGCCATTATCGGCGGCAGCGGATCCGGCAAATCGACCATGTTGCGCTGCATCAATTTCCTTGAGGCGCCCTCGGGTGGCAAGATCATCATCGATGGCGAAGAGGTGGAAATGCGCGCCGATGGCAGCCCGGCCAACCGGCGTCAGATCGAACGCATCCGCACCCGTCTCGCCATGGTGTTTCAATCCTTTAATCTGTGGACGCACCTGACGCTGCTGGAAAACGTGATCGAAGTCCGGTGCATGTGCTGAAAGTCCCGCGCACCAAGGCCATCGCGCAGGCGCGCCTTTTGTTGCAGCGTGTTGGGCTTGCCGACAAGGAAGATGCCTTTCCTGCCTTTCTGTCGGGCGGCCAGCAACAGCGCGCCGCCATTGCCCGCGCTCTGGCGGTGGATCCTGCGGTCATGCTGTTTGACGAGCCCACAAGCGCGCTGGACCCCGAACTGGTCGGCGAAGTCCTCACCGTGATCCGCGATCTGGCCGCCGAGGGGCGCACCATGCTGCTGGTCACCCACGAGATGCGCTTTGCCCGCGAAGTCGCGGATCACGTGGTCTACCTGTATCAGGGGCGCATCGAAGAGCAGGGCCCGCCTGCCGAGGTCTTTGGCAATCCAAAATCAGAGCGCCTGCAACAGTTCCTCAAATCCGTATCATAATAAGATCAACACAAGAAAAACCAAAACAGGGAAAAGAAAAATGACACTCAAAACAATTCTGGCCACCGGCCTGACCCTCGCCACTGTGACCGCTGGTGCCGCCCAGGCCGATCAGGTGAAAATCGGCATTGCTGCTGAACCCTACCCGCCCTTTGCCTCGTTGGATTCCTCCGGCACCTGGGTCGGCTGGGAAGTCGAAGTGATTGATGCCGTTTGTGCGGCCGCCAAACTGGACTGCGTGCTGACCCCCGTGGCCTGGGACGGCATCATCCCCTCGCTCACCGGCCAGCAGATCGACGCCATCATGGCCTCTATGTCGATCACCGAAGAGCGTCTGAAAACCATCGACTTTTCAAACCCCTACTACAACACTCCAGCGGTGATTGCAGCGGACAAAGCCATGGATATCGCGCCCACCCCCGAAGGGCTGGCGGGTAAGATCATCGGCATTCAGGCCTCCACCATTCACCAGGCCTATGCGCAGGAATATTTCAAGGATTCCGAAATCCGCGTCTATCAGACCCAGGATGAAGCCAACCAGGATCTCTTTGCCGGACGCATCGACGCCACCCAGGCCGACAGCATTGCCATGGCAGATTTTGTCGGCACGGAATCCGGATCTTGCTGTGAAATCAAAGGCGCCGTTGCCAATGACATCTCGATCCTGGGCCGTGGTGTGGGCGCTGCCACCCGCAAGGGAGATGCTGAGCTGCAGGCCGCCTTGAATGCGGGCATTGCCACCATTCTGGCCGATGGCACCCATGAGGCCATCACGGCGCGCTACTTCAACGCCAGTATCTACAGCGAATAAGGTCACCCCTTTGGAACTGATCCTCGAATGGCTCGGGATGACCGAGAGTGCCGCATTGCTGTCGCTCTCGGCGCCTGGCTGGGGCGCAAATCTTTTGCGCGGACTGGCGAATTCACTGCAGATCGCCCTGGGTGCCTTTGGCATGGGGCTGGTGATCGGGCTTTTCGGGGCCTATGGAAAACTCTATGGCGGGCCGATCCTGCGGGACCTGCTCGCCATTTACACCACCGTAATCCGCGCCGTCCCTGAGCTGGTGCTGATCCTGATCCTCTATTATGTCGGCACCGATCTCATCAACAAGGCCTCCGGTCTGCTGGGCTATGGCCGGGTAGAGATCAGCGGTGTTGTCGCAGGCATCTGGGTGCTGGGCATCGTGCAGGGCGCCTATGCGACCGAGATCCTGCGTGGCGCTATTCAGGCTGTGCCACCGGGACAGATCGAGGCGGCCCGCGCCTATGGCATGCCCACTTTGATGACCATGCGCCGCGTGACTATTCCTGCAATGATGGCCTTTGCCACGCCGGGGCTGGCCAATCTGTGGCTGATTGCCACCAAAGACACTGCCCTTTTGGCTGTTGTCGGCTTTAATGAGCTGACGCTTGAGACCAAACAGGCAGCCAGCAGCACCCGCGCCTATTTTACATTCTTCCTTGCCGCCGGGGGGCTGTATCTGATGGTAACGCTCTGCTCTGGCGCCGTCTTTTCCCGCATTGAGAAATGGGCCCGGCGCGGTCAGCCCTCGCTGAAAGAGGCCAGCACATGAGCAGCATAAAATCTCTGATGCAGCCGCATCGCATCGTGCTGATGGCCCTGTTTGCCGCCTTTGTGCTGTGGTGCGCCCTGTCGCTGCGCTGGGACTGGATCCCCAAATATGCGCCGCTGGCACTGGAAGGCCTGTGGACCACGATCTGGATCCTCGTGGTCACCACTGTCCTTGGCTTTTTCCTCGCGATCCCGCTAGGCCTCGCGCAGGCAATCGGGCCCTGGTATCTCTCGGCACCTGCACGCGTCTTTTGCACCGTCATTCGCGGCACGCCGCTCTTGCTGCAAATCTGGCTGTTGTACTATGGGCTGGGATCACTGTTCCCGCAATTCCCCTGGATCCGCTCGTCTGAGCTGTGGCCCTATCTGCGACAGGCCTGGCCCTATGCGGTGCTGGCGCTGACGCTGTCCTATGCCGGCTATGAGGGCGAGGTGATGCGCGGCGCCTTTTCCGGCGTGGCCAAGGGCCAACTGGAAGCCGCCAAATCCTTTGGCATGCCACGCGTCACCATGTTCCGCCGCATCTGGCTGCCGCAGGCCATCCGCAATGTGCTGCCCACCCTGGGCGGTGAAACCATCCTGCAGCTGAAGGCGACACCGCTGGTCGCCACCATCACGGTGGTTGAGATCTACGCGGTCTCCTCGCGGGTGCGCTCTGATACCTTTATCGTCTACGAGCCCCTGCTGCTGCTGGCCCTTGCCTATATGGTGATTGCCGGTCTCATCGGTCTGGCCTTTAAACGCTTCGAAAACCAAGTCCCCGGACGGCGCTGATTATGCGGGTTCAGATCCCCTAGCTGCGCATCAGGGAATGCGTGGCATCATAGGGACTGGGCGCGATCACCTGTGCTGTGACCGGCGCGCCAAAATGATCAAGGGTCAGACTGCTGCCCGGCACGGCAAGGCTGGGCGCGACAAAGGCATAGGCCAGGTTTTTGCCCACCCGGTGCCCCCAGTCTCCCGACGTGACGGTGCCAACAACCGCGCCGTTATGCGAAACAGAGGCACCGGGCTGCGCCGGAGCTTTACTGCAGTCGATCTCAAGGCTGACCAGGTGTTTTTCTGGCCCCCTCTCTAGCCGTTTCATGAGAGCTGATTTGCCGACAAAATCAGGCTTGTCCAGTTTGACAAAGCGATCTAACCCGGTCTCAAACGGGTCAAATTCCGTCAACAGATCCGCCTGCCAGTGCAAAAACCCTTTCTCCATCCGCATAGAGTCAACCGCACGCGCGCCAAACAGAGACAGGCCACAGGCCTCGCCCGCCCGGCGCAGCGCCAGATAGGCGGCATAGAGCGAGGCGTTGGGCACATGGATTTCATAGGCCAGCTCACCCGAAAAGCTGACCCCCAGAACGGTGGCTGGCGCATAGCCGATAAAACACTCGCGCGCTGACAGCCAGGGAAAGGCCGGGGCAGACCAGTCGCCCCGCGCCGCAGCCCTAAGCACCTCGCGCGCCCTGGGGCCTGCCAGAACCAGAATGGTCTGCTCAGAGGTGAGGCTCTTGATGCGGACATCCTCATCGGCGCGAATATGCGCCTGCAGCCAATCCAGATCATGCAGCTCACTTGCGGCAGCAGACCCGTACCAAACCCGGCCAGGCCCGCGATCCGAGGCCGCAAGATTGGCCAGCGTGGCCTCGGCTTTGACCATGCCAAGGTGATTGAGCAGATAGCCAAGGCCAACGCGGCCCGGCTTTTCACTGACCCGACCACAGAACATGCGGTCCAGAAATGCATGGGTATCTGCGCCGGTGATCTCCAGCCGGTTAAAGCCGTTGACCTCGGCCAGGCCGACGCGCTGCTGCACTGCCGCCACCTCGGCGGCGACCAGATCGAAAGTTTCGACAAAATCAAACCCCAAGCTGGGATGAAAATCGGCGCTTGGTTTGATGTAGTCCACCCGTTCCCAGCCATTGACCACGGTAAACTCTGCCCCTTCGGCCGCCAGTACCGGGGTCAGCGGCGTGGTGCGGGCATTGCGGCCTGCGGGACGATGTTCATGCGGGAAGTGAAAGCGAAATTCGTTCTGGTAGTCCTCTATTGCCTTCAGCGCTGTCAGCTCAACATTGCTGTGGGGGCCAAAGCGGCGCGGATCAATGCACCAGGTGTCATAGCAGGCGTCGCCCTGCACGATCTGCTGCGCCAAGAGCCAGCCATGCCCACCGCCCTCGCCCAGACCAGCGCGCAGGCCGATGATGCAAAAGGCGTTGCGCTTGCCGGGGATCGGCCCCACCAGCGGGGCACCATCAATGGTATAGGTAATCGGCCCGTTGACCACGGTATGAATACCAGTCTCCATCAAGGCCGGCATCCGGGCAAAGGCCCCTTCCAGCACATCTGTGACCCGGTCCAGATCATCCGGACACAGCGCGTTGACGAAATTGGGGTCAATCCCGTCCATGCCCCAGGTCTTGCAGTCCTGCTCATAAAACCCGACCAACAGCCCGTTCTTTTCCTGTCGGCAATAGTAATCCGAGATCGGGCAGCGCAGCAGCGGCATGCGATGGTCTGCGTCGCGGATTGCCGGGATCTCTTCGGTCAGGAAATACTGGTGCTCCATCGAGGTGACGGGGTGCTGCACCCCCATCATCGCGGCGACCTCGTTAACGCGGTAGCCACAGGCATTCACCACGATGTCACAGTCTATGTCACCCTTGCTGGTTTGCACCGTCCAGGTGTCATCCCGGTGCTGCATGAGGCCCGTAACCGGCGTGTTACGATAGATCTCGGCCCCTGCCTTGCGGGCCCGGCGTGCCAGCGCCTGACAAAGCTGCGCCGGGTCAATATCGCCGTCCAATGGATCCCACAGCCCTCCGATCAGGTTGTCAGTGGAAATCAACGGATGGCGGCGGGCGCATTCCTCTGCATCAATCACCTCAAATTCCACCCCCATGCCCCGCGCCATCGAGGCAAAATGACGATAGCCCTGCATCTGCTCTGGGGTATTGGCCAGACGAATGCCGCCATCCCCGTGATGGTAGTTGATCGGGTAGTCGGGATCCTCTGCCAGCTCTTTGTACAGGCTGATTGAGTGGCTTTTGAGCCCCACCATAGTCTGGTTCATGCCAAAGTGGGTGACCTGCGCGGCCGAGTGCCAGGTGGTGCCGCTTGTCAGTTCGTCCCGCTCAACCAGCACCACGTCTGACCAGCCCTCCCGGGTCAGATGATACAGGGTTGAACAGCCTGCAATGCCGCCGCCGATCACGACGACTTTGGTTCGTGTTTTCATCTCATATACTCCCGGGCTACCGCACAGAGATCAGCGGCCCTGAAGCTGTTTTGGTCAAGCCTGCGCGCACCGCCGCGCGGAAAACCGAATGTAACCTACGGATTGTCGCGGTGGCCAAATTCCCCGCCTCCCGAGCCGGTCTAATCTTCGGTTTCGGTCTTGGCCGGCCCCGGCGCATCCTCGCCCAGAACGGTAAACTCATGCGCCAGCCAGGGCACCTTTGCGACCACCGGCTCTGTAAAGTTGCGGGCAATCAGGCGGCGCAGGGCACTGGCGACAACCTCGGCCATGCCGGGGGGAAAGACATCGGTACTAAACAGCGAAAGATTGCGGGCAAAGCCCTTGTTTGGAAACGGCAAAAGCGTCACCCGGTCGTGAAAGCGCTTGGCGCGAAAATAGCTGGCCGGGGTGGTGATCGCCCAGCCACTGCCCTCGGCCACCAGTCCCATCAGTGAATGATTGCTCTCCAGCTCAAACCGGTTCGGCAGGGTCACCTTGAGGCGGCGCAGGTGGATCTCGATGAGATTGCCAATAATCTGCGCACCCGAATAGCGAAGAAACGGCAGCGAGGAGTTGCCGTTGAGAAATTCTTCCGCGTTCAGGGTCGAGCTGCTTGGCACTGCCACCACAAAGGGATCACGCAGCAGACGGTATTCTACCAATCCCGGAATATCGCTCAATGGGCGGGTGGCGACGGCCGCGTCCAGTTTTTGCTCCACAAGAAGCTGCAAGATCGCATGGCTGGGCCGCGTGTAGTGCATAAAGCGGCATTTCGGCAGTGCCGTGGCGAGGAACTGCCGCCAGCTCCGGCGCCACTTCGCTGTCAAAATCATCCACCATACCAAAGCGCAGATCGCGGGATTCGGCCCAGTTTCCAGTTGTCAGCTCCGTCTCGCCCCGGCGGATCAGCCGGATGACATCCTCAACATAGCGGGCAAAGATCACCCCAGCGGACGTTAGCTGCATGGGGCGTTTGGAATGGTCCAGCAGTGCGACGCCAAGACTGTCTTGCAAACTGTGCAGATGCTGTGAGACGGTGCTGGGGGACAACCCGCTTTCCGCCGCCGTCTTTTGAATAGAGCCAGTGCGCGCCGCCAGCAAAAAGACCTCCAGCCACCGCATGCTGAGTTTCGAACGGTTTATCATTGGCACCCTTTCCCAATCCCGTGGCGCCGCGCGACCAAAGCCTGCAAAACCACAATGCCCCACCTAACCACTTATTCGACTTTTCCGATACTAGATTTCGGCTTTGCAGGAACCCCCAATTTTGTGCAGCCCGGCCAGCTTTGTTCGCTAAGTTTTTTCTACTGATTGCGCGTGCCCCAATTCCAGCGCCGCACTCCACAGCAAAAAAGCAGGCAGGCCAAACTGCCCAACAGATCAAACCAAACCGACAACAGGGTGAAAAAATGAAACTGACAAAATTAAAGTCCGTGATGACCTCGACAGCTGCGGCTGCGGCCATGCTCACCGCCTCTCAGGCGGCAGCCTTGGATGAGTTGACAGTGGCCTACTTCCTTGAGTGGCCAATGCCGTTCCAATACGGCAAGGCCGAAGGCATCTATGAGGAAAGAGCTGGGGGTCAAAATCAACTGGGTCGCCTTTGACACCGGCACCGCCATGTCCGCTGCCATGGCCTCGGGTGATGTGCATATTTCCGTCAGCCAGGGCGTTCCTCCTTTTGTTGTCGCCACCTCTGCCGGGCAGGATCTGCAGGCACTGGACGTGGCTGTTAGCTATTCGGAAAACGACAACTGTGTTGTCTCCGAGGGGCTGGAGATCGACAAGACCTCAGCCTCTGAGCTGACAGGCAAAAAGGTCGGCGTCCCAATCGGCACCGCCGCGCATTACGGCTTTCTGTCGCAGATGAAGCACTTTGGTGTCGATGTGAACTCGATGGAAATCGTAGACATGGCGCCCGCGGATGGCGCGGCTGCGTTTGCTCAGGGCAACCTGGACATGGTCTGCGGTTGGGGCGGTGCCCTGCGCCGCATGAAAGAGCATGGCAACGTGCTGTTGACCGGTGCCGAAAAAGAAGCACTGGGCATTCTGGTGTTTGACGTCACCACGGCGCCCTCGAACTTTGTCACGGAAGAGCCCGAGCTTGTTGCCGGCTTTTTGAAGGTGACCGCCGACATGAACGCCATGTGGAACGCAGGCGACAAAAAAGACGTCATGCTGCCGGTGATCGCCAAGGACTCGGGCATGGATCTGGCTGATACCGAGGCCACCATCTCGACCTTCAGCTTCCCCTCGGTCGATGACCAGCTGTCGGATAAATGGCTGGGCGGCGCGGCTCAGACCTTTATGCCCGGCGTGGCAAATGTCTTTGTCGATGCCGGCAGCATGGAAGGCGCGCTTGAGTCCTACGCCGCTGCGGTTGAGACCAGCCCGCTTGCCGCAAGCAAGTAAGTCAGAGACCTGACACGATATGGCCCGGACGCATCCGGGCCATTTTCCACATAAAACAGCAAGGGGATGGCCATGAACGGATTGGACATCAGCGGGCTTTCTATGCGCTTTGATCTGCCCAATGGCAGCTCGGTGCAGGCGCTGAAAGACGTATCGATTTCACTGAAACCAGGGGAGCTCATGTCGGTTCTGGGGCCCTCAGGCTGCGGTAAGACCACGCTATTGAACATTCTCGCAGGCTTTCTTGCGCCCACCGAAGGTAAGATCGAGCTGAATGGCCATATGGTCACGGGCCCAGATGCCGAACGCGGCATGGTGTTTCAGAAGGGCGCGTTGTTTGAGTGGATGAACGTGCGCCAGAACGTTGACTTTGGGCCCCGTATGAAAGGCATGCCCAAGCCCGAACGCGACAAGATCGCGGACCACCTGCTTGAGGTCGTGGGGCTGCAGGATTTCAAGGAAAAAGCCGTCTATGAGCTGTCGGGCGGCATGCAGCAACGTGTGGCTCTGGCCCGCTGCCTCGCCAATGAGCCCGACATTATTCTGATGGATGAACCCCTTGGCGCGCTGGACGCGCTGACCCGTGAAAAGATGCAGGGCCTGGTGCTGAAGCTCTGGAAAGAGACCGGCAAGACCATCACCCTGATCACCCATTCGGTCGAAGAAGCCCTGCTGCTGGGCGAGCGCCTGTTGGTGATGGCACCGCGCCCCGGTCGCATCCACAAGGAATACCGCCTGCCCTTTGCCGAACGCGGCGTCAATGCCGATCTGCGGGACGTAAAAAAATCCGAAGGCTTTGCCGAGACCCGCGATGAGATCCTGTCGATGATCTGGGAAATGGAAGAAGAGATCATGGGCCGCACGGAGGAGGTCGCATGAGTGTTCTGCTCTTTTACATCGCCCTCTTTGTCGGCGCCTTCCTGCTGGTCAAGGTGATCCGCAAAAGCATGACCTCGCAAAAGGATTTCACCAGCCTCAAGACCGTGACCTTTGGCGACGAAAGCGCGGTGACACCGGACCGGGCCGCCTCGGTTATCTCTGTTCTGGTGATCTTTGTGATCTGGGCCGCCTTTACCGGCTCCAAACTGCTGCCCTTTCATGTGCCAGGACCCTTTACCGGGGAAACCCAGTTCACCTACAGGGTTGAGGCGCCTGAGGGGCAAAAGGACGAGGCCACCGTGTTTGTCCGGGTTGCCCCTTTTGGAGAAGAGGCCGACCCCTTTGAGGTTCCCCCCGGTGAGGGGTTCGCCAAGGATGATGCCGTGGCAATGACCGCCTCGCGCTCGGCCACGATCCTGTTTGACAAAAACGATGAGATCCGCCGCAAGGATGGCGCCAGAATTACCGCCATCAATGGCAGCGCAAGTGCTTCGGACGGCAGTTTTGACGCAGGCGACGGCAGTATCACGCTGACCGCCAAAGGCGCCATTGTCTACACGCCCAATCTGGGCATGCAGATGAACCCGATCTGGCTGCCCTCGCCCGAGAAAGTCGTCGAGCGCTTCTTTGAGATCTCACGCGAAGGCTATCAGAATTTCTCGCTCTGGGAGCACCTCGGCTGGTCGCTGACCCGTGTTATCGTTGGCTTTATTCTGGGCGCGCTGGTCGGCATTCCTCTGGGCTACGCCATGGGGCTTTCGGGCTGGTTCCGGGGCTGGTTTGATCCCATCGTGGAATTCATGCGGCCGGTGCCACCGCTGGCGCTGATCCCGCTGGTGATCATCTGGTTCGGTATTTGGGAGACCGGCAAGATTGTCCTGCTGTTCCTCGCAGCCCTCTGGATCATGACCATCGCCGCCCGGGCAGGTGTGTCGGGGGTCAATATTTCCAAGATCCACGCGGCCTACTCGCTGGGCGCCTCCAGGGCGCAGATCATGCGCTATGTTATCGTGCCCAACTCGCTGCCCGAAATCTTTACCGGCGCCC
>NZ_MWVJ01000068.1 GCF_002087335.1 Pseudophaeobacter leonis
CTCTGCGGGCCCTGCAGACAGAGATACACCGGCATCACGCTTTCACCCCGGGCAAAGATCAACGCGCCCTTGGCGACCCGGTGCCACTGGGCCGAAAAGGCCAGCAGGCGCTGATTGCGTGCATCCAGCCGGGCAAACAGATCGGCGCGGGCAATGACATCGGTCTTTTGCCGAAAATCCTCGGCCGCCACCCCGTCAGGCCGCTTCTCATGGCGCCGTTCAACACCGTCGATGCGCCCATCGTGAATTTCGACGAAAAGATCATAGCGTTCCGGGTGACGGAACTCTTCCTCCAGAAACACCATCGTGGTTGCCGGCATCAGCTTTTGCAGCCGGTCACGGGTCTGCAGACGGCTGTCGGAATCATGGCTGGCCAGCGCCCGGTCCAGTATCAGAATGTCAGGTCGTTTGATCGCGGCCCGGGTAAAGGCGGCGCGCTCCTGAAACATCGGATCCAGCAAAGAGCCGCCAAGACCCGTGGGCAGATCATAGAGGATCAGCGCCAGACGCTTTTTCAGCCCATGCGCCTCGAGAACCTCGCTCACCAGCGTCTCAACCTGCAGCGCTTTGTCGCCGGCATGCAGCGATATTTTGCCAAACAGCGCATTTTCAAGCACCGTGAGACGCGGCACATAGCCGTCCAGCTGCAGCGGCTGGAACAGACCATCAGAGCGCGCAATCAGGCTGCCCCCGCTGGCGGCGCGGATTTTCAGAATGCGAGCTTTGAACACCTCGGGAAAACCGGGACCAATTTGTTCTGCCGACAAAAGGAAGGGGATGGTCATTAGCGCCGCCCGCGAGGCCTCGCTCAGATGCTGGGTATTTTCCTCGCCGGTCGCGCGGCCCTCAAGGCTGGCATATTCTTCGGCGGCACTGCAGAGCCGACAGTATAGTTCATCATCCAGTCCAAGGCGCTGAAACAGCGGATGGTCGAGGTTGTCGCGACCAAAGGTCTTGATCAGGGTTTCGGCAACACCCAGGCCAATGCCAAGGGTCTCGGCCGCCAGATGCTGATCCCTGATCACCTGATAGACCAGCCGCCCCGGGGCCAGCAGCTCGTCCGGGGAAATATCCCGCGTTGGCGCGCCAAACAGGATATTGCTGGCCAGAGGCACCGCCGGATTAAAGGCGTCTGGCTCAAAATGATAGACCACGCTGTCCAGCCCGGCCTCGGCCAGACGTTGCCTGATAAGCGGGCGCAGCTCTATGATCTGCTGTTCCAGCATCGGGTGATTGCCCACCTGCAGCTGGGCATGCAGCGTGCGGCGGAACAGTTGCTGATCCACCCCCATGGCCTCGATCAACTGGAACCACCAGTCGCGCACATCTCCCCCGCAGACCCCAGCCCGGCAAGGGCCGGATTGACCCAATCAGCCTGCAGCAGGTCAGCACTGTTGCCCGCGCGCTGCGCTTCGGCAACCTGGCGCTGGGCCTGGACCGAGGGATTGGGCAGGCTGGGGCTGCTGCGCAGCGGCATCAGCACATTATCGCCAAGGGATCCGGAAAACAGATAGGGGTGCGAATAGGCATAGCCCACCCGCGCCGCAATCACCCCCTGATGCAGCGCTTCCAGCCGGTGACCCGCCACCGTGATAGAACCACGCGTAGGCACCACTTCGCGGGTCAGAAGCTGGGCAAAGGCCGCCCGCTCGCTGTCACGGCTGCTTTGCACGGCGACGCGCGCACCTTCGGGAATGGTCAGCGACAGATCCTCAAGCACCATATTGCCCTCGGCATCTCGCAGCGAGACATTGCGGAAAATCACATCACCGCGCAGATGTGGCAGATCGTCCGGCACGCCTTCGATCAGTTTGGCGTCGATCATGTCTTTGGGCGCAAAACGTTCGGTCATGATCGACCAGCGCAGCCCCATGTCCTGCAGCTGATTGTAATAGGTCAAAAGCTCTTTCCAGGGGGCCGACAGATCCTTGTAGGCGGCCAGCCCTGCCACCAATGCACCCACGGTGATCTCACCTCTGATGGCCAGCACACCGCCGGCCGAGTAGAACACGAAAGGCGTCATATGGCCGATCAGATTGTTGAGGAACTTCATGAAGTATTTCTTGTTATAGATCCGGCGGCGGATCTCAAACAGCCGCCCCAGCCGGTCCGAGATCTGTGCCTGACGATAGCGCCAGCCACCGTTGCCGCGCAGATCGGAAATCCCCGCTGCCGTCTCGCCAATCTCGGCCGCCAGGGCGCGCACCTCCTGAATGCGGTCCTTGTTCAGCAGGTTGATCTGGCGCTGCAACAGCGGGATCAGCCAGGCCTGCAGCGGAATCAACGCGATAGAGACCAGCCCGAACCAGACGCTTTGCATGAACAAAAAGGCCACAATGGTCAGCATCTGCCCGGCCTGAAACACCGGCTGCGCCAGCGCATCCCCCATCAAGCCCCCCATGGGCTCACTCTCGGAGGTGATCATCGAGACCAGCTCACCCTGGCTGGTGGTGCGGAAATAGGGCTTTGGGAAACGGATCATCCGGCTGATCAGGCTATAGCGCAGGCGCCGCAACAACCGCTCGGCCACCACGCCTTTGGCGGTATTCAGCCGCATCTTCAACAGGCCCGCCACCACCACGGTTGCCAAAAACACGCAGCACAGGATCAACAGATAGTTGACCTGGCTGACCTCCTGCCCCCAGATCTCAACAATGGGTTCAGGGGCGCCAATGGCATCGTTGATGATCCGCTTTGGCAACTCAAGCGAGGCATACAGAAACGGGAAGATCAGCAAGGTCAGGGCCAGCAGGCCAAGCTGCTGTCGCTTTGAGTAGCGCCAGATAAATGAAAACAGCGTTGTGGGCATCACCGGTCCTTGTGGCATAATAGCTGCATGCTAAAGTCTTGCGCGTGTCTCCTGCTTGCCGTTACCGGCAGAAATTGAGTCACTGTGCCAAAACCTGACGACGGTATGCACCATAACGGGCAAAGGCAAGGTGATCCAGATCACGCTTCTGCGGGGTACTTTTGGCGCAGGCCTGAAATCTTGCGGCGCGCATCACAACACTCCCCATCCACGGGGAAAAATGAGGCTGGTCCCGGTGACCAGAAGACCAGCAGAGATGAAAACTATAACCGCTCACAGGTACATGAGACACGGGCACATGAAACACTGGCATTTAAGAAGCGGGCATCTGAGAGAAGACAAAGCCCCCGATCTGCCCGGCGCGCCGGCCTATATGGCAGCGGCTCTGGCCCGCAGATTTGCGCGCAACAGTAGCCGGGTTTTGCCAGGCCGACGCGCTAGGATGCTGGTCACTGTCTGTGCATTGGCGGGCTGGGCGTTAACTGGCTGCAGCGCCATACCAGAGGCCGGGTTTTCCTTTGCCAGCTCTGGCAACCAGAGTGCCGACGCCTCCAGCACCCGCAGCACTGCGGCGCATTCCCAGGCCAGTTTTGCCAAAGGCAATGTGACTCTGGTCGCACCGCGCGGCTATTGCATTGATTCGACAACGCTGCGCCAGGACGCGAGCGGCGGCTTTGCCTTGTTGCCCAGATGCAATTTCCTGCAAGGAAGCAGCTGGTTTGGCCGCAACAGGGCCGCTGTGATCACCGCCACCATTGGCAAGACCAACGCGGCCGCGGCCCCCTCAACGGCAGATCTGGCCCGTACCGCCGAGGGCGCAAAACTGCTCTATTATGATGACAAAGGCCTGCTGCCTCTGGTGCGCTTGCAATGGCAGGGCCATAGCGTCACGGGCAGCAGCGGTGCCAGTGCGGATCATTGGCGCGGCGCATTTGTGCTGAACGATCATCTGGTGGTGCTGGGGCTCTATGCGCCCGAAGGCAGTGAGTTGCTGGGCCACCCAGGCGCCGATCTGCTGACCGAGATGACCCGGCGCAGTCTGCACGCCAGCAGGGCTCCCCGCTCTGACGCAGCCCCCAGTGCCGTGCCACTGGCAAAAAAACCTGTTGCCGCAAAGCAGCCCCCGGGCGCCACCACACGGCCCAAATCCCGACCAGAGACACAGCAAAATTCCCAGATAGCCCCCCTTGCAACGGGGCAAAACGCCGCCGCCATGCAGGGCAATTCTGCCGCCGCCACGCCGCCCGCGCAAAAACGCTCGCTGCGCAAGAGGATTGCCGCTATATTTCAGTAGCCTGACCCGGCTAGACGGGCAGCAGGTTCAGACGCCCGGACAGGCGCAGGATCTGCAAAAGGCAGCGTGACTTTCAGGGCTTTTGCCCCGATATCACATGTGACGATGCTCTGGGCAGAAGGTCCGGACAACAACAGAGGTAGCAGAACGCGACATGGGCGGTTTTCTAAACAAGCTGTTGCACCGGGGCAGTTTGCGCCGTTGGCGGCAAGGCGCAGCACAGGCTGCCAATATGCCGCTGCCGCAGCTGCGCCAACAGCGCAATCAGGCCCGGGTTTTGCAAGAGCAGCTGAACCGGCTGATCCATGTCGCCGATGGACGTCTGGCGCTGCCGCAGATTGGCTCGTCGTCCTTTTCCCGCCCCCATGGCACCGACTGGTCCTGGCGCCCTGAGCTGTGGCGCGGCCCCATGCCCATACCGGGGCTGTCTTCTGTGCCCTCCAAATCAAAACTGGGCCAGGAGATCACCCTGTTCCATGACTGCGAGATTCCCGAGCTGACCCTGCGCCAGCTGCGCAACAGCCGCGAAGAAGACCTGGCGCCTTTTGGCCTGCGCATGGATGTGTTCAAATTTGCCGGCTCCTTTCTCTCGCTGGAGGTGGTCGACCTCCAGCGAGAGACCTGCCAGGGCCTGTTGCGCCATCACCTGATACGCGTCGATGCCATCATCGAGACGGAAAAACCCCTCGAGATTTTTGCCCGCCTCAATATCCGGCATGGTCCCAATACCGAGCAGCTGGTGCGTGAATTGCCGCTGGGTGAGAAAAACGTCACCGTGGAATACGATCTGGCCTATTCCAACCTGAACGAAAAGCGCATCGAGCGCATTTGGCTCGACCTGATCTTTGAGGCCCCGGACATGAATCGGGTGGTGTTGCGCGACCTGACCCTTTGCCCGCCACCGCCGTGCCAATATTTGAGGCCCAGACATGAGACACCCAAGATGAGCGACCTGACCGTCACCAAGATCCGCTTTCACAACGGCACCTGGGAAGGTGTGGTCCAGACCACAGCAAAGTCAGGTCTGCCGCCTGATATCCAGGTGCTGTTTCAGGACAAACCTCTGGAAGGTATCGCGCTCACCGAGGGCAGTGCCTTTGGCGAATGGAACCTGCATATCACGATACCGCCGCATGCTATTGCCGACGGGGTACAGACCTTTGTCATTGCCGAGGGCGGCAGTGGCGGGCAAAAGCTGGAGAGCTTTTCGCTGATCGCAGGCGAGGCCGCCGTGGATGACATGCGGGCCGAGATCGAGCTGTTGCGGGCAGAACTGGACATGTTGAAACGGGCATTTCGCCGTCACTGCGTTGAAACCAGCTGAAGTACGGCCGCCAGTCGGACTGTCCGTTCAGACCCAGCGCTCCGGCCGCCCAGACCAGGGCCACCCAGAGCAGAGCTGCCCGGACCAGAGCTGCCCAGACCAATCCAGCGAAGGCGAGAACCGCAGTCTGTACCGGTCATGCGGTCAGTCTTTCCTTATAGCTGGTCTCGATTTCGATCAGACGCTGTTTGCGCCACAGCCCGCCCCCATAGCCGGTGAGGTTGCCATCTGCCGACAGAACCCGGTGGCAGGGCGCCACAACGGCGATCTGATTGCTGCCATTGGCCCGCGCCACCGCCCGTGTCGCCGAGGCCCGCCCCAGATCGCGGGCAATCTGCGAATAGCTGCGGGTTTCACCGGCCGGGATCTGTAGCAGATAGCGCCAGACGTCGCGTTCAAATGCGGTGCCATGCAGCGCCAGCGGCGTGTCAAAGCGGGCCTCGGTTCCGGCAAAATAGCGCGACAGCTCCCCGGCCACCTGCTGCGTCGGCGGTGGTCGCCCAAAACCGATACCGCCGGGCTGCGCCTTTTGCCGCCGGATCATTTCACGCGGCAGCGCTTTGCGGTCGGCAAACTCCAGCAGGTGCAGCTGGTGCTGACAGCTGATCGCGACCATTGCCCCCAGTGGCGTGTCGATCCAGTCGGCCAACAGCAGCGCGTCCTTGCGAAAGGCTCCCGGTGCCATACCAACCAGTCGGGCAAACCCCGCCCGAAACGCCGAAGGCGAATCGAACCCGGCCTCAATCTGCGCCGCAATCACCGGCTCTCCGGCGGACAGTGCGGTAAAGCCCTCGCGCAGCCGCCGTTGCCGCGCCATTTCAAGAAAGGTCATGCCAAAATGGCGTTTAAACGCCCGCCGCACCGTTGAGGGATCATAGCCCAGCGCCACCAGATCGCCCTCGCGCCAGCGATGCGTTGGCCGCGCCTCCAGCGCGTCAATCAGCGGCTGCACCATCGGGTCATCCCCGGCAGCCGCCTTGAGCGGCTTGCAGCGTTTGCAGGCGCGAAATCCCGCCTCAATGCATGCGCCGGGGCTGGCGTAGAACTGGCAGTTCTCGAATTTGGGATTGCGCGCCGGGCAGGTGAGGCGACAAAAGATGCCGGTAGAAGAGACACCAACATAGGCGCGCCCCTCATAGGCGGCATCGCGGCTGCACAGGGCCTCATACAGGGTTTTAGAATCAGGCAGGTCAAACATCATGCCGCCAGACTAGCCAATCCAATGGGCCTGCGTCGCCGGTTTCCGGGCGTTAATATCAAAAACACTGGCAGCACTCTGTTGCGCATTTCAGAGCGCCGCGCTAGCGACCCAGTTTCTTATTGAGCTTTTTCATGTTGCGGATGGTCTTGCGCAGGGCTTTGCCACTGCTCTTGCGCTCGGCCAGCGAGGCGGTGTTGCTGCGGTCCTCAACAACCAGCTTGCGCCAGCGTTCCAGCCGCTGCTGATCGAGCTCACCGCGTGCGCGGGCCGCGATCAGCGCACAGCCGGGCTCGTTTTCATGTTTACAATTGCGGAACTTGCACTGGGTGGCCAGCTCGGTGAGATCCTCAAACAGATCGGCAATGCCGGCCTCGGCCTCGGCCATCTGCAACTCGCGCATACCCGGCGTGTCCATCACCGCGCAGCCATTGGGCAAAAAGCGCATCTGCCGGTGTCGTGTGGTGTGGCGTCCGCGCGCATCATCCTCGCGGATTTCTGCCGTCTCGGCCTTCTCATCGCCAAAAAGCGCGTTGACCAACGTTGATTTCCCCACGCCGGAGGTGCCCAGAAACACCAGCGTCTCTCCTGGCTTGCACCAGGGCGCGAGCTGGTCTTTGGCCTCGGCGCTTTTGGCATTGAGCAACACCACAGGCACCCGTGACGAGATGCTTTGGGCCTGTTCGACATAGGGCGCAGGATCGTCGCAAAGATCTGGTTTGGTCAGCAGAATAACCGGCGTCACCTCGGCCTCAAAGGCCAACGCGAGATAGCGTTCCAGCCGGGCCAGATTGAAATCGGGGTTGCACGAAGTGACAATAAAGCTGGTGTCGGTATTGGCAGCGATCAGCTGAATACTGCGGTCATGACCGGGGGCGCGGCGCTTGAACAGGCTTTTGCGCTCCAGCACCCGGCTGGCGGTCGGCAGCAGTTGATTGAGCAGCACCCAGTCGCCGACAGTGGCGGCCAGCTTTGGCGGCACCAACTGGTCAATGCCGTCGCCCTGCACCCGCAAACCGCTGCGATGCTCCTCGGTGACCCGCACCGGCGGCGTTGCCACGAGATCCTCGTCAGCCACCTGCCGCGCAAAGAAAGGCTGCCAGCCGAGCTTTTGCAACGCCGTCAGTTCAGGTGCTGCGGCATCATTCGTGGAGGTTGGCGGCAAGGTTTGGGGGTCGTCCCGTGTCATCTGGGCTTTGCTTTCATCGCTATAGCTTGCGGCGGTCTCTGCGCCGCGAGGATCATAAAACACACCGCGATAAAAGTCGCTGCGGAATTTTCAGACCTGCAAGGTCGCCGGAAATACAGGCCAGTCATATTGGCCGCTCATACTGGCCGCTCATACAGAAAGAGGCCGCTCTGTGGGAGCAGCCTCTTGTCTTTTTGTGCACAACACCCGGGACTCCGCCCCGGAGGTTTCACAAAGGATTATTGTTTTGGACCCAAAGCCACGAGACCCTTGAGGATGTCGATGGCATAGGCCAGCTGGTAGTCCTTCTCGCGCAGCTCAGCCGCTTTTTCCGCCTTGGCACGGTCCTCTTTGATCTGACGGACTTCGTCCTCGGTCAGGCTGTCGTTGTTCAGGCTGCCGCGCAGATCCGCCTCGGTGCGGGTGCGGCGTGCGGTGCTCTCTTCTTCGGTTTCTTCCTCGGTGCTACGGCGGGGCTGTTCCACCACGATGTCGGGGCTGACGCCCAGCGCCTGGATCGAGCGACCCGAGGGCGTGTAGTAGCGCGCCGTGGTCAGGCGCATGGCACCATCGCCGCGCAGCGGCATCACGGTCTGAACCGAGCCTTTACCAAAGCTTTTGGTGCCAACAACAATCGCACGGCGGTGATCCTGCAAGGCACCGGCGACGATTTCCGACGCCGAGGCAGAGCCGCCATTGATCAGCACCACGATGGGCTTGCCACTGGTCAGATCGCCCGGAGTGGCATTGAACCGTTCGCCATCCTCGGGGTTGCGGCCACGGGTCGAGACGATCTCGCCACTGTCGAGGAAACTATCCGCCACGCTGATCGCCTCGGTCAGCAGACCGCCGGGATTGTTGCGCAGGTCAAGAACAATGCCGCTCACCTTGTCGATGCCGCCTGCGGCCTCGATCTGCTCTTTCAAACCGGATTCCAGATTGGGCGTGGTCTGACGGTTGAAGGTGGTGATACGCATCACCACGGTCTCGCCTTCGGTGCGGGCGCGGACTGCCGTCAGTTTGATGGTGTCGCGGATGATTGAGACGTCAAAGGGCTCGCTTTCGCCTTCGCGCACCACGGTGATCACGATCTCAGAGCCCACCGGCCCCCGCATCATGTCCACGGCTTCGTCCAGCGACAGGCCAAGCACGCTTTCGCCATCCACATGGGTGATAAAGTCGCCAGCCTCCATGCCGGCCTCATCCGCCGGGGTGCCATCAATCGGCGAGACAACTTTGACAAAGCCCTCTTCCTGGGTCACCTCAATACCCAAACCGCCAAATTCACCACGGGTCTGCACCTGCATGCTGGCGGCATCATCGGGCGACAAATAGCTAGAGTGCGGGTCGAGCGAAGAGAGCATACCGCCGATTGCGGCTTCGATCAGCTCTTTCTCGTCGACCTCTTCGACATATTGCACGCGGATACGCTCAAATATATCGCCAAAGAGATCGAGCTGTTCGTAGACCGTTGCTTCGCGCGCTGTTTCCTGTGCCAGCAAAGGGCCGGCCACATAGGTTGTTGCAACGATACCGGCCAGGGTGCCGCCAATAGCGGCCATGGCAAATTTTCTCATGAGACCTTCATCCACCTTTTCCGATACGGAACCATGTTTCAGGATCCACCGGGCTGTTGTCCATTCTGACTTCTATATAGAGCGTTTCTGTCCGGTCAGTTCCACCCCCTTCACCGCTAAGTGACAAAATGGCACCAGCTTGTGGAGAACTTCCGCCCATCAAACCAACGGGTGCACCTTCGGGGATCACCTGACCTGCCTCACCATAAACCTCTGCGAGACCTGACAAAATAAAGAGCGTGTTGGGTTGTGGTTCAAGAATGACCACATTTCCCAGATCCAACAGCGGGCCACGGTAGCGGATTGTTGCCGCCGTCGGAGAGGTCACAAGCGCGCGAGGACGCGCTGCAATCAACACTCCCGGACGCACAATCCCTGCCGCATCGCGCTTTTCAAAGCCCCGCAGCAGCAGGCCTTCGACCGGCATGACGAGGTCTCCGCGCAGCGCGCTGATGTCAGCGCTGGTCGGCGCGATGTAATCTGCACCGCCGGCGATCTCGGCCAGTCCACTGGCAAATCCGGTCAGGGTCTCGGTTGAGGAAATCAGTATCGCGGTGCGCACTGTGTTTTCGGTAAAACGACGCGGCAGGTCGGTGCGATCCGCAATGGCGGTCGACAGCGCCGTGCGCGCCTCCTGCACGCCACTTAGCCCGTTTTCCAGAATACCGGCGGCGTTTTGTTGCAGCATCCGCAGGGTTTGCACCTCTTCGAGATCGCGTTGCAGGGCTTCGGCGCGGGCATAAAGCCCCGGTGTCACCTCGGCCACCATCATAGCAGAGCGGGCGGCCCCCAATGGCCCCGAAGGGTGCAGCATCAGCACCGGCGGCGCCGAGGTCTCGATGGTTTGCAAAATACCCAGCAGCTCGGCCACCTCGTCTTCGCGGGCTTTCAGCTGCGCCAAAAGCTGCGATTCGCGCCGCGCCACCCGGCGCAACCCGTCCCGCATCGCGCCAAGCCCGGCCTCATAGGCGCGCACAGTGCCGGTCAGCGCCTTGACCCGATCCGCAGCACTTTCCGCCGCTTCCAGTGCCACCGTTGCCGCCTCAAGCTGCTGCGCGGCCAGACGGGCAGCCTCGGCAGGTGATTGCTGCGCCTGCAGCGGCGCGGCAAAACAGATCAGTGCAAAAAGGAAAACCCCGGCAGCGCGTGTCATCATGAAAGCAGGCTTTCCCCGGTCATCTCTGGCGGCTTTGGCAGGCCCATCAGATCCAGCAGGGTTGGCGCCAGATCGGCCAGTCGGCCATCGCGCAGTTTTGCGCCTTCCGGGCCGCCAACCAGCGCCAATGGCACCAGATTAGTGGTATGCGCCGTATGCGCCCCGCCGGTTTTCGGATCCACCATGACCTCGCAATTGCCGTGATCTGCGGTCACCAACATGGCGCCCCCAACTTGCTTGAGCGCGTCAACC
This sequence comes from Pseudophaeobacter leonis, assembly GCF_002087335.1. Lineage (GTDB taxonomy): Bacteria > Pseudomonadota > Alphaproteobacteria > Rhodobacterales > Rhodobacteraceae > Pseudophaeobacter > Pseudophaeobacter leonis. The sequence continues at coordinate 10,800 of NZ_MWVJ01000068.1, forward strand.
ACCTGGGCCAGCCCCTGGTCCACCGCCTCACAGGCCTTGATCGCGGCCTGAATGTCGCCGGTATGACCCACCATATCCGGGTTGGCGTAATTGGTAACGATAAGATCATAGCCGTCTTTGATAGCGGCAACGAAAGTCGACGTCACCTCTGGGGCGCTCATCTCGGGCTGCAGATCATAGGTCGCCACCTTGGGCGATTTTGGCATGGCGCGGTCTTCGCCCACCTCGGGCTCTTCTTTGCCACCATTCAGAAAGAAGGTCACATGCGGGTATTTCTCGGTTTCGGCCAGGCGGAACTGGCGCTTGCCCTGTTTGGCCACCCATTCGCCCAGCGTGTTGACCAGCTTGGCCTTGGGATAGGCCGTGGTCATATAGGCGTTGTGCTCCTTGGAGTAGTCCACCATGCCCAGAAGCGCCGCCAGTTTTGGCCGCGGGCCGGTGTCGAATTCGGCAAAACCCGGTTCGCCAATGGCCCGCGAGATCCTGCGGGCCCGGTCGGCGCGAAAGTTAAGGCAAAAAAAGCCGTCACCGTCCTGCACACCCTGATAGCCGCGAATGACGCTGGCACTGATGAACTCATCCGTCTCGGATTGGTTGTAGCCATGGGTCACCGCGTCATGCGCATCGGCCACGCTGCGCCCCTCGCCCTTGATCATGGCCGCATAGGCCTCGCTGACGCGCTCCCAGCGGTTGTCGCGGTCCATGGCGAAATAGCGCCCGGTGACAGTTGCAACCCTGGTGCCGCGCGGCAGGTTTTCTTTCAGCTGTTCAAAGTAGCAATAGGCGGATTTTGGCGCCACATCGCGCCCGTCTGTAATGGCATGCAGCCAGACCGGCACGCCCGCTGCGGTGATCGCGCGGATGGCCGCCAGAATATGGCTGATGTGGCCATGCACGCCACCGTCCGAGACCAGCCCCATCAGATGCGCCGCGCCGCCACTTTCCTTCAGCCTGGCAATAAAATCCTGCAGGGCTGCGTTCTGCACAAACGAGCCATCCTCGATCGCCAGATCAATCTGCCCCAGATCCATCGCCACCACCCGGCCGGCACCGATATTGGTATGCCCTACCTCGGAGTTACCCATTTGCCCGCTGGGCAGCCCCACATCCGGCCCATGGGTGATCAGCCGTGCCTGCGGTCCCGCCGCCATCAAGGCGTCAAAGGTTGGCGTCTTCGCCAGATAGGGCGCATTGGCGGCACCGGGTTCCGCGCTGCCCCAGCCATCAAGAATGCACAGAACGACGGGTTTCGGTATGGTCATGTCGCAACTCCCGAGCAATAGCGGCCGTCAAGGCCTTGCCAGCCTTCTACCCGCTTGCCGCCCCTTGGTGAACCACCTTCCTGTCGCAGGTAGCGATATCAGCACCATCAACGCTGCCAGTTCCGCCAGCAAAACCTTCCGCCGGGGCTCAAACAGCCTTCAACCGGGCCTTCAGCGTTCTCTTGCGCCATCGTGGCGCAATTCTGTGCGTTTACCGCGCGCTTCGTTGCTCAATGTGGCTGCTCTCAAAGATTGTGGCAGGCTCAGAGTTTTGCGCAGCAGCGCGCTGCTCTCCTTCAGGAGGGCAGCGCGCTTGGCCCAACGGGTGGAGGGCGCATCTGCGATGCACCATCCCCGGGGGGGAGCCCTCCCTATGCGCAGGATTCGGATCGCTTGCACCGGGGCATCCGGTCCAGTGTTGCCCCCAACAACAGCCCAAAGAACGGAAAATGGATATGCCCAGAATAGTCGCCCTTACCACCGAGCTCACCCGCCATCTGCAAGCAGGCGGACAAGACGCCCATGGCCAGCGCCCCGAGCGCGCCCTCTCAGATGGCGGCTCCAACCCCTGCCGTCACTGCCTGCGTTACATCCCCGATGGCGCCGAGATGCTCATCCTTGCCCACCGCCCCTTTGCCACGGCCCAGCCCTATGCCGAGACCGGACCCATCTTTCTCTGCGCCGCGCCCTGCACCCGGCACGAAGGGCCAGACCTGCCCCAGGCCCTGACGGGATCCCCCGAGTATCTGATCAAAGGCTACAATGGTGAGGACCGTATCGTTTACGGGACCGGAGCGGTGGTGCCGCAGAGAGCAATGATGCAGCAAGCAGAAGCCATTCTGGCGAATGCACGGGTGGACTACGTCCATATCCGCTCGTCGCGCAATAACTGCTATCAGGCCCGTATCGACGCCACATAATCCCGCCGCAAATGTTTCGCCCGCGAAATGGAACAGGACACTCTGTTACCATCCCTGCCAAAACCTCTTCCCGGCGCGTTGCCCTGTGGGCGCGCGCCGGGAAGACAGCGCACCACAGCGACGGTGCACAACAATGCAACGCGTCACGGGGTCCATAGATTGAGTTGCAGCCCATCCTTGGCCCCGTGGTTGGTGCGCAGATCAAAGATCTCCGTTTGAGCCATCCAATAACCAACAATGAATTTTGCGCCGAGACAGGCATTTTCAGCGACCTCTTTGGCGGCCCTCTCTCCATGATACTGATGCGTAAACTCATGCCGCCGCAGCGCCGCCAGATAGGCCTTCCAGCTGTCTTGCTGCAGAGGCCCCAGCTCTGCCAATCTGGTATGTTTTGGCAAGGTTATCCTTGAACGCAACTCACCCCGGCACAGCCAATTCCAAGTGATCTGCCATTCAGTTAACCCGTCATATCCCCTGGGTCCACGCTGTGAAAGCTGTTGCAGCAGCCCCTCGCGGGTCAACGCATCCACTTGATAGAATTCAACGCTTTTCAGCAGTACAGGCCCGCGCTGAACGAAATGGACGACACAGGCGCCCCACAATAGGGCAGCCAGAAGCCCCACTGCCAAAACACCTTTAACACCCCGCTTTGCCAAGAAACCTACCCTTCTGAAAACACTGCCAAAAAACGACAGTGTGATCCAGGCATCGGAGGCAATCAACCCTTGACAGCATCGCCCCTGCAAAAGCTTCCTCAGGTTGCTTTTGTCAGCGCCAGAAACACGTCCTCAAGATCGGCCTCGGCGGTTTTGACGTCGCGAATGGAGATCCCCGACGCATGCACCGCCGCCAGCACCTCATCGGCACTGGTGGCATTGCCGTGATAGCGTAACAAAACCGCGCCATCGTCGCGCAGCTCGGAGGTGATGCCTGCGCCCTGCGGCAGGGTCCCAACCGGGCTGGCGGGCTGCACCACCATGGATTTTGCATCCAGCCGCCCCAGCAGGTTGGCGGTACTGTCGCGCGCCACCACCGTGCCCTGGTCAATGATGGCGATCTCGTCGCACATCTCCTCGGCCTCTTCCAGATAATGCGTCGTGAGGATAATGGTCATACCCTGTTCATTCAGCTTACGGATATTGGCCCAGAGCATCTGGCGCAGCTCGATATCCACCCCGGCTGTAGGTTCATCCAGCACCAGGATATGCGGGTGATGCACCAGCGCCTTGCCCAGCAACAGCCTGCGCCGCAGGCCCCCCGACAGAGTGCGGGCATAGGCATGCGCCTTGTCTGTGAGGCCCACCATAGCAAGGATTTCATCGCGCGCCGCTCCGATTTGGGCACGCCGTATAGTCCGGCTTGCACCTCCAGCGCGCCGCGCGGGGTGAAAAACGGATCCAGATTGAGCTCCTGCGGCATCACCCCAATGGCGGCGCGGCTTTGACGCGGGTTGGCGTCCTGATCAAACCCCCAGATCGTCACCCGTCCCGAGGTCTTGCGCACAAGGCCGGCCAGGATGTTGATCATGGTAGATTTGCCAGCGCCATTGGGCCCCAGCAGGCCAAAGACAGAGCCGCGCGGAATGGTGAGGTCGATGCCCTTGAGCACCTGCTTCTCTGGCTGGCCCTTTGCGCCCTTGTAGGTTTTGCGCAAGCTTTCGATACGGATTGCCTCATCTCTCATAGCAGCTCTTGCCCCCGGTTTTTGCATCAGACATACATGGTTTGAACATGCGCCTAGCCGAAAACCAAGAGGACTGCCAGCGATGACCATCCCAGCACCCGAGATCAAGATCGTCGAGACCTACCGTGTTGCCTGCGATGGCGGCGAAGGCGCGCTGGGTCACCCCCGGGTCTACCTGCAGATCCCCGAGGACACAGGCTGGGTTGAATGCCCTTATTGCGACTGCAAATACATCCACAAGGATCACGCAGACTCTGCGGCGTGATCTGCGGCTAGGTTTACGGGCTATTTTACGGCCAGATTTGCGGGCTGGCAAACGCGGTAACAAACGGCGCTTTCCAGCGCAATCTCCTGCTCATGCTAGTAGCGAGCTGTAGCACCGACCTTTAGGACGGGCGACAATTCTGCGCTGCACGGCGAAATTTTCCCCCCAATGCCGCAGGGCACAAAGATAGACGAGACAGAAAATCACAGTATCCTACACGGGTATCTTCGGCTCCGAATATGAGTCGCAGGGTCGGTATTGTTGCGGCCCTGATGCGTAATCTGTTTTTGTTTGGTGTTTTCCCTTTCTCCGTGAAACCACCCCTTTGTCGGGAGTGTCGCTGGTGATGGCAGATGTATTGGATGTCCCATCGGAGGATGGTCGATCAGACCTCGCTGATCCAGACAATCTATGAGGTGGCGGTTGACCCGCATGTCTACGACCGCCTGGTCGATCTCTGGGGCCAGCACCTCATGGCAACCTTGGGAGAGAACCCCCTGACAGGCGACAGTCCCGCTGGCCCATCGCCGGAAATATCGCAACATCTGTTGCGCTCTTTCGAGATTTTGGACCGGCTGGGCCGACAGGAGCCCCCCGCCTCAGCGTCCGCCCCGGTGCCCGCCAGTGAGCGCGCCGAAATCCGCATCACCTCGCGCGGCGACATCAGCAGTGCCAGCGCGCTGGCCTGCGAGGTTCTGGGGGCAGCGCCGGGAGACGCGCTGCTCGATCTGGCCATGTCAACCGAGACCGCCAGTCGCCTGCGGCAGGAGCTGAGCGGCAAGCAGTCCAGCTATCCCGGTGAGGTCTATGTGTTCTTTGCGAAGGGCGACAAACACCCCTACCCCATGGTGCGCGAGCTGGCGAACAGTGGTGGCACAGGCAACGGCGCAGGTACAGGCAACGGCAGCGGTACAGGAAATCAGACTGGGAACAACACGGGAAACAATACGGGCGGCTTTGTTCTGGCCGGGTTGCACAACCGCTGGACCGAGGCGCATGACCAGATCCTGCGCCAGATGTTTGGCCTCACCCAGGCCGAAACCCGGGTGGCGCGCGAGCTGCTCACCGGCGCCAATCTGCGTGAGATCGCCGAGGCCACCGGACGATCCGTCGACACCCTGCGCACCCAGCTCAAGGCGATCCGGCGCAAGACCTATACCGCCAACCAACAGCAATTGGTGCGGATCATGACAGGGCTTGAAGCCCTGATTAAAACCGATGGCCCCACGGGGTCTGCGACAGGGGGCAGCGACCATGTCTTTACCCTGCCAGAGGGGCGCAAGATCAGCTACCGGATCTTTGGCCCGGAGCACGGCGCCCCCTGCCTGTTTATCCATAACATGCTGAACGGGCCGAATTTTCCGCCACAGGTGGTGAAGCAGCTGCACCGGCATGGGCTCAAATTCATCTGCCCGCTGCGCCCCGGTTTTGGCAGCAGCGATCTGGACCCGGTCGCCCAACGCCACCCCGCAGAGGCGCCGGATCGCTTCTGCGCCGACATGCAGCCCTTCCTCAAACATCTGGGCTACAGCCGACTTCTTGCCATTGGCAATATGTCCGGCGCGGTCTTTGCCTTTCGTCTGGCGCAGCGGCATCCCGATCTGGTGCAGGGCGTCTTTAATATCTCGGGGGCCGTGCCCATCACCGAGATGAGCCAGATCCGTGCCATGCATTACCGCCAGCAGGTCATGGCCCTGACCGCGCGGTTTACGCCGCGCATGTTGCCCACCCTGCTGCGCGCCGGCATTGCCCAGATTGATGCCGGTGGAGTCGAAGCCTTTCTCAACGCGCTCTACCGTCCCGACAGCCCCGATCGCGCCCTCGCCGCCCGCCCCGAACACCGCGACATCCTGTTCACCGGATTTCGCCAGGTGGTGCAGCAGGGCCATTGGAGCTTTGCCATCGATTCGCATCATGTGGTGCGCGACTGGTCAAAATATTGCCAGGGTCTGAGCCAGCCAGTGGTGCTGGTGCAATGGTGGTGCCGACCCGGTTGTCACCCTGCCCAGCGCGCAGGCCTTTGCCAGCCGGATGGGGTTCACGTTTTACGGCTATCCAGAGGTCGGACAACTGGTGCTCTATCAGGACGCATCAGATGTTGTGCAAAAGATTGCTGACCTGGTGCAGGCAACATCCCGCTAGCCGCGCATGTTTTTGCAAAAATACGCGGGCCTTACCCCATCGGGGGTATGACCCTCTTTGAACGCTCTGCCTAAGTGCTCTTATTGTTCAGGGAGTTTCTTATGAGTGATTTCATTGCCGCATTGCAGCAGCACCCGCAAATTTTGCAGCTCATCGGTGTTGTTGGGTTTTCATTATATATTACCGCTTTCACCCTACTGCAGACCGGACGTATTTGCGGCAATAGCGTTGGCTATACCTGTTTTGTGGTCACCGCCGCATCCTGCGTGCTGATCAGCCTGGTAACGGCCTTTAATCTGGCCGCTTTTCTGATCCAGGCAAGCTATGTCTGCCTTGGCCTGTTTGGCCTGTCGCGGCGCTTTGTCCTGCGCAAGATGCGCCAGTCCAAGATGCGCCAGTCTCAGTCGCAGCCAGAACCTCTGCGCCAGAGCTTTGCGGCAATGCGGCGACACGCGCGGGACCGACGATCTCCCAATCAACTGGTGACACAGACCGGCAGACGCAGGGGCATGTCGCAGGCGCCACTGCACTGAGGCAAGCAGGTCTGAGCCAGTCAGATCTGCACTGCCAGATTTAGTCTGCCAGATTTAGTGCGGGCGATTTAGTGCGGGCGATCCGCGCGGTCAGCCGATCTGCGCGGCCAGCCTGACGCAGCATGTCAGCCGGATGCGCCACGCCAGACAACACGCCAGATACAGGGGCGATTTCTTAACAGATCTCTCCACATCCCCCCTGTCCCTTGCCCCGGCAGTTTTTACCTCCCGCCGGGGGCAAGGATTTTGCGCGCACGCCACGCTGCTCTGGCCGCGGGCACTCTCTGGCCGCGGGTACAATGGGCAATTGCCCTCACTCGCCGGATCACCGATAACGGGAACAAACGCGTTATTCCCGGAGCATCAGGCCATGAGCGACACCCAAATCGGCAAAGCCAAATTTGGCAAAGGCTGTCATCTGCATTTGATCGATGGCTCAGCCTTTATCTTTCGGGCCTATCATGCGCTACCGCCGCTGACGCGCAAATCAGACGGGCTGCCGATTGGCGCTGTTGCCGGGTTCTGCAACATGCTGCACCGCTATGTCGAGGGCAACACCGGCCCCGATGCGCCGACCCATGCGGCGGTGATCTTTGACCACCCGGGCAAAAACTTTCGCAATGATCTTTATGATCTCTACAAGGCCAATCGCCCCCCCACCCCAGAAGACCTGCGGCCACAGTTTCCGCTGACCCGTGATGCCACCCGCGCCTTTAACATCGCCTGCAAAGAGATCGACGGATTTGAGGCCGATGATATCATCGCAACCCTGGCGCATCAGGCGCGCGATGCGGGTGGGCGCTGTACCATTATCTCGTCCGACAAGGACCTGATGCAGCTGGTCGGCGGCGGCGTCGAGATGCTGGACGCAATGAAGAACAAGCGCATCGACAGCGAGGGCGTGCGGGAGAAATTTGGCGTTGGCCCCGACCGGGTGGTTGATGTGCAGGCGCTGGCGGGCGACTCTGTCGACAACGTGCCCGGAGCCCCTGGCATTGGCATCAAAACGGCTGCGCTGCTGATCAATGAATTTGGCGATCTCACAAGCCTGCTGGACCGGGCCGAAGAGATCAAACAGCCCAAGCGCCGTCAGACCCTGATCGACAAGCGCGCCCAGATCGAGATGTCGAAATCCCTGGTGCAGCTTGATTGCGACATGCTGCTGGACTTCACCCTCGAAGATCTCGAGGTGCTGGATCCTGATCCTGACACGCTGTTGGGCTTCCTGACTGAGATGGAGTTCCGCACCCTGACCAAGCGGATTTCCGACCAATTGGGCGTCGAGGCCCCGAGCATCCCAGAGAGCGCCGCTGCGGGAACAACGGCCACAGCCGCGCCAGAAGCCGTGCCGTTTGATGCCACAAAATATGACTGCGTCCGGGATGCGACGGCCCTGCAGGTCTGGATCGACCAGATCTATCAGCGCGGCTATGTCGCCGTGGATACCGAGACCACCGGGCTGGATTCCATGCTGGTTGATCTGGTTGGAGTCTCGCTTTGTGTTGAGCCCGGCGCGGCCTGCTATATTCCGCTGACCCATAAGGCCGGCAGCGATGATCTGTTTGGCGGTGAAGGCCTGGCCGAAGGCCAGATGCCGCTGGAAGACGCACTGGCGATGCTGAAACCGGTGCTTGAGGATCCGGCGGTGCTCAAGATCGGGCAGAACATGAAATATGACGCCAAGATCCTCCACCGCTATGGCATCGCAGTTGCGCCGATCGATGACACCATGCTGATGTCCTACGCCCTGCACGCAGGTGAGCACAATCACGGCATGGACACCCTGTCAGAGCGCTATCTCGACCACACACCGATCCCGATCAAACCGCTGCTGGGCACCGGCAAATCCGCCATCACCTTTGACCGGGTGCCCATCACGGATGCGGTGCCCTATGCGGCGGAAGATGCCGATGTCACCCTGCGTCTGTGGCAGCATTTCAAGCCCGAGCTGCACAGAGAGCAGGTCACCACGGTTTATGAAACGCTCGAGCGGCCGCTGGTGCCTGTGCTGGCCGAGATGGAGCGCAACGGCATCAAGGTGGATCGTGACACATTGAGCCGGATGTCGAATGCCTTTGCCCAGAAGATGGCCGGGCTGGAGGCGGAAATCCACGAACAGGCTGGTCAGCCGTTTAATGTCGGCTCTCCGAAACAGCTGGGTGAAATCCTGTTTGACACGCTGGCACTGCCGGGCGGCAAAAAGGGCAAAACCGGCGCCTATGCCACCGGTGCGGATATCCTTGAGGATCTGGCGACAGAGCACACGCTGCCCGGGTTGGTGCTGGACTGGCGCCAGCTGAGCAAGCTGAAATCCACCTACACAGACGCGCTGCAGGACCATATCAATCCAGAGACCGGCCGGGTGCATACCTCTTATATTCAGACCGGGGCGAACACCGGCCGCATGGCCTCGTCTGACCCCAACCCGCAAAACATCCCCGTGCGTTCAGAAGAAGGCCGCCGCATTCGCGAGGCTTTTGTCGCCGAGCCGGGTAATGTGCTGCTGTCGCTCGACTACAGCCAGATCGAGTTGCGCATTCTGGCGCATGTCGCCGGAATTGACGCGCTGAAGGCGGCCTTTGCCGAGGGCCAGGACATTCACGCCATGACGGCCTCGGAGATGTTCAACGTGCCGATGGAGGAGATGACGCCGGATATTCGCCGTCAGGCCAAGGCGATCAACTTTGGCGTGATCTACGGGATTTCCGGCTTTGGTCTGGCGCGCAATCTGCGCATTCCACGCGCCGAGGCGCAGGGCTTTATCGACCGGTATTTCGAGCGCTTCCCCGGCATCCGCACCTATATGGATCAGACGGTGGAATTCGCCAAGGAGCACGGCTATGTGCAGACGCTGTTTGGCCGCAAGATCCACACGCCGGAGATTGCCGCCAAGGGGCCACGCGCGGGTTTTGCCAAACGGGCAGCGATCAACGCCCCCATTCAGGGCACGGCCGCCGATGTGATCCGCCGGGCCATGGTACGCATGCCGCAGGCGATTGCCCATCTGCCCGCCCGGATGCTGTTGCAGGTCCACGATGAATTGCTGTTCGAAGTCCCCGAGGCTGCGGTGGCAGAGACCATCGAAACCGCACGCCAGGTGATGGAAAACGCTGCCGACCCTGCGGTGCATCTGGATGTGAAACTGAGTGTCGAGGCCGGGCAAGGGAGCAACTGGGCGCAGGCACACTAGCACATATCTGTTGCTTCAAGCCTCAATCCGGTAGCTCTCCCGCCCGCTGAAATCGCATCAAAGATGCGCCTTCCAGCCGTTGGGCCCAGCGCCGTGCCTATGGCACGGCGCTGCAGCTTTGAACGCTAAAGGAGCTGAAACTGGTTCGCCTTGCTGGTTTGCCGCCCAGACTTCTCAGCCCTCTCTTTACGGCCCCTCTTCGCGGCCCCCTCAAAAGTCACCGTTGAGATCACAACTGTCCCAAAGCCTTTTTGCAAGCCTGCCCTCTTCGCCGCGCGTTAGCGCGGCGCCACCCCCAACAAAGAAACGACATCCCTTTAGGGGTGTTGTGGAATTGGCGGGAGCGCTCGCTCTTTGGTGTTCCTCCCAGCGCTGGTTCAGCTCTGTAAATCGTTCAAACAAACGGCCCATGCAACAACGACAACAGAAACGTCACAAGGCATGCGCCCTGAGAGCATCACGCTGGCCACATCGGGAACACAACGAACAGGTGTTGCTAGGCGTCCTCGTTCAGAACATGCAGCCAGCCCAAGCTACATTCCCCATAGAGAATGTAGCTATCGCAAACCTACGACACGCCCAGTCATCCAGCCAAGACTATCTTCGGTGCGCGTTGTTGACGGCGTATATTCCGCACTCACCCAGCCCTGATACCCACTGGTATCAATGGCATGGAACAGAGCGTCAAAATCTATCGGCCCGGTCCCCGGCTCACAGCGACCTGGCGCGGCACCGATCTGAACATGCACCGCACGATTGCCAAATGCATCCCAAACCTGAGCCGCATCGCCATGGATCACCTGAGCATGATAGGCATCGTATTGCAGCCCGACATTGGGCCGGGCCACCGCATCCAGCACCTCGGCCGCAAGGTTGTAGTCATCCAGGAAATACCCTGGCTGGTCGCCTGAATTCAAAGGCTCGATGGTGAATTGCTGGCCCGGAGCGTAATCCGCAGCCCAGCGCAGGTTCTCGACAAAAGTCGCACGGGCTTCGTCCCCCTTGGCATATCCTGCCATGATATGGATGAGGCTCACATCCAGCACATCTCCGTAGCGTAACACCCGGCGGATATCGCGCTGAAACCGGTCGGTACCGCCGGGTCTGGCTGCATAGCCCGGATCTCCACCGGTATAATTCGGCGGCGGCGCATTGATCAGCAGCAGATCCAGCCCATTGGCCAGCAAAGCCCGCTGCGTTTCCTTGGCAGCGAACTCATAAGGCGACAGGATCTCTACCGCCGTAAAGCCAGCAGCAGCGGCGGCCGTGAAACGCTCCAGATAGGGCAGCTCAGCAAAGAGCATAGTGATATTCGCCGCAAATCGTGGCATTCCATAGACCTCCTGTCTGTCATCGTCCTTGATCTATCGTTTTCGTCCCCCCCGCGCCAAGCAGAGAAAACAACGCATTCTTTCTAACCTATGCCAGCCCCGCAGGACAGCATCCAATACACCGGCCAAGACACCGGCCAGGGCGGCAACATATTATGGGGCTGTCTGATGACGAGGGCGAACTGCGCGCCGACGAATCAGGGTAATTCGTCAGATGGGATCACCGGAAAGAACACCCCCGAAGACCACAACCCGAACCAGCCCTCGTGATGTGCCCCCAGCTCTACCAGGCGATAAAAGCTCTTGCGATCAATCAGCGCCTCCAGATCAGCGCGCACCAGAACATAGGGCGAGGGCTCCCCGGTTGTGGCGTCCCGCTCAACGCGAATCGGGTGCTCAGCGCCCGCAACCATTTGATCTCCCACATGAGTCGTAAAGCTTAGGACCTGCGCATCTCCAGTGCCTTTCGCCTCAAAATCCACCGCGACAAACGGCGCGTCATCGACGATGATGCCAACCTTCTCAACCGGGGTGACCAGAAAATATTTGCCCTCTTCACGTTTCAGGATCGAAGAGAACAGTTTGACCAGCTCAAAGCGCCCGATAGGCGTTCCGAGGTAAAACCAGGTGCCATCGCGGGCGATCCGCATGTCCAGGTCGCCACAAAAGGGCGGGTTCCACAGGTGCACCGGCGGCAATCCGCCTTTGCCGCCTGCTTGCCCAGCAGCCTGTCCAGCAGCCCTGCCTGCCGCCTTGATCGAGGCCGCCAGCCCTTCTGCCGATGGTGTCACAGTTTTTTGTCCACTCATTGCTTTTGCCATTTCCCTGAACCGCGATACAGTAGCACCATATATCCGCCGTGAAAGGAATGTCATGTCCGAACCCGACGATCTGCTGGCCGAGATTGAAGCTCTGGAAGCAAAGCTGCAACTGGCGCGGGATTCGATCACCCGCCGTTTCATCGGACAGGGAGGGTCGTTGACCTGACACTGGCCACATTGCTCTGCGGTGGCCATGGCCTGCTGGTGGGCCTGCCCGGCCTTGGCAAAACCCGGCTGGTGGAAACCCTCTCAACCGTGATGGGACTGGACGGCAAGCGGGTGCAGTTCACCCCCGACCTGATGCCAGCAGATATCCTCGGCTCCGAGGTTCTGGACACCGCAGCAGATGGCAGCCGCGCCTTTCGCTTTTTGCCCGGCCCGGTGTTTTGCCAGCTGCTGATGCGGATGAGAACAACCGCGCCAGCCCGCGCACCCAATCGGCGCTCTTGCAGGCGATGCAGGAACGCCAGGTCACCGTTGCCGGTGAAAACCGCCCGCTGGGCCTGCCCTTTCATGTGCTGGCAACGCAGAACCCGATCGAACAGGAAGGCACCTATCCGCTGCCCGAGGCACAGCTGGACCGGTTTCTGTTTCACATCGATCTGCCCTACCCGACCCGCGACACGGAACGCGACATCCTGCTCAGCACCACGGGTCTTGAAGAAGACACCGCGCATCAGGTCTTTACCGCCGAGGACCTCCTCGCCGCCCAGAGCCTGCTGCGCCGCATGCCGGTTGGCGAAACAGTGGTGGAGATGATTCTCGATCTGGTGCGCGCCTTTCGCCCCGAAGAGCCGGGTGTGTCGGAACAGGTGGCACAGACCGTGGCCTGGGGGCCGGGACCACGTGCGGCCCAGGCCCTGATGCTGGCGGTCCGCGCCCGCGCCCTGCTGCAAAACCGCCTCGCACCCAATGCCGAAGACGTGCTGAATATGGCACTGCCGGTGCTCAGCCACCGCATGCAGCTCAGCTTTGCGGCGCGGGCCCGTGGTGACAGCCTGGAGCGATCTGATCGCCAGCACCGCCGCAGGATTGACCCAAAACGGCATCGCCGCATGAGCCAGACCGCCGCCCCAGGGACCGCCGCAACAGGGACTGCTGCCAAGCTGCGCCAGGAGGGCGAAAGCGCCGCCAGTGCCCTGCCACCGCTATTGGTGCAGGCGCAACAGCTGGCCGGATCGGTGCTGAGCGGCGAACACGGACGGCGCCGCGCCGGTACGGGCGATGACTTCTGGCAGTACCGCCCGCTGCAGCAGGGTGACAGCCGACGCATGGTGGACCACCGCCGCTCGGCCCGCGGCGATGTGCAATTTGTCCGCGAACGCGAGCTGCAGATTGCCCAGACGGTGCATCTCTGGGTCGATCAGGGCGCGTCGATGCGCTTTGCCTCAACCCCCGAGCTGGAAAAAAAGGTCGACCGGGCGCGATTGATCGGTCTGGCCCTGTCGATCCTGATGCTGCGGGGCGGCGAGCGCGTTGGCCTTACCGGCGGCAGCCTGCCACCGCGCCGTGGCAATCTGCAGGTGCTGCGTCTGGCGGCAGCCCTGAGTGAGGATCAGACCCAGGACTATGCGCCGCCCGAAGACCGCGCCATGGCACCGCACGCGCGCGCGCTGTTCATCTCGGATTTCCTCGGGCCGTTTGAGCCGCTGGAACGCGCCCTGTCCAAGGCGGCCGATCGCGGCGTGCGCGGCGTACTGTTGCAGGTTCTCGACCCGGCAGAAGAGCACTTTCCCTTTGACGGGCGCACCCGGTTTGAAAGCGTCACCGGCGGGCCCAGCCATGAAAACCTCAAAGCCGCCGCGCTGCGCGCGCCCCATCTGGAACGGCTGGCAGAACGACGCGACGCGCTGGAGCGCCTGTGCCGCGCCGCCGGCTGGCGCATTGGTCAGCACCACAGCAATGACAGCGCATTGTCCGCGCTGATGTGGCTCTATCACGCCATGGATCGGGGCAGAGCATGACACTGATTGCAGGCATTGGCTTTGTCGCGCCCTGGCTGTTGCTGGCCCTGCTGGCGCTGCCCGTCCTGTGGATTCTGCTCAGGGCGGTGCCGCCTGCACCAAAGCGACAGGTCTTTCCTGCCGTCACGCTGCTTTTGGGGCTGTCAGATCAGGTCTGCCAGTCAGACCGCACCCCTTGGTGGCTGTTGCTGCTGCGCCTTTTGGCGGTGGCCGCAGCCATCATCGGCTTTGCCGGCCCCGTGCTGAACCCGGCCCGCGACACTCAGGGGTCAGGTCCGCTGGTGCTGGTGGTGGATGCCACATGGGCCGGGGCGCCAAACTGGCAAGAGACCCAGGCCCAGATCACCACCCGGCTGGAAGAAGCCGGACGCGCCAACCGCCCCGTGGCGCTGCTGCGCCTGACTGCGCAAAGGGCGCTGCAGTTTCAGGCGGCCTCAACCTGGCTGCAACAATTGCCCGGCATTACCCCTCTGCCCTGGCAGCCGGGCCCCGACCAGATCACCGCCGCACTGGACCATCTGGCAGCCAGCGACAGCGATTTCGACAGCCTCTGGTACAGCGATGGTCTGGCCTACGGCGGACAACAGGATCTCACCACAGCCCTGACTGCACGCGGCGCGGTGACGGTTGTTTCCTCAGGCCTGCCGGTGTTTGGCCTTCTTCCCCCCAGCATCAGCGACGGCGCGCTAGAGCTCACGGTGCTGCGCAGCCACACCCCGGATCAAAGCGCCTCTGGTCAAAACCAAGCGCCGCAAGAGCTGCTGCTGCAGGCGCGGGGCCGCGATCCAGGTGGCACCCAGCGCAGCCTGACGCAGGCCACTCTCGTGTTTGAACCCGCAGCGCTGAGCAGCAGCGTAAAGCTGGCGCTGCCCGCCGAGCTGCGCGCCCGCATCGAGCGGTTTGAGCTGACAGGCCAGCGCTCTGCCGGGGCGGTGGCGCTGAGCGACGACAGCCTGCGCCGTCGTGAGGTGGCGCTGATCGCCTCGGGGGCCGAGGACGAAGGTCTGGCGCTGCTGTCGCCGCTGCACTACCTGCGGCAGGCTCTTAAACCCAGCGCCGATCTGCTGGAAGGCGCGCTGAGCGACCTCCTTCCCGCCAACCCCGATGTTATCGTGCTGGCCGATGTGGCGCGGCTGTCGCCCGAGGTTGAGGAGCGCCTGATCACCTGGGTCCATGATGGCGGTCTATTGCTGCGCTTTGCCGGGCCACGCCTGGCCGCCAGCGACACTGCCCGCAGTGCTGAGGACGCGCTGATGCCGGTGCGCTTGCGCATTGGCGGTCGCAGCATCGGCGGCGCCATGAGCTGGGGCGCGCCAAAGACCCTGGCGCCGTTTCCCGAGACCTCTCCCTTTTATGGCCTGACCATCCCGCAGGAGGTCTCGGTCTCGTCGCAGGTGGTGGCGCAGCCGGATCCCAGCCTTGCCACCCGCGTGATAGCCGCGCTTGAGGACGGCACGCCACTGGTCCCCCGCAAGGCGCTGGGACAGGGGCGGGTGGTGCTGTTTCATGTCACCGCCAATGCGGAATGGAGCAGCCTGCCGCTTTCGGGGCTTTTTATCCGCATGCTGGAGCGGCAGACGGTCTCCTCTGCGGCCAAAACCCCCGCAGCCCAGAGCCTGGAGGGCACCACCTGGCAGCCGGTGACAGTGTTGGATGGCTTTGGCCGCAGTGCCGAGGCCACAACCCTGCCCGGCGTCTCTGGCCCCGATCTGATAGAGGCTGCGGCAGGCCCGGCGCTGCGCCCCGGCCTGTACCAAAGCGAGGGACGCAGTCTGGCACGCAACACTCTGCGCCCCGGCGACAGCCTGACCCCGGCCAGCTGGAGCTCTGCAGTCTCGCAGGCCAGTTACGACAGCGGACAAGAACGCGCCCTTGCGGGGCTGTTGTTGGCGCTCGCACTGGTGCTGCTGGCCGTGGATGTCCTGGCGACGCTTTTTGTCAGCGGCCTGCTGCGGCGGCCACAAAGTGTTGCGCTGAGTGCCGCACTGGGGCTTGGTCTCGCGCTGTGTGCCCTGATAGCCCTGGGGGGTGCCCCGCTGCAGGCGCAGACAACACCGGTGCCCCAGATGCAGGCACAGGCTCAGCTACAGGCGCAGAGCCAGACACCAGCTCCTGAAATCCCTGAAATTACCAGCCCGCCAGAACATGCGGATCGCGCAGCCGACCTCACTCTGGCCCATGTGGTGACTGGGGATGCAAAGATAGACCGTGTTGCTTTGGCGGGTCTTCAGGCCCTGTCTGACACCCTGTATTTCCGAACCTCGGTTGAGCCCGCAAACCCAGTTGGCCTGGATCTTGAGCAAGACGATCTGGCGCTCTATCCGCTGCTGTATTGGCCGATTACGGCGCAACAGCCGCTGCCTTCGCCTGCTGCCTATGCCAGGCTCAACAGCTATCTGCGATCCGGCGGCATGATCCTGTTCGACACCCGCGATGCCGGATATGCCGCCAGTGGCGCCGCAAGCCCCGCCGCCCACAGATTGCAACAGCTGGCAGTACCGCTGGATATTCCACCGTTAGAGCCGGTGCCGGGCGACCATGTGCTGACCCGGGCCTTTTACCTGCTGCAGGATTTTCCCGGTCGCCATGCGCGCGGCGCACTCTGGGTCGAAGCGGCTCCGCCCGACGCCGAGCAAATCGAAGGCATCCCCTTTCGCGATCTCAACGATGGGGTGACCCCGGTGGTGATTGGCGGCAATGACTGGGCCGCAGCCTGGGCAGTCGATGCCAATGGCAGGCCACTGCTGCCTGTCGGGCGCGGCTTCGCCGGTGAACGCCAGCGTGAGCTGGCCTTTCGCTTTGGCGTCAATCTGGTGATGCATGTGCTCACCGGCAACTACAAATCTGATCAGGTCCATGTGCCGGCCCTGCTGGAACGGCTGGGACAATAGGGGCAGATTTGATGACACAGACGTTTCTCTTTGACCCGCTGCTGCCCTGGCCTGTGCTCTGGAGCCTTGTCGCGCTGACCCTGGCAAGCATCGCTGTCGCGGCCTGGCGCCGCCTGCCCGGCTGGGTGCTGCGCGGGCTTGCCGCGCTCTGCCTGCTGGGTGCTCTGATGGGGCCGCTGTCCCAGACCGAGAACCGGACCGCCCTTAGCGATATCGTGCTGGTCGCGGTGGATGACACGGCCAGCCAGCATCTGTCAGATCGCCAAAGCCAGGTCGCAGCCGCGCGCACAAGGCTGGAGCAACAGCTGGCAGATCGCCCCAATACCGAGACCCGCTGGATCACTGTGAAAGACGGCACCGGCGATACCGGCACCGCCCTGATCGAGGCTATTTCGCAAGCGCTGGCGGATGAGCCACAGGGGCGGGTTGCCGGCATTGTCGCCCTGTCGGATGGCCAGGTGCATGACGCCGATCATGCGCTCACCCTGCCGGCCCCCATGCATCTGCTGCAGACCGGCAAGACCAGCGACTGGGACCGTCGTCTGATTGTGCGCAACGCGCCGGCCTTTGCCATTATCGGCGAAGCAGTCACCCTGACCCTGCGGATCGAGGATCAGGGCGCGGCCCCCGCTGATCTGCGATCCGCGCTGCTTGAGATATCCGTGGATGGCGGTGTGCCACAGCGGTTTAATCTGCCTCTGGGGGTGGATTTCGACCTTGCCCCTCACCCTGCCCCACGGCGGCCGCAACGTGATCCGCTTTGCCACCCCCGAGGTGCCGTCAGAGCTGACAGATCGCAACAACGCCGCCCTGGTGCAGATCAATGGCGTGCGCGACCGGCTGCGAGTGCTGCTGGTCTCGGGTGAGCCACATCCAGGCGGGCGTACCTGGCGCAACCTGCTGAAATCCGACAGCTCGGTTGATCTGGTGCATTTCACCATCCTGCGCCCCCCGGAAAAACAAGACGGGGTGCCGGTGGATGAGCTGTCGCTGATCGCCTTTCCCACCCGTGGGCTGTTTCTGGAAAAGATCGACGACTTTGATCTGATCATCTTTGACCGCTACAAACGCCGCGGCATCCTGCCGGCCATCTATCTCGACAATGTCGCCAACTATGTGGAAAAGGGCGGCGCTGTTCTGGTGGCGGCGGGTCCGGGTTTTGCCAGCGCCGACTCGATCTATGGCTTCGCCGCTGGCGCGTGTGCTGCCCGCAGCCCCAACCGCCCGCGTATTAGAGCAGGCCTTTCGCCCCAAAGTCACCGCACTGGGCCAGCGCCATCCGGTCACCGCCGGGCTGGAGCCGGACCAAACTGACACCCCCGCCTGGGGCAGCTGGCTGCGCCAGATCGAGCTCACGTCTTCCGAAGGTCATGTGGTGATGCAGGGCGTCACTGAGCGGCCCTTGCTGGTGCTGAATCGGGTTGCCGAGGGGCGGGTGGCGCTGCTGGCCTCGGATCACGCCTGGCTCTGGAGCCGCGGCTATCAGGGGGGTGGGCCGCAACTGGAGCTGCTGCGCCGTCTGGCGCACTGGATGATGAAAGAGCCGGAACTGGGAGAGGAAATGCTCTGGGCCGAGGCCACTGGCCAAAGCATGCAGATCTTTCGCCGTCGCATGGAGGGCGCGGCGGGCCCGCTGGTGATCACAGCGCCCGATGGGGAAGAGACCACGCAAATGATGCAGGAAACGGCGCCCGGTCTTTGGGAGGCGACGCATATCGCAGCCGGGCCCGGATTGTACCGGCTGCGTGAGGGCGAGGTCGCTGCGGTCATCGGGTTGGGGCCTGCCGCGCCGCGCGAGTTTCAGCAAACCATCGCTACCGGCGCTGTTCTGGCCCCTGTGCTGCAGCCCCAGCGCGGCGGCACATTGCGCATAGAGGATGGCCTGCCGCGCCTGCGGGAGGTAAAGCCGGGACGCCCTGCTGCCGGACGCGACTGGATCGGCCTGACACCGCGCGGCGCCTATGAGACAGTGTCAGTGTCGCAAATCCAGTTGCTGCCAGTCTGGCTGAGCCTGCTGCTGGTGACCGGGTTCATCATTGCGGGATGGCTGCGCGAAGGACGGCGTTAGGCCGGCCAGTCAGACGGGCCAGTCAGTGAAAGCCGGCTACAGACCCGGCGTATCAATCTGCACCGACACAGCCACGCTCTGACCGGCACCATCGACCACCACAGCCGCGCGTAGCCCTGCCCCGGGTATGGCACTTCAAACTCGCGCTGGCGCTGCCCCTTGGTCAGAACTCTGCCATCTGCCAGCAGGGCAAAAGGCGCGGTGCCGCCGCGCAGTTTCACCACCAGAGGCTCTCCGCGCAGCGCCAGACCTGCGCCATCCGGCGGAAACAGCAGTTGTGGCGCCAGCGCCGCATCCGAAAACACGGCATCTCGGGGGCGAAACCGGCGCGGCGGCAGCGGCAGCTCAGCAGCGGTGACGATCAGCGTGGCCGGGGGTGGCGGCGAAAAGGCTGCCAGTCCTGGCTTCAGGCGACCAAAGGCCTCAAACAGCACCGGCGCCGCCAGATCACCGCCAAAGGCTCCCGGGCACCGGCGTGCCATCTGCCCGCCCCAGCCAGACGCCGATCACGTGCTGGCCATCCCAGCCAATGGCCCAGGCATCGCGGTGCCCATAAGAGGTTCCGGTCTTATAGGCGAGCCTCCCGGCCCGCGCCCCGGGCGGCGGCACCACGCCGCGCAAAATGTCGCCCAGCTGCCAGGCAGCGACCGGCGAAAGGATCCGCGGCAGGGCCTCAAAGGGCCCGCTTTGTTCGCTGCGCAGGCGTGGGGCCTGCCCGCCCGCTGCAATCCCGGTATAGATCTGCACCAGATCCTGCAACGAGGTGCCGATGCCGCCAAGGCTGATCGCAAGGCCGGGTTTGCCGCCCGGCAGCGCAGGTTTGGCGCCCCCCCGGCGCAGGCTGGCCAGCAGCTGCGCCGGGGTGATCTCTCGGGTGAGACGCACCACAGGAATGTTCAGCGACATTTGCAGCGCCTCACGCACCCGGATATCGCCGCGAAATTGCCCGTCAAAATTCTGCGGCGCATAGCCGTCAAACTCAACCGGGCCATCGTGGATCAGGCTTTCGGGATGCACCAGCCCCGCCTCAAAGCTGAGGCCATAGACCAGCGGTTTCAGGGTTGAGCCCGGCGAGCGCCGCGCCTGCGTCATGTCAACAAACCCCTGCCGTGTGCTGTCTGTAAAGCCGGGCGAGCCCACAGACGCAAGGATCTCTCCGGTTTGGTGATCCACCGCCAAAAGCGCCGCCGACATTCGCGGCCCGGCCCGGCGTGCCGCCTGCGCCAGCAAGCGCTGCATCTTGGCCTGCACCTGAGCGTCCAGCGTCAGGGACAGACGCGAGGCTGCCGGGCGGCTGGCCACAACGCGATCCGACAGGTGTGGCGCCAGCCGCGGAAACGAGCGCATACGACGCGGCAGCGGCGCCTGTGAGGCCACCTCCCCCTCGGCCGCGCTCAGCAATCCGGCCGCTGCCAGCCGTGCCAGAACCCGGTCGCGGGCCATGGCTGGAGCCGGTAGTGCGCGATCCGGGCGACGGCGTTCGGGAGATTGCGGCAGCGCAATCAGCAGCGCCGCCTGTGACGGGGTCAGACGGTTGGGGGCCTTGCCGAACCAGGCATAGCTTGCCGTGCGCAGCCCCTCGATATTGCCGCCATAGGGCGCGTGGGTCAGGTAGAGCGCCAGGATCTGCTGCTTTGAAAGCCTGCGTTCCAGCGCCAGCGCCAGCCGGATCTGGCGCAGCTTACCAGCCCAGCGCCCGGTTGAGCCATCCTCAAGCAGCCGCGCCAGTTGCATCGTCAGGGTCGAGCCACCAGAGACCGCGCGCCCGTTCCATAAGGCCTGGCCAACAGCGCGCAGCATTGCAATCGGGTCAACCCCCGCGTGGGAATAGAACCGCTTGTCCTCATAGGCCGTTAGCATCGCCAAAAAGCGCGCATCCACCTGGTCCAGCTGCGGTGCCATGCGCCAGATGCCGTTCCCCACCGGATAGACCCGCAACAAGGTCCCATTGCGGTCGAGAACCTCGGTTGAGGTCTCCGCCAGCGTCACCGGCAAAACCGTGTCGGCGACCCATTTGTCCAATCCTTTCACCCCGGCCATCACAGCCGCCGCAGCCAGGATCAGGCCGAGACCCCAAAGGCGCCTGTTGCGGCGCACAGCCTTGCGGCGCACTGGCCTGAGCCGCACAGGCCTGAGGCGCGCAGGCTTGGGGCGAACTGGCGGGCGCGGCGATGCTGTTTTCTCAGCCCTCACCGGACCTCAACCTGCCCGGCGGAGGTCTGGGCGCGATAGGCCGGACGGTACATGTCCTCGACCTGAGCGGCAGGGTGATGGAACAGACCCGGAGTCACCGCGCGGCTGACATAGGCAAGGGTCACGGGTTTTGTGCCAGAGAGATCAACTGCCGCCAAAAAGCGATCACTGCGGAACTCGGCGTGCTCGGCCCCGGTTGGTTTCAGCCAGCTGAGATCGCGCAGATCACCCGCGCGCAGCAGGTTGGGGTTGTCGATCTCGATACCGGCCGGCAGAGGGTCATTGACCATCAGCCGCGCGCCAACGTTTTCATGCGGTATGACCCGTAAAACGGTGACAAAGCGGTCGCCCACAGCAAAACTGTCCCCCGTCAGCGGCTGCCCCTCAAGACTGTAGTGGCTGCGCTCTATCGTATAGCCGTAGCCGCCCGCAACGGGCGGGACCTCAGGCACGCCCAGCGTGGTCAGGGTCAGATCCGTCGCGGCGCCTGTGGCACTGGAGATCGCCATAGGAGCTAAGGCCTGCCCCCCCTCGATCCTGACAAAGGGAGCCGTTGTGGCCTGACCATTAACCAGTAGCCCCGAGGCCTCAGGATTTTTGATCAGGGCATGGGCCGCGAGCAGGGTCCAGGCGGCTTCTTGCGTCGACATCTGAGCTGTGCTGGAACTCACACGATGGGTCAGGGTCTCGGGGTTGATCGCCTCTGATCCTGCCTCAACCAGCAGCGCCAGCACGCCTGCGGCATCGCGGCGATGGGTGCCATAATCCGCCCGCCAGAGGGGGCGCTCATCCGCCTGATGTTGCAACAGCTCTGCGGCGCGGGCAAACATCCGGTCGCGCGGCGCTGGTCGCCATAGGCCGCAAGGGCCGCCCCCAGCTGCGCTGCTGCGAGCGGGGTCGCAAAGGCCCTGGTTTTCACATCCGCATAGTAGCGCAGATCGCCCATTGCCGCCGCACCTTCGCGCGCCAGCACCAGGAGCGCATAGGCCACGTCCTCGCCGCCGTGATCAAAATCAGAGGCATAGTTGAGGCGGTTGCGCAGGTTGTCCATGGCGCGCACAAAGGCGCCTTCGGGCACCGCGTGGCCCTGCGCCCGGGCCCGCGACAGGAAGTCAGAGGCATAGCCATCCAGCCAGAAATCGCCGCTTTCGGCCCGCCAGAGGCCAAAGGCCCCGCTGCTGGCCTGCCGCGTCAACACCCGCTGGATGGCTGATTGGATCCGGGCATCGACCTGCGGCCCCTTGCCCAGCCCCAATGATTTCGCAACCGAGGACAGATAGAGCAGCGGCAGCGCCGTTGAGGTCACCTGTTCGGTGCAGCCATAGGGATATTGGTCAAGGCTTTGTAGCAGGCCCGGCACGTCAAATTTGGCCAGTGGCCCTGCCGACAGAACCGCGCGGGTAGTGCCCGGTTTGAGACTGGCAAAGACATCATTGGTGAGCTGAAAACGGCCGCCCTTTTGCAGGCTAAAGCGCCGGGTGGTGGCCACCACCGGATCATTGGCCCGCACCGGCAGACGCAGGTTTTGGCTCAACACACGCCCCTCGGGCGTGGTCAGCGACAGCGCAACCTCAGGGTCGCCTACGCCTGTGGCCGTCACCGGCAGCTCCAGCACCGCCTTACCCTGATCACCCAGCATCACCGAGGCAGGCAGATTGCCCAGCGACAGGCCCGCGCCCAGAACCTGCGCCGACAGCGCCATCTCGCCAGCCGGGCCCTCCGCATGGACGATTTCAATGCGCATGCGGCTTTGGTCACCCGGTGCAAAGAAGCGGGGCAGAGAGGCTGTCACCACCACGGGGTCGCGCACCAGCATATCGGCCTCGGCCTGACCTACCGCCTGTTTTGACCAGGCCACAGCCATCAGGCGCACCGTGCCATTAAAGGCAGGTAGGTCCAGCGGCATGGCAACCGCGCCATTGGCATCAACCTGCAGTGGTCCGGAAAAGAACGCCACCAGATCCTGCGTCGGCGGCGGTGATTGCATCTGCATGCCGCGATCCGCATCACCACCCGAGCGGATTTGCCCCAGTGCGCCATTACCCGGATCAATCAGGCGGCCATAGAGATCGCGCAATTCCATGCCAAGACGACGCTGGCCGTGGTAATAGGCACCTGGATCCGGGCTTTTGAAACCGGTGAGATTAAGAATGCCAAGGTCCACGGCCGCAACGGTCAGCCAGACCTCCGCGCCGGGATGCGCCCCACTGACTGCGATATGCGCGACCTCGGTGCTGCGCGGGCGCGCCACCTCGGGCACCTCAATGCTGACCTGCAGGTCCTGACCGGGCTGTGCCACTTTGGCATGCACAAGACCCAGGGCCCGCGTCGGGGTGCGACTGTCCTTGCCGGTCAGTGGCTGCAGCATCATCGCGGTGACATAGGCGCCACTGCCCCAGTCTTTTGTGACAGAGAGCGGGATCACAACCTCGCCCGCCGCGACATCGCCTGCCTCGACCGCAACAGCCTGGCGGCTGATGACCCGGTTGGAGAGCACCGAAATCAAAGCGGTGCCTGCATTTTTTGGCACCAGTCGCAGCTGGGCCGTGTCGCCGGGCTGATAGCTGTCTGCGTCCAGCGACAGCTCCAGCCGGTCCGGGGTGGCCGAGCCATCAGCGGGCGCATACCAGCCGGCGTAAAAATCCAGCGCCGCCGCGACATAGTCGCCATCAAGCCGTTCCACCACCAGCTCGTACTGGCCCCAGTCGGTGGGGGTGGACAGCACAAAGGGTGTGTCGCCAAGCAGGGCCTCACCGGTGGCAATGCTTTTGCGACGGGTGCTCGGCTCCCAGTTCCAGTTGCCATAAAGCTGATACCAGTGGTAGCGGGTCTCGATCCGGTTCAGGCTCCATTTCACCCGCATGGGGGTCGGTATCAGCTGCGGCGACAGCGCGATCAGCTCGAATCCCGCCTCGGTGCCCTCTGCCACCACCTCGTCAAACAGCGGCCGGATGCCCAGGATGGGCCCGGACGGGCTGACCGGCAGGCTGAGACTGCGTTCCACCGGACGACCCGAGCCATCGGTGAGCCGGGTGATGAGCGTGGCTTGCAGCGGCAGGCCTGCGGCCTCGATCTTGGGCAGCTCAACACTGAGGCGGGCCAGACCTTTGGGTCGGTCTCATCGCCGCCGAAATAGCTGCTTTGACTGTCGCGCGCGGCGTCATAGCGGCCAAACCTGTAGCCCGGCCATTTCTCCAGCGTGGTGACAGGCCGCAGACGCAGATCGCCATCAATGCCAAGCCCGGCCCCCGGCGCACCAAAGAGATAGCGCGCCGTGATCTCCAGCTGGGCCCGCTCACCGGGACGCAGAGCGCTGGCATTGGCGACGCTTTGGTCAAAATCAATCCGCTCGGGCAGGAAGTCCTCGACCAGTATCTGGCGACTGGCCAGCGCGGGCGCCTTCACATCGCTCATGACGTCAAGCCGCCAGGTGCCGCGCGGCGCCGACAGCCCCACGGGCAGAGCAAAGACATACCCGCCCGCCTTGTCGCCGGCTGACAAATGGCGGCTGTATTCCACCCCGTCGGGGCGGGTCAGAATGGCGGTGAGGGGCAGGCCCTCGATTGCCTGGGCAGTACCATCGCGGGTCAGCGCCGTCACATGGATCACTTCTCCCGCCCGATAGGCACCGCGATCCGTGGCGAGGAATACATCCACCCGACCCGGAGCCGGGCGGCCCTCGACGCCGCGATCTGACAGATCAAAGGCGGCATCCTTTAGCGACAAAAAGGCAAAGTCGTCCTCTCCAGCCTGGGCCAGCACCATGGCCGGGGCCGCCCCGCCGCGCCCACGCGCGAGGCCCGGTGCAAAATGCGCATAGCCCGTGGCATCGCTGACGGCTTTGCCCAGCACCGCATTGGCGTTGGAAACCAGCGTGACCTCGACGCCCGGCTTTGGTTTGGCATTCGCCAGACCCTGAACCTGCACATGCAACCCGTCGCTGCCGGACATAGTGCTCAGCCCCAGATCGGTCAGCACAAACCACTGGGTGGCGCCGGGGTCTTCATAGGGGTCAGCCCCCGCAATACGGGCCGAAAGCGCATAGATACCAACAGGTTGGTCAGCGATAGCCTCGGCCAGCGGCAGCCGGGTGGTCATGTCGCGGTTCAACTCGTTTTGCAGCACCGCGCTGCCCACCCAGACCTCCTCGGCGATATCACTGGCAAAATGCTCATCCTGCCACTGCGACAGGGGGCGGCCAAAATAGCCGTCCTGAATGCTGCGCAAAAGGTTGCGGTCACTGACACGCCGCAGGCGCAGCTCCACCTCCGAGAGGTTCACGGTCTCGATGGGCAGCGCCGCCTGATCCGTCTTGGCCAGCACATAGGCGCGACCCGGAAAGCGCACCGCAGGGCTGCGATCACCGATATAATGCGTCAGCTCAACATCCTTGATCAGCGCATCACCCGTGCCCCCAGGCAGGCCGCGGCGCAGCACCAATGTGTAGCGCTGGCCATGCTCCAGACCCTCAAGGCACAGCTCCCGGCCCTCAGGTGTGGCGACAACTCCGGTGGTGGGCAGCTTGATGTAGTCCTCATAGGAGACGCCGCTCAGCAACAGGGATTCAGAGAATTCCACACAGAGGCGCGGGGTGGCGCTGTCGCTTTGCACCCGGCTATCCGTGACGCGGAAGCCATATTTTGTGATCGCTTCGTCCAGCAGCCGGGCGGTATCAAGGCGCGGCGCGATTTCTTCGGCCAGACGCAGCACCGGCAGCATATCGCGTCCCCGGCCCAGTTTTTCCAGCGCCAGAGCAGCAGCGACCAGGCCGTTCACCTGCCCCGACGCAGAGGGCGCGCGCAAAAAGCTGTTGAGCCCGGCGGCAAAAGCCCGCGTGCGGGACTGATTTTTGCCACTGCTCTGCACCTGGCTATAGCGCAACAAAACAGTGGAATATTCCGCCCAGAGGGCTGCCTCGTCGCTCAGCGCCACCGCCTGGGAGAGCCAGCGCAACGCACCCTTGTCATTGCCGTTGCGGGCCTGGATCTGCCCTGCCGTAATCATGTCCTCCAGCGCCGCCCCCTCGGAGGGGAAGCGCAACCCGATCTCTTCGGCCTCGCGAAAGGCCAGATTGAGATCCGCGTCCGGCAGAAAGCTCAGCTGTTTGGCGCGGGCCTCTCCTTGCTGCAACAGGCGCTTGGGCTGGATCTGTTTCAGGGCGGAAATGGCGCCTACAAACGGTGACGCTGTCTGCATGTCTTGCTTTGGAAAACAGGCATTTGCACGGCTGTTAAAGGAAAACCCAGCGCAAGATTTCTGCGCCGAGCAGGCCCGCTGGCAAGAGGCCAGATCGGTATCAAACAGCGCCTGCAAATCAGAGCCATAATAGTCCGTATCAAGATAGGCCTGATAGCGCAGCGACGGGATCGCCGGTCCGGCTGTCACCGGGCTCGCAAGGAAGGCTGTGAGCAGAGCGGCCAGCACGATGGGCAGAGCCGTCAGCACGATGGGCAGAGCCGTCAGCACGGTGAACAGCGCAGTTGGCACGATGGGCAGCGCTGTTGGCAGCGCCATAGAAGTCCTGCGGGCCGCAAGATGGCGAAGACCGGGACACATAAAAGTGAGAGGTGAAAATAAATAATCAAACATAACGCCCTCCTAAATCCCCAACAGGCTGACACGGGCTTAACGCCATAGCAAGAAGTTCGCGCGTAGGTATGAGATCAGGATCTTTGTATTTTCACTCAGCTTTCGGCCCCTTTTTGGCGGGTCCCGGTTTGGATTTTTTGATGGAGCCCGCAGGGATGAGCCTTGCTGACAGAATCGCGGAAGAACGCCGGGCAAGACTGGCGGCAGAACGGCTGCTTGAGCTCAAGCAGGCCGAACTGACAGCCGCGAATCGCAAGCTGGGCCGCCATGCTCTGGCGCTGACAAAACAAAACGGCGTCACCCAGGCCGAGATGGCAACCGCCCGGGAAGAAAATGCCAAGGTCAAATCAGATCTCAGCATGGCCAATGAAAAGATCGAAACAGCCGAGCGGCGGCTGGGGCATTCGATCCAGGCCTTTCAGGACGGCTTTGCCTTTTTCAGTGCAGACAGTCAGCTGATTGGCGCCAATACGGCCTATCTCAACATTTTTGATGGCCTCGAGGAGGTCACCCCTGGCATCTCTTATGTGCGTATCTTGCAGATTCTCACCGATGAAGGCCTGATCAATACCGGCGACATGAAGCCCGATATCTGGCGTGCGATGATGACCGAACGCTGGATGTCACTGGCGCCTGAACCCGTGGTGGTGCAGCTGTGGGATGATCGCTATCTGCGCCTGATTGACCAACGTGGCCATGGCGGTGATGTGGTGAGCCTCGCGCTCGATATCACCTCGACCGTGCACTACGAAGAAGAGCTGCGCAGCGCGCGCGAACATGCCGAGGCTGCCAACCGCGCCAAATCTGCCTTTCTGGCCAATATGTCGCACGAAATCCGCACGCCTATGAATGGCGTTGTTGGCATGGCCGAACTGCTGAACGACACCACGCTGACAGAAGAGCAGAAACTCTACGCCACAACGATCAAGAACTCTGGCGAAGCGCTTTTGGTGATCATCAATGACGTGCTCGACTATTCCAAAATTGAAGCCGCCAAACTGGTGCTGCACAAAGAGAACTTTGATCTGGAGCGCAGCATCCACGAGATTGTCATGTTGTTGCAGCCCACGGCGCGGGACAAGGGGCTCACCATGCTGGTGGACTATGACCTGTTCCTGCCAACCCGGTTTGTTGGCGATCCGGGCCGCATCCGGCAGGTGCTGACCAACCTGGCCGGCAATGCGGTGAAATTCACCAATGAAGGCCATGTGACCCTGCGGGTGACCGGGGTCTACGACACCGATGACAACTCCTGCGCTGTCCATTGCATGATCGAAGACACCGGCATCGGCATTCCCGAAGAAAAAATCGACCACGTCTTTGGCGAATTCAACCAGGTCGAGAATGAGCGCAACCGCAAGTTCGAAGGCACCGGTCTGGGACTGGCGATCTCGCGCCGTCTGATTGATCTGATGGGCGGCGAGATCTGGGTCGAAAGCGAAGAAGGCAAGGGGTCCTGCTTTGGCTTCCGCATCCCGCTGCCCACCGCCGAGGGCCCCTATGCACCGACCCCCAAGCTGCCCAAAAGCCTGCGTCACATCCTGTTGGTCGATGACTCGACGCTCAACTGCGAGATCCTGCACCGTCAGTTGATGCTATTGGGCGTAGAGGCAACCATTGCCGACAGTGTCTCGGACGCCATGCAGAAAATGCACCATGGCATCGACATGGTCATCAGCGATCATGCGCTGCCGGGTGGCGGCGGTCTGGAATTGACGCGCCCATTGCGCAAAAGTGACTGGAGCGACACACCGATTGTGATGCTCTGCGCCAATCTGCACGATTTTGCCGCCAAGGATGTCACAGAGCTGAACCTCAATCTGTTGCCAAAGCCAACGCCGCGCGACGAGCTGTTTGCCAAGCTCGCCAGCCTCAGCTCTTCTTTGCCGTCTCAGGTGGTCGAGGCAGAGGCCGTGGAGCTGCATCCGGAAAAGAGCTCTGATGTGCTGCCAGATGTGGGTCAGGGCGCGGCTGCAGACAATGACGGGCCTGAGGCGCAAACTCTGGAAGAGGCCTATGCCGCCGACACAACAGATGCGGACACCCCGGCGGTGCCAACCGAAGCGCGCAAATTGCGTGTTCTTGCGGCCGAAGACAACAAGACCAACCAGCTGGTCTTTAGCAAGATGGTCAAAGAGCTTCAGATCGAGCTGCAATTTGCCAGCAATGGGCTCGAAGCGGTTGCTCTCTTCAAAGAGTTCCAGCCCGATCTGATCTTCATGGATATTTCCATGCCGGAAATGGACGGGAAAGAAGCAACCGGCGAGATCCGCAAGATCGAGGGCCAAACCGGGGGGCATGTCCCCATTGTCGCCCTCACCGCCCATGCTATGGCAGGCGATTCCGACGGGATCCTGGCAGCCGGGCTCGACTATTATATGACCAAGCCGCTGCGCAAAGCTCTTATCCTCGAACGCATTGAGAAACATGCGCCCGAAGATGTTCAGCCAATCTCGGTAAACTCAGCGGCCTAGGGTAACCGGGTCTTCAGGCGCTCGGCTGGCGCAGGAAAACCGGCTTCATCGACTCTGACAGCTGCGGCTGAAAGACATAGCCGCCACTGTCAAAATCCTGCAGCGCCGCGACATCCGTTATCCGGTGCTGAATGACATAGCGCGCCATGGCTCCGCGGGCGCGTTTGGCGTAAAAACTGACGATCTTTGGCGTGCCGTTTTTATCTTCCATAAAGACCGGCGTCACCACTTTGAGCTTTAGCGCTTTCAGGTCCACAGCACCGAAATATTCCTGGCTGGCACAGTTTACCAGCACCTCAGCCCCCACCGCTGCGGCCTGGGCATTCAGCGCGTCAGAAATCTGGCTGCCCCAGTATTCATAGAGGTTCTTGCCGCGTGGCGTTTTCAGCCGCGAGCCCATTTCCAGCCGGTAAGGCTGCAGCGCATCCAGCGGTCGCAGCAGACCATAAAGCCCTGACAGAATACGGAAATGATCCTGCGCCCAGGCCATTTCCTCAGGCTCCAGCGAGGCGGCCTCCAGCCCCTGATAGGTATCACCAGCAAAGGCCAGCGCGGCGGGGCGCAGGTCTTCGGCTTTGGGCTCGGAGGCAAAATCGCGAAAGCGCCTGTAGTTCACCTTGGCCAGATCCTCGCTGATATGCATCAGCTTCATCAGCTCCTGCACGCTCAGCCCGCGCGCCACCTCGGCCAGACGAATGGCATCGTCCTGAAACGCAGGAGAGGTCATCTCCTGATCCCGCTCGGCCCAGTCCAGCTTTTTCGCCGGGGATACCACTACCAGCATCGCGCGCTCCTTTTTGTTTCCGCTTTGTTTCCACGGACAGACTTACTCAGTCTGGCGCAAAACGTCCAGAAAGGCCGGCAAAAATCTCTCGACCCGGCGCTCACCCAGCAGCAGGGTGATGCCTGTCTCGTTTTCAGGCCGCATCTGCGCCAGCTTGGCCAGCATCGGCGCCGGGCAACTCAGCGGTTTCAGGGTGCCGCAGGTGCCACGCATCAGCTGGGTCTGCACCTGCATCAGCGCGTCATAGGTTGACCCCGCCCCGGCGCGTGTCGCCAGTTTGCGCCGCGCCGGATGCAGCTGCTCAATAGCCCCCGTGATCACCGCGAGGAACTCATCGCCATAGCGCTCCAGCTTTTTGGCCCCAACGCCGCCGATCCGCGCCATCTGATCCAGAGTTTCCGGCCTGCTCTCGGCCATCTCGATCAGGGTCTTGTCGTTAAAGACCACATAGGCCGGCACTTTTTGCGCCTCGGCCAGGGCGCGGCGCTTTGCCTTCAGCGCCGACATCAAAGGCGCATCCTCTTCCGAGACCAGCATTTTCACCGCCGGGCGGCGTTCGGCCGATTTGATGGTATCCTTGCGCAGGGAAATCTGTGCTTCGCCTTTCAGCACCGGCAGGGCGGCCTCGGTCATGCGCAGCGCGCCGTGGCGTTCCGGGTCAGGCCGCACCAGATCATGGCCCATCATCTGGCGGAAAACGGCCTGCCACTGGCGTTTGCTATATTCCTTGCCGCAGCCAAACACCGACAGATCATCATGGCCCTTTTCGCGCACCCGGTCGGTCTCATTGCCATAGAGAATATCGATCAGATGCCCGGCGCCATAGGTCTCATTGGTGCGCAATATCGCCGACAGCGCCTTGCGCACCGCAACAGTGCCGTCAAAGACCTCAACCGGGCTGTCGCAGAGATCGCAATTGCCGCAGGGCTCAGAGGCTTCCTCGAAATACCTAAGCAGGGTCTGGCGACGACAGCTCAGCGCCTCGGCCAGCCCCAGCAGCGCGTTGAGACGGCCATGATCGGCGGCGCGGCGTTCGGGCGGCGCCAGCCCCTCGTCGATCTGAGAGCGGCGCAGCCGGATGTCGTCTGAGCCAAACAGCGTCAGGGTTTCAGCGGGCGCGCCGTCCCGGCCAGCGCGGCCAATTTCCTGATAGTAGGATTCAATGCTTTTGGGCAGATCGGCATGGGCCACCCAGCGGATATCCGGCTTGTCGATCCCCATGCCAAAGGCCACGGTGGCCACCACGATCAAGCCATCCTCGCGGGCAAAGCGCGTCTCCACATCGCGGCGCTCGCCGGCCTCCATGCCACCATGATAATGGCAGGCCGCGTGGCCGGCATCGCGCAGCGCACGGGCCAGGGCTTCGGTCTTGGCGCGGGTGCCGCAATGACAATGCCCGACTGGGTTTTGCGTGCCGCCGCGAATTCCAAAATCTGACGCCGTGGCCCGTCTTTGGCCCCAAAGGCCAGATGGATATTGGGCCGGTCAAAGCCGCGCAAAAAGGTCCGGGGTGCCTGGCCGTCAAACAGCTTGCGCACGATCTCGTCGCGGGTTTCCGAATCGGCCGTGGCGGTAAAGGCCGCAAGCGGTACATCCAGCGCCTGACGCAGCTCGCCGATGCGCAGATAGTCAGGCGAAAATCATGGCCCCATTGGCTGACGCAATGGGCCTCATCCACCGCGATGAGGCTGACATTGATACGCTGCAACAGGCCAAGCGTCGCGCCCGAGGCCAGCCGTTCCGGCGCCATGTATAACAGCTTCAGCTCACCCGCCTCGATGGCCTGCCAGACGGCTTCGGTCTCTTCTTCGGTATTGCCCGAGGTGAGCGCGCCAGCATTGACACCCACCGCCTGCAGCGCGCGCACCTGATCGCGCATCAAGGCGATCAGCGGCGAGATCACCACCGTAATCCCCGCGCGCAGCAGGGCAGGCAGCTGAAAGCACAGCGATTTGCCGCCCCCCGTGGGCATGATGGCCAACACGTTCTCGCCACGCGTCACCGCGTCGACGATCTCTTCCTGACCGGGGCGAAAGGCGTCAAAGCCGAAAATCTCGCGCAAAAGCGGCGAAGAGCCAGAGATTGCAGAAGAGCCAGAGAGCGCTGATGTCTCGGTCCCGGGAATCGCTGGCGCGGCTGTCATGGAGTGGGACCTCTTGGGGTTTGGACTGCTCTGATTTAGGCAGCACAATCCCACAGGTCGAATCGGGCAGCAAGGGCAGGCGGCAAAGCTTTCTGCCTTGCTGCATAACTTTTACGCCCCGCAGCCCTGTTATGCCCTGCACCCCCGTGAGAGCTGCAAACGGCACAGATACAGCAGTCCGGCCCGACAAGGCCGGATACCGCAGGATCTGCAGGCTGCTGACTTGGCGGCGGGCGCCTGCGTTAGTAGAAGGCCATCATGTTGTTTTGAATAACAATACGCAGCGCGTAGACCGCCAGCAAAACCACCAGAGCTGTAAGGTCGACCCCGCCAAGATTGGGCATAAAACGCCGCACCCGGCTATAGATCGGATCAAGAATGCGCTGCAGCATGTACCAGATCTGGCTCACCAGCTGTTGATTCAGGTTCAGCACCTGAAAGTTGATCAGCCAGCTCATGATCACATGGGCGATTATGAAGAACCAGACAACGTCCAGGATCAGCAGCAGGATTTGGAACAGAGAGAGCATTATTTACCTCTTTAGAATATCGACCTCACAGGTAAGCAGCACAGCGCCCATGTGCAAGGCTTCCGCGAGGTTGCAGTTGACCATTGGTTAAACGGTGGCATGAGGGGCACATTGCACAGGAGAGACCGCAGATGTTCCCTATTTTCCGCCTGATCAAAGACCTGCTCAAGGCGCGCCGCATGGCGCCGCTTGGCCTCACGGATACCCATGTTTCCAGCCATATCTGCTGGCCCTGGGATCTGGACATCTGGATGGAGCTGAACAATGGCCGCGCCATGACGCTGTATGATCTGGGGCGCACCATGCTGGCGCAGCGGGTCGGGCTGATTGGCGCCCTGCGCCAGAACCGCTGGGGCATGACGGTGGCGGGCTCATCTGTGCGGTTTCGCCGCCGCATTCGCGGCTTTGAACGGTTCGAGATGCGCAGCCGCGCCGTGGCCTGGGATGACAAGTTCATCTATCTGGAACAGAGCATGTGGAAAAAGGACGGCGAATGCGCCAGCCATGTGATGCTGCGCACAGCGCTGACCGACAAAGAAGGCATCGTCTCTCCCCAACGCGTGCTTCAGGCGATGGGCCAGTCGGGTCTTGCACCGGATGAGATGCCAGCCTGGATCGATGCCTGGCGCGCGGCGGACGCGCAACGTCCCTGGCCGCCCATGCAAGATGCGCTTGCCTAGCAGGCCGCGCCCCTGTCTTATCGCCGATAACAAACAAGCGGGGACGGGATGAGCAATATATCGATGCGCAAGCGCATTTGGGGCTGGTGGTTTTTTGACTGGGCCAGTCAGCCCGATCACACGCTGCTGGTCACCTTTGTCTTTGGGCCATTCTTTGCGGCCGTGGCGGCGAATTTCTATCTCGATCAGGGCCTTGCCCCCGAAGCCGCCAAGGCCCAGGCGCAGACCGTCTGGTCGCTGGGCCTGACAATAACCGGCCTGCTGATTGGTTTTGGCGCGCCCTTTATTGGCGCAATGGCCGATATTTCAGGGCGCAAGCGGCCCTGGCTTTTGGGGTTTTCGCTGATGTATGTGGCCGGCGCCGCAGGCATCTGGTTCATGGATCCGGCCGGTGCCAACCTTTGGGCCATGCTTGCCTGTTTTGGTCTTGGCTTTATCGGCGCTGAATTTGCCCTGATATTTGCCAACTCGCAGCTGCCCAGCCTTGGCGACAAAGACGATGTCGGCGCCATTTCGGGCTCTGGCTTTGCCTTTGGTTATCTGGGTGGCGTGCTGGCACTGTTCATCATGCTTTTGCTCTTTGTTGAGCAGGGCAATGGCAAGACACTGATCGGGCTGGACCCGGTGCTTGGCCTGGATGCCGAAACCCGTGAAGGCACCCGTGCGGTGGGACCTTTTACTGCGCTGTGGTTCATCATTTTCATGGTGCCCTATTTTTTGTGGGTCAAGGACGACGCAGGCACTGGCAAGCGTGGCTCGCTCGGCGATGCAGTGCGGCTGGTGGTGAAATCGGTCAAGGCGCTGCGGCATCGTCGCAGCCTGGCAAACTATCTCGGATCGTCCATGCTGTATCGGGATGCGCTCAATGGGCTGTATGGCTTTGGCGGAGTCTATGCCAGCCTGGTGCTGGGCTGGGAAATCACCCTTATCGGCATCTTCGGCATCATCTCGGCCTTTGCCGCCACCCTGTTCAGCTGGGTCGGGGGCATTGCGGACCGCCGCTTTGGTCCCAAGCCCGTCATTGTGACCTCGATTTTGATGCTGACGCTGGTTTGCATCACCGTTGTGAACATGTCGCGCGAGGCTCTTTTTGGGTTCGAGCTCAGCGAGACCTCCAAACTGCCGGACGCGATTTTCTTTGGCTGCGGCATGTTGATTGGCGGTTTCGGCGGAATCTTGCAGGCCGCCAGCCGCAGCCTGATGGTGCGCCCTACCGATCCTGCCAAGGCGACTGAGAGCTTTGGGCTCTATGGTTTGTCGGGTCGCGCCACCGCCTTTCTGGCCCCCGCTCTGATTGGGCTTGCCACAACCCTGACTGGTAGCGCACGATTGGGCATCACGCCCGTGATCTTTTTGTTTCTGCTCGGGTTGATATTTTTGCGCAGGGTCGAGGCAAAGGGAGACCAGGTTTGAGACTGCTTGTTACGTGTTTTTGTATCCTGTTTGGACTGGTTGCGGTCGCAGATGCCGCGACACCAGCGAAACAGCTGTTTGGTGCCAAGGCAACCGGGTCGCAACAGGCTCCGGCCTCGCATGGCTCTTACGCCAAGGGCTGTGTGGCTGGAGCCGTGCAGCTGCCGGAAACCGGTCCGACCTGGCAGGCCATGCGTCTCAGCCGTAACCGCAACTGGGGCCACCCCGAGACCATCAGCTTTATCGAGAAACTCAGCCGGTTTGCCGCCAAACAGCCGGGATGGGACGGGCTCTATATTGGCGATATCAGCCAGCCGCGTGGCGGGCCGATGCTGTCGGGGCACCGCAGTCACCAGGTTGGGCTCGACATTGATATCTGGATGCGCCCCGCAGACAAATTGAACTTCAGCCGCGCCCAGCGCGAGAAGATATCATCCATTTCCATGCGCCGCTCCAAAGGCGCCTATGTGAACGGCGACTGGACGCGGGCGCATCACGAGATCATCAAGGCCGCCGCCTCGGACAAACGCGTGGCCCGGATCTTTGTTTTTCCCGGCGCCAAGGTACAGATGTGCAAGACTGCCAAGGGCGACCGGCGCTGGCTGCGCAAAATTCGCCCCTGGTGGGGACATCACTATCATTTCCATGTGCGTCTCGCCTGCCCAAAGGGTGCCCGTGGCTGCGTCGATCAGGCAGCGCCGCCGCGCGGTGATGGCTGTGACGATGCGCAAAAATGGGTCAATGACATTCTGAAACCACCGCCGCCAAACCCTGCTGACCCCAACG
Source organism: Pseudophaeobacter leonis (assembly GCF_002087335.1). Lineage (GTDB taxonomy): Bacteria > Pseudomonadota > Alphaproteobacteria > Rhodobacterales > Rhodobacteraceae > Pseudophaeobacter > Pseudophaeobacter leonis. The sequence continues at coordinate 46,462 of NZ_MWVJ01000068.1, forward strand.
CGCCGAAACCCAAACCCAGACGGGATTACACGCTTGCGGATCTGCCGCAGCAATGCGCCGCCGTTCTGCAAGCCAATTGAGCCGCTCCTCTCAGCCCTTCACCCGGTGGTCCCGCCGCAGACTGTGGGGCGGTCTGGCCCTGGCCTTCGGCCTCATGCTGGCTGCCGCGGCCTTTGCCGCAAACAGGCCAGAGAGTGGCCCGGATCGTAGCGATGGCGCGCGACAGGCTAGGGCTCAGCTCGTAGGCTCTTACACCTGGCGGGCCAAGCCGGACTGGTTTGGTGGCTTTTCGGGGATCGAAGTCTCGGATGACGGCACAAAAATGACCGTTCTGAGCGATCGCGCCACGCTGGCACGTGCCCGGATTCAGCGCGACGGAGGGGTGATTTCGGGGATAGAGCTGCAAAGTGCGCAGCGGCTGCGTTCTTCCAAGGGCAGGTATCTGATCGGCCGAATCATGGACAGCGAAGGCCTGGCGATGGCACCAGATGGCTCTCTCTATATCTCGTTTGAGGGCGTGTCCCGTGTGGTGCATCATCGCCGGGACGACAGCCGCGCCCGTGTTCTGCCACGCCCAAAGGGTTTTAGGACCCTGCCCCTGAACAAGGCGCTGGAGGCGCTGGCCATTGATGCGCGCGGAAGGCTCTATACCCTGCCTGAAAATGCGCCCAACGCCAAAGGAGAGATCCCGGTCTGGCGGTGGGATGGCGCGCGCTGGAGCCAGCCGTTTGCTCTGCCGCGTCGCGGAGGCTTTCTGCCGGTAGGCGCTGATTTTGGCCCCGACGGCCGGTTTTATCTGCTGGAACGGAACTTTGTGTTTATCGGGTTTCGCTCCCGGCTGCGGCGCTGGGACATCACGGATCAGGGCGCACAGAACGAGGTGACGCTTCTGGAGACGGGGACGGGACTGCATGACAATCTAGAGGGTGTCTCTGTGTGGCGCGATCACGCCGGCGATCTGCGCGCCACCATGATTTCGGATGACAATTTCAAGTCATTGCAGCGGACTGAACTGGTGGAATACACCCTGCCGGAGTGACTATAGGTGGCTCGAACTGGCCTCAGTTCCGCAGGCCAACTTTCGTAAAATGCCACAGAGAACCAAGCGCTCCCGCAGCTGCCAGGCCCATTGGCTGACGCCATTTGCCACTGCCCCCTTTAGCCTGTCCCCTTTGGGCCTGGCGCCGCGCTTTGCGCGGCGCGGTTGCGCCTAATTCACACCTCACATCAAGATAGCTGCCAAAGCGTGCCGCCTTGTTTATTGTAAAAGTGCCTAAAACAGTCACCGGCCTGCTGCTGGTGCTTAGCCCTCAGTATGGCGGCCCATGGCGTCCCTTTTCCCAACCATTCCACAGGACGTTTTGCCGTCAGGATACAACGTCGCTCATCTGCGCTGCCGCAGCGCACGTCAGTGCGGTGCCGGGCCCAACTGTTGAGTCACATTCTTTGAATGTGGTGAAACAGGCGGGAGCCCCCCCTCTTTTTCGTGACCCAGACGACATGCGAAAGGGCAGTATAGCTGCCAAAATATCTGCCAATAAACTTGCCAAAGCTTTGGAACGGGGCTAACAGAGCCAGTCTTTCGCACTTCGGGCGGAACAAGTCGCCGCGACCTTGTAAAAAACGGATCCTGAAATGAACAGATCACACCTACCTGGCATTCTTGCCATGGCCACCGTTGTAGTGGCTTCCAACATTCTGGTGCAATTCCTCTTTGGCCAATGGCTGACCTGGGGCGCCTTCACCTATCCAATCGCCTTTCTCATCACCGATGTGATGAACCGCGTCTACGGCGTAGGCCCGGCCCGCCGCGTCGTGCTGGCTGGTTTTGTAACCGGCGTTGCCTGCTCTCTCATTGGCACGCAGATCATTGGCGAATTTGGCCCGCTTGTGACCCTGCGCATAGCACTTGGATCTGGCCTCGCCTTCCTCACCGCGCAGCTGCTGGACGTGTCAATCTTTGCAGCACTGCGCTCTGGCAAATGGTGGCGTGCGCCCCTGGCCTCGACCCTTGTGGGTTCTTCGGTGGATACAGCAATCTTTTTCACCATCGCCTTTTCCGGCGCGCTGAGCTGGATCGAACCTGCCAATGACATCTCCTGGGCGGCTGAGATGCTGCCGCTGCTGGGCGCAGGTCCCACAGCGCCGCTTTGGGTCTCCCTGGCCGTGGCTGACTGGCTGGTCAAACTCTCCCTTGCGCTGCTGGCGCTGGTGCCCTTCCGCATGATCGTGAGCCACCTCACGGCCAAGCCCGCCTAGGCCACACGGCAATACAACAGTCCTGGCAAAAGGCCGCCGCGTGTTGCGTGCGGCCTTTTCCATTTGCGCCAAGCGCGCTAAATCCCCCAGCATGCTGCATATCAAAGACGAGATAACCCTGCAGGACTGGGAGCTGAGCGAGAGCTTTATGCGCGCTTCGGGCGTCGGTGGGCAGAATGTAAACAAGGTGGCCACCGCAGTTGAGTTGCGGTTTGAGGCGGCCCGCTCGCCTGCGCTCACCCCGGCGGTCAAGGCCCGGCTCAAACGTCTGGCCGGCCGGCGCTGGTCCAAAGAGGGCGCCATCTTGCTGCAATGTGACGAAACCCGCTCGCAGCTGCGCAACCGCGAACTGGTGCGTGAACGCCTCGTCGCGCTGATCCGTCAGGCGCTGGTGGTTCCAAAACGTCGTATAGCGACCAAACCCACCCGCGGCTCGGTCAAGCGACGGCTCGAGAGCAAAAAGCAACGCAGCTCGGTCAAAGCGACGCGGGGGAAAATCTCGCCAGACTGACGCTTGTGATTGCACCCTCTCGCCGCCTTGGCCATGTTTGTCTCAATATGAATTTGAGGAGATGAATATGCGGCTTGCAGGAAAATGCGCCATCGTGACTGGCGGAGCTTCGGGGTTTGGCCTTGGCATTGTTGATAAATTCCTGGCCGAAGGCGCCCAGGTCATGATCGCCGACATCAATGAGACAGGTGCCGCACAGCTGGCTGATGCCCGCGGCAACGCAGCCATTGCCCAGCAGGTCGACGTCTCGGAGGCCGCCTCGGTCAATGCCATGGCAGAGGCCGCGATCAAGGCCTTTGGCCAGGTCGATATCCTGATCAACAATGCCGGCATCACCCATCTGCCCACCCCCCTGGACGAGGTGAGCGAGGAAGATTTCGACCGGGTCTTTAACGTCAATATGAAGTCGGTCTACCTGACCGCGCGCGCCCTGGTGCCGCACATGAAGGCGCGCGGCACAGGCGCCATCCTCAACGTGGCCTCAACAGCCGGTGTGTCACCACGCCCCAACCTCAACTGGTACAATGCCTCCAAGGGCTGGATGATCACCGCAACAAAGGCCATGGCGGTTGAGCTGGCCCCCAAGGGCATTCGCGTCAATGCGATCAACCCGGTGGCCGGAGAGACACCGCTGCTGAAATCCTTTATGGGCGAGGACACCCCTGAGATGCGCGCCAAATTCATCTCAACCATCCCCATCGGCCGCTTTTCCACCCCCGAGGACATGGGCAATGCCGCCTGCTATCTGTGCTCGGACGAGGCCAGTATGGTCACTGGTGTCGCCATGGAAGTCGACGGCGGGCGCTGCATATGAAGACGGTAAATCTGGCCGAGAAACTGGCACTGTTTGACACGCACTGGGACCCCAAGGTCGTGGCCGACTACAATGACAACGAGATCATGGTGGTCAAATTTCAGGGCGCCTTTCCGTTTCATCTGCATGAAGACACCGATGATTTCTTTCTGGTGCTTGCGGGCGAAATGGTGATGGATATCGAAGGTGATGACTCGCATACTGTGCGGACTGGCGAATTATTCGTGGTGCCAAAGGGCGTCACCCACCGCCCCCGTGCAGATCACGAATGCAAGGTTTTGCTGATCGAACCCAGGGGAGAGCCAAATTCCGGTGATCCCACAACAGCCGCCGCCAAGAACCGGATTTAGTCCGTAAATCTGCCGGGACGGATCTGTCGTCATGACATCACCTCCCGGCACTTTGCGCCGGATCAAAGACCCCATCAGAATCACGCCTAAAAGGAAGAGGTGAACCTGCCTCCCCTGCGGCTTTGAAACAGGACATCACGGGATGAGCCCAACACCTATGAAACCTGACCCCATGAAACCAGGCCCCAAGAACCTTATCACCGATGTGCCCGGCCTGCTGGTTGGTAATGCTCAGGATGAGGCGCTGAAATCCGGCACCACGGTTCTGCTGAGCGCTGAGCCGCTGGTCGCCTCGGTGCATGTCATGGGCGGCGCGCCCGGCAGCCGTGAGACGGATCTTTTGGCGCCCGATAAATCCGTGGCCAAAATTGACGCGCTGGTGCTGTCTGGTGGGTCCGCCTTTGGGCTGGATGCCTGTTCAGGCGTGGTGGACGGTCTGCGCGCCCAGGGGCGCGGTTTCGCCCTGGGGCCTGCGATCATCCCGCTGGTGCCCGGCGCCATCCTGTTCGATCTGCTGAACGGTGGCGACAAGGACTGGCAGAACAATCCCTATCGCGCTCTGGGCCGTGCCGCCTTTGAGACCGCCTCCACTGATTTCGCCATCGGCAGCCACGGCGCGGGCACCGGGGCGCTGACGGCGATGCTCAAGGGCGGGCTGGGCTCAGCTTCGTTTGTGCTGGACAGCGGCGTGACGGTTGGGGCCCTGGTTGCGGCAAATCCGATGGGCAGCGTCACCACACCCGGGGATCGCCACTTCTGGGCGGCACCATTTGAAGTTGACGGAGAGTTTGGCGGCGCAGGACCTGACAGCGCTGCGGGGCTGGGACGCAGGCTCGACAGTCGCAAGATGCAGGCGATGCGCGATCTGGCCGCCGCAGGCTCTTTGCCTGATGAGCGCGGCAATACCACCATCGCAATCGTGGCCACCGATGCCGCCCTGAGCAAGGCCCAATGCCAGCGCATAGCCACCGCCGCCCATGACGGTATCGGGCGCGCCACGGTTCCGGCGCATGCCCCCGGCGACGGCGATCTGGTCTTTGCCGCCAGCACCGGCGCGCGCAGCCTGTCGAACATAGAAGCAGAGCTTGGCAATATCGGCCATGCCGCTGCACTTTGTCTCAGCCGGGGCATCGCACGGGCCATCTATAGCGCCACCCCAAAAGAAAAGGACCTGCTGCCCTGCTGGAGCGAAAATCCGCACAGCAGCACCTGATCTCAAGCCTAGATGCGGCAGATTCACCTGTTGACTATCCCGGTCGAGAGATGCCGTATTCGCCCAGCCAACTCAAATTCGGAGCAAGCACATGAAACCCATTCTGACAGCAGCCCTTCTCAGCCTTCTGGCCGCCCCCGCCTTTGCCGAGGGCGATGCCGCAAAAGGCGAGAAGAGCTTTAAAAAATGCAAATCTTGCCACATGGTTGTCTCGGACACAGACGAAACAGTCATTAAGGGCGGCAAAACCGGACCAAACCTCTGGGGCGTTGCTGGGCGCACCGCAGGCAGCTATGAGGGCTTTAAATATGGTAAGGATCTGGTTGCCGCCGGTGAAGCCGGTCTGGTCTGGGATCTCGAGAGCTTCACCGCTTTCACCGCGGATCCCCGCGGCTTTCTGCGGACCCATCTGGACGACAATAAGGCCAAATCCAAGATGTCTTTCAAACTGAAAAAAGGCGCTGAAGATATCTATGCCTTCCTCTCTCTGCATGGCCCGGTAATGGATGCCGCAGAAACCAGCGAAGAGCCCGCTTCGGAGTAACTCCTCCGTCACGTCCCGAACGCAGCGATGATTTTGCAATCCGGGATAAGGAAATGCCTGAATTCTGGGCACCTAAGGCCGCATCCTCAGGGGCGCGGCCTTTCGCGTAGTTGCTTTGCGGCGCGCCCCGCGATAGCCAGTGCAGGCTGCGCTTTGACGGCAGATTATCATGGACCCGGAATGCCCCATATGATCCCGGCCTGGGTGAACGGCGAACTGACACCGGTGGAAAAGCTCCTGGCGCATGAACAGGGGCTAAAGCACAAGGCTGTCTCGGTGTTTGTGGTCAAAGGCGTGAAAATTCTGCTGCAACGCCGCGCCTTGGAGAAATATCATACCCCTGGTCTGTGGGCCAATACCTGCTGCACTCATCCCATGTGGGAAGAGGAGTCCTCGGCCTGCGCTGTGCGCCGGATGGGGGAGGAGCTGGGCATCCGGGGCCTGTACCCCGAATTTCGCCATCAGCTGGAATACCGTGCGGATGTGGGCCACGGCATGATTGAACACGAGGTGGTCGACGTCTTTCTTGCCCATGCGCATCGCCCCCTCACCCCCGTCGCCAACCCCGATGAGGTGATGGAGACCCGCTGGATGGACTATCATGATCTTCTCGCCGAAGTGCAGCGGCATCCCGAGCGCTTTACCCCCTGGCTGAAGATCTATCTGCACAAATATGCCGATGTCATCTTTGGCCCGGATTTGATCATCGCGTCCAAGACCTGACACTGGCGTAACACTGGCTTGGCGCTGGCGTAACACTGGCCGAGCGCTGGCGTCGGCACCGTGCTGCCTGTTGGTTTTCCCTTGCCTTCGCTCAGAGCAATATGGTTTGTGTGGCGCCGCACATTTGGAGGCAGACTTACGATGACCATTCTCATTGCAGGCGGCGGCATCGCCGGGCTGAGCCTTGGCCTGACGCTGCACCAGATTGGCGTGCCCTTTCATATCTATGAACCGCCAATGAGTTGCGCCCCATGGGGGTTGGTATCAACCTGCAGCCCAATGCGGTGCGCGAGCTGTTTGACCTCGGGCTGGAGGCTGAGCTGGATAAGATCGGCATCCGCACCCGGCAACTGGGGTTTTACACCAAGCTGGGCAAAACCATTTGGGAAGAGCCGCGTGGCCTGGAGGCTGGTTACGCCTGGCCGCAATATTCCGTCCACCGGGGCGCACTGCAGATGATGCTCTACCAGGCGCTGATCGCACGCGCAGGCGCTGACTGCATCACTTTGGGCGCGCGCGCCGTAGGGTTTGAGCAGACAGCGACAGGCGCCGCGCTGCTGCTGGCCGATGGCACGCGCAAAAGCGGCAGGTTGATTGTGGCGGCAGATGGCATCCATTCGGCCCTGCGCCAACAGATGTATTCCGAGGAAGGCGCGCCGATCTGGAACGGCCGCATTCTGTGGCGCGCCACCACGCAGGGAAGGCCATGGAAGGGCGAGGCCGTCATGGTCATGATCGGTCACGACAGCCTGCGCATGGTGGCCTATCCGATCTCGCGCCCTGGCCCGGATGGAACTGCAACCCTGAACTGGATTGCGGAAAAGAGTTTTGACCCTGAGGCGCCGTGGAAAAAGGAAGACTGGAACCGCGCCGCCGACATCAATGATTTCATAGCCGAATTTGAGGATTGGCGCTTTGACTGGATTGATGTGCCGGGTCTCATTCGGGGCGCTGAAACCGTTTACGAGTATCCAATGGTAGATCGCGATCCGCTGCCGCAGTGGCGGTTTGGCGCGGTTAGCCTGATGGGGGATGCGGCGCATCCAACCTATCCTGTGGGCTCAAACGGGGCCAGTCAGGCTATTCTGGACGCACGTATCCTTGGGGCGCGTTTTCTGGCGCAGGGTGTCACCGAGGCAGCGCTTGATGCCTACGAGGATGAGGTGCGCCCGCTGGCCACAGCCATCTGTAAGACCAACCGCGCGGGCAAAGGGCCGGATGGGGTGTTGCAGCAGGTCGAAGATCTCTGTGGCGGCGATTTTGTCACCATCGAGGATGTGATCCCGCATGCGGATCTCGCGGCACATGCAGCGCGCTACAAATCCATCGCCGGATTCTCGATTGAAGCACTGAATGCCAGCCCTGCTACGATCCCGGCCACAATCCCAGCCGGTGAGCGCCTGCGCGATTAAGGCAGCGCTCCCGCCCGTCATTGGGCATGATACATGCCCTCTTCCCGTTGGGCATAGCGCCGCGCTGCCGCGCGGCGTGCGCTCTGCGGCATCCCATGCGTCAATGTGCAACCGCGCCGCGCGATAGCGCGGCGCCATGCCCAAGGCCGCCAAGGTCTCTCGGCGATAGCCGGGAGCCTGCGGGCGCGGGAGCCCCCCCTTGGATCGAGAATTTCGCCTGCTTTTGTCGATGGTCAGACGCCCATCACCGCCTGTACCGCGCGCTGCCAACGGGCATAGGCCGCTTCCCGCTGCTCTGGTGCCATCTGTGGTGTGAACTTTCGATCCAACGCCCAGGTCGCGGCAAATTCCACCTGATCCGGATAGATCCCGGCCTGCATGCCCGCCAGCCACCCTGCCCCCAGAGCCGTGGTTTCTTGCATGACAGGTCGATCGACTGCGGCGCCAAGCAGGTCTGACAGGCTTTGCATCGTCCAGTCGCTGCCGCTCATGCCGCCATCCACCCGCAGGGTCACATGGGTATCCCCCGTCCAGTCGGCCCGCATCGCCTCCCAAAGATCCCGCGTCTGATACGCCACGCTTTGCAGCGCGGCACGGGCAAATTCGGCAGGGCCGGAACTGCGGGTCAGGCCAAAGACGGCACCGCGGCATTCGGGCTGCCAATAGGGCGCACCAAGCCCGGTAAAGGCAGGCACCAGCAACACATCCTGCTCAGGATCGGCCTGGGGTGCCAGCTCTCCGCTCTGCGACGCCTGCGCAATAATACCCAACCCATCGCGCAGCCACTGCACTGCCGCCCCGGCAATAAAGATCGACCCCTCCAGCGCGTAGGTGGTCTTGCCATCCAACTGATAGGCCACGGTGGTCAGCATGCGATTGTTTGAGACCACCGGCGTCTCGCCTGTGTTGAGCAGGGCAAAACACCCGGTCCCATAGGTCGATTTCATCATCCCCGGCTCAAAACAGGCCTGGCCTATCGTTGCCGCTTGCTGATCCCCAGCAACGCCAAGGATGGCGATCTCAGCCCCACAGATCTCGGGCAGCGTGGTGCCAAAATCGGCGGCGCAGTCCTTGACCTGCGGCAGCATCGCCATGGGCACATCCAGCAGGGCGCAGATCTCAGCACTCCAGCCCCCCTCGCGAATATCATATAGCATGGTGCGCGAGGCATTGGTGGCGTCGGTGACATGCGATTTGCCCCCCGTGAGCCGCCAGATCAAAAAGCTGTCGACAGTGCCAAACAGCAGCTCTCCTGCCGCTGCCCGTACCCGCGCCTGAGGCACCTGATCCAGGATCCAGCTCACCTTGGTGCCAGAAAAATACGGATCCAGCAGCAGGCCTGTCTTATGACGGATCATCGGCTCATGGCCTCCGCTACGCAAAGCCTCGCAGGTCTCGGCAGTGCGCCGGTCCTGCCAGACAATAGCGTTATGGATCGGCTTGCCGCTGTCCTTTTCCCAGACCACGGTGGTTTCGCGCTGATTGGTAATGCCAATACCGGCGATCTCGGTGACGGCGATGCCCGCCTCGGCAATCACCTGACGACAGACTGCAACCGTTGTGGACCAGAGGTCCTCAGGATCGTGCTCTACCCAGCCGGCCTTGGGGAAATGCTGCGTGAACTCTTGCTGCGCCGCGCCCACGGCCTGCATACGCGCACCAAACAAGATCGCCCGTGTTGACGTGGTGCCCTGATCGATTGCCAGAATATATGTCATGTCCCGCCCCTTGATGGATCTCCTCAGGGCGGGACACTAGCGGCAACATGTTACCGCTGCCAGTCCCTGCTAAAACTTTAGTTAGCCGACGGCGATATTATCGATCAGCCGCACGCCCTCTATCCAGGCCGCCACAAACAGCCGCGCCGTGCTCTCGGCAACCTGCAACGGCTGCAGATCCTCGGCGGCGCAGAGCGACAGGTATTCAACCTCATCAAACCCCGCCGCGATAATTTCTGCCTGCGCCGCCGCGCAGAGGGCATCAAAGCGACCTCCGGCCGCCAGATCTGCCGCCAGACGCGTCAAAATGGGATGCAGGCGACCCGCTTGCCGCAATGCCCCCGCTGACAGGCGAGAATTGCGCGAGGACAGGGCCAGCCCCGACACCTCACGCACGGTTGGGCAGCCGATGACCTCGATGTCGATATCCAGATCCCGCGCCATGCGCCGCACCACCATCAGTTGCTGATAGTCTTTTTCGCCAAAAAACGCCTGATGCGCCCCGGTTTGCAGAAACAGTTTTGCCACCACCGTGGCCACCCCGTCAAAATGCCCCGGCCGACAGGCCCCCTCCATCACATCCGACACCCCGGAGACCGAGACACTGCTGGCAAAGCCTTGCGGGTAGATCTCCTCCGGGTCGGGCACATAGATCACGTCAACACCGTAGGGGGCCAGCAGCCTGGCATCTTCATGTTCGGTGCGCGGGTAGTTGGCCAGATCCTCTGGACTGTTGAACTGTTTGGGATTGACAAAGATCGTCACAATAACGCGGTCACAGGCGGCTTTGGCGGCTTCTACCAGCGACAAATGTCCCGCGTGCAGAGCGCCCATGGTGGGGACCACGCCGACGCGCTCTCCCGCGCGAATCCACCCCGCATGTTTTGAGCGCAGATCAGCAAGGCGCCGAAGGATAGGAGCTGTCATGGCAGGGGTCATAGGAGGGGTCACTTCTTGACAGGGGACTGAACTGGGGACTGGTCGGCAAAGACATGTTCGGCCGCAGGGAAGCTGCGGGCGCGCACCTCGCTGGCGTATGCGGCGATGGCCGCCTCGGCCCGCTCTCCCAGATCGCTGTAGCGTTTGAAAAACTTCGGCTTGAAGGCGGTAAACAGCCCCAGCATGTCATCCACCACCAGGATCTGGCCATCACAGCCCGCAGAGGCGCCAATGCCGATGGTGGGGATTGCCACGGCTGCGGTGATCTCATCTGCGAGGCGCTGAGGCACCTTTTCCAGCACCACGGCAAAGGCCCCCGCTGCTGCAACCGCATGAGCATTTTCCAGCACAGCGGCACCCGCCTCATCGCGACCCTGCACCTTATAGCCGCCAAGGGCGTTGAACGACTGGGCGTCAGGCCCAGATGCGCCATCACCGGGATGCCGCGCTGCACCAGAAACCGGATGGTCTCGGCCATCTCGACACCGCCCTCCAGCTTGACCGCCGCAGCTCCGGTTTCGCGCATCAGCCGCGCCGCATTGGCAAAGGCCTGCGCAGGCCCCTCTTCATAAGAGCCAAACGGCATATCAATCACCAGCATGGCGTGGCTCAGGCCACGCGCGACGGCCGCGCCATGCAGAATCATCATCTCCATGGTGACGCCCAGCGTCGACGGCAGCCCGTGCAGCACCATTCCAACGCTGTCACCGACTAAAATAAAGTCACAATGCTGGTCCATCATCTGGGCCATCGGCGTGGTATAGGCCGTCAGGCTGACAATTGGCGTCTTGCCCTTTTTTGCAAGGATATCCCCTGCGGTGAGGGCCTGGTTTTTTGCGGTCGCGCTCATGGTATTCCCTGGTTTCGTACGGGTTGCGCACCTTTAGCAACTGACGCCACGCGCTTCCAGTGGACGAAATGCCTCGTGCCCCTTGATTACCCAGAGGCAAAGAGAAAACCTTGTCTACAAAGCCCCGGGAACAGGGGATCCACCGTATTATGGGAGTTGAAAATGACATTCAGATCAATCGTTTTTGCCGCAAGCTCAACACTGGCGCTGATGGCCGGCGCGGCTTTGGCCAAGGATACTGTCACCATTGGGTTGCAACTTGAGCCGCCGCATCTTGATCCCACCAGCGCTGCTGCCGGCGCGATTGACCAGGTGCTCTAGTCCAATGTGTTCGAAGGCCTTACCCGGTTCATGGGCGATGGCTCTTTGGTGCCGGGGCTGGCCAAAAGCTGGGATATCTCGGCCGATGGCCTCAGCTATACCTTCCATCTGAACCAGGGCGTCACCTTTCACGATGGCAGCACAATGGACGCAGAGGATGTGAAATTCTCGCTGGATCGCGCCCGTGCCGAGGACAGCACCAACGCGCAAAAGGCGCTGTTTGCCGATATCGCCAGCGTTGATGTGGTGGATGCCGCCACCGTCAAAGTGACCCTGAGCACAGCCAACGGCAACATGCTGTTCAACCTCGCCTGGGGCGACGCTGTGATCGTTGCGCCCGAAAGCATCGCAGACATCAAGACCACACCTGTGGGCACCGGTGCCTTTAAATTCGCAAGCTGGGTGCAGGGCGACCGGATCGAGCTAGAAAAGAATGCCGCCTACTGGGGCACGCCCGCACATCTGAGTGGCGCGACCTTTAAATTCATCTCGGACCCCACCGCCGCTTTTGCTGCCGTGATGGCGGAAGATGTGGATGCCTTTGCCGGCTTCCCAGCGCCTGAGAACCTGCCGCAGTTTGACGCTGATCCGCGCTTTCAGGTGCTGGTTGGCTCGACCGAGGGTGAAACAATCCTTTCGACCAACAACAAGCAAGCACCGTTTGATGATGTCCGCGTGCGCAAGGCGCTGGCCCATGCCATTGATCGTCAGGCCATCATTGATGGCGCGATGTTTGGCTATGGCACCCCAATCGGCACGCATTTTGCACCGCATAACCCGGCCTATACCGATCTGACCGGCAACTCGGCCTATGATCCCGCGCAGGCCAAGGCGCTGCTGGCCGAGGCAGGTCTCGCGGATGGCTTTGCAACCACGCTGCACCTGCCGCCGCCGTCATACGCCCGTCGCGGTGGTGAGATCATCGCCGCCCAGCTGGCGCAGGTGGGCATCAAGGCCGAGATCATCAATGTGGAATGGGCTCAGTGGCTGGAAACCGTGTTCCGCGGCAAAAGCTTTGGCCTCACCGTCATCAGCCATACCGAACCCATGGACATCGGCATCTATGCCCGCCCTGAGTATTACTTTCAGTACGACAATGCGGACTTCCAGGCGCTGATGACCACGCTCAACGCCACCACGGACCCCGATCAGCGCATGGCGATGCTAAAGCAGGCGCAGGAAACCATCTCAAACGACTATGTGAATGGCTACCTGTTCCAGCTGGCCGCGCTGAGCGTTGCCAAGGCAGAGCTGCAGGGTCTCTGGGCCAACGCCCCGACCCAGGCCACCGATCTGACCGCCGTCAGCTGGGCTGAGTAACCTATATACCCCCTTGCCGGGCGCCAGTCTCTGTGCCCGGCAAAAGGCTCTATTTCAGGACATATGCGATGATTGATCTTTACCCGGCCGGCTCCCGCCCCAGCCGCAAAGCCCCGGCGCAGTGGTTCACCGGCGAGGTCTGGATGGACCCGATCATCGACTCTCAGCCGCCGGCGCGGGTCAATGCCCTGCGGGTGAGCTTTGCCCCGGGCGCGCGCACAGCCTGGCACACCCCATCCTCTGGGCCAGACCCTGCATGTGCTCTCAGGCAAAGGTCTGATCGCGATGCGCGACAGCGCCCCAAAGGAAATGCGGGCCGGGGATACCATCTGGATCCCCGCCGATGTCGAACACTGGCATGGCGCCGCACCAGACACCGGCATGGTGCATCTCGCCATCCAAGAAGCCATTGAGGGATCAGCGGCGGACTGGCTGGAACATGTCAGCGATGCAGACTACCAGCGTCCCACTGATCGCGCCTGACGCCCATGCTTCGCTATGCCCTGAAACGTGCTGTGTCGCTGATGATCAGCCTCGCGGTCGCCTCGATTGTGATCTTCTTTGTCATCGAGGTGGCACCTGGCGATCCTGCCTCCTTTATGCTGGGGATCAATGCCGAGCCCGAAACCGTCGCGGCCCTGCGCGCCGAGCTGGGCCTCGACCAAAGCAAGGCGCAGCGCTATCTCGCCTGGGTTGGCGGTATGCTGAGCGGTGACTTTGGCACCTCCTATACCTATCGCACTCCGGTCACTGCCATGATTGCGGATCGTATGTGGGTCTCGCTGCCGCTGGCGCTTTATGCGCTGCTGCTGTCGACACTGATCGCCTTTCCGGCCGGCATCTATGCTGCCGCGCGGCGCGGCAAGGCCGGCGATATGGCGGTGATGGGAGCG
>NZ_MWVJ01000007.1 GCF_002087335.1 Pseudophaeobacter leonis
AGAGTCGCAGTTGAGGGTAGCGCGCGCCGCGCGCCACAAAATTAACTTATAATCTGTATTATGTTATTTATTGATGTTCCGTTCCGTCACCCCGGATTGGCAGACCGACCTGAGCAAGATAGCCTTTCGATAAGGACATCAGGGACAAGGCGACAAAATGGAAATTAAAGGCAGTTGTATAGTTGTGACCGGTGCTGCGAACGGTATTGGCAAAGGTCTGGCGCAAAAGTTTGCTGATTTGGGCGCCGCCCATGTCATTTGCGCGGATATTGATTTGGACGGCGCTCAGCTGGTTGCGGATCAAATTCAGGGATCGGCCTTACATCTGGACGTGCGGCAAGAAGACAGCGTCAAGGCCCTGATTGATACCGTCGAGGACACCATCGCACCCATTGATCTGTTCTGTTCCAACGCGGGAATTCTGACCATGGGTGGGTTTGAAGTTTCCAATGACGAATGGCAAAAGATCTGGGATATCAATGTCATGTCCCATGTTTGGGCTGCACGACATCTGGTGCCGCGTATGTTGGCACGTGGTGGCGGCTACATGCTGAACACAGCCTCAGCGGCGGGTTTGCTCAATCAAATTGGTGCGGCGCCTTACGGTGTGACCAAACATGCCGCCGTTGGTTTTGCCGAATGGCTTGCGATCACTTATGGTGATTTGGGGCTCGGTGTTTCGGTTCTGTGTCCGCAGGCAGTGCGATCAGAGATGACAAAAGGATTAGAGGATAGCGTCGCCAGTCTCGATGGTATGCTAGAGCCTGAACTGGTGGCCGATTGCTGCGTTACAGCCATTGAGAACAATGAGTTCCTGGTGCTTCCGCATCCACAGGTCAAAGACTACATGCAGGCCAAAACAACCAATTACGGCCGCTGGATCACCGGTATGCAAAAGCTGCGCCAACGCTTTGGCGGGGGGTAAAAGACCTAACGCCTGATGGGCCGCATCAGGCCTTCTTGTGCAACACTGGCGACGAGCTGGCCATCCTGGGTATAGATCGAGCCGCGGTTAAAGCCGCGGCCACCGCCACCAAAGGGTGAGTCCATTGTATAGAGGTGCCATTTGTCAAACTGCACCGGCGCATGGAACCACATGGCATGGTCAAGGCTCGCGGTCATTGCTTCGGGTTTGTACCAGGTCAACCCATGTGGTCTGAGGGCAGACCCCAAAAGCCCGAAATCAGACGCATAGGCCATCAGCACATGCTGTAATTGCGGCCCTGCCCCTTTGGCTGCTTCCATTCTTATCCACATATGATTGATATCGCTTGTGATATCAGGATTGAGCGGATCTCGCGGTTCAATATCCCGGATTTCAAATGGCCGCTGTCTGGTGAATTCGTCACGCAAGTCTTCGGCAATACGATGTGCATGCTGTTGGTGCAGATCGTCACGGGACAACAACCCATCCGGCGCCGGAACCTCAGGCATTTCGTGCTGATGTTCCCAGCCCATCTCCTCCAGATGGAACGAGGCTGCGAGGTTCAGGATTTGACGCCCGTTTTGAATGGCCGTGACCCGACGGGTGGTAAAGCTGCCACCATCGCGGGCTGGATCCACCTCATAGATCACCGGCTTGCTGGGATCGCCCGGGCGAATAAAATAGGCGTGCAGCGAGTGGCACAGCCGCTCGGGAACACTGGCATAGGCCGCAGAAAGAGCCTGGGCGATGACCTGACCACCGTAGATCCGCATAGGCGTTTCACCGCCAGATCCGATGCCGCGATAAAGGTTGGTATCCAGCTCTTCAAGGTCAAGAAGATTTAGGAGAACCTTACCTGGATCAGTCATTTAGAGGCTCTTTCTAAGTCAGATTTCTGTCTTTGGCATAGGCGATAAACCTGTCGAAACTGTCAGGATTTACCATCGAGTCGCGGTTCACCACTTTGTCTGGGTCGCCTCCAAGTAGCAGCTTTTTCACCGGGACTTCCAGCTTTTTACCAGACAATGTGCGCGGCACCTCAGCGACCTCGACGATTTCGTCGGGAACAAACCGCGCCGAAACAGAACTGCGGATGGCAGATTTGATCTTGTCCTTCACAGCGTCATCCATAGAGCCGGGCTGTGTCAGCACGACAAACAACGGCATAAAGCTGTCCCGCCCGAGGAATTCGAGATCAACTACAAGGCTGTCCTGAATTTCCGGCAAGGCCTCAACCGCCTGATAGATTTCCGAGGAGCCCAGGCGCAGCCCACGACGGTTTATTGTCGCATCGGACCGGCCATAAATGACAGAGCCACCTTCGGGGGTGAAAGAAATCCAATCCCCATGCCGCCAGATGCCGGGATAGGTGTCAAAGTAGCTGTCATGCAGGCGGGAGGCGTCGTCGTCACCCCAGAAAAAAAACGGCATTGAGGGCAGCGGCTCGGTGCAAACCAGCTCACCAACCTCGCCAACAAGATCCTTTCCATACGGATCATAAGCGCGCACTGCATTTCCCAGTGCACGGGCCTGCATTTCACCGGCTCGTACCGGCAACCTCACATTGCCACCCACAAAGGCGCCGCAAAAATCGGGCCACCAGAAATTGGCGCCAACCAAATGTCAGATTTGACTGCCCGGTAGATCCACTCGTAGCCATCAGAGGTCATGGGAGAGCCGGTAGCGCCCAGCGAGACCAAAGACGACAGATCAAAGGCGTCGCCGGGCTCGATCATGGATTTGGCACAGGCCGAGAAGAACGCGGCACCAGCGCCAAAATAGCTTATTTTCTCGTGCGCTACGCGGCGCCAGATGTCCAGCATGTCAGGGTAGTTCGGTGCCCGGTCGTAGAGCATGACAGTCGCGCCCTGCCCCAAGGCGACCAGTTGCACGTTCCACATGACCCAGCCCGAGGAGGTCAGCCAGCAGAACCGGCTTTGGTCTGAGACATCCAGATGCAGCGATTGCTTGGAGCCTTCCAGAAGAATGCCGCCGTGACCATGTACAATCGGTTTGGGGTTGCCGGTTGTGCCTGATGAATAGACGATCCAAAGCGGGTGATCAAAAGCGACCTGCGCAAAGCTCAGCTCTGCGGTGCGCGTGAGCAACCCGGTCCAGTCCACCGCGCCCTTTGGCAGTGGCTGATCATCGGTTTTCACCGCAATGTGCTGCTCTAGGTCAGGCAGCCCCGCAACAACAGCAGACATTTCCTCTGCCCGGCTTATCTCTTTGCCGGCATGTTTGTAGTTGTCCTGATAGATCAGAACCTTGGGTTTGATTTGCTGAAATCGGTCCAGGATCGCGACATGTCCCATATCCGGAGCGCATAGCGACCAGATCGCTCCAAGACTGGTTGTTGCAAGACAGGCAATAATGGCGCTTTCGGTATTGGGAAGAACGGCTGCGACACGGTCGCCCTGCCCGACCCCCATATCACGCAGGTTCGCCGCAAGGCTTGCGACGCTATCGCGTAGCTGTTTCCAGCTCATCTCGGATCTGCCAAAGGTTTCAGACTGAACCACAAGCGCTTGTTTTTGCTCATCCACGAGGCCCGCAGACAGGATATTTTCGGCCCAGTTCAGCCTGGCGCCGGGAAACCATTCTGCCCCGGGCATACGCCGTTCGCGCAAAACTGTTGTCGCAGGAGCGGAAAACTTTAGCTGGAAAAAGTCGCAGACAGATTGCCAGAACACTTCCAGTTCCGTAACGCTCCAGGACCACAGATCATTGTAGCTGTAAAAGCTGAGATCCCGGTTCGCTTTCAGCCACTCTTGATAGGCTGCCATCTGGCTGTTGTTGGCGCGCGCGGCACTGGGTGTCCACAGGATTTTGTTTTCATCGGTCATTGCAGAATGGCTCCGTGCACCAGCGCCTTTAGTTCGGCGCGGGCGGGGTATGAACTGGATGGGGCGAGTTGGGTGAAAAAGACGACGGACAGGTCCAGCTCTGGATCCAGCCAAAAGAAGGTTGAGGCCATGCCGCCCCAGCTGAAGTCCCCTACAGATCCAGGGCAGCGCGCCCGCGCAGGATCCAACACAACAGCGCCGCCAAGACCAAAGCCCATGCCCTCCATAGGTTGCTCGGCAAAGCTTTGCGGCCCCATGGATGCGATGTCACCGGGAAGATGATTTCTCATCATGAAATCAAGGGTTTTTGGCGACAATATAAAGCCGTCTTTGCAGGCCCCACGTCGCCGCAGCATCTCTGTGAACGTCATGTAGTCGTCGATGGTTCCAACCAGCCCCCCACCGCCGGACATCATATCGGCAGTCTCGAAAGGAGAGCCGCCATGCAGGTCGGTCAGGCGCAGGGTCTCGCCACCGGTTTGCGCCGCGTTCATCGCCATCGCGTCGCCCGCAAGCGGCGTATAGAGAGAGGCGAACCGGTTCCCCGCCTCGCGCGGAACACGAAAGCCGGTCTCCTGCATGCCAAGAGGCTGGAATATGTTTTCATCAAAGAATTCGGCGAGAGTTTGCCCCGAGGCGACCTCACCACCCGACCAAGCACATCAATGCCGACTGAGTATTCCCAACGGGTTCCGGGCTGAAACGCCAAAGGAAACCGCGCGAGATGGGCTGCCATCTTGCCCAGCTCACCCTGATTAGGTTTGAACATCAACTGTTCCTGCTGCATCGCCTCTGGCAAAAGGCCCGGGTTGAATGGATAGCTCAGCCCTCCGGTATGGGTCAGCAGCTCATGCAGGCTCGGGGCGCGGGCGGGTTCTGTCTGCTCAATAGAGGTGGCACCCGGGATCAGGGCCTGCATTTCAGAGAATTCGGGGATGAAATCTGACACCGGAGCATCCAGATGAAACAGACCTTTTTCGGCCAAAATCATCACCGCAACTGAGGTCACCGGCTTGGTCATGGAGTAGCTCCGCGCCAGGGTCTCACGGGTAAAGGGGAGGTTTTCTTCTACGTTGCGACGTCCGGTTGCGTGAAAAAACTGCTCTTCACCACCGCGCATAATCAAAAGTGAGCTTCCGGCATATTTCTTTTGATCAACATAGCGTTGCTGCCAAAGCTTAATGTGCTCAAGTCGTGCCTGATCCATAGCTACCCCCTCTTTCTTCATCGCTTCAGGATGATCCGTGATCAATCATTTTTTGCATCGCGGCCTTGGTCTGGCTGTTGAACCAGCCGCCCTCAGGACTGTTGCCGCCATTTTCAATCGCGGCCTTGATCCGCGCAATCGTCTCGCCTCTGAGTTGGCTCTTGATCGAGGCATAGGCCAGTGATGGCAGCTCAGCCAGTTTCCGTGCCTCGGCCAGGGAATACCCGATCAGGTCTTCGGGATCTTCGGCGATAATGTCGATGATGCCAAAGTTACGGGCGGCAATTGGGCCGACAGATTGCCCCGTCAGCATAAGCCGTCGGCGGGTGTCGACGTCCAGCGTGGCCTTGGCGATCTCGAGCGGGCCAATGGGGAAATCAGCGCCCACGCGCACCTCGGCCAGTCCAAAGGAGGATTTGGTCATCGCCACGCGCCGGTCGCTGGCAAGCACAAAGAACAGCCCCCCCGCGATTGCAGCACCTCCTACGCAGGCAACAACCGGTTTGGGACAGGCATAGAGCGCCAGAAAGCCCTCATTCAGCCCGCGTACGATGGCATTTTGCTGCTCCAGATCAAAATTCTGGGCCTCCTTTAGATCAAGACCCGCAGAAAACACTTTGAAAGGGCTGGACAAAATGATGGCGCGCACGGCGTCATCTGATCCCAGTCGGGTCATCTCTGCCGCAAAGCTCAGGAGAAAATCGGCGCTCAGGGCATTTACTGGCGCGCGCCCCAACTGAAGTTCAACAATACCGTCACCATGCTCGCGAATGATGAGCTGTTCATTCTCTGTCATCAAGGCTCTCCTTCGGTGCGAAACCCTGCCTGTCGGCGTTGGTATTGTTATATTGCGCAGCCAAAACGCCGCGGTCGAGCGCAAACAACTACGTAGAACCACGCATATGCGTAGCTCTGTGAAGCTCTGCGTAGCCCGCCAGTCAACGTGAAGATAGCTGTGAGCATCTACAGGCAACGCACTCTTAATGTACGATTATTTCCCGAGAGCGTCCAAGCCGTTTCGCGCAAACAAGGAGACAAAGCCGCCAAGTTTGACAGCACGTTGCGGGTTTGACGCATTGCCATCAAGGGCACGTTTCAAAACGCCCTGCAAGATCCCGCCCATTCGGAAGAAACTAAAGGACAGGTAAAAGCCAAAATTATCAATCCCGGCCAGCCCGCGGCGTTCACAATAGCTGTCAATGAAGGCCTGATCCGAGGGAAGCCCCAGGGCGGCGCGGTCGATCCCCGCCAGACCGCGGCCTTCGGCTCCGGGGGGCATTTGCCATTGCATGATGACACCGGCCAAATCGGCATAGGGATGTCCAATGGTCGACAGCTCCCAGTCAAGCACCGCCCGACAGTCCGGGCTATCAGCGGCAAAGATCATATTGTCGATCCGATAGTCGCCATGCACCAGACCACGCTGGCCGTCCTCCTTTGGCATCGCGACCTCCAGCGCCAGGATCAGCTCATCCATCTCGGGGATAACATCGGTTTCCGAGGCGCGGTATTGCTTGGTCCAGCGGCCCAGTTGGCGCTCAAAATAGTTGACGGGAGGGCCATAGTCAGACAGGCCAACAGCCTCGATATCGACCTCATGCAAACTGGCCAAAACCCGGCTCATCTCATCAATCACAGCGGCACGTTCCGCAGGGTCCATATTGGGCATAGTCGGGTCCGTGATATTGCGCCCGGCAACATGATCCATCACGTAAAACGCCGATCCAATCACGTCATCATCCTCACACAGAAGATGCATTTTGGCGACGGGAACCTCTGTGTCAGCCAGCGCCTTTTGCACCCGGAACTCGCGGTCCACCGCATGCGCCGACTTGAGCAGAACCCCTGGTGGCTTGCGCCGTAACACATAGTTTCCAGCCGAGGTTTTCAGCATGAACGTGGGATTTGATTGCCCGGTCTCAAATTTCTGCACGTCAAAATCGGCATCAAATCCAGGCAGACGTCCACGCAGATAGGCGCCGACGGCCTCCCGGTCCAGGGTCTGGGTCTTTTGGCTCATCGTCAGCTCCCGTTAGCTATAGGTCATGAGTGCCGCACGTTCAACGTTATGAAGGTGTGGCACTGAGTTGAATTCATGGAGAAAGAACTTCTCCTTTGAGAACACGAACCGGCTGGTCGAACTGTTTTTGACCTGCAGATTCAGCGCAATCATTTGCGCATCTGGCAACTCCAGACTGGCGGCAACCAGCCTTGATATAGCGCCACCGGAGCTGACAACCAGGACCCGTTCGACGCCCTTTTGGACGGCATGCAGCCGCGCCTGCTCAACCCGGGCGCAAAACTCATGCCAGCTTTCGCGCGCCTCAGGAATGCCGCCCAGCTGCCAGTCAGCCAGTGTTTCGCGCAGGGCGCGAAAATGGGTCTTGCGGTCAGTGATCACATCAGCCGGGGCCTGGCCGCCAAACCGACTGTGCAGCAGGTCATGAAAGTCATATTCATTCCAGCCCGCATGTTGTTCGGCGGCGATATCAAAGCCAATTTCGGCCAGAGTTTGTTTCTGACGCTCAAGGCTGCCAGTAATCACCCGGTCAGGAACCCAGTCGAGCGCCCGCAGGGTTTCGCCCAAGGCGCGCGACTGTTGCCGCCCAAGGTCGCTCAGCTCATCATAGTTGGCCGCCCCAAACGAGGCCTGACCGTGGCGGACAACAATCAGCTCTGCCATCCTTCAGACCTTGAACTCGCGGGCCAAACGCGTACCGGCCGCCTGGTATTCCGAGGCGATCCGATCAACCAGCTCGCCAGCTGAACAGATGGATTTTACATCTCCAATCCCCTGACCCGACCCCCAGATCTCTTTCCAGGCTTTTGGTTTGGATGATCCGCTGTCAAAATTCATCGCAGAGGAGTCGGCTGTTGGAAGATTGTCGGGATCAAGCCCGGCATTGGAGACAGATTTCTTTAGATAGTTGCCCCAAACGCCTGTAAACAAAGAAGAGTATACGATGTCTTCGGCAGAGCTGTCGACGATCATCTGTTTATAGTCCTGCTGGGCGTTGGCCTCATGGGTGGCAATAAAGGGCGAGCCGGCATAGCCAAAATCCGCCCCCAGGGCACGCGCGGCCAAAAGAGCTTCGCCACTTGCAATGGCGCCTGACAGGGCCAGAGGCCCGTCAAACCAGCTGCGGATCTCCCGGATCAGCGCAAAGGGAGACTGCTCACCGGCATGACCGCCCGCGCCGGCGGCCACGGCAATCAGCCCATCGGCGCCCTTTTCGATCGCCTTCTTGGCAAACTTATTATTGATGACGTCATGCAGCACCACGCCACCACAGGCATGCGCCGCTTCATTGACCTCGACCCGCGCGCCCAGTGAGGTAATCCAGATCGGCACGTTCCAGCGGTGACAGATCTCAAGATCACGCTCCAGCCGGGCGTTGGAACGATGCACGATCTGGTTGACCGCAAAGGGAGCGGCCGACTGGTCCGGGTTTTCCTGATTGTGCTTATCCAGCGCTTCGGTGATCTGCTTGAGCCAAGCCTCAAGCAGAACCGGATCCCCCTCGCCTTCGCGAGCGTTGAGGGCCGGAAACGACCCAATAATGCCCGCTTTACACTGGGCGATGACCAGCTCTGGCACTGAAATGATAAACAGGGGAGAGCCAATCAAAGGGATGCGTAGGTTTTGCAACGCCTTGGGCAGGTGATCTTGAGATGATGACACAGTTTGGTCCTTTGTTTCAGTATCTTGCAGCCCGAAGGTGCTAGTCTAGTCCATCGCACTGGCAAAAAGATTATGGCCGGACATGACATTGATGCCGCCTGAGATCGGGACAACAGATCCCGTCACATAGGCGCCGCCCTTACCGCTCAGAAACAGGACCGATCCTGCAATATCCTCGTAGCGGCCGACGCGGCCCAGAGGCACATCATTGCCAACCTTTTCGCGCTTTTCTTCATCTTCCGTCACAAAGGCCGTCATACGCGAGACAAAAGGACCAGGCGCCAGCGCATTTACCGTAACGTTCTTGTGCGCGAGTTCTTTTGCCAGGATCTTTGACAGGTGAATGACCGCAGCCTTGGAGGCCGCGTAGCTATAGGCCCCGTCTCCCATCGGGATTTCGCCCATGACGGAGCCGACATTGATGATCCGCCCGGGATCACCCGATTGACCGCTTTTGATCAACATAGGCAGCAAGCGCCGGGTCAGGTCAAAGACGCCTGTCACATTGACCGACATCACCTTTTCCCAGGCCTGATACGGAAAATCTTTCAGCTCAGCTCCCCAGGTGATGCCCGAGTTATTCATCAAGATATCAAGGTGTTCTGTGCGGCTCTTGATTTCCTCAACCAGTGCCTCGATCCCGGCCTCGGTGCCGACATCGCCGCCAAATCCTTCGGCTGTGCCGGGGGCATCCAGGGCATTCAGCTCTGCGGCAACCGCCTCACAGGCGGCGCCTTTGCGCGAGGCAATCAGCACCCGCGCACCGGCCCGCACCATCGCCTCGGCAGCCATGCGGCCAATTCCTGTAGCACCACCCGTGATCAGGGCCGTTTTGCCCTCAAGTGTAAAAAGATCCTGCATCGTCTTCTCCCTTAAAATCCGCGCAATTGCGCAACAACGCCCGCGTGATAACCGTAGTCACCCAGCCATTCGGCCGCGACCCGGGCGCGTTTCATATAAAACCCCATATCAAAGGCATCCGTCATGCCCATGCCGCCATGCATCTGCACACCTTCCTGCACCGCCTTTTGCGCGGTATCCGTGGCGCGCGCCTTTGCCACCGACACAGCAAGCGTCGCAGTGTCTGGCGCGGTATCTAGAATACGGCCCGCATTCAAAACGGCAGAATGGGTCAGCTCGATTTCACACCAAAGATGCGCCGCCCGATGCTGCAGGGCCTGAAAACTGCCGATGGTGACGCCAAACTGTTTGCGCTCTTTCAGATAGTCGGTTGTTTGGGCAAAGGCCGCCTCTGAAAGGCCGATTGTCTCGGCCGCAAGGGCGGCTTGCCCGGCCTCCAGCGCTGGCTTTAGCAGATCATAGCCTGACCCGGCCGCGCCAAGAAGGGCGTCGCCCGACAGTTCTACGTTGTCAAAAACCAAATCCGCAGCGTCGCGACTGTCAATCATCTCCAGCGGCGTTTTCTCTAGCCCTTTGGTCGTGTTGGCGAGATCGAACAGGCAGAGCCCCTCGTCGCTTTTGGCCAGAACCAGAATTCGCTCCGCGTCGCAGCCATCTATGACAAAACGCTTTTTCCCATTGAGGATGTAGCCGTTGCCACGTTTTTCCGCCGTGAGCTCAACATTTTCTGGAGAAAATTTCGCGCTCTCGTCCAGGGCCAGCGCATAGGTCAGCTCGCCTGCGGCAATCTCTTTCAGTTTGCCATTTGAGCTGGGATCCTTCAGCTGTCGCAGCAGCGTTGCGGCCATAACGGCGGTGCTCAGAAACGGGCTGACCGTCAGGTTGCGTCCCATTTCGCGCGCCAGCACATGGGCCGCCGCATGGCCCATGTCGGAGCCGTCAGCCTCCTCGGGGACAAGCACGCCGGCCCATCCGGCAGCGGCCATTTCCTGCCAAAGCGCGG
Organism: Pseudophaeobacter leonis; assembly: GCF_002087335.1. Classification (GTDB taxonomy): domain Bacteria; phylum Pseudomonadota; class Alphaproteobacteria; order Rhodobacterales; family Rhodobacteraceae; genus Pseudophaeobacter; species Pseudophaeobacter leonis. Next base: position 10,525 of record NZ_MWVJ01000007.1, read on the forward strand.
GGTCTGAGCGCTTTCCCGCATCCCGCTCTCACGCAGTCGGGAGACTGGCGCGGATTTTGCGAGGAAACCACTGGCGGCCTCGGACAACAGGATTTCTTCTTCTGTTTGAATGAGTTTTGCCATGTTTCATATCCCGGAAGGTTCAAAATGCGACGGCTAATGATCGAGAGCATGACCTCTGAAGTGCCGCCTTCGATCGAATTTGCCTTGGTTCGGAGCCAGGAAGAGGCAGGTGTGTCCTGCCAGGTCAGCGCGTTCGAGCCTTCTGCGGCCATGACCAGTTCCAGACGCTGCTTGTTCAGCTCTGTGCCCATGTATTTCAACATAGCAGAGGCATCCCCAACACCCTGTCCGCCTTCGGACTGATCCTTATAGCGCTCCAATGTCATCTCAAGGGCCAGGGTGTCGACCTCGGCGCGCATGGCATCACCTCGCAAAACAGGGTCGCTCAGCCCGGTTTCGCTTTCAGACAGCACAGCGCCAAGAGAGCGCCCGGATACCATGACGTTGGCGCCATTGCTGATCATCTCGCGCTCATGGGTCAGCAGGTATTTTGCCACGTCCCAGCCGCGGTTGACGGTGCCGACCACCTGGTGTTTCGGAACCTCGACATCCTCAAAGAATGTTTCGCAAAACGGCGACGATCCAGAGATCAGCCGGATCGGTTGCGTGCTGATACCTTTGGTCCGCATATCCATGAGAACAAAGGAAATACCCAGATGTTTCTTGGCCTCCCGGTCGGTTCTGAGCAGCGCAAAGATCCAGTCGGCCTTATCCGCATAGGATGTCCAGATCTTTTGCCCAAAGACCAGCCAGGTGTCGCCCTGATCAGCCGCATGGGTCTGAACCCCGGCCAGATCTGAACCGGCTCCTGGCTCTGAATAGCCCTGACACCAGCGGATTTCACCACGTGCGATGGGCGGCAGAAAGTGCAGCTTTTGCTCTTCGCAACCAAATTTCAGCAAGGCAGGCCCAAGCATCCAGATGCCAAAACTGTCCAGAGGCGAGCGGGCCCCAAGGGCCTGCATCTCTTCTTTCAGGATCTTGTCTTCATCTCGCGTCAGGCCCGCGCCACCATAGGCCTTAGGCCAGGTCGGCACGGTCAGCCCACGCGCGGCACAGCGCTCTAGCCAGATCTTCTGCGCCTCACAGCTAAAGACCCAAGACGTGCCGCCCCAACAAATCGCATCCTCGCCGCTGGCGCCATCACGCATCTCAGGCGGGCAGTTTGCTTCCAGCCAGTCGCGAATCTCGCGCCTAAAGCCAGCGCCACCAGTTTCTCTTTCAACTTCAGCCGTGGTCATGCTCTCTCCTCATCACCGATGCCCAGAGCCTCCCATGGCGTCTAGCGGTTTCACCATGCAGAATTACATTTCGCTATTGCATTGACAACGCTGTGGAGCGGCAGAAGACTTTACGTAATTTTGGAAACACTCGGCTGCCAGCGCGCTGCCAGGAGGGCAAAAATGAAATCAATGTTGAGCACCGCCGCGGGTGGACCTGAGACACTGGTCTGGACAGACATGCCCGACCTCAGCCCCGGTAAGGGAGAGCTCCTGGTCGAGATCCGCGCCGCTGGCGTCAACTTTCCCGATACTTTGATTATTCGTGATCTGTACCAGATTATACCCCAGCGTCCCTTTGCGCCCGGCGGCGAGATATCCGGCGTGGTCACAGCACTGGGTGAAGGCGTCAAAGGCTTTCAGATAGGGGACCGGGTTCTTGCCCTTACCGGGCATGGCGGCTTTGCCACGCAGATCTGCATCCCGGCAGCGCAAGCGACTAAATTCCCGGAAGAAATGCCCTTTGAGGATGCGGCTGGCTTTGTGTTTACATATGGCACATCCTACCACGCCCTAAAGGACCGGGCACAGATTCAGCCCGGAGAAACCCTATTGGTTTTGGGAGCTGCCGGCGGGGTTGGCGCCGCTGCAATTGAGCTGGCAAAATCCATGGGCGCACGGGTCATTGCAGCCGTGTCTTCGCAGGAAAAGGCCGCGTTCTGTCACGCGCTCGGGGCCGACGAAACGCTGGTCTATAGCCGGGACATGGATAAGGAGGACCAAAAGGAATTTTCTAAAAATATCAAATCCCTGACCAGCAAGGATGGCGTAGATGTCGTCTATGACGGCGTTGGCGGAGCGTATGCCGAACCGGCGCTTCGCGCGATGGCCTGGCTGGGTCGCTACCTGGTCATCGGGTTTCCCGCCGGCATTCCTGAAATCCCGCTCAATCTGCCTCTGCTAAAGGGCTGCGACATTCGTGGGGTGTTCTGGGGCGCCTCGGTGTTTCGGGATCCCAAGAGTCATGCGACGAATATGGCAGAGCTTCAGGCGCTCTATGCCAGCGGCAAGATCAAGCCGCCGATCTCTGAGGTTCTTGCTATGACAGAGGCGCCAAAAGCGCTCGAGATGATGCAGGACAGGCGCGTTCTGGGCAAGGTTGTGCTGACCAACAGCTGAACCCAGGAAGGATGCAGGGGCAAATCCGCCTCCCTCTGATAATTTTACGTGAGAAAATAGCAACATGCGGCACAGGAAAAGCCTTGGCATATAAAGCCTTGGCATATTCTGTGCAAATGTCCTATTTCGTCATAAGCTTGAATCGAGGGGGATGCGATGCAGAGCATATTGATACTGAACGGACCAAATCTGAACCTTTTGGGCACACGCCAGCCCGAGGTCTATGGGCGCGAAACGCTCGCAATGGTCGAGCAGTTGTGCATAGACCATGCTGTGAAAGCTGGTCTGACAGCCCATTGTCTTCAGTCCAACCACGAAGGGGCTTTGCTTGACGCGATCCACGCGGCCCGTGGCGTGCATGCTGGTATCATTCTGAATGCGGGTGCCTTTACCCATACCTCTGTTGCTCTGATGGATGCCATTTTTTCTGTCGAGGTGCCAACGGTTGAGGTGCATCTGTCCAACATTCATGCGCGCGAAGAGTTTCGCCACAAATCCTACATTTCGCGTGCTGCCCTGGGGCAAATCTGTGGCTTTGGCAGTCAGGGATATCTGATGGCGATTGATGCCCTGGCCGCTACATTGCTTCCTAAAGAGACACAGCTTCAGGACGCAAGGTAATGACAATGCTGGATTATCTCCACTTTGTTTCCGGAGCAAAAAGCCTCGAAGAGCTGTGGCATACCCATGTTTTGAAGATGGCCGACTTTGGCTTTGACCGCTTAATGTACGGCTACACCCGCTTTAAGACCGAGACCTCACTGGGGGAGCCGGATGATTTTGTCATTATGACCAATCACAATCCGGAATATGTGAACGGATTTTTGAACCAGGGGCTCTATCGCAATGCGCCAATGGTCCGCTGGGCGCTGGAGAACGAGGGCGCCGGCAGCTGGCAGATGATTCAGGAAATGGATGACGGTGGCGCCCTTAGCTCTCAGGCGAAACAGGTCATGGATTTCAATCAGCGTATGCAGATGACTGCTGGCTATACCGTCAGCTTTTTCTCGGCCTCTAAACGCTACAAGGGCGCTATCTCTCTTGGGGGTAAGGCTGGAAGCACCCAAAAAGAGATTGATGCGCTGTGGAAAGAGCATGGTGAAGACATTATTTTGATGAATAATGTGGTGCACCTCAAGATCCTGACCCTGCCCTATGAGCCACCAAATCGCAGCCTGACGTCCCGTCAGCGCGAAGCTTTGCAATGGGTTGGAGATGGTAAGACCACCCAGGATATCGCCCTTCTTATGGGGCTTACGTCGGCCACTGTCGAGAAACACCTGCGTTTGGCGCGGGTGTCATTGTCGGTGGATACCTCAGCCCAGGCGGTGCTCAAAGCCGCGCTGCAAAACCAAATGTATGTTGTTGAATCCTGACCATGGTCAAAAATTTCAGCAATGAGATCTCCCTAAAAGATAAGGGATATCAAAACCCTAGCGAAAGCTAACCCAGGGTAAACTTTCGCCATTCGGGTATGGAAAACACTACTACACTCAATGCCTAATTTAAGGCACATTGTAGGAGTTCCGTGAGTGGTGGCTTTGGCCTAGGAACTTTGGGAAACGATCCTTGCAATTTCAAGGCTCTCGGACCTGTTCGGTCGCTGGCGTGTATTTATCCGCGTCAGGGCCGTTTTAAAGAGGGGCCCCATCCATCCCCATCTATGGGGCCTCTCGATTCGTCTCAGCTTTGCGACTATTGCGCGCATACCCGTGCTGCATCTTGTACAGCTTTGACAGGCCTTTGGTTCCCATTGAGCTGCCTAGTCCCCAGCCTGCCCCAAAACCTGTATCCGGCCTTCGCCACCATAAAAAGGGCTGACGTTAAACGCCAGCCCCCTTCAAAAACCACGCAATGTGAGTGCGCGTTAGCCTTGGCTAACCTTGGCAACTTCGGCTGCAAAGTCTTCTTTTTCAACTTCGATGCCTTCGCCAACTTCCAGACGCACAAAACCGGTGATGGTCGCGCCGGCTTCTTTGGCGGCCGCTTCAACGCTCAGGTCAGGGTTCACAACGAACTGCTGGTTCAGCAAAGTGGATTCGGCGATGAATTTCTTCATGCGGCCAACGATCATCTTTTCGATGACTGCTTCTGGCTTGCCGGATTCGCGCGCGATGTCCATCTGGACCTGCTTTTCTTTCTCGACAATCGCAGCGTCGAGGTCAGATTCGCTCAGCGCAGCTGGGTTCACAGCGGCAATATGCATTGCAACCTGCTTACCAAATGCCTCATCGCCACCGGTCATTGCGACCAGAACGCCAATTTTGCCCATGCCGGCAGTTGCAGCATTGTGCACGTAGGAGATGACGCTGTCGCCTTCCAGCGCAGCCATGCGGCGTACCGACATGTTTTCGCCAACAGTCGCGATTTTGCCAGTGATGACGTCCTCGACGGTCTTGCCACCCATATCCGCGGTTTTCAGCGCGGCGACATCAGCAACACCCAAGGCAACCTTGGCAATACCGCCAACCATTTCCTGGAATTCAGCGTTCTTGCCAACAAAATCGGTTTCCGAGTTGACCTCAACAGCAACGCCTTTGCCGCCGTCGACAACAACGGCCACCAGGCCTTCGGCCGCGGTACGGCCGGATTTTTTGGCAGCTTTGGCGAGGCCCTTGGTGCGCAGCCAGTCAACGGCGGCTTCCATGTCGCCATTGGTTTCGGTCAGCGCTTTTTTGGCGTCCATCATGCCGGCGCCGGTGGAGTCGCGCAGTTCTTTAACGAGTGCAGCTGTGATTGCCATCTTTGGCTCTCCTCAAATCTAAACGGAATTGGGGCAGGTGATACCCTGCCCCATATGTCAAACCTGTGACAGGTAGATTAGGCAGTTGCTTATTCAGCAACAGCTTCTTCTACCGGAGCGTCTTCCAGAGCGCCGAGGTCAACACCAGCAGCACCCAGCTGAGCGGACATGCCGTCCAGGGCTGCGCGGGCAACCAGGTCGCAATACAGGGTGATGGCGCGCGAGGCGTCGTCGTTGCCGGGGATGATGAAATCAACACCGTCCGGCGAGCAGTTGGTGTCGACGATGGCCACAACCGGGATGCCCAGTTTTTTGGCTTCGGCGATGGCCAGAGCTTCTTTTTTCACGTCGATGACGAAGAGCAGGTCAGGAACGCCGCCCATCTCGGCAATACCACCAAGCGAAGCCTGCAGCTTACCCTGGTCACGTTCCATGCCCAGACGCTCTTTCTTGGTGAGGCCTTCGGCGCCACCTTCCAGTTTTTCGTCGATTTCGTTCAGACGCTTGATCGACTGGGAAACGGTTTTCCAGTTGGTCAAAGTGCCACCCAACCAGCGGTGGTTCATGTAATACTGTGCGGATTTCTCAGCAGCTTCGGCGATGGGGCCTGCGGCCTGACGCTTGGTGCCAACAAAAAGAACGCGGCCGCCTTTTGCGACAGTGTCACGCACGATCTGCAGAGCCTGGTCCAGCATTGGGACGGTCTGGGTCAGATCCATGATGTGGATGCCGTTACGCGCACCATAGATATAGGGTGCCATGCGTGGGTTCCAGCGCTGTGTCTGGTGACCAAAGTGTACGCCTGCTTCCAGCAGCTGGCGCATGTTGAACTCGGGAAGAGCCATGCTTGTATTCCTTGTTTCCGGTTTCAGTCCTCGGTGGGGGTCTCAGAGCGGATGCTCCAACCGGCGGTCTGGTTAGGGATTTCTCCCCCAATCAGGCCAAACCCCACCTGCGGGTTTGATGGCGCGCGTATAAGTCAGGTTTTGGCCATCTGCAAGCGCTATTTACGCAAGAGCTGATGGCCCTGACGCACCCTGGCCTCACAGGCGGCCGCAAGCGCCTTGCGATTGGCGAAATCAGCAACCCTGAGCGGCGCGTGATAGATCAGCTCCACCCTGCCCTGACGCCCGGAAGCCAGCGTTTTCAAAAGATGTGGTGCGAAGTCCATATCGCCCCACCAGCCATAAAACCGCTCTTCGCGCCCCAATGGCGCATGGAACACCACGGAAACCGGCTGGATATAGCTGATATCGCGCAAATGATCGCTAAAGAAGGCCGCAAAGAGCGTTGTTTTAAAGGGCAGCACGCGCAGCCCATCTGTTGAAGTGCCTTCCGGGAAAAACAACAGCTTGTGCCCCGCTTTCAGGCGGGCTTCGAACAGATCAGTCTGCTCTTTCGCACGCGCCGGATTGCGTTCGATAAAGACGGTGCCGGTGGCCCGTGCCAGCCAGCCAATGCCTGGCCAGGCCGCCACTTCGGCCTTTGAGACAAAATAAATCCGCTTCCTGGCATTCAGGGCAAAGATATCCAGCCAGGAGGTATGGTTTGCCACCACCGCTCCGCGTTGGCGCATCAGGCTGCCGCGGGTCGAGAACCCAATGCCCAACACCCGAAAGGCGTTGCGACAGACAAACTGGGTAATAAAAGGCGTAACAGGCCGGTGCAGCCCGCAGAAAGGACGTTCAAACAGGCGCACCAGCAGCAATAGGATCAGACCGCCAAAGACCAGGCCGCCAAGGACGCAGGCGCGCAAAACCACCAGCAGCCAGCCAAGGGCCGTGATGCGCAGCGGCTCGGGCGCTTTGCCTTCATTCCAGGTTGCAGACATTTACCCCTGGCCCTCGATCTTGCTGCCGCTATAGATCCGCTTTTGGCGCGCCGTCATCTGCGCCGTATCCAGGATCATGCAGACGTCCGTTGTGTTGAAATCACGGTCAATATAGGCGCCATCGCCCACACGCCCGCCCAGCCGCAGATAGGCCTTGATCAGGGCAGGACAGTCAATCATCGCACGCCTGCGGTTTATCTTGTCTGGCGGCAAAAGATCCATGCGCTGATAGCACCGTGAGCGACAGAGCAGCTCTTGCGGGGCCAGATAATCCTGGCGCAACACGCTGAGCGGGCCTGCCAATGCCTCAAGATCTGTTCCGGCAAAACTGGCCACCCCAAAAAGCACCTCGATCTGATGCGTTTCTACATAGGCGCTCAGCCCGGACCACAGGTAAAACAGCGCCGTGCCGCCGCGATAATCCGGATGCACGCAGGACCGGCCAAGCTCTAGCAAGCGCCGACCAGAGCTGATCAGCGCGCCAAGGTCATATTCTGCCTCAGAGTAAAACCGCCCGGCCTTTTGGGCCTGATCGTTCCGCATCAGCCGGTATACGCCAATGACCCGGCCTGTCGCGGTCTCGGTGATCAGCATATGATCACAAAAGGCGTCAAACTGATCCTTTTCCAGCCCGGACTGATGATCAACCAAAGCGCCATCAGCTCCCATCTCTTGGACAAAGACCTCATAGCGCAGGGCCTGCGCGGCCCGCAGATCAGAGTCGCTCTGCGCCAGAGAAACTGTGAATTCTGATTGTGGATCAGCCATGTAGTGGGGCTTTCAAACTGCTTTTCCGGCTGCAGTTAGACTGGGACGGCGCCGATAGGCAAGGTTTTCGCAAAATTCTCTGGGCTTTCTTAACGATTCATAAACCGCTATGGCTCATTCACTAGAATCAAGGGCACGCGAGCGCCATCAAAGACGAGTTTTCCTTGGTCTGGAAAATTGACAGTAATTTTGCCCCCTGCGTTGGACTGGACCTGTCCTGGTCCCCAATCAGGATGATCCGGGTGCAGCACGCGCATACCTGGGGCAAGAAAAGCATTGAGGTCGATCATTGAGATGGCCCAATTCGGAGGAATGTTATGGCCGTAGATACCGCTAATTTGGCCGCTTTGATAGGGTCGAGGATCTGTCACGATCTGATCAGCCCTGTTGGCGCCATCAACAACGGGTTAGAACTGCTTGGAATGTCAGGCACAATGGCTGGACCCGAGCTGGAACTGATTTCAGACAGCGTGCTGAACGCCAATGCCCGCATCCGGTTTTTCCGCGTGGCCTTTGGCGCCGCAGGCGACCAGCAGATGGGGCGCGCCGAGGTACTCTCGGTGCTGGACGATATCAGCAAGGGCGGCCGGATGAAGTTCCAATGGGATCCTTCTATGGCGGGCAGTAACCGGAGCGACGTGCGCATGGCCTTTCTCGCAGCGCTGTGTTTGGAAACGGCCCTGCCCTATGGCGGTCTTGTCAAAATATCCTGCGAGGACGGCAAATGGACTGTGACCGGCGAAGGTCGCAAGGTGAATGTTGACGACGCTTTGTGGGGCTATTTAGACGGAAGCGATGCGACTGCAACCGTCACGCCGGCCCTGGTCCAATTCGCGATGCTGCCGGCCGCCGCGCAGGAAGCAGACCGCAAAGTCTTTTACGACCATACCCTGGAAAAAATCACCCTTCAGTTTTAAGAACTGCTGTTAAGGTGCTGTAATAAATAAAAACCCCGCCATGTTGTGCGGGGTTTTTGCTTGTTTATGGCGAGGTCGAGCCCAATCCCAAATCGGGTCCTAAACCCGGCCCTGACTTCGGACCTAGCTTCTGACTGTGCCGTCTCCCCGGGCCAAATACTTTAAGCTCGTCAGCTGTGCCGCGCCAACCGGTCCGCGTGCGTGCATCTTACCGGTGGCAATTCCGATCTCAGCCCCCATGCCAAATTCGCCGCCATCGGCAAATTGGGTCGAGGCATTGTGCATCAGGATCGCACTGTCCAGCTCGGTGAAAAACTGGGTTACGGCGGCTTCGTCCTCGGTGATGATGCAGTCCGTATGCTGCGAGTGGTATCTGCGAATATGTTCGATTGCTGCCGCGATATCGGCGACGGGCTTTGCGGCAATCACCCTATCCAGGAACTCTTTGCCCCAATCCTCCTCGCAGGCAGGCTGCATGTCAGCTGGGCCAACCAGACCGGCGGCGGCGTGAATTTCCACCCCGGCGGCGGCCAGAGCGTTTAGCACATCACGGCCGATCGTCTCGACAATACCCTGATGGATCAGCAGGCATTCCGCCGCGCCACATATTCCGGTCCGGCGGGTTTTAGCGTTCAGAACCACCTCAAGTGCCTTTTTCCGATCCGCCGCTTTATCCAGGTAGATATGCACGATGCCTTCGAGATGGGCAAAAACAGGCACCCGGGCTTCGCGCTGCACCAGCCCCACCAGCCCCTTGCCGCCGCGCGGCACGATGACATCGACGTAGTCCGTCATGACCAACAGCTCTTGCACCGCAGCGCGATCGCGGGTGGGGATCAGCTGGACCGCGTCTTCAGGCAGGTTCGCGTCTCGCAACCCCTGCACCAGACAGGCATGAATGACCTGACTCGAGTGAAAACTCTCGGAGCCGCCGCGCAGGATCACGGCATTGCCGGATTTGAGGCATAGCGCACCCGCATCTGCGGTCACATTGGGACGGCTTTCATAGATCACGCCGATCACACCAAGCGGCGTTCTCACCCGCTGGATTTTCAACCCGGTGGGCTGCTCCCATTCCGCCAGCACCTCACCCACCGGATCTGCCTGCTCGGCCACGGCGCGCAGACCATCAACGATGCCCTGAATGCGGGCCTCGTCCAGCATCAAGCGATCCATCATGGCCGGCGACAGATCTTTTGAGCGGCCATACTCAAGATCCAGTTTATTGGCCGCGATAATCTCAGCCCGGCGGGCCCAGACCGCGTCCGCTGCGCCAATCAGGGCTGCATGTTTGCGTTCTGCACTGGCTGTTGCCACGATTTGCGCCGCGTGTTTTGCACGGATGCCAAGGTCCGCCATCAATGCGGGGATGTTTTGAATGTCGTTCATACGTTTCAGAGCCTTTGATGATCTTGGCTGGAGCCGCCCGGTCGGTAAGTCTGTAAGTCGGCCTGTCGCCCGGTGGGCCTGCCGGCCAGTCGCCACAAGATAGCGACAAGCGGCACAAGGTTTCCAGCACCAAGTAGAGGGATCAGAGCGCCATATCGTCCCGGTGGATCAAAGCAGCCCGGCCGGGGTATCCCAGCGTGGCCTCGATCTCAGCGGATTGGCGCCCCTGAATGGCACGGGCCTCATCGCCAGTATAGCGTGACAGGCCCTGCCCCAGTTTACGCCCCTCCGGGCCCAGGATGGCCAGGGGATCGCCCCGGCCAAAGTCACCCTCCACATGACGCACCCCAGCGGGCAGCAAGCTGTTTCCATTCTGCAGCGCCCGCGCGGCACCTGCATCCACTGTAATCACACCGCGGGTCTTCATCGCCGCGATCCATCGCTTGCGCGCCACCTGCGGGTCCTCCTGAGCAGAGAACCAGGTGCAGGTTGCACCATCTTCCAGCGTTCTCAGGGGGTTCAGGGGCGATCCTTCCGTGATCACCATGGCGCATCCGGCCGCTGTTGCCATTTTGGCGGCAAGAATTTTGGTGATCATGCCGCCTTTGGACAGCCCTGACACACCATCACCGGCCATAGCCTCGATCTCGGGCGTGATGACATCAATCTGGTCGTATCTCACCGCCTTGGGGTCAGCACGGGATTGGCGCTGTAAAAGCCATCGACATCCGACAGCAGCACCAGCACATCGGCGCCAACCGTCACCGCCACCTGGGCGGCAAGCCGGTCATTGTCCCCATAGCGTATTTCATCCGTCGCGATGGTGTCATTCTCATTGACGATCGGCACAGCACCCAAAGAGATCAATGTCTCCAGTGTGGCGCGCGAATTCAGATAGCGGCGACGGTCGGCACTATCCTCCAGCGTGACCAGCACCTGAGCTGTGGTGATGGTATGCGGCGCCAATGCCTCTTCATAGGCGCGGGCAAGGCGAATCTGGCCCACGGCAGCTGCGGCCTGGGATTGCTCCAGCGGCAAAACGCTGCGTGGCAGCTGCAACACCTCACGCCCTAAGGCAATCGAGCCTGAAGAGACCAGAATGACATCCTTGCCCTGGGATTTGAGCCAGGCCACGTCATTGGCCAGCGAATGTAGCCAGCCGGAACGCAGCTTGCCCGTCTTGCGATCCACCAAGAGGGCAGAGCCAATTTTGACGACGATCCGTTTGGCGTTTGTCAGGTTGGCGTTTGTCAGGGCCGCCAAGGCGCTTCCTCCTCGACGGGCTTTTGGCGGATGCGGTCGTCGTCGATCTCCGCACGAACCGCACGCAGCACCTCGCTCAGCCCCTCGCGGCTGACACCAGCCAGCATCAAAACCTTGTCCCCAACCACAGCCTCAAGGGCGGCGCGGGCTTCGGCGCGCTCGTCATCGTCGAGGGCATCAATTTTGTTCAGGGCGGTGACGCGCGGCTTGGTTGCCAGCTCGCCGCCATAGGCCTCGAGCTCATCAATGATGGTCTGATAGTCGCCAGCCACATCCTGCGAGGTGCCATCAACCAGATGCAGCAAAACCGAGCAGCGCTCGACATGGCCCAGAAACCGGTCACCGATGCCCTTGCCCTCATGGGCGCCCGCAATGAGACCCGGAATATCAGCCATGACAAATTCTGTGTTATCAATGCCTACCACGCCCAAGTTCGGGTGAAGTGTGGTAAAGGGATAGTCGGCAATTTTGGGCCGCGCATTCGAGCTGGCGGCCAAAAAGGTCGACTTGCCCGCGTTGGGCAGGCCCAGCAGGCCAGAGTCTGCGATCAGTTTCAGCCGCAGCCAGATGGTGCGGTCAACACCCTCCTGGCCGGGATTTGCGCGCCGTGGCGCCTGGTTGGTCGAGGATTTAAAGTGCAGGTTGCCAAAGCCGCCGTTGCCGCCCTTGGCCAGCTGGACCTTTTGGCCGATCTCGGTCATGTCGGCGAGAACGGTTTCCTGGTCTTCATCCAGAATCTCCGTGCCAACCGGTACCCGCAGGATGATTTCCTCGCCGTCCTTACCGGTACGCTGACGGCCCATGCCGGACTGGCCATTGTTGGCAAAGAAATGCTGCTGATAGCGGAAATCGATCAGCGTGTTAAGCCCATCAACCGCAACGGCCCAGACTGAGCCGCCCTTGCCGCCATCGCCGCCATCGGGACCACCGTATTCAATGTATTTTTCGCGACGAAAGCTCACGCAGCCGTTGCCGCCGCCACCCGAGCGGATGTAGACCTTTGCCAGATCGAGGAATTTCATGGGGCTCCTTACTGCGCAGTCAGCCCGGTGGGCGCGGCGCGGAAATACGAATGGGTCAACGGGGGCAAATCACTGCCCCCGTTTCTATGTCTGCGGATTGCCTTACCTGAAAGCGCGGGCCGCGCCAATCACAGTTTTCGGCTATAGGTCCATGTAGGAACATTTGCATTGCGGCTCACCGAAAAGGTCTCGGCATCCCCGAGGTATTCAAAGCCGGAATGGATCATCACACGCGCCGAGGCCGGGTTGTCCTGAAACACCGTGGCAAACATGGCGGCGTTTTTAAGCGGGTTGGCCGTGACCAGGGCCTCAAGCGCCTCGGAGGCCAGACCAGTGTTCCAAAACAACGGCACAATCCAAAAGCTGACCTCGGACTGGTTGCGATCCATCCGCTTCAGACTGATGATCCCTTTCAGCTCATCGCCATCATCCGGGGTACCATCAATGGCCCAGATGTCTTCCTCACGTTCAGACGCCTTCGCCCGGGCGACAAAAGCCTCGACTGCACCGGGGGGCATGGGATGCGGAATAGAGCTGGTCATGCGCGCCACCCGCTCATCGCCGGTGTAAAGCGCAATGAGACCACTGTCGGAGTCCCGCAGCGGACGTAGCACAAATCGGCTGGTTTCTATTACCGGCTGATTGTTCACAAGATCCAGGCTCATATCTCTGCTCCTTTTCGCAAAGAGGTCGAAGAAGATGGCTCACTCAAGAGGAGGGCAAGAGGAACTGGGGCTGGACAAGAAGGCCGCCTCGAACGCGAAGAGCCCTTTCCAAACCTGCCCCGGAAGGGGCGATACCAGTTTCGTGCCAAGAAACCATTGAAAATACATATTGCTGCGCAAAGCTGGCGCAAAAAGAAAAGGGGACCGGCAGTTGCCGATCCCCTCGTTGTTTAAAACCTTGCGGGTCGGTTTACTCAGCGGCCTCCGCCACTGGGAGAACCGATACAAAGGTGCGGCCTTTCAGGCCTTTGTGGAAGGTGACCGCACCATCAGAGGTTGCAAAAATCGTGTGATCTTTGCCAAGACCTACGCCCTCACCCGGCCAAAACTTGGTGCCGCGCTGACGAATGATGATGTTGCCTGCGATGGCCGCCTGGCCACCATAGAGTTTCACGCCGAGGCGGCGACCCGCTGAGTCGCGGCCGTTACGGGAGGAACCACCAGCTTTTTTATGTGCCATTCTGTCTCTCCTTAGCCTTTAGCCAGATCTTTGGCCTGTGCAACCCATTCGGGTTTCACTTTGACCGCGTCAATACCAGCAATGTCGTCAGCAGACAAGGCTGCGATCTGGGCAAAGCTTGTTAGACCAGCCTCAACCAGCTTTTTGGAGGCGGCGGGGCCTACACCTGTCAGCTGAGTGAGATCGTCTGCGCCAGCGGCTGCTGCCGGAGCGGCCTTTGGGGCGACTTTAGGAGCTGCTTTGGTTGCACCCGATGCCAGGATCTCAGTGATCTTGGCCAGGGTCAGCTTCTGACGGTGGCCTTTGGTGCGCTTGGAAGAGTGCTTCCGGCGACGCTTCACAAAGTGAATGAGCTTTTCGCCTTTGATCTGGTCGATCACTTCTGCTTTAACAGCAGCGCCATCTACCAAAGGAGCGCCAACAACAGGTGTGTCACCACCAAGCATCAGAACTTCGTCGAACTGGATTGTTTCGCCAGCATCAGCAGCCAATTTTTCAATGCGGAGGATATCACCCGCCTGAACTTTGTACTGCTTGCCGCCAGTCTTGAGGACCGCAAACATATGCGTGTTTCCTTTATCAACCGCGTCCTTTGGTCCCCAGATCAGGGCGTTTCGGCCAAAAAGGCCACCTCGAACAGCGCGTCCCGTCAGGGGACGTATTACAAAATTAACCCGGCACAGAGAATCCGGGCCGGGATGGCGCATTTGTCTCATAATGCTGGTGGCTGTCAACCCTGCACAGGAGAAGAAACAACCAAGAAACCACGCAGCCTCTGCCCTATATGATCTTGGATACCTTTCGCAGCACCGGTTCTGCAAGACACGCGCCTTAAAGTAAGAGAGGCTCTCTATGGAGAACTGGTTCAGATATCCTCGCCCTGCCCCAGTTCCTTCATGCGAAAAGCAAGTTCTTCAAAGCGGTTGGCAGTGATTTCAAACTGCACGGCGTTCAGTAGCTCATAGACGCGTTGCATCAAGGGCGTTTCCAGCGCTTCGACATATAATTCCAGATCGGTATCGCTGAAACCCTGATAGGTATACGCAGAGGCCGCCAGACTGGAGGCCCGCATAGACATGCGCATCTCAGGCTCCTGTTCCCGTTGCAACGCCCGCAAGCCCGGCGCATCCAGTTGCAACTCGATGATGCCCGCAGCACTGGCTGCCATCAAAAAGCGAAACTGGATCTCCTGCACTGATTTTAGCCCGGATCCCGCCGCGTCAATCGCCTGTCCCATCCGCTGATACAGCGCAAGACGCGCGCTGCCGGATTTAACCAGGTCTGCAATAATGCGCTGTCCCGCGATCTGCTTGATCTCACCCTCTTCTACCAGATGCGCTGCATTTTCGGCCGCCACCAGGCGTTGACCCAAATCACTGGCATAAAACTGCGCCGCATGGCCAAGGGCGTCATCCTCAAGTGTCTCGGTCAGGATCTCAAGCGCGATATCGCGCATTTTACTTTTGTCAAAAACACTGCGCGACAAGCGGGTCCAGTCAGAGCCAAAATCACTTGCAGACAAGCCCAACATGTTTGGTGCGTCGCTAGCCGAGAGGGCGATACTGTCCAGGGCAACATCAAAGCCCGTCACCTCAAGAAAGGCCTCAATCTTGCTGCGGTCGGCCGCCTGAGCAAAAGATGGCAGGACCAGCGCGACAAAGCCACATGCAACCAGGGCCCGCGCCAGAAGGAAAAATCGTTTTGAAAGCTGT
The DNA here is from genome assembly GCF_002087335.1 of Pseudophaeobacter leonis. Taxonomy (GTDB): domain Bacteria; phylum Pseudomonadota; class Alphaproteobacteria; order Rhodobacterales; family Rhodobacteraceae; genus Pseudophaeobacter; species Pseudophaeobacter leonis. The sequence goes on from NZ_MWVJ01000007.1 coordinate 25,817, forward strand.
CTCATATCTGAAACCTAGGGGAAAACTCCGACCAAACAATGAAAAAATGAGTTTCTCATGAGAAGTTGAAAAACCCTCTTGCGTCGCACCGCGTTCAGCCTTAGACGCTCCACCACCAGACCCCCGCGGAGAGGTGCCGGAGTGGTCGAACGGGGCGGTCTCGAAAACCGTTGAGCCTTCACGGGTTCCCAGGGTTCGAATCCCTGTCTCTCCGCCACTTAAACCCAAGTTTTTTAATGTTTTTCATTAGCTTGGGTGCCTTCTTGAGACAATTCACTGAGCCTAACCCACACTTCAACCCATGCTTCGCTATCTTGTGGAACTCCCCAACTAGCGCCGCATCACTCACGTATGATGGCGGTAGGAACGTTCGACAGCCGTGCCCATAGCATGAGAAAGGGCCAATTCCGCAAGGTCGCGGTCATAGGCATTCGCACCGCACCAATCGCGGAAGGTGCTGCGGCAAGTGCTTGGCGTTCACGGACAAGCCTCTTGTCGAAACGCCAGGACACGAGATCGCACTTGCGCGGGGGCCTGTTGAGAATGACGACACAGACTACGGCTTGCTGCATGTAGCGGCGGTGGGCAGAACTCTGCGCCGGTAATTTTTGGGCGCGCGCCCCCAGATCTTCGATCCTGTCCGCGACAGAGCATATCCGCCTTTTTCCATCCAGGCAGATAGCATTTCATATTTGGTCTTGTCCGCCAACGCGGCTTGGTCCCGGAGGTCGCTTAAGATGAACCCATGGCAGTCAGACCCTCGTCCATTGATCCTCCCCCACCGAACCGGTCCGCCCCTATTGTTAGGAAACGGAGGATCAAAGATGGGAAACAATCGGCTCCAGCAGGAGAATGATCGACTACCCCGGATGGTACCGGACCTGACGCCAGACTAGCTCACCCTACCGGAGGCCGCACGGGTATGTGCTCTAGATACTCTCAGGAAACCTCAGTCTATAGCCATCGCCACAGTCTGTGGTTTTAGGCATCAAGCGTTTTAGGCATCAAGCTCTGTGTCCCAGTAAAGAAAGTCCATCCAACTGTCGTGCAAATGATTGGGAGGGAATTTACGTCCGGTGTTGCGCAGCTCTTCGGCTCCTGGACGCCGGGGAGATTTCCGCAGAGACATTCCCAGGAGATGAAGCGATTTGGACCCCTTCTTCAAATTGCAGGGCGAACAGGCTGCCACCACGTTTTCCCAGCTGGTGATCCCGCCAGCCGCGCGTGGCACCACATGGTCAAAGGTCAGATCGCCCCGTGCGCCGCAGTACTGACAGCAAAACTCGTCGCGCAAAAATAAATTAAAGCGCGTGAAGGCCACGCGCTTTTGAGGTTTTACATAGTCTTTCAGAACCACAACGGAGGGTATTCGGATCTCCGTACTGGGGCTATGCACGACCGCATCATATTCCGCCAGAATATCCACCCGGTCCAGCCAGGCTGCTTTGACAGCGTCCTGCCAGCTCCACAATGAGAGAGGGTAATATGACAAGGGGCGGTAGTCCGCATTGAGAACCAGTGCAGGATGCTGTTTCAACACCCCGGGATCCCTCACAAATTCAGTTCTGAAATCGCCGTCCATAATGCTACGTCTTCCTCACCCTGTCTGCCTGTCTTTGGCACCAGAGCGGGGAACCCGCCCCAGCATATGTTTAACTATATATCGTGGTTTACGTCTGACAAGCCCCGGCCTGCCGCAGGATATCTCCTGATCGCTAGCATCCGCCCATGACGGGCCCATGACAGGCCTGTGACAGACCCGCGACAGGCCATCGATAGGCCAGCGTCAGGCCTGAGGCGGAGAAACGGGCGTTGCCCAAAACCCTGACTTGTCAGCGTCGGTCTGGCTGCCTATTGCTGCCTGATGACTCGCCTTATCCGCTTTAACAAACCCTATGATTTTCTGCCCCAGTTTACCGATTCCGGGAGCGAAGGCAGTGCGCGCAAGACGTTGAGCGCCTATATCGACTGCCCCGGCGTCTATCCTGCGGGCCGGCTGGATCGCGACAGCGAGGGCTTGATGCTGCTGACCGACACAGGCCCCCTGCAGGCCTGGATCAGCGACCCGCAGCACAAAATGGCCAAAACCTACTGGGTTCAACTCGAAGGCCAGCCGGATACTGCGGCTCTCACAGCCCTGTCAGAGGGGGTTGAGCTAAAAGACGGGCGCACCCGTGCGGCCAAGGCGCAGATGATGCCAGAGCCAGAGGGGCTATGGGCCCGTACACCGCCGATACGAGAGCGGAAATCCATCCCAACCAGCTGGATCTCACTGACGTTACAAGAAGGCAAGAACCGCCAGGTGCGCAGAATGACGGCTGCGGTTGGCTTTCCAACACTGCGCCTCATCCGCTACAGCATTGGGGCCTGGACGCTCAACGGGTTGGCGCAAGGCAGCTGGGAAGATCTGGAGCCTCCCACAATACCGGCCCGGGCAAAACCATCGCAATTGCCAAACCGACAGGCCATTGCGCGCCGCGCATCCGCCAAGGCGGCAGAGGAAAAAACCGCCAAGGCAGCTGAATTTCGCAAAACGGGCGGCAAAAAGCGCCCCTCAAAGAGCAAGCGGCGCAAAGACTGACAAATGTCACAGCGCCACCGAGGGCAGGTCGCCTCCTCAGGATCTAAAAGTGGTCAGATCCGAGGAGGCATCTGTGTCAGAGGCCGAGCTTGTCGCGCATAAACGCCAGCGCAACACTCAACCCATCCGGGGCGATGCCGTGGCCAGTGCCCTTCATAATATGGGCAAAGACGTCCTTGAACCCGGCTTCACCCAGGGTTTCAGCTGCTTCGGGCAGGGATTGTGGTGGCACCACATCATCGGCGTCGCCATGCACCAAAAGGATCGGCATCCGGCTGACGACCTCATCCTTAAACGTGTCAGGTGACAAGAGTCGGCCCGAGAAGGCGACAATCCCGGCCACGGCATCCTCGCGGCGGGGCGCGACATGCAGGCTCATCATGGTGCCCTGTGAAAAACCAAAGAGCACAACCTGCTCTGGCAGCACATCTTCGTCCACCATCAGCGCGTCAAGAAAGGCGTTGAGGTCTTCTACGGCGGCATTCATCCCCCGCATGCTTTCTTCCTCAGAAGATCCATCAATCCAGGGGATCGGAAACCACTGGTAGCCCATGGGCGAGCCGACGCAGTTTTCCGGCGCATCGGGCGCCACAAACAGCGTGTCCTGAAGGTGTTCACCCAACGGGTCGGCAAGCCCCAAAAGATCGGCGCCATTGGCGCCATAGCCATGCAAAAACACCACAATCGAGCGGGTTACCCCGGAGAGCGGCTCTTTGCGGTCTGCTTTCAGTACACGAGTCATCGGATCCCTTCCCTGTCTTTTGCCACATGGTAATAGGCCCAGAGGATGCGGGCCGCAACTGAGCGCCAGGGCGACCAGTCTTCGGCTATCAATTTCAGCTCACGCTCGGTGGGGCGCTTTTCCAGATCAAACAGCACCCGTGCCGCTTCTTGCAAAGCAAGGTCTCCGGGCGCAAAGACATCGGCGCGCCCCAATGAAAACATGGCATAGATCTCGGCGGTCCAGACCCCAACCCCTGTCACCTTTGTCAGGGTTTTGACCACGTCCAGCGTTGCCAGATCGCGCAGCCCGTCAAAATCGATAGCTTCCTGCGCCAAGGCACGGGAATAGCGTATCTTTTGACGGCTAAGCCCTGCCCCGCGAAGATCCTCTTCCGTGGAGGCCAGGATCTCGGCTTCGGTTGTCAGCTGCGCCTCCACCAGGCGTTTCCAGATCGCTCGCGCCGAAGCGACGCTCACCTGCTGGCTCACAATCGCGCTCAACAGCTCACCAAACCCATCGGGTTTGCGTCGCAGCGGCAAAGGTCCGCAAAGCGCTAAAGCCTCGGCAAACCTTGGCTCATGCTGCGCAAGCCAGTCCGCGCCCTCTGTCACGCAGGCGTCTGATTGGATGATACGACCCGCGGCGGGCCCGGCTGCGAGAATGATTGACGTCACGTCAAAAGTCCTTAACCCGTTATCTTTGTCGCCAACATTGTACCAATGGGTCGCTTGCGGCTTGTTCAGTGCAACTATGGGCGCTACGCATCCCATATGACAGATAGCATGACCACCCAAAGCGACCGCGTCGCCAAGAAAAATGTCGCCATCCTGGTAATGGCCCAGGCGTTGCTCGGCGCACAAATGCCAATGATCTTTATCATTGGCGGCCTTGCCGGGCAGTCTTTGGCCTCCAACCCCTGTTTTGCCACCCTGCCGATCTCGCTGATCGTGGCAGGTTCGATGCTGGCGGCGACGCCCATTTCCGCCATCATGCAAAAATGGGGTCGGCGCGCGGGATTCTTCACCGGCGCGAGTTTTGGAGCGCTGGGGGGGATTGTGGGGGCCTATGGGCTTTATCTTGGGTCTTTCCCCGTCTTCCTGCTGGGCAGCCTTTTGACCGGCGTCTACATGAGCGCGCATGGGTTTTATCGCTTTGCGGCGACGGACACTGCCTCAGAGAGCTTTCGTCCAAAGGCAATCTCTTATGTCATGGCGGGCGGACTGCTCTCGGCGTTGATCGGGCCGCAACTGGTCAAAGCCACCAGCCAGATCTTTGTGATCCCGTTTCTGGGCACATATCTTGCGGTGATCGCCATCAATGTCTTTGGCTCTGGTCTGTTTCTGTTCCTAGACATTCCAAAACCCGAAGCACCCCGTGATGATCTGCCCCGAGGCCGCAGCCGGTTGGAGCTGCTGAAGACGCCAGCCATCGCTGTGGCTGTCATCTGCTCCATGGTGTCTTACGCGCTTATGAACCTGGTGATGACTTCCACGCCGCTGGCCGTTGTTGGCTGCGGCTTCACCGAAGGCAATGCGGCCGATGTGGTGTCACTGCATGTGCTGGCGATGTATGTGCCCTCGTTCTTTACCGGACATTTGATCGCGCGTTTTGGGGTTCACAAAATCGTCGCAGCCGGCCTGCTCATTCTCGCCGCTGCCGGGGCTGTGGCGCTGCAGGGCGTTGAGCTGGAAAACTTCTTTGTTGCTCTGGTCCTTTTGGGCCTTGGCTGGAACTTTGGCTTTATCGGTGCCACTACAATGCTGGCCGGCGCCCATGAGCCCGAAGAGCGCGGCCGTATGCAGGGGTTGAATGATTTGCTGGTCTTTGGCGGTGTCACCATGGCCTCACTGGCCTCGGGTGGGTTGATGAACTGCTCTGGCGGCAGCCCGGTTGAGGGCTGGAGCGCCGTCAATATGGCAATGGCGCCCTTCCTGGTGCTCGCCGGGGGGGCCTTGCTCTGGCTGGCGCTACGTCCCAAAGAGGCATGATCACCTCACTGGTGCGACACACTGGCCTAATCCATACAAAAAGGCGCCCGCGTGTGGCGCCTTTTTAATTTATAATCAAATCCGTGCGGCCTCTACCTGATCTACCATCGCCCCAGACTGGACCGCCAGATCAGGCAAAAGCGGCGGCGAAACTCGCTTTGACCAAGACTTGCGCCTGCCACGCGCTCTGGCTGCCGAATGGACTGCATCAGGATCGCGCGTGCCTGCCAGCCAGAAAAAAGGGCAACACCGGATTGCTTTGAAACCAGATGCCGCGCCTTGTCAGCCTCGGCAATATGATCCAGGCCTTTTTGCGCCAGTCGCCGCACCCCGTCATCTGTGCCATCCAACAGCGGAATACGCTTTTGCGCGACCAGTTCGGGAATGGCCCGCAGCCAATTGGAAATACCAACACCATAGGCGAACTTGCGCACCACGACCTCGTCCGCCTGCCCCAGCGCGGCTGCGGCCATCCACATCAGGCTGCCGGTGGTCGCATCTATGTAGTGGTCGAAACCCGCCTCGTCCTCAAAGGGGTCGCGGTAGATATCCCAGCGCCGCGCCTCTGCCATGGGCTCTATCTGGCGCGCCAGATCCGGTGACAGCAGCCGTCCCAAAGGCGTGGCAACATTGTGCCTGCGAACCGGCCCGCCCTGGGTAATTTCAGCGCCAATATCGCGCCACCATTGCACCCGCATCTCGGCGATCATGCTTTCCTGACTGGCCCAGGGCGCCCGGGCCAGCTCAACATTGAAAGCATAGAGCGCAAACAAGACAGCACGGCTGGCAGGAGGCGCCGCCATCACGGCCAAAAAGCGGTCGGGGTCGGCCTGCTGCACCAGTTGCGCACAGCTGGTAAGATCGTCATCAAACTCCACCCAGAAACCCCTTTATGGCATCCAGCGTTTCCGGTGCATCCACCAGATCAAGGTGGCCGGCCCCGGCCAGTATTTTGTACTGCCCCAAAGAGCTCGCGCCTTGCATCAGGGGTTTATAGGCACTGGCAACAAAGGCCTCATCCTGGGCTCCTGCCATGAGAAGAAAGCGCGGTAATGATTTGATATCTTGCAAATAATCATCCCTTGGCGCAAAGGACCGGTTCAGACGATAGCTATATGAGGTTGTCGCCAGATGCCCCAGAGGGCCGTCCAGAACCTTTGAGGGCATATTGAACTGGATGACAGTCAGGTTGTTCCATGCGGTGATGCCAACTGCGTTGAGCATCGACAGCGCGATGAGGCGACGCACCAATGGCTGCGACCAGCCGCCGGCATTGGCGCGCATGGTTGGCGCCTTGTGGTTCAGGAACGGCGCCAACAAAACTGCGGCGTCGACAAGAGCCCCGTGTCGGCCGCCGGCAAAACGGACCACCAGCCCGCCGCCAGAAGAATGTCCCATCAGCACAACGGGTTGTCCGGGGTTGACTGTTGCTGCAATCAAATCAGCCAGATCATCCTCAAACTGTCCGATATAGTCGACATCTCCCCGGGTGCCGGCAAATGCGCCATGCCCGCGCAGATCGGGCACAAGCACCCTGCCCGAAAGCTTTGGCGCCAGGTTTGAGAACTGCAATCCGTTCCAGCCAGAGCCATGCACCAAAATCGTCAGCGGCCCCTCGCCATTGGAGTAGTGGCGCACCTGCAGCGCATAGCCATCACGCATCAGCACTGGCTTGGGCGCTGGTTGCGGCTCTGGTATCTGGTCCCCGGCCGAGCGACTATTTTCAAGCAACCGATCAAAATCAAGCGTTTGTGCCGAGGGCATATCAGTGCGGACCGGCTGCGACAGGATCAGCCCCAGAGGAATCAAAGCGGTGATCACCCCAGAAACCGCAACAAAGCTGAGGACCTCTTTGATCATTGGCTCTCTTTGCCGTCCCGAATGAGTTTCCAACGCATGGCATCCAGCAAGGCCTCAAAAGACGCGTCAATTATGTTGGCGCTGACGCCCACCGTGGACCACCGCCGCCCCTTGCCGTCCTCACAGTCGATAATGACACGGGTGACGGCCTCGGTGCCCCCCTGAGTGATCCGGACCTTGAAATCCACCAGACGCATGTCGTTGATGGTTTCCGAATAGCGGCCCAAATCCTTGGCCAGCGCCTTGGCCAAAGCGTTTATGGGGCCCCGGTCATTGCCGGTTTCATCCATCGACTCGCTCACCGAGAGACGCTTTTCGCCATCCACTTTGACCACCACGACCGCCTCGGACAGGCTGACCATCTTGTTGTATTTGTTTTTGCGCCGCTCAACCGTGACTTTGTAGCGTTTTACCTCAAAGAATGCAGGACATTGCCCCAGCTCATGGCGCGCCAGCAATTCAAACGACGCCTGCGCCGTATCATAGGAATAGCCTTCGGCCTCGCGTTCCTTGATGCGGTCCAGAATGCGTGCCAACGCCGGATCCCCTTTGGTCACCGCAAGGCCTGCTTCCTTGAGGCGGCGGCGCAGATTGGACTGCCCGGCCTGGTTCGACATCGGGATGATGCGCGCGTTGCCAACCAGCTCGGGTGCTATGTGCTCGTAGGTGCTGGGGTCTTTCAGGATGGCCCTGGCGTGCAAACCCGCCTTATGGGCAAAGGCTGACGCGCCGACATAGGGCGCTTGGTTCGTTGGCACCCGGTTCAAGATATCGTCCAGCATCCGGCTCAGCTTGGTCAGACCGGCAAGCGCTGCGGGGCTGACGCCAATGTCAAACTGGCTGGCGTAGGGCTCTTTTAGCAGCAATGTGGGGACCAGCGTCGTCAGGTTGGCATTGCCGCAGCGCTCGCCCAACCCGTTGAGCGTGCCTTGCACCTGACGGGCCCCTGCCTCGATCGCAGCCAGCGAACAGGCAACGGCATTTTCGGTGTCGTTATGGGTGTGGATACCAAGAGAGGTTCCGGGGATCCCGGAGGCAATGACATCGGCGACAATCCGGCTCACCTCACTGGGCATGGCGCCACCATTGGTGTCACAAAGAACAATCCAGCGCGCCCCGGCCTCTAGTGCTGCCCGACATGCCGCCAGGGCATAGGCTGGGTTGTCTTTGTAGCCATCAAAGAAATGTTCCGCATCATACAACGCCTCGCGTCCCTGGGCGACGATATGCGCGATGGATGCACGGATATTCTCAAGGTTTTCCTCAAGACTGATACCAAGAGCCGTAGTCACATGATAATCATGGCTCTTGCCCACCAGACAGACAGCCTGAGTGCCCGCATTCATCACAGCCGCCAGTACATCGTCGTTTTCAGCCGAGCGCCCGGCCCGCTTGGTCATACCAAAGGCGGTCATCGTGGCGCGGGTTTTGGGTGCTGCGTCAAAAAAGGCGCTGTCAGTGGGGTTGGCTCCGGGCCAGCCCCCTTCGATGTAGTCCACGCCTAATGCGTCAAGCGCCTGGGTGATTTGCTTTTTCTCTGCGGTCGAGAACTGCACCCCCTGGGTTTGCTGACCGTCACGCAGGGTTGTGTCGTAGAGATACAGCCGCTCTTTGCTCATTGCAGCCCCTCCAGTTTTGCCGGATCAAACCCAGGGCCGGGCACCAGCTCGACGCCCGCCTTGCTCATACGGACCTCAAGTCCAGCGGCGACAAAAGCTGCTTTCAGGCGATCCACTTGCGAGAAATCTTTGCTTTCCATGGCAGATTGCCGGGCCAAAACCAGACGCGCCTCAAAACTGGACAGATCCACCTTTGGCTGATCTGCCCAATCCCCCATCGTCTTTGTGAGCAAACCCAAAAGCTGCGCAGAGGCCAGTAGCCCGGCAGCATCGCCGCTTGCGGCCAATTTATGCATCTCGGCAATGGCACCAGCGGTATTCAGGTCATCCGCCACAGCGTCAAGGACCGCGGCAGCAGCGCTGGCTGCGGGCTCGATGCCCGTGGTCAGCGCCCGCCACTTGCGCAGCGTAGCTTCAGCTTCAGCTGCTTTTTTCTCAGTCCAGTCCATCGGCTTACGATAATGGGTTTGCAGAAAAACAAAACGGATCACCTCACCTGGCACACCCTTTTCCAACAGATCGTGGACGGTAAAGAAATTGCCCAGCGATTTGGACATCTTCTTGCCCTCGACCTGCAGCATCTCGTTGTGCAGCCAGTATCGTGCAAAGCTATCATCACCATGGGCACAGCAGCTTTGCGCAATTTCATTCTCATGATGCGGGAACATCAGATCATTGCCGCCGCCATGAATGTCAAACGTCGCCCCCAGCAGCTCATAAGACATGGCCGAGCATTCTATGTGCCAGCCGGCCCTGCCACGTCCCCAGGGGCTCTCCCACCCAGGTTGGCTCTCATCTGAGGGCTTCCAGAGAACAAAATCCATTGGGTTCTTTTTATAGGGGGCCACTTCGACACGCGCACCTGCAATCATATCATCCACCGACCGCCCCGACAGCTGACCATAGCCCTGTGGCCAGCTGTCAACCGCAAACAGAACATGGCCTTCTGCGGCATAGGCATGACCCTTGGCGATCAGATCTTCGATCATTGTCACCATTTGTGGGATATACTGCGTCGCACGCGGCATGAAATTGGGCTCAAGCGCCCCCAGAGCGCCCATATCATCGAGAAACCACTGGATGGTCTCATCGGTATCTCGCCGATCGAGCGCCCTGACTGCGCGGCGCGGGCGTTGATCTTGTCGTCGACATCGGTGAAATTGCGCACATAGGTCACATGGTCCTTGCCGTAGACGGCGCGCAGCAGGCGAAAGAGCACATCAAACACCACAACAGGTCTGGCATTTCCCAGATGCGCCCGATCATAGACGGTTGGGCCACAGACATACATCCGCACATTTTCGGCGTCGATCGGTGTGAACTCCGACTTTTTACGGGTTTTGGTATTGTGCAGTTTGATCGTTGTCATGACAGCTCCTAAGACGGACACGAATGTGCAGGCGCGCACAGCGGGCTTAGCAACTTGTCAAGATGAAGAAAACGACAGAAACCAGCCCGCTGAGGATTTCAGCAGGGAATACAGCAAATAATGAGGCTACGGGTCTGGTTCATGGTCAAGGGCTTAGCATGTCTTTTCCCCCGCGCCAAGGCTATAGCCTAAAACTGAAAGGCTGCGCCGACTGTTATGCGGTCTGTGCCCTGTGGCTCTGTGCTGTTGTTGCCCGAGGGCGAGTGATGCACAAACTCCCCCGTGAGCTGCAAGGCCCGGTTCAGCGAGACCCGCAGCCCGATGCCCAGAGTCTCCGCCTGACCGGTTTGGTTTACCCCCTGATCCTGGGCTTGCCCAAGGGTGATATAGCCAAGGCTTCGGCCAAAATCATAGCCCGCGCGAAGATTTACCTGCTCGGTGTCCGCACTGCCCGAAAGACCCAAATGGTGCAGGCTGGTACCACGGGAAAATGATCCTCCCAAAACGAACGCGCCATAGTCCCTGTCGGCAGAAAACGCCATCCTGGACTGGGAGTCGTGAAAGGCGCCTGCAGCTGTGCTGTGATACGGGCTGTGCTCCGAGGAAAAATAGGTCGAGGTCCAGTCGCCAGAACGCGCGGGCAGAGCCAGAGCAGACAATCCGCCTGCTGACAGAATAATCGCGGCATGTTTCCAATTTGTCTGAGCCCTTGGCATGCTTTCTTGCCCTATTTCTGCACTATTCAAAGTGCGACACCCCTAGGCCCTCAGTCTCGGTGAAATTGGTTAAGGACCTGTTCCGGCCCCATGGGATTTGTTCCCTTTTTGACTGGGTTTTGCACCAGGTGCTAACACACTGTAAAAATGAAATTTCCTAACTGAAACGGGCAAAAATTCAGGCCCCGGGCCGATGGCCAGAGATGAAATACTTGCCGCATTTTCCACATAGGTCGCAAACACGCTAGAAACGGGCGGGAAAAACGCCAAGGCTAAAGACCTTGCACGAGGGTTTTCAAATGCCGGCAGAACGAAGCGTAGTGACCGTGATCTGGCGTACAATTGGCGCCGCCCGTGGCCGTGCTGCGCGGGGCCGCCCAATGGGGCTGTTGTTTTTTCTTATCTGAACAACATAGCTCCTCCTCGCATCAAGGTTTCCCAGCATGACAGACCAACCCGGCACACCTACCCGTTCCTCAGCCCGCAGCGGTGGCCGCGCTGCCCGCCGCAGCGCCAGGGCCAGCGCCCTGCCCACCCATCTCGCCCCATCCGCCCTGGGATGGAGGGCGGTACCTATAAACCTCTGACGCAGGACGGCGTTGAGCGCATCCACAAGGCAGCACTGGACGCGCTGGAACAGATCGGCCTGGCAGATGCCCCGCCTAGCGGTGTGCAACACCTGACCAATGCGGGCTGCATTCTGGGCGACGATGGCCGCATTCGGTTCCCGCGTGCTTTGGTTGAGGATATGCTCACAAAAGCAAATCGTTCCATGGTTTTACACAGCAGAGATGGTCAAAACGACCTGGAGCTGTCGGGAAACCGGGTTCACTATGGCACGGCGGGTGCTGCGGTCATATGGTGGATGTCGAGGGCCGTCATTATCGTGAATCAACGGTCCAGGATCTTCATGACGCCGCACGGATCTGCAACAAACTCGACAATATTCATTTTGTTCAACGGCCTATGGTCTGTCGTGACATCTACGACAACCTCGAGATGGACCTGAACTCGATCTATGCCACCACCTGTGGAACCACGAAACACATCGGAACATCCTTCTCCGAGCCCGGCTTTGTCGCCCCGGCAATGGAAATGCTGCATACGATTGCAGGCGACAAAGACAAGTGGCGCGAACGCCCGTTTGTGTCCAACTCCAATTGCTTTGTCGTGCCGCCGATGAAGTTCGCAACGGAAAGTTGCGAAGTGATGGAGGAATGTATCAAACATGGCATGCCCGTCCTGCTTCTGTCCGCAGGAATGGCAGGCGCCACGGCGCCCTCAACAATTGCAGGTGCGATTACCCAGGCCGTTGCCGAATGCCTTGCGGGACTGGTTTATGTAAATGCCGTAAAACCCGGCGCTCCCGCGATTTTTGGCACCTGGCCCTTTGGTCTTGATTTGCGCAGCGGTGCGATGACAGGCGGGTCTGGTGAGCAGGCGCTCTTGTCTGCGGGCTGTGCCCAGATGCACAAATCAAGTGGTCTTCCCGGTGGCGCGGCAGCCGGGATCGCAGATTCCAAACTGCCCGACATGCAGGCCGGATGGGAACAGATGTGCTCCAATCTCATGGCGGGACTATCAGGGCTGAACATGGTCTACGAGGCCGCAGGCATGCATGCATCTTTGTTGGGTTTTTGCCATGAATCCCTTATCTTGGGGGACGATCTTATTGGCCAGGCGATGCGCTGTGTGCGCGGGATTGAGGTCAGTGACGAAACTCTGGCGCTGGATCAGATAGCGGATGTGTGCCTGAACGGCCCCGGTCACTACCTTGGCACCAGTCAGACGCTGGGGCGTATGCAGACCGATTTTGTCTATCCGGCACTTGGCGACCGGACCTCGCCAAAAGAATGGGTGGAACTGGGCAAACCCGATCTGCTCAACAAGGCAGTCGCCCGCAAAGAGCAAATTCTGTCAGAGCGGTCCGCCGCAAGGGTTTCCGCCGGAACTGGACGCAGAAATCCGGGCGCGCTTTAACATTCATCTGGGATCATAATCGAAACAGCAGGCGATGGCCCGCCCCCGCCTGCTGAAACCGCAACTTACGCGGGCGCGCTAACTTTAACCTCAACCCTCAGAAATTTGTTTTCTAACGCGCTTTCAACAGCTGCCGCCAATACTCGATCCGGGAAGAGAGCTGCAAAGCCCCCTGTTGTTTGCCGCGCATATAGCGCAGCTCCTGCCGCCTGAGTTCTGGTGAAACGCTGGCGCTGACTTGCCCCGAATGGATCCGGTTTACCACCAGTGTTTCAGGCGAGATTACCGGATCGCCCAGATGATCCCAAAGCCGTTGATACAGCTCCACATCCATCAACCAGATCAGGTCTTCGTCAAAAAATTCAAGCCAGGCGCGCCGCATCGCCAGCACCGAGGGGCTGGAGACGGTGTTCTTGCCAAATTTCAATTTGCTGGTCAGACGCGGAACCATCGCACGCTCCACAGTCCCGCCATTCCGGCTGACGCCAGATCCGCAAAGATGCCACTTTCCAGCGGAGCCAAGGGCATTCACAATGATCTCTAAGGCCCTGTCGCCGTTTAGATAATCATCTTGGAACAGGATCTTGACGATCTCGCCCTCCGCATGACGCATGGCCTTGTTCACATTGGCGGAAGCCTGACGCTTGCCGTCCCGGTTCCAGATGTGACGCACAGACAGCCGGTCGGAATAGGCCTCACAAACAGCGGCCACCGCCCCGTCATCGGATTGATCAGAGACAACCACCTCAAAATCGTCAAAGCTTTGAGACGTGAGTACCTCGAAAGATTGGGCCAGAAATGCCGCGCCTTCTCCGCCCATGGAATAGGCCGGGATACAGAGGCTGAGATGAGGCATCGGCAAGCTCCCGGAACAGGATGTCAGGCGAAAAGTTCATGTGCCAGTTCAAGGGCTTCGATCAGCGTGTCGACCTCGGCCTTGGTGTTATACAGCCCAAAGGAGGCGCGACAGGTGGCCGTCACCCCAAGATGATCCATCAATGGGCCGGCACAGTGATGACCGGCGCGCACCGCGACGCCTTTTTTGTCAAGGATCGTCGAGATGTCATGGGCATGAGCGGCACCATCAAGCGTAAAGCTAAAAATAGATGCCTTATCAGCGGTCTGCCCCTGGATATTCAGCCAGTTCAACTCTTTGAACCGATCCGCCGCATAGTCGCGCAGCGTGGCCTCATGCCGGGCAATATTGTCCATGCCCAGGTCCATCATATGCTCCAGCGCCACGCCAAGACCGATTGTCTGCACGATCCCTGGGGTTCCGGCCTCAAACATCATGGGCGGATCATTGTAGACCACGGCCTCTTTTGACACCTCGCGGATCATGTCACCGCCGCCAAGACAGGGGCGCATTTCCCCCATGCGGTCCGGGTGCACGTAGATCGCACCAGACCCCGACGGCCCATAGAGTTTGTGCCCGGTGATGGCAAAGAAATCACAGCCCAGGTCCTGCACATCCACCGGCATATGCACCGCACTTTGTGAGCCATCCACCAGAACCGGCACACCTTTTGCATGGGCGCCCTGGGTCACGGCCTTGATATCCACCACGGTTCCCAACACATTAGAGCACTGCGTCAGGGCGATCAGTTTAGTTCTTGGGGTGATCGCGTCAATCACAGCTTGTGGGTCAAGACTGCCATCGGCGGCCGTATCAACCCACTTGATCACCACGCCTTGCCGTTCGCGCAAAAAATGCCAGGGCACGATATTTGCATGATGCTCCATCCCGGACAGCAGGATCTCATCGCCCGCCACCAGCCGCTGCATCGCCCAGCTGTAGGCCACCATATTGATGCCCTCAGTGGTGCCGGAATTCAGCACGATATGGTCTTCGTGACCTGCATTCAGAAACCTGGCAATGATGCCGCGAACACCTTCGTATTTTTCGGTGGCAAGATTAGAAAGGTAGTGCAAACCCCGATGAACATTTGAATATTCCTGAGAATATGCCTGAGTGATTGCATCAATGACCACCTGGGGTTTTTGGGCAGAGGCCCCATTGTCCAGATAGGTGAGCGGCTTGCCGTTGACCTGCCGGGACAGGATCGGAAACTCTGCGCGGATTTTTTCTACATCATACATTTTCAGGCAGTCCCAGATAGTCAGGGCCAATGAGGCCGACGACAAAAATCATGGCAAAGAACATCAGGATCGTCGCCATCACAATCACGGCAAAGGCCCGCCAGAGCGAGGCAAACCCGTGCGCTTCATTGACAAAATTCAACAGAACAAAAAACAAAACCACACCGACAAGAAGGGCAAACAGTGCCCCCAAAGAGGGTGAGAACGCCATGATCAGGATCACAGCAAGCAAGGCGATAATCTGTACCAACTGATGCCAGACCAAAAGAGAAAGCATGGGCATAAAGCTCGCAGTTCCGCCCAGCCAACGCCCACCAAGGGTCAGGACCGCGGCGAAACCGACGCTCCTGATGGCTGCGGTGAAAATCGAGATGCCCATTGAATCCGGCATGAGGTTGAGGGTGACCAGATCACCTTCAAGAGGGAAGAACAGGCTGACAGAGCTAAAAAACAGCACATTGAGCGCAATCGCCAGCAGCAACCCTGTCCAAACCGCCTCGGCCGGCCATTGCCGCAACAAAATGTTGCCCGCAGCAGCCCCAGGTTGGCGCAGCGTCAAAATGACAAAGGACCATAGGAAACTCATGCTGACACCTGCGATTTTCCCCAATAGCCCTGATACATGCCGGAGATCCCGAACCACAAAAATACCGAAAACCACAGCCCACCAACGAGGGTAAGCGGCGTTCCGGGGCCGATCATGCCTGCAACCAGTCCATTCAACAACATCAAAGGGCTGGCGGCGAGAAAGGTCCAGAATAAGGCCAAGCGCGCCGCATAGGCCTCGCCCGTGCCACGCAGGCCTCGGGCCAGCAGATGCAGCACAAGAGCCAGGCCATACATCGCCAAAGGGGCCACAAAGATGATGCCAAACAACGCGTTGCTCAACAGCATGCTTTGTTCCTGCCCCGTCAGATGCGCCTCACGGGCCAAGCCTGGCATCCGCGAGATGAACATCAAAGCACAGCCAGCCATCAGGATCGCCAAAAGGCGATCCTCACGTGTTCCCATGGCCAGGAGGCGCGAAAAACGCGACGCGGCCCCCTGTAGGTCGCCAGGATATCTCCAGTGCCCGCCATTTAGCGACGCCGGGACAGCCAGCCTTCGAGGCGGGCAACAATGGCATCGGCCATTTCGCGGTCTTCAACCTCGTCGACCGCTTCAGCAAGAAACGCCAGGGTCAAAAGGTCCGTGGCCTCGCCGGTGGAAATGCCACGTGAGCGGAGATAAAACAGCGCTTCTTCGTCGATAGCACCCGTGGTGGACCCATGCGAGCAGATCACGTCGTCGGCATAGATTTCCAGTTCAGGTTTTGCCAGGAACTGACTGTCATCATCCAACAAAAGCGCCTGACTGATCTGATAGCCATCGGTCTTTTGAGCGTCTTTCTTCACCAAAATCTTGCCCTGGAACACGCCTGTGGCCCCATTGCGCAAAACCTTTTTGAACACCTGACGGCTTTCGCAATTTACCGCATCATGGGTGATGAACACCGTGTCATCGTGATGGACTTCACCATCGCCAACACAGGCGCCGGCAACATGCGCAATCGCGTCATCTCCCAACAGCTCAATCACCGCCTCGTTACGGGTCAAAATGCCGTTGACCGTGAGGGAAAAGCTTTTGAACACAGATTCAGAGCCAAGGCGCGCAAACATATGTGTCACCGCACGGCGTTCATGGTCACGCCCCTGAGCACGCACCAGATGCAGCTTACCTGTGTCGGCAATATCGACCTCCATGCAGTTGTTAAACCGCGAGGCCGCAGGCCCGTTTTCCAGGATCGTCGCCTCGGCTCCGGCCTCAACACGGATCACATGGTGCAGGATGGCGTCTGAGATCTCGGCAGAATGCACATAGACGAGATTGATCGGCTTTCTTGGCGTGCCGGTCACATGGATGGCAACACCGTCCTGGGCAAAGGCCGTATTCAGCGCGGCCAGCGGGCGCGCCACCGGCGACTGACCACGGGCCTCAAGAACGCCATAGAGGTCCTTGGCCCAGTGAATGTCCTGAGCGCAGATATCGGCGATCCGGTCGATCGTGACACCTTCAAGGCTGAGATCATCCGAGGCGTCAGCATCAAAGACACCATCAACAAACACGACCTGCAAGCGGTCGAATTCATTGAACATTGGCGCCTCATCCGAGGCAAAGACCGAGGCCTTTGGGGCCTCGGCGGCGGTCAGTGTTTCGGGGCGCGTGTATTTCCAATACTCATCGCGACGCCCGGGCAGACCCAGGGTTTGCACCCGCGACAGGGCCGCCTTACGCGAGGCTGCGAGGCAGCCGCCTTCCGGCATGCTGAGCGCGGCAAGCCGCGCCTCGGTGGCACTTTGTTTCACATCAGCAAGAGCCATTTCAGGACACCTCTGCCAGAATACCGGCATAGCCGTTGTTTTCGACTTCCAGCGCCAGCTCTGGGCCGCCGGTTTTCACGATCCGGCCACCGGCCAGAATATGCACTACGTCAGGTTTGATATGGTCCAGCAGACGCTGATAGTGGGTGATAACCAAAAAGCCACGGCCCTCGTCGCGCAGCGCGTTGACGCCTTCGGCCACCAGTTTCATGGCATCGACGTCAAGACCTGAGTCCGTCTCGTCCAGAATGCACATCTTTGGCTCCAGCATCGCCATCTGCAGGATTTCATTGCGCTTTTTCTCACCGCCGGAAAAGCCTACATTGACAGGGCGTTTCAGCATATCGGCGTCGATCTTCAGATCCTTCGCCTTGGCGCGGACCATTTTAAGGAAATCTGCCGCCGACAGCTCCTCCTCGCCGCGCGCTTTGCGCTGGGAATTCATCGCCGTACGCAAGAAGGTCATGTTACCGACACCGGGGATTTCAACCGGGTATTGGAAGGCCAGGAAAATACCGGCCGCTGCGCGCTCTTCCGGCTCCATCTCCAGCAGGTCTTCGCCTTCGAGCGTGGCACTGCCTTCGGTGACCTCATAGCCATCGCGGCCCGACAGCACGTAGGACAGGGTCGATTTACCAGAGCCGTTTGGCCCCATGATCGCGTGCACTTTGCCGGCCTCAACCGTCAGATCCAAACCATTCAGGATCTGCTTGTCTTCGTCTTCAAGTTTGACGTGCAAGTTTTTGATTTCGAGCATTTTTTCCTCGTCTCTTTTCTCGGGGCGCCGACTGTTATGCGGTGCCTGTGTTCTGGGGGGCGCTGAGATGCGCCGGAAAGCTGTTGCGCAGGGCCACCTTTGCGCGGGCGATGCCGGCGCTGTAGGTCAACTCTGCCTGTTTCGTTTTGGTCTTTGCATGCGTTGGGATCTGATCCCAGGCAAGCGGCGAAATCATCGGCCGCCCGATCGAGGCCGCATAATCATAGTATTTCAGGTGAGCCTGATCGCCGGGAGACACCCAGGTCGAGGGCACCCCATAAGAATCGGCCGTGATCAGCCCATGCAGGGAGGAGGCATAGATCTGGTCGCAGGCACTGATCTGCTGACAGGCGGTTGCGGCATCCTGCATGGGGTCGATCAGCAAAAAGTCATCGCTGCTTTGCACAAGGGCCAGAACCTCGGGATCCGCAACCTGACTGTGATGCGGCACCAGACCAATACGGTGCGTTTTTGCAGAGGCCGCTGGCAGAATCTCTGAGATCAGCAGACCCGGATCGCCGAACTGGTCGGTTTTGATCCCCAACAAAGACGCCGTAATCGGCCCACGCAGCAGGGCGATGTGAACATTGCCCAAAAAGTCCTGCGGCACAGCATGAAGCAGGCCACTGCCCCAAATCCACGGTTTCTTGCTATAGGTTTTCTTTTCAGAAAACTTACGGCGCGCGATCTGCAACAGCGAGCCCACAGCGTAAAGATCGGCCATGCCGGGCCCCCGATGCACCACCTCACGCCCGCACATATGTGCAACCACAATGGCGGAGAGCGCGTCGCCAAAATTGGCGACGCCTTTCCACCAAAACAGCTGCAAAGGTGCGTTGTGAGAGGTCACTGAGGTCATGCTTAACCGATCACCACTGCTGTGCCGCTGGCCGAAACCATCAGCATGGAATTGCCGCCCATGATGGCCGCGCCCACAACGATGCCTTTGTCGTCTGCAATCTGATATCCCTCGATCGAGGGTGTGGTTGTAACGATCATGGAAATCACTCCTCAGCGCGTTGAACGGGTGTCCTAGCCTACAGCGCGGCGTTAGCCGACCGAACCCTCCAGCGAGATTGCCACCAGTTGCTGTGCTTCCATGGCGAACTCCATCGGCAGCGCCTGCAGCACGTCCTTGCAGAAACCGTTGACCACCAGGGCCACCGCGTCCTCTTCGCCGATGCCGCGCTGGCGGCAATAGAACAGCTGCTCATCGTCCACCTTGGAGGTGGTCGCCTCGTGCTCGACCCGGGATGAGTTATTCTTCACCTCGATATAGGGCACCGTGTGCGCACCACATTTGTCGCCGATCAGCAGGCTGTCGCACTGGGTAAAGTTACGGCTGTTCTTCGCCTTGGGGTGCATCGAGACCAGACCCCGATAGGTGTTCTGCGCCTTACCGGCCGAGATGCCCTTGGAAACAATACGCGATTTGGTCTCGCGGCCAAGGTGGATCATCTTGGTGCCGGTGTCGGCCTGCTGCATATTGTTGGCAATAGCGATCGAGTAGAACTCGCCCTGGCTCTCATTGCCGCGCAGAATGCAGGAGGGGTATTTCCAGGTCACAGCAGAGCCAGTTTCCACCTGGGTCCACATGATCTTGGCCCGGTCACCGCGGCAATCGGCACGTTTGGTGACGAAATTATAGATACCGCCCTTGCCGTTCTCATCGCCGGGATACCAGTTCTGTACCGTGGAATATTTCACCTCGGCATCTTCTTCGATGATGATCTCGACCACAGCGGCGTGCAGCTGGGCGATATCACGGGCCGGCGCGGTGCAGCCCTCAAGGTAGCTGACGTATGAGCCCTTGTCGGCGATGATCAGGGTGCGCTCAAACTGGCCGGTGTTTTCCGCGTTGATACGGAAATAGGTGGACAGCTCCATCGGGCAGCGCACGCCGGGTGGGATGTAAACAAACGAGCCATCGGAGAACACGGCCGAGTTCAGCGTCGCGTAGTAGTTGTCCGAGACAGGCACCACGGTGCCGAGGTATTTCTTGACCAGCTCGGGGTGGTCCTTGATCGCTTCCGAGATCGAGCAGAAGATCACACCGGCTTTTCTCAGCTCTGCCTGAAAGGTGGTGCCCACAGAAACAGAGTCAAAAACCGCATCAACAGCGACCTTGCGTCCCTCAGCGGGCATATCCTCAGCGCCCTCGACGCCAGCAAGAATCATCTGCTCTTTCAGAGGGATGCCAAGCTTTTTGTAGGTTTCCAGCAGCTTGGGGTCGACCTCATCCAGCGATTTTGGCTTCACTTCCATCGATTTCGGACGGGCATAGTAATACTGGTCCTGGAAATCGATTTCAGGATAGTCGACCATGGCCCAGGTTGGCTCTTCTTTTTGCAGCCAGCGCTCATAGGCCTCAAGACGCCAGTTCAGCATCCACTCAGGCTCGTCGTTCTTTTCAGAGATCAAGCGGACAATATCGGTGTTCAGCCCCTTGGGGGCGTATTCCATCTCGATCTCTGTTTCCCAGCCGTATTTGTAGGTGCTCACCTCTTTCACCGCGTCCACGGTTTCCTGGTCAACACCTTCTTTGACTTGGGTCTGGTCCAAAGCGGCCATGATTACCTCCTGCATTCACGCAACACGGGCGCGATGTTTCTTGTGTTTCTGGAGCCACGCATCAGCAAAGCGCAGCACATCTTCTTTTGTTGTGGTCGGCCCGAGGGACACGCGTACGGCGCCCTGGGCGGTCTCTTCGTCAAATCCCATCGCCGTCAGCACGGCACTGGCACGCACCTTGCCGCTGGAACAGGCCGATCCGGCGCTGATGGCAAAACCAGCAAGGTCCATCTGCATGACCTGTGTTTCACCCTTCCAGCCGGGCACGGCAAAACAGGACGTATTGGGCAGCCGCTTGCCGCCTTTGCCTTCACAAATAAGCTCTGGGGCGCCAGCCACAAGGGATTCTTCCATCAGATCGCGCAGCATCTGCACCCGCTCCCAGGTGCCATCGGCCAATTGCCGGGCGGCGGCCTCGGCGGCAGCACCAAATCCGGCAATTCCGATAACATTCTCGGTCCGCGAGCGCCGACCCATTTCCTGGCCACCGCCACGAATCTGCGCCAAAAGATCGGTGCCCCGTGGCATCACCAGCGCACCAACGCCTTTTGGCCCGCCCAGCTTATGAGCAGAAATCAGCGCCATCTGCACCCCAAGCCAGTTGAACGCAAAGGGCAGCTTGCCAAAGGCCTGCGTAACATCGCTCACGGCCAGTCCCTGGGGCAGCTCCTGCACCACACCCGTTTCAGAATTTGCCAGCTGCAGCGTTGATGCCTCAGGAGACAAAACCTCTACAGCTCCGGCAGCGGACACGGCAAGATCCTCTTTAATCCAGGCCCTTACGGCGTCATGCTCAACCGGGGCGCCATGTAGGTTGCGCCCAGCCAGAGCCAGCGACGCCCCCTCGGTCGAGCCCGAGGTGAAGACAATATCCGCGCCATCCGCGCCAATCGCGGCGGCAATCTGGCCACGGGCACGCTCAACAATCGCCTTGGCAGCGCGCCCTTCAGCATGCACCGAAGAGGGATTGCCGCAATAGTCCATCGCCGCAATCATTGCCGCACGCGCCTCGGAATGAAGCGGCGTCGTTGCGTTGTGGTCCAGATAAACCCGCTTCATGGAGTCACCTTTTCCAACAAGGGCTGGTCTTTGCAAACATACTCCATATCCTGGCTATTCCGCGTCTACGACCGAGAAAAGGTTCGGCACAGCCGGACAGGGGGCCAAATCGTTCTGGATCACATCCGACAGTCTTGTCTGGTGCAAAAAGACATAAACATGCGCGCTGAGGCTTTCCCAAAGACGGTTGGTCAAAGACTGTGCCCGACTGCCGCTTGTCGCCCCAGACGCACCTGCCCCCTTGTGCATGGCGTCAACCGTTTCATCAACCGCGCTCAGAATATCGACAACGCGGATTTCAGAAGGAGGGCGCGCCAGACGATAGCCGCCGCCGGGGCCCCGCACAGAGGCCACCAGTTCAGCGCGACGCAGGTTTTACAAACAACTGCTCCAGATAAGGCAAAGACACATTCTGCCGCTTGGAAATATCCCCAAGGACAACCAATGAGCCCTCGGGCTGCAGCGCAATATCTGCCAGCGCGACCATCGCATAGCGCCCTTTGGTAGAAAGCTTCATCTTTCCATCTCTCCAAACGTCAGTTCAGACGCGAAAACATTGACCTTATAGCCGTGAGTGCGTATCTCAGCGTAACGGTGCAATGCAATGGCCTGCGCCAGCAATTAGAATTGTTCTAAGATGGCTGATGGAATTCGTCAAGTATTCCTGACCAACATCTGCAGAAAATGAGAATAGGATCCACCCACCCATGCCTGAGGTCATTTTTCCCGGACCCGAAGGCCGCCTGGAAGGCCGCTATCACCCCCAAAAAGAAAAAGACGCGCCCATCGCCATCGTGCTGCATCCGCATCCGCAGTTTGGCGGCACAATGAACAACAAGGTCGTCTACAACCTGCACTACGCGTTTTACAACATGGGCTTTACCGTTTTGCGGTTCAATTTCCGTGGTGTAGGCCGCTCGCAGGGTGAATATGATCAGGGTATTGGTGAGCTGTCTGACGCGGCCTCTGCGCTCGACTACCTGCAGTCGATGAACAACAACTCCAAGCATTGCTGGGTTGCCGGTTTTTCTTTTGGCGCCTGGATCGGCATGCAGCTGTTGATGCGCCGCCCAGAGATCACCGGCTTTATTTCGGTGGCACCACCTGCCAATATGTATGACTTTTCGTTCCTGGCGCCCTGCCCGGCCTCTGGCCTGATCATCAACGGCAGTGCTGATCGCGTGGCGCCGCCCGCCGATACGGTCAATCTGGTTAACAAACTGCACGAGCAAAAAGGCATCACCGTCACCCATACCGAGGTAGAAGGTGCCGATCACTTCTTCCAGGGCGATCATATGGATACGCTGATGGGGCACACCACCGACTATGTGAAACGTCGCCTGACCGAGAACACACGCTGATGGGAACAATCGAAACGCTGGGAGAAAAGCTGGCGGTCGATACCCTCAAGGTTCAGGACGCCATTGGCGAGGATCGCTTTTACATGGAGGTCGCCCAGGTTCTTGGGGCGGCCTCGCAATCCCTGGAAGAAGCCTTTCTGACCGAAATCCGTGTCCGGCTTGCGGAACGCAAGGCACGCGAGTTTATCAGCGCCAAACTGGCGCAGGTGCAAAGCAGTCTCGAAGAGAAAGCCGGTAAATGAGCCAACGCCTAAAGGCACAGTTCACCTTTTTGCAGGAAGCAGATCGCCTTCGGAGTATCGAACGACAGAACCTGATTCTGGATTGCTCCCGGCGGGAAAATTCTGCCGAACACAGTTGGCATCTGGCGCTCTACGCGCTTGTCCTGGCGCCGTTTGCCGACCAGCAGGTCGATATCGCCCGGGTTATTCAGATGCTTTTGCTGCATGATCTGGTTGAGATTGACGCCGGAGATCACCCCATCCATGACGCGGTCGACTGGGCGGCGGTAGAGCAGGCCGAACAAGCAGCCGCAGTGCGGCTGTTTGGCCTGTTGCCACAGGACCAGGGCGCGGCCCTGCATGCGCTTTGGCTGGAATTTGAGCAGGCTGAAAGCCCGGAGGCAAAATTTGCCAAACGGCTGGATCACTGCCAGCCCATTTTTCAGACCCTTTATGGTGCATCCCCTCTGCCCGACCACATCGATGTGGTGCGCGAAAACCTGTTTCGCGGCCGGGCCACCGCGTTGCAGCACGGCTTTCCAGAGGCCTATTTCCACGGGATCTCCCTGCTGGGCCACGAGGTTGCGCACGACAGTACTGCGCTGACCCAGCGCCTGCCCTTCCTCAATCAGGCCGATGGGCTCAAGACCATTTTACGCGCCACCCGCCTTGGCGATGGCTCGCGGCAAGAGAACTCGGCAGAACACAGCTGGCACATCATGCTGTACGGCTGGATTCTGGGAGAATACGCCACAGCTGAAATTGACCTCGACCGGGTTCTGCAGATGTTACTGCTGCATGATATTGTTGAGGTCGACGCCGGTGACACACCTATTCACGGCGCACAATCGCCTGATGCACAGGCGGCGCAAATCGCGCTGGAGCAGGCGGCAGCCAAAAGGCTGTTCGGCCTGCTGCCAGAGGAACAGGGGGCCGCGTTTCACCGGCTTTGGGATGAGTTCGAAGCGGCCGAAAGCCCCGATGCGGTCTTTGCCAAAGCGATAGACCGGGTGCAGCCCGTGCTGTTGAATTTGCAAAATGGCGGTGGCAGCTGGATCGACTACAACGTCAGCCTGCAGCAGGTCGAAGACAGGGTTGGCACCAAAGTCACCCGGGGCGCTCCTGCGGTCTGGCTACATGTACGCACCGAGATAACCCCTTGGTTTGATGTAAATCACACCAGCTGAGCAGCACGAATTTACCCTGCACGGTCAGGGGTGACTCTCTGGCGTGCCGGCTCGAAACCTTGCACCAGAACCTTATCCTGGCTGAGCGTCAGAAAGCCCCCTGCCGGCAACTCATTCCAGCCCTGCTGATTTTGCTCTAGTGGTTCTGAGACCACGGCCCAGCCCTGATGTGACGCGCTCCAGCGATAGTATAGCGAGGGCGCGATATGATCTGAGGAATGGCGCGCCGCATAAAGGCGCTCCCCATCTGAAAAGGCCGCCGAAAGCCGCATATGCGGCGTTGTGCCCCGCGCCCGAGACAGAGCCTCCATTTTGGCCACAGCCCGCTCCATCGCCGCCAAAGGGTCGTGATCCAGGCCCTCATTCAGCGCCAGCAGAAACAGAACCTCACTGTCAGTTGCCCCCTTGCGGTGCTGGTAGAGCTGATCCGGGATACACATATCGCCATGGCGGCGGAAACTGTCAAAACCGCCCACCTGACCATTGTGCATGAACGACCAGCGCCCGGCGGCAAAGGGGTGGCAATTGTTGCGACTGATGGCAGAGCCGGTTGAGGCCCGCACATGCGACAAAAACAGCCCCGAGCGCACCTGATGCGCCAGCGCGCGCAGGTTGGTATCGGACCAGGCGGGATAAACATCGCGGTACAACCCGGGCTCTGCCCTTGTGTCGTACCAGGCGACGCCAAACCCGTCACCATTGGTCCGGGTTTTGCACTCTGCTGCCTGCTGGCTTTGTGCCACGAGAGAGTGACCAGGGCGACAAATGACATCCTCAAGAAAGATCGGTGATCCGAGATAGGCGGCCCAGCGACACATATTACGTGAACTCCTGTGAGTGGTTGGCTCTGCGACGGTGCGCTGATAGCGCGGGGTGAAACTCTGGTCGATCCGCCGCCTTGCACAGGGACCTGTTCATTTGTGCAAATTCCATACGCGGCAAAAGGGCGGCAAAAGGATTGGCAAAGCCTAGCGTGAAAAAGTAAAAATTCTGCCGTTTCCAGACTGTTTTCACCCTCTGTCGTCGGCTATGGCGAGGGAGCAGGACAGGTGTTCAGCCTGCAAAACAGTGGTTCAGCCTGAAAAAAGGATCATGGGCATGCCCCTACATTACCTCTATCTGATCGTTGCCGTGATCGCAGAGACCATAGGCACCACAGCCCTGCAGGCGAGCCAGCAGTTCACCCGGCTTGGCCCCTCATTGCTGGTCCTGGTCGCCTATGGGTTTTCGTTTTACATGCTGGGGCAGACGCTCAAATTCATGCCGGTTGGTCTGGTTTATGCGATCTGGGCCGGGCTGGGGATTGTGCTGATCGCCCTGATTGGCCTCGTGATGTTTGGCCAGCGGCTCGATCTGCCTGCCCTGATAGGCATCGGTTTGATCCTTGCCGGAGTGCTGGTCATACATCTCTTTTCCTCCTCCTCCCGTCACTAGCCGGTCCCTAGGCAGGCCGTTTCAGGCGCCGCTTCAGGTGCCGCGCACAGGATGAGATGCACAGGGCTAAGGGTCGAAAGCAGGCAGATCACGAAATATTTGCGGCCAAATGCGCAGTATTGTTGCGGCTTCTGCGTCACAGGCACAAACTGGCGTATTTCTGCTGGCCTTTGGCGTGGGATCGGGCTATGGGCGGCGCAACTTCCTTACAAAGGCTGACGTCATGGACATGCGCAACATTGCGATCATTGCTCACGTGGACCACGGTAAAACCACCCTGGTCGATGAGCTTCTGAAACAATCCGGCGCCTTCCGCGAAAACCAGGCTGTGGCTGAACGTGCCATGGATAGCGACGACCTGGAACGCGAGCGGGGCATTACCATTTTCGCCAAACCCACCTCGGTGGAATGGAACGGCACCCGTATCAACATCGTTGACACCCCCGGCCACGCTGATTTCGGCGGCGAAGTCGAACGTATCCTGTCGATGGTAGACGGTGTTGTCCTGCTGGTGGATGCTGCCGAAGGCCCGATGCCTCAGACCAAATTCGTGACCTCCAAGGCCTTGGCCCTGGGTCTGCGCCCCATTGTGGTGCTGAACAAGGTCGACAAGAACGATGCCGAGCCTGACCGTGCCCTAGATGAGTGCTTTGACCTCTTTGCCTCGCTTGACGCCACCGAAGATCAGCTCGACTTCCCACATATGTATGCTTCTGGCCGCTCTGGCTGGGCCGATGCAGAACTCGACGGTCCCCGAAAGGATCTGCACGCACTGTTCAATCTCATCGTGAACCACGTGCCAGAACCAAAGCAGATCAAGCACCAGAACGAAGATTTCCGCATGCTGGCTACAACACTGGGCTCTGACCCCTTTGTGGGCCGTCTGCTGACCGGCCGTGTTGAGACTGGCACCCTGAAAGTTGGCGCAACCGTGCAGGCCCTGTCCCGCATCGGCCAAAAGATCGAACAGTTCCGCGTCACCAAAATTCAGGCCTTCCGCGGCCTGGCGCAGCAGGACATCGACGAAGCCCAGGCTGGCGACATCGTCTCGCTGGCTGGCATGACCAAGGCAACCGTGGCCGACACGATCTGTGCCCTGGCCGTGGATACAGCGCTCGAAGCGCAGCCAATCGATCCGCCCACCATCACTGTGACCTTTGGCATTAACGACAGCCCGCTGGCGGGCCGTGACGGCAAAAAAGTTCAGTCGCGTGTCATCCGTGACCGCCTGATGAAAGAAGCCGAAGGCAATGTTGCGATCAAAATCACCGACACCCCCGGTGGTGACGCTTTTGAGGTTGCCGGTCGTGGCGAACTTCAGATGGGTGTTTTGATCGAGAACATGCGTCGCGAGGGCTTTGAGCTGTCGATTTCGCGTCCGCAGGTTCTGATGAAAGAAGTTGACGGCGTGCGCATGGAGCCAATCGAAGAAGCAACCATCGACGTTGATGACGAATACTCGGGCGCTGTGATCGAAAAAATCACCGGAGCGCGCAAAGGGGAGCTGGTTGAGATGCGCCCCGCAGGTGCCGGCAAGACCCGCATCATCGCCCATGTTCCTTCACGCGGCCTGATCGGCTATCATGGCGAATTCCTCACTGACACGCGCGGTACAGGCGTGTTGAACCGCGTCTTCCACGGCTGGGCCCCTCATAAAGGCACCATCCCTGGCGGTCGTGCTGGTGTTTTGCTGTCCATGGAAAGCGGCCAGTCCGTGGCCTATGCGCTGTGGAACCTGGAAGATCGCGGCAAGATGTTCATCGGCGCGCAAGTCGATGTTTACACCGGCATGATCATTGGCGAGCACTCTCGTGAAAACGATCTCGAAGTGAACCCGCTGAAGGGCAAAAAGCTGACCAACGTTCGTGCCTCGGGCACCGACGAAGCCGTGCGTTTGACCACCCCTGTCACGCTGTCTCTGGAAGAGGCGATTGCCTATATCAACGACGACGAGCTGGTGGAAGTGACGCCAAACTCGATCCGTCTTCGCAAGCGCTACCTCGACCCGCATGAGCGCAAGCGCATGTCGCGTAGCGCCTGATCAAAGCGTAGATTTCTGAGATTTGGGAGCGCCTTCGGGCGCTCCTTTTTTATTGCACAGCCTGTTCAGATTTGTCCGTGCAGATCTGTCGGCGCAAATCAGTCGCACACCCAAAAATAAAGGGCACCTCATAGTGAAGCGCCCTTTTGTCTTTGTTGGTGTGATCTTTGGATCTACTCGCTGGTTTCCACCACCATCAGCTCGCGTTCAGAGGCGTCACGGGCATGCGCCAGCGCCTCTTGGTATTCCGGGCTGTGATAGCAATCGACTGCGGCTTCCAGGCTGGGGAATTTTGCCACGACATTGCGGGGGCGTTCTTTGCCTTCGAGCTGAATAAAGCGTCAGCCCCGGGCGAGGAATTCGCCGCCAGCCTTGGCAACAGCCGGGCCAGCCAATTTGGCATATTTGCCATAGGCTTCTTCATCGGTGACGGTAACATGTGCAATCCAAAGTGCGGGCATTGGGGATCCTTCCGGTAACTGCCTTGGCTGGCGCCAGCATAGGCAACTGACAGCCGAGGTCGATGATTTTTTACCACTTGGTCCAAACCATCCAGCCCGTTTTTTTTCACGCCCCCTCTGCCGCAGCATCAGGGCCGAAAGGAAGAGCGTCCCCCTCCCGGCCAATCCATGCTAGCCCGCAAGAACGCCTTCAGCTGCCTTGATCGCAGCTTCGGCATTTTCGGCACTTTTGCCGCCGCCCTGGGCCATATCAGGGCGACCACCGCCGCCCTTGCCGCCCAGCTCAGCCACGGCGGCCTTGACCAGATCAACAGCCGAAACCCTGTCCGTTACATCCGCCGTCACGCCAGCGGCCACAGCGGCTTTGCCGCCCGCATCTGCAATCAGCAAAACCGCACCAGAGCCGAGCCGCGATTTGTGCTCGTCCAGCAGCGCGGGCAGATCCTTGCCCGACACACCAGACAGAACCTGGGCAAAGAATTTGACGCCGCCGATTTCTTTGGCCTCCGTCTCACCTGTGCCTGCTCCCCCGGCCATGGCCAGGTCACGACGCAGTTGCGCCACCTCATTTTGCAGCGATTTACGCTCATCCATCAAGGCCTTAAGACGCTCAGGTACATCGCCCGACTGGGCTTTCAGCATCAGGGCAACCTCACCCATGCGGGCGGCTTCGCCTTTGAGGTAGTCAAAGGCAGCCGCACCGGTCAAAGCCTCGATACGCCGCACCCCGGCCGAAGACGCACTGTCGCCAAGAATGACAAAGGTGCCGATATCGCCGGTCTGGCGCACATGGGTGCCGCCGCACAGCTCGATCGAGTAGGTGTCACCGGCGTGGCCCTTGCCCGTTGCCGCCCGGCCCATTGAGACCACACGGACCTCATCGCCGTATTTCTCGCCAAAGAGCGCCTGAGCGCCCAACCCACGGGCATCGTCAGGTGACATAATGCGGGTTTCGACATCTGTGTTCTGCCGAATATAGGCATTCACATCGACAGAGACCTGCGCCAGCTCGGCGTCGCTCAGAGCCTTGGTGTGGCTGAAATCGAACCGAAGGCGATCATCGGCATTCAGGGACCCGCGCTGCGCCACATGTTCGCCAAGCGCGTCCCGCAGGGCCTCATGCAGCAGGTGGGTGGCGGAATGGTTGGCGCGAATTGCCGCGCGACGGGAATGGTCGACCGTCAGTTGCGCAGGCGCACCTGAGGTAACAAGCCCTTCAACCACTTCACACCCATATGGATAAAGACGCCAGCCGCCTTTTTAGTGTCTTTGATACGGATCACGCCACCGTCGACGCGAATCTCGCCAGCGTCACCGACCTGTCCGCCGGATTCGGCGTAGAACGGCGTCTGGTTCAGCACCAGCTGCACGCTGTCGCCCTGCCCGGCTTCTTTTACCTCGCCGCCCTCTTTTACCAGCGCCACGATCTGGCCCTCGGCCGCCTCGGTCTCATAGCCCAGGAAATCGGTGGCGCCGTGTTTGTCGGCGATATCAAACCAGATGGTGCTGTCGGCGCTTTCGCCAGAGCCAGCCCAGGCGGCGCGCGCCTTTGCCTTTTGCTCTGCCATGGCGGTGTCAAAGCCCTCGGTGTCGACCTCACGGCCCGTTTCACGCAGGGCATCCTGCGTCAGATCAAGCGGAAAGCCAAACGTATCATAGAGTTTGAAAGCGGCCGCCCCCGGCAAGGGAGCATCAGTCGCCAGCGTTGAGACCTCATCGTCCAGCAGTTTCAGCCCACGTTCCAGCGTCTGTTTGAAGCGGGTTTCTTCCAGATTCAGGGTTTCTTCGATCATGGACTGCGCCTGGCCCAATTCCGGGTAGGCCGTGCCCATCTGTTGCACCAAAGCGGGCACCAGACGGTGCATCACGGGATCCTTGGCGCCAAGAAGATGCGCATGGCGCATGGCACGGCGCATGATACGGCGCAGCACGTAGCCGCGGCCATCATTGGAGGGCATAACGCCATCGGCCATCAGAAACGAGGTCGAGCGCAAATGGTCAGCGATCACCCGGTGGTGCACGTTCTGGTCGCCATAGGGGTCTGAACTGGTGACATCCGCCGAGGCTTCGATCAGGGATTTGAACAGATCGGTGTCATAGTTGTCGTGGCTGCCCTGCAGAAGGGCGCCAATACGTTCCAGCCCCATGCCGGTGTCGATCGACTGCATGTCCAGTGGCACCATTGAGCCATCTTCGAACTTTTCGTTCTGCATGAAGACCACGTTCCAGATCTCGATGAAACGATCGCCGTCCTCATCAGGAGAGCCCGGAGGTCCCCCCCAGATGTGGTCGCCATGGTCATAGAAAATCTCGGTGCAGGGTCCGCAGGGACCGGTTGGCCCCATTTGCCAGAAGTTGTCCGAGGTCGCGATGCGGATGATCCGGTCTTCTGGAACACCCAGCTTTTTCCAGATCTGAAAGGCCTCGTCATCGGTGTGATACACGGTTGGTCAACAAGCGGTTCTTGTCGATGCCAAATTCCTTGGTGATCAACTCCCAGGCGAAGGTAATCGCCTCTTCCTTGAAATAGTCGCCAAAAGAAAAGTTTCCGAGCATCTCGAAAAACGTATGGTGGCGCGCGGTATAGCCGACATTGTCCAGATCGTTGTGCTTGCCGCCTGCCCGCACACATTTCTGCGCGGTTGTGGCGCGTTGGTAGTCGCGGCTTTCAACCCCGGTAAAGAGGTTCTTGAACTGAACCATCCCGGAATTGACAAACATCAGGGTTGGGTCGTTGCGCGGCACCAGCGGGCTGGACGCAACCACCTCGTGCCCGTTTTTGGCAAAGTAGTTCAGGAAGGTGGAGCGGATTTCGTTCAGCGTCGCCATGATTTTGGTTCTCTTTGCGGGCAATATTGAGAGTTTCATTGAGGTTTATCCCCCCAACCCGCCTCTGTCCACAGCCTGCATTCAGACCGGTCACGCAAAAAGGACGCAGCCTGGGCCACGTCCCTCTCCAAGATCAACCTGATCAAATTTCTGCGTCTTAACTCTCGAGAATATCGTCGCCATCGGCAAGGTCGGGGCGATCGAACTCAAGCCCATGAGCGGCACGGATCTTATCCTCGATATCATAGGCTATGGCCTGATGGTCGCGCAAAAACTGCTTGGCGTTTTCACGACCCTGGCCAATCCGCTCATCGCCGTACGAGAACCAGGACCCGGACTTATTTACCACACCGGCTGCGACCCCAAGATCCAGCAGCTCGCCCATCTTCGAGATGCCTTCGCCATACATGATGTCGAATTCGACCTGCTTGAACGGCGGCGCAACTTTGTTTTTCACCACTTTTACCCGGGTCGCGTTGCCGACGATTTCGTCGCGATCCTTAACTGCGCCAATGCGGCGGATGTCCAGACGAACCGACGAGTAGAACTTCAGCGCGTTGCCACCTGTTGTGGTTTCTGGCGAACCAAACATAACGCCGATTTTCATCCGGATCTGGTTGATGAAGATGACCATGCATTTCGACCGGCTGATCGAGCCCGTCAGTTTACGCATCGCCTGGCTCATCAGGCGGGCCTGCACGCCAACACTTGAATCGCCCATGTCGCCTTCGAGTTCGGATTTCGGCGTCAAGGCCGCAACCGAATCGACGATGACCATGTTCACAGCCCCTGAACGCACCAGAGTATCTGGGATTTCGAGCGCCTGCTCACCTGTGTCAGGCTGCGAGATCAGCAGCTCGTCCAGATCCACGCCCAGTTTGGCCGCATATTGCGGGTCCAGCGCGTGTTCGGCATCAACAAAGGCCACCACACCGCCTTTTCGCTGCTGCTCTGCGGCACAATGCAGTGTGAGGGTCGTCTTGCCAGAACTCTCCGGGCCATAAATCTCGATGATCCTGCCCATCGGCAAACCACCAATACCCAGAGCAATATCCAATCCGAGAGAGCCGGTTGAACTGGCCTCGATTTCTGCAATGGCACCGTCACCCATCTTCATGATGGAGCCCTTGCCGAATTGCCGTTCGATCTGCGCAAGCGCGCTGTCGAGCGCCTTTTGCTTGTCGCCGCTTACTTTATTTTTCATGGTCAAAAGATCCGCCATAGTCCCTTGTCCCCCTCTATGACACATAGTGCTACGTCTGCGGCAAACACTGCTTTGTTCGCCTCTTGTTCCTTATGAGATCAAAAAAAGACAAAAGCAAACAAAAAGTTAATCCATTCAGCGGATCAGCCAACTGATAGACAGGAGGCAGAAACGTTTAAACAACTTATTTTACAGGGTTTGAGGCGGGAAATGCTTGTATTTTATGACGAAAAACTGGCGCTACTCTCTGTGCCGAAAACCGGAACATCCGCCTATCAGGAAGCATTGCAAACGCGGGCGGATCTTGCAATTACCGACCCGCCAGAGTTGAAGCATGCGCCACTGTATCGCTACAACCGATGGATTCGGCCCATGTTTGAGCGGGTCTGTGGTGTCGAGCTGGAGGTGGCGGCCGTAATGCGCGAGCCAATCAGCTGGCTGGGCAGTTGGTATCGCTTTCGGCAACGTCCCTTTATGGATGGCAAACCTAATTCTACAAAAGGCATCAGCTTTGACGATTTCGTGCGTGACTATTGCAAGGGGCAGCAACCGGGACATGCCAATGTCGGCAGCCAGGCCAAGTTCCTGGAAACGCAAAAAAACGGCTGCCATGTCACACATCTGTTCCGCTATGAGGATCAGCCTCGCATTCAGGCCTTTCTGGAGGAACGTCTCGAAGTGAAGCTCGCGTTGCAACGGCGCAATGCCAGTCCCGTTATGGAGCTAACACTCAGCCCGGAGATAACAGAGCTCTACCGCCGTAAAAAGGCTGATGAGTTCGCGCTCTACGAGAGCATTTCCTGACATCAGCTGGCTGAACAGCACGTGTCCAGACACCACGCAGCTGCCGTTCTGGCGTTCTATGCCTCAGAGAGGCTGCGGCCTGTCTAGCGGTTAGTGCAGCTGGGCGTGTACGGTTTCGGTCAATTGGTTGAGCGAAAACGGCTTGGGCAAAAAGACCGAGTTGGGCACATCAGGCTCTGATTCACCAAAGGCCCCCTCGGCATAGCCCGAGACAAACACCACACGGGTATCAGGGCGGCTTTTCAGGGCCTCACGGACCCAGGTCGGCCCATCCATGCCCGGCATCACCACATCGGTGACGAACACATCCACCGTCAGGCCCGGGTCCTCTAGCGTGCGCAGCGCATCCTCAGCGGACTCTGCCTCAAGCACGGTATATCCCCGCATGCGCAACGCCCGTGAGGCAAAGGCCCGCACCGGTGCTTCATCCTCTACCAACAACACCACGCCTTCGCCGTGCTGCGGTGCGGGAACTGGTTTTGGCGCCTCGACCTCTGCCTTTGGCTTGTCCTCTGCGCCTTCCTGATAGACCGGGAAGAACAGGGTGAACTGGGTTCCCTTATCGGGGACCGAGTCAACAAAGATGTAGCCGCCGGTTTGTTTGACGATCCCATAGGCCGTTGACAGCCCAAGACCGGTGCCCTCGCCCGTGCGTTTGGTGGTGTAAAAGGGCTCAAAGACCTTTTGCAACTTGTCCGCAGAGATGCCGACGCCCTCATCGCTGACCTTTACGGTGATCCAATTGCCTTCGGGTACAATAGCACGATCGCGCGTCAACGGTTTATCCAGGGTCACCGCCTCGGTGCGCACCCGGATTTCGCCACCATTTGGCATGGCGTCGCGCGCATTCACCACAAGGTTCATCAGCACCTGCTCCAGCTGCCGTTTGTCGGCACGGATTGAGCGCATCACCGGATCATGGCTCAGGGTAAGGGTGACCTTTTCCCCCACCAAACGGTTGAGCAAATGGGTCAGGTCCGACAGGGTGTCGCGCACATCCAGCACCTCGGGCAGCAAGGTCTGCTTGCGGGAGAAGGCCAGAAGCTGGCTCACCAGAGAGGCGGCCCGGTTGGCGTGTTTCATGGATCTGGATCAGATCGCCAAAATCCTGGTCTCCCTGATCGTGCCGCAACAGCAAAAGATCGCAGTGACCGGAAATGGCCGTCAGCAGGTTATTGAAATCATGGGCCACGCCACCTGCCAGCTGACCAATCGCCTGCATCTTCTGGCTTTGCACAAACTGCGCCTCAAGCGTCTTGAGCTCGGTTGCATCATTCAGCACCGCAATCAGAATGGTGCTGCCGTCCTCGATCACGCGGGTCAGGGTGACCTGCGCAAAAACCTCTTTGTCTGGCCGCGACAGGCGCAGGAATTCGGATTTGTTCGAGGCGAGCCCATCAGCCGTGTCGCGCAGCCAATCCGACATGGGACGCCCCAGCCCTTCCATCAGCTGCGCCAGCTTCAGATTATCCCGACTCTCAACCCCCAGCATCGCCATCGCCATCTTGTTCAAAGACAGGATATCACCCGAGGGAGCCAGTTTGATAAAGGGAACCGGCATGTGTTCAAAGCTGGTCTGCTGGCTCTGCAGCTCAGAGCTGTTGACCTCCATCAGGAACAGCTCACTGCGGCCCTGGGTTCGGTTCAACTCCGTCACCAGCACTTCCAACGGGCCGTTTTTGGTGCTGATTGTGTTGATTTCACCGGTGGTGACCGGCAGCGTCATAAACAAACGATCCGTTGATTTGACCCGCTCGCCAACCAGGGTGCGCGCCGCCTCGTTCATGAACAAAACTGCGCCGGTGCGCCCGACAGTGATCATCGGGATTGGCACGGCTTCGGAGCCGCGGCCGCTTTGGCGATCCGCGATATCCTCAACCCGCCACAAAAAGCTGCCGCCATTCATCTGGTGTACCGCAAGGCGCACATGTCCACGGCGGGTCACAATGTCTTCGCGCGCCGCCCCTTCAAAACGCGCCCGGCTTTGCAGGCGAAACAACACCGCCGAAGGATTGGCCAGCACAGAGCGCAGGGTTCCGGCCAGTGTGTCGCGTTCGCTGTCCTGAAACCGGGTTTGCGCTGCCTGATTACAGGCGTGAATGGCGCCATCGTCATCGGTGACAAAGCTGGGCGTTGCGTCTTTTTCGAAAAAGCCGGTGAGCAGCTCTACCGCCATGGCACGTGCATTGATCCGCAGACGGGCCTGAAACAGCAACAACAAAGCAACCGCCAAAAGCGTCAGCCCAACAGCCATCAACCCCCGCATGATCCAGTCAGGCCAGGAGAACAATGTCGGCGCCAACATCAACCCAAACGACAAGGCAAAAGTGGCCGCAAGGCGAAGATGTTCGGGATGATAGATCCGTAGCGCGGGCACGGATGAATTTTGGCGACCGGACATTTCGGCTCCATCTTCAGGAAGGGTGTCTGCCATAACGCGGCTAAAGTCTTAAAGCCACGTTAAGGTAGGTGTAGCTTTCCTGTTGAAATACCTAACAACCAGGACTAACGCGCGTCAACACAGCGACAAAAAACCCATCCGTGCCGTTCTGAACCTGCCAGGCGTTCTGACTGACCAGAGACCAGCCCTCATGACGCGCCAGAAACCCTTGAACCTGGTCGCTATTTTCCTCATCCAACATAGAGCAGGTCGCATAGGCCAGCTGGCCATTCTCTGCCACCAGCTCGGCAGCGTCCTCTAGAATCTGGCGTTGCGAAAGTCTGATTTCATCCAGCATCTCTCTGGTAAGGCGCCATTTACCCTCAGGTGCGCGCCGCCAGGCGCCTGAGCCGGAACAGGGCACATCACAAAGAACCAGATCAAACGGGGCCTTTTGCACGGCTTCATCTTCTGACAGGCAGGTTATGTCAGCTCCGGCGCGTTGGGCGCGCAGAGGCAGATCACTCATCCGGCTTGCGTTGGCGTCATGGGCCAAAAAGATCAATCTTGGCGCGCCCCGCCATGGCAAGGCTTTTGCCGCCGCCTCCGGCGCAGAAATCCAGCACCCGCATGCCGTCGACAAGCGGCAGTTGGTCAACAACCGCCTGACTGGCCGCATCCTGCAACTCGACCAGACCGTCGGCAAAGCAGTCGCTATTGCGGACTTTGCGGCCCCCCTGACTGACATCAAGCGCCGTGTCAGAGGCGGGGTGCGGTGCGCAGATGATGCCCTCTTCTGCCCGGGCCTCTATCGCAGCGGCCCGGGGTGTGCGCAAAAGGTTTGCCCGCAAATGCACCGGCGCCCGCGATTGCAGCGCCTGTGCTGCCGCCTCAGTGTCCTTGCCCAGGCTTTCGCTGAAAGAGGGCCAGATCCAGTCGGGAATATCCAGTCGCTCGGCGTCAGAGGCAAAGGCAGCAGGCTCTTGGCTTTCGTCCTCGCTCAGCGCCGCAGGGCCATAGCCCTGGCCACTAAAGACGGTCTCGGGATCGACGCCTTCGGCCCGCAACGCCCCCAGAACCAGGCCGCGCCCGGTCTGTGCGCCGGTCTGTGCGCCGGTCTGTTCGCCGGTCTGTGCCCCGCCCAAAGCCGCAAAGGAGCGGCGGCATCGCAGGGCCGAGAACACATGATCGCGCACAGCGGCGCGATCCTTGGAGCCGGCATAGCGATTGCGCCGCCGCCAGGAGGTGAGCGCCTTTTCAGCCGCTTCACCATCCAGGATCAGATCCAGGATTTCGATGGCCGCCTGCTGGCGGGCAGCCGGGGTCATGCCCAGGCTCCTGGGGTACAAAGGGTCGTCGTCATCCTCTCACAATACTCAATTTACCCGATACGGTAGTTCGGGCTTTCACGTGTGATCTGAACATCATGCACGTGGCTTTCTTTCAGACCAGCGCCGGTAATACGCACAAAGTCGCACTCTTTGCGCATCGCCTCAACTGTGGCGCAGCCCGTATAGCCCATGGCAGCGCGCAGCCCGCCCACCAGCTGATGGATCACGGCATTCGCAGTCCCTTTATAGGGCACTTGCCCTTCGATCCCCTCAGGCACCAGTTTGTCGCTGGCGGCATCTTTTTGGAAATAACGATCTGCCGATCCGCGCGCCATCGCCCCCAACGAGCCCATGCCACGGTAGGATTTAAACGATCGCCCCTGATACAGGATAACCTCTCCGGGCGACTCGTCCGTGCCGGCAATCATCGAGCCAACCATGGCGCAAGAGGCACCGGCAGCAATCGCTTTGGCAAAATCGCCGGAAAACTTGATACCGCCATCTGCAATCACCGGTGTTGTACCCGCAGCCGCCGCACAATCCATAATCGCGGTGAGCTGAGGCACGCCGACACCCGCAACCATACGGGTGGTACAGATCGAGCCAGGCCCAATACCAACCTTGATCGCATCGGCGCCGGCGTCGATCAGTGCCTTGGTGGCAGAGCCCGTGGCGACATTGCCCGCAATCACCTGCACCGCGGGGTACTGCGCCTTGATACGGCGCACCGCATCCAGCACACCGGCCGAGTGGCCGTGGGCAGTATCCACCACCACGATGTCAACACCGGCATCAATCAGCTCCTCTGAGCGGGCAAATCCGCTGTCGCCAACCGAGCTCGCGGCGGCAACACGCAGGCGTCCCAACTCATCCTTGCAGGCGGGTGGGGTCAACACGGCCTGTTCGGTATCCTTCAGGGTCAAAAGGCCCGTCAGCTTCCCTTTGCCATCGGTTACAAGCAGCTTTTCGATGCGACGTGCGCGCATCATGGATTTGGCCTCGTCCAGATCGGCGGGTTCATGCAGGATCGCCAGATTATTTGACGTCATCATGACTGAGACAGGGGTTTTTTCGTCACTGGCAAACCGCATATCACGATTGGTCACAATGCCCACCACCCGGCCTTCGCCGTCCACCACCGGAAAGCCCGTGACGCGGTAGCGCTCCTGCAGCTCTTTGGCATCTGCCAAAGTCTGCTCAGGCGTCAGCGTGATCGGGTTGTAAACGATGCCGCTTTCAAAGCGCTTGACCCGGCGCACCTGCGTCGACTGTTCTTCGGCGCTGAGGTTTTTATGAATAACCCCCATGCCACCAGCCTGCGCCATGGCGATCGCCATACGGGCTTCGGTCACGGTATCCATAGCCGAGCTCATCAGCGGTATATTCAGATCAATTGTCTGCGTCACACGTGTGCGTGTGTCAGCCGTACTTGGCAGGACGTCAGACGCGCCTGGAACCAAGAGAACATCGTCAAAGGTGAGTGCCTCACGAATCTGCATTTGCTACCCCTATGCAAAACCCCGTTTGACGGTGACCCTATTGCACAGAACATCTTGGGAGAAAAGAGCCGACGGCAAAATTCCTGCACTGCAGCAAGACAATTGCCCGGCCCGTCTTTTGCGAGCCCCGTCTTTTGCCCCACCCGGCTTTTTCCCCGCTCCGGCTTTTTTTGCTGATCTGCATCAAGGTTGTTTAACATGAAGCAGATATGCCTCAGAAAAAAGCGAACAGAACATCAGGAGCGCCCAATGACTGCGCCAACACCCGCCTCGGCCGCCACGCCACATCCGCAGGCACCTTCTGAATGCGGCTCAGCGCCGCTTGCAGGCATCACAATTGTTGATCTCACCCATGTTCTGGCAGGCCCCTATGCCTCGATGACGCTGGCAGATCTGGGCGCGCGGGTCATCAAGGTCGAACGCCCCGGCACAGGCGATGACACCCGCGCCTTTCCGCCGTTCAAAGGCCCCGACAGTGCCTATTTTGCCGCCATCAATCACGGCAAGGAAAGCATTGCGCTGGACCTGAAAAACGAGGCCGACCGCGTTGTTTTTGAGCGACTTTTGACGCAGGCGGATGTTTTGCTGGAAAACTATCGCCCCGGCGTGATGGAGCGGCTTGGCTATGGCTGGGACAGCCTGCATGAGACGCACCCAAAGCTGATTTATGGCGCGGTTTCCGGCTTTGGTCATACGGGTCCTCACGCGCAACGCCCGGCCTATGATATGGTGGTGCAGGCCCGTGGTGGCGTGATGTCGATCACTGGTGAGCGCAATCGCGACCCGGTGCGAGTTGGGGCCTCTATCGGCGATATCGCCGCAGGCATGTTTCTCGCCCAGGGGGTGCTGGCGGCACTGCTGGATGTGCAAAAAACCGGGCTTGGCCAAAAGGTCGACGTGGCCATGCTCGACAGCCAACTGGCCCTGCTGGAGCACGCCATTGCGATCACGTCGGTGACCGGAGAGGCCCCACGTCCCTCTGGTGCGCGCCATCCCTCGATCACCCCTTTTGAGACCTTCCATGCCGAGGACGGGTTGTTTGTGATCGCCGCGGGCAATGATGGCCTGTTTGCGCAGCTCTGTAACGCGCTTGAGCTGCCCTTGTCGCGCGATGCGCGGTTTGCCACCAACCCTGCTAGATGTGAGAACGCGCGGCTTTTGAAACGTCTGATCGAAGCGGTGACAATCGACCGGCCCGCCGCCTATTGGATTGCGCGCCTGACAGAGGCCGGGATTCCAACCGGACCTATTCAGGACGTGGCACAGGTCTTAAAAGACCCGCAGATCCTTGCGCGCAACATGGTGGTGGATGTGCTGGATGAGGACGGCGCTCCGGCCTATGTCGCCGCAGGCAACCCAATCAAGATGTCGGGCCTGCTGGATCCCACCACCCGTGGTCCCGCGCCGCGCCTGGATGCCGATCGAAAGAGCATTCTTGACTGGCTTGATAAGGTTTGCTGAGTGTAGCCCCTGCGTCACCACGCGTTCCCGCCCGTAGAAAATGACGCCAGTAGACCAGATAGTGGCGCTCTGCGACTTTTGTCTGCGCTGGCGAGGCCCTATGGTCCGCACAGCAAAATATGAATCCAAGGGATGCCTTCATGAGCAGCGATCCTCTCGTCATC
Organism: Pseudophaeobacter leonis; assembly: GCF_002087335.1. Lineage (GTDB taxonomy): Bacteria > Pseudomonadota > Alphaproteobacteria > Rhodobacterales > Rhodobacteraceae > Pseudophaeobacter > Pseudophaeobacter leonis. Next base: position 65,878 of record NZ_MWVJ01000007.1, read on the forward strand.
TTTACGCCATCAGGTAAACGGGGCCATTTTCCAGTTGGCACGCCCGTTCTGACAGCCGCGCGCCAGCTGGGCGTGGACCTCGACTCGGTCTGTGGTGGCCGGGGCATCTGCTCCAAATGCCAGATCACGCCGTCCTATGGCGAGTTTTCCAAACACGGCGTGACGGTGGCCGATGATGCCCTCAGCGAATGGAACAAGGTAGAGCAGCGCTACAAGGACAAGCGCGGGCTGATTGATGGGCGGCGCCTTGGCTGTCAGGCCCAGGTGCAGGGCGATGTGGTGATTGACGTGCCCCCCGAGAGCCAGGTGCACCGTCAGGTGGTGCGCAAACGGGCCGAGGCACGCGATATCACCATGAACCCCTCGACTCGTCTGTTCTATGTCGAGGTGGAAGAACCCGACATGCACAAACCCTCAGGCGATATGGAGCGCCTGGTTGAGGCGCTTGAGGCGCAGTGGCAGCTGAAAGGCGTCAAAACTGATCTGCATATTCTGCAAGGCCTGCAGCCGGCCCTGCGCAAAGGCAAGTGGAAGGTTACCGTCGCCGTGCATCTTGGCGACGAGAACCAGCCGCCTAAAATCATGCATATCTGGCCCGGCTATTATGACGGTACGCTCTACGGTCTGGCCGTGGATCTGGGGTCAACCACCATCGCGGCACATCTGTGCGATCTGAAATCCGGCGAGGTTGTTGCCTCATCTGGTATCATGAACCCGCAGATCCGCTTTGGCGAAGACCTGATGAGCCGGGTGTCCTATTCGATGATGAACACGGGCGGCGATCAGGAAATGACCCGCGCGGTGCGGGACGGCATGAATGCCCTGTTCACCCAGATCGCCACCGAGGCAGCCATTGACCAGAGCCTCATTGTTGATGCGGTTTTTGTCTGCAACCCGGTGATGCACCACTTGTTCCTCGGCATTGATCCCTTTGAGCTGGGTCAGGCCCCTTTTGCCCTGGCAACCTCAGATGCGCTGTCGCTGCAGGCCCGTGAGCTGGACCTAAACATCCACCCCGCCGCGCGTGTCTACCTTTTGCCCTGCATCGCGGGGCATGTTGGCGCCGATGCCGCAGCCGTGGCCCTGTCTGAAGCGCCGGATAAATCCGAAGACCTGGTGCTGGTGGTTGATGTGGGCACCAATGCCGAGATCCTGCTGGGCAACAAGGACAAGGTCCTGGCCTGCTCGTCCCCGACGGGTCCGGCCTTTGAGGGCGCACAGATCTCAAGCGGCCAGCGGGCAGCCCCGGGCGCCATTGAACGTCTTGAGATAAACCCCGAGACCAAAGAGCCGCGTTTTCGCGTCATTGGATCTGATATCTGGTCCGATGAGACGGGATTTGACGCAGCAATTGCCACCACCGGTATCACCGGCATCTGTGGCTCTGGCATCAACGAGGCCATTGCAGAAATGCGCATGGCGGGCGTTCTTGATGCCTCTGGCCTTATTGGCTCGGCCGAGCAGACCGGAACAGCGCGCTGCATCGAGGATGGGCGCACAAATGCCTATCTGGTCTGGGATGGCTCAGCCGAGGGCGGCCCCAGGATCACCATCACCAATCCGGATATCCGCGCCATTCAGATGGCCAAGGCTGCGCTCTATTCCGGGGCGCGTCTCTTGATGGATAAATTCCACGTGGAAACCGTCGACAGGGTGGTGCTGGCCGGGGCCTTTGGCGCCCATATCTCGTCCAAACACGCCATGGTTCTGGGGATGATCCCGGACTGCCCGCTGGATAAGGTCACAAGTGCAGGCAATGCCGCGGGCACAGGGGCGCGTATTGCGCTTTTGAACACCAAGGCCCGCCGTGAGATCGAGGAAACGGTGGCCGCATCGAGAAGATCGAAACTGCGGTCGAGCCGCGTTTTCAGGAGCATTTTGTCAATGCCTCGGCCATTCCCAACTCGAAAGAACCCTTCCCAATTTTGGCCTCAATAGTGACTTTGCCGGAGGTGAATTTCAACACGGGCGGCGGCGATGGCGCAGCAGGCGGTCGTCGTCGGCGGCGGCGCAAGTAACACCTATAAGTTGTCTGAACCAACAAGGCATGCTAGCTTTTTGAACGTTATTTTGAAAGGTTAGCCTGTCACGTAAATTGATCATCTGCCTCGATGGCACCGGCAACGAAGTCGAGCAGAACGAAAGCAATATTCTGCGGCTCTACAAATGCTTGCAACATAACGAAAACCAACTGGTTTATTATGAACCGGGGGTTGGCACCCTCTCCACCAGACCCTTTGCCAAGACGCTTTTTGCCAAGGTCAGGCTCATGGCCGGGCTCGCCTTTGGCTGGGGGCTGCATGGCAATGTGATGCATGCCTATTCTTTCCTGTGCAAGAATTACAAAGAGGGCGACAAGCTCTACTTTTTTGGCTACTCACGCGGCGCCTATACAGCACGGGTTCTGGCCGCCTTCATCAATGATTTTGGCCTGGTGGCGCCGCATGAGTTGCACCTGATTGGTCCGGTTTTCAAAGCCTGGCGCAAACTGCGTCAGGACGGGCCACACGAGCAATTTGCACCGCTGCGGATCTCCGAACAGTTTTTCCACCTCCGCCGGGTGCCCATCCGGTTTCTGGGTCTCTGGGATACGGTCAGCTCAATGATCCGCTTTCGGCTGCAAAAGGGATCCTTCATCGAATTCGGCACCCACTCCAGCGTCGACAACAATCCCTCAGTCAGAGCGGTCAGGCATGTGCTGTCCATTGATGAAACCCGGCGGTTCTTTGGTCAGCAAATGTGGGAAGAAGGACAGGACTATCACGGCACCCGCTTCCGCAGCAAAAAGAACCCCGAACCACAAGATGTGAAGCAGATGTGGTTTCCCGGAACCCACACTGATGTTGCCGGCAGCGTTCCCGAATCCGAGGCCGGCCTTGCCAAGCAAACAATGCAATGGATGCGGCAAGAACTTGACGAGCTTGGCGTCGACAGCCTGGAGTTCAGAGCGCAGTACTACAAGCGGTATGTTCTTGGGCACAAAGACAAAGTCACAGAACGCATGCAGCTGGATATCTCGTCCCCAAGTGCAAAAGCCGCGCTTCACAGCCAGATGAAGCTGCGCAAGGTCTGGCCGGTTCTGGAGATCTTTCCCCGCAAGGTTAGCCACAGCAACTGGCCCGGCCAAAAAGGGTTTTTGGGCTACTACCTTCCCTTAGCTCAGTACCGGTATATTGGCGACTCTGCCCAAATCCACCCCTCAGCCTTTGTGCGGCGCGCCGACCCGTCGCTGCGCTACAGCCCGCCAAATGCTGAAGCTTTCCCTCAGGACCACGATCCATGAGAAATCCGGCTATGATCATATTGACCTCGCTTCCGGCATTGAGTAGCTAGCTCACAAGGCGGGTATGGTGAAAAGGTATCACGGCAGCTTCCCAAGCTTTAGTTACGGGTTCAATTCCCGTTACCCGCTCCAAGATCGAACCCTCAGAACGCATCGCAAAATTTAATATGTGTTCAGGTTCAATGACTTAAAACTACCGTGATTTGACTACTCCCACCAATCCCGCAACATTTCCCGCAACAAATCCCGCAACCGTCGGGCTTTTTTCGGAACAATTTTGGAGCGATTCAGTGCGCTGGTTTAGTGGGAAAAGCCCCCTGCAATGCGCCTGACAGCAGCTTAGCACAGGTGCACGACTGAGCGTCCATGGCTTTCGCTGTTTGCAATCTTGCACCGCATCTTGTCAGTGCTGGATATCGGCGCTTTGGCGTGCTTCATATTTCGCCTAAAATTCGGGCTATTAGTGCGAAAACAGCCCTTTCGCCAAGCACTGAGGCCAGGCCTTGGGGGGTGCGGCCCTTGGGCATAGATTTTTTGGGACAGGTGCGGCAAGCACAACAACGTGCATACAGAATTGAAAATACTGGTGGTCGAGCCTGACCAATCAAAGGCCTGCGAAATCCTTGCCGCGCTCAAGGAGGGTGGCTGGCAGGACGTCACCGTTCTTGCGTCCGCTGCCGCGATGGAGCGCTCGCTCAAGCAGCAAGATCCCGATATCATCCTGATCGATCTGGCAAACCCTGACCGTGACACGCTTGAACATGTGAGCCTGGTGTCGAACGCGAAAAGCAGGCCGGTCGCCATGTTTGTAGATCATTCAGATGAGACTATGACACAGGCGGCCATTTCGGCCGGGCTCAGCGCCTATGTGGTGAACGGTCTGCAGATGGATCGCATCAAGCCCGTGATAGAAACGGCGATTGCCCGTTTTCGCATGATCACAAAGATGCAGTCGGAACTCACCGCTGCCAAACAGGCTCTGTCGGACCGGAAAACCATTGACCGGGCAAAAGGGATTTTGATCCGGGCGCGCAATATTTCCGAGGATGAAGCCTATAGCCTGTTGCGCAAAACGGCGATGGACCAGGGGCGCAAGGTGATCGATGTTGCAACCGCCCTCGTCACCGCTGCGGAGTTGTTGCAATGAAGCTGACACAGGTTCAATGCGGCTACCTGCCACTTGTGGATTGCGCGCCCCTGATCATCGCCAAAGAGCTGAGCTTTGCCACCCAGGAGGGGCTTGATCTTGAGCTGATCAAACAGCCGTCCTGGTCGGCGCTGCGCGACAGGCTGGCCTTTGGCCATATAGATTTTGCACATATGCTGTCGCCTATGCCGGTGGCTATGTCTTTGGGGCTTGGCGGCATGGCCACGCGCGTTGATGCGCTGATGGTCCTGTCGGTCAATGGCACTGTCGTCGGCATTTCGGCCGAACTGGACCGCCAGATGCAGGCAACGGGCTGGAGCAACAGCTTTGCGGCGCCGCAATCCACCTCAAAGGCGCTGTTTGCCGCCAGCAGCAAGCGGATCCGCATCGGCGTGCCGTTTCCGTTCTCCATGCACCGCATGTTGCTTGAAACCTGGCTGTCGCAGGCCGAAGGTTTTCATCCCGACCGGATTGAGATCGTAACGGTCCCCCCGTCACAAATGGCCGAGGCCGTAAGAGATGGCGCGCTGGACATGTTTTGCGTTGGGGAGCCCTGGGGTACGGTTGCAGTGCAGCAAAGCGATGCGACGCTGATCCTGCCGGGCGCCAGCATCTGGCAACTTGCCCCGGAAAAAGTGCTTGGCGCCCGCCACGCCTGGGTGGTGCAAAACCCCGGTCTGTGCAGAGCCATGATACGGGCGCTTACAAAAGCCGCCAGCTGGCTGGACCAGCCGGAGAACACGCCACTTGCCGTCAGTATTCTGGCCCGCAGTCAGCATCTGGACCTGCCCGATCATGCCATTGATCCGGCGCTGACCGGCCAGATCATTACAAAAACCGGTGAGGCCCCGAAGAAAACTGATCGCTTTCTCAGGTTCCACCAGGGCTGCGCAAACTTCCCCTGGCGCAGTCAGGGCTGCTGGATTTCTGACATGCTGACCCAATGGCACGGGTTGAGTCACGAGGCCGGGCGCAAGACCGCGAGCGCCTGTTTCCGCACCGACCTCTACCGCGAGGCTCTGGCGCAAACTGGCGTTGATCTGCCGCGCGCCTCGGAAAAAGTGGAGGGGGCAATGCTGGTGCCAACAGCAGTCGCGTCTCGTCTGGGGGAAATGATTCTTGGCCCCGACAGATTTTTTAGTGGCGCGTTTTTCGACTTTGATGCGCCAGTTTTGCTCGAAAATTGAGCATATGCTGCATTGCAGCAAAAAATCACTCCGACAGGGTCTGCTTTTGCTAGAGCTCATCAGATAACACCGCCAATATCAAATCAAGGCAACGATGCCCCGCCAGGTCGACAACGCTGTCTACCAAGGAATTCAAGAGCAAAGCCGCTCGATTGTGCATGCACCTCCTCCCGCATGCGTCAATCGTGCGGCTTTTGTGTTTTTAGAGGGACCAACCAAATGAACACTCTCAAATGCCTTTTTGCATCCACCGCGTTCTGCGCCAGCCCGGTGATGGCCGAGATGCTGGATCTCGAAAAAGACGAACTCACCTTTGGGTTCATTAAACTCACCGATATGGCTCCTTTGGCCATTGCCTATGAAAACGGCTACTTTGAGGACGAAGGGCTGTTTGTCACGCTGGAAGCGCAGGCAAACTGGAAAGTCCTGCTGGACGGTGTGATCGACGGACAGCTTGACGGCGCCCATATGCTGGCTGGTCAGCCGCTGGCCGCGACCATCGGCTATGGCACCAAAGCCCACATTGTAACGCCCTTCTCAATGGATCTGAATGGCAACGGCATCACGGTGTCCAATGAGATCTGGGAGCAGATGAAGCCAAACATCCCCAAGATGGCAGATGTCCGCCCGCAACACCCGATCAGCGCCAGCGCCCTGGTGCCTGTGGTTGAAAGCTACAAAGACAAGGGCGAGGCCTTTAAGATGGGCATGGTGTTTCCGGTCTCAACCCACCAACTACGAGCTGCGCTACTGGCTTGCGGCCGGCGGGTTGCAGCCCGGCTATTATTCGCCGACAGACGTCCGCGGCCAGATCGGAGCAGATGTCTTTCTCAGCGTGACACCGCCGCCACCAATGCCGTCAACAATGGAAGCTGGCACCATCCATGGCTATTGCGTTTGCGAGCCCTGGAACCAGCAGGCCGTGTTCAAAGGCATCGGCGTGCCGGTGGTGACAGACTATGAGCTGTGGAAGAACAACCCTGAAAAGGTATTTGGTCTCTCGGCAGAATTCACCGAGGAAAACCCCAACACCACGATTGCGCTGACAAAGGCACTGATCCGGGCGGCAATTTGGCTGGATGAGAACGACAACGCCAACCGTGGTGAAGCCGTGGAAATCCTGTCCAGGTCCGAATATGTTGGCGCTGATCAGGCGGTTATTGCCAACTCCATGACCGGCACCTTTGAATATGAGAAGGGCGACATCCGCGAAGTCCCCGACTTTAATGTGTTCTTCCGCTATAACGCCACATATCCGTTTTACTCTGACGCCATTTGGTATCTGAGCCAGATGCGCCGTTGGGGCCAGATTGCCGAAGCAAAATCGGATGAATGGTTCTTTGACACGGCAAAATCTGTCTATCGCCCCGACATCTATCTGCAGGCGGCCCGCATGCTGGTCGATGAAGATCTGGCCAATGAGGCCGACTTCCCCTGGGACAGCGATGGCTTTAAGGCACCTACCCCGGCGGCGGATATTATCGACGGCATTGGCTACGACGGGCGCACCCCAAATGCCTATCTCGAAAGCCTGCCAATCGGCCTCAAGGGCACTCAGACCGTCTCTGGGTCTGAAATCCTGAACTAACCCCCCCTGCCCGCTGCATCTCACGCTGCGGCGGGCACCTTATTTGCACTCTCCTCCAGATCAAAGGCCCTGCAATGACTGCCATTGACCCAGATACCCTCGCCTCAGAAGCCCGTCGCGCCCGCCTTTTCACGCGTATTAACAAGGCAGATGCCTGGTTCCAGGTGCTTGGGCTGGCCTGGCTGACCCCGGTTCTGAAAGCCGCCGCCGGGGATAACCCCCGGGCGCAAATGTCTGAGATCTGGCGCCTGCTGGGCGTACCACTGCTGGCGATAGGCATCTTTGTTGGCGCCTGGGCCGCCCTTGCGCCGACAGTACAGACCTCTCTTGGGGCGATCCCTGGTCCGGTACAGGTCTGGCAACAGGCCATCAGTCTCAACGCTGACGCTGTGCGTGAGCGGGAAAAGGCCGCCGCCTTTTATGACCGCCAGGAGATACGCAACGCCAAACTGATTGCCGATGGCAAATCCGACAAGGTCCGCAGTCGGACCTACACTGGCAAACCAACCTATTACCAACAGATCTGGACCTCGATCAAAACGGTCTTCTTGGGCTTTCTGACCGGGTCATTGATTGCTATGCCGCGGGGAATCATGGCGGGGCTTTCGCCCACCCCCAATGCGGCGATCAATCCGATTATTCAGATCTTTAAACCCGTCAGCCCACTGGCCTGGTTGCCGATTGTGACCATGGTCGTCTCCGCAGTCTATGCCACCAATGACGGCATGTTCTCCAAATCCTTCCTGGTCTCGGCCATCACCGTGACGCTGTGCTCTCTCTGGCCAACGCTGATCAATACCTCCCTCGGGGTGTCTTCGATCGACAAAGATCTGGTCAGCGTCTCCAAGGTCCTGAAGATGAGCACCTATGCCAAGATCACCAAACTGGTACTGCCCTCGGCGCTGCCACTGATCTTTACCGGGCTGCGGCTGTCGCTGGGTGTGGGCTGGATGGTGCTGATCGCGGCTGAGATGCTGGCGCTGAACCCCGGTCTTGGGAAATTTGTCTGGGATGAGTTCCAGAACGGCTCATCCCAGTCGCTGGCCAAAATCATGGTCGCGGTCTTTACCATCGGGATCATCGGCTTCCTGCTCGACCGCGTGATGTTCGCGCTGCAATCCATGTTCACCTTTACAGAAAACCGGTGAGACCCATGAGCATTCTTAAATTTGAAAACGTCTTCCAAAAGCTTTGGCCAGGGCACCAGTCGCATCGACGTCCTCAATGGCATTGACCTCGAGGTCGAAGACGGCGAGTTCGTGGCGATCCTCGGGTTTTCCGGCAGCGGCAAATCCACCCTGATGAACCTCATAGCCGGGCTGGAAAGCCCCGATAGCGGCACTGTCACCTTCAAGGGCCAGCCGATCACCGGCCCCGGCCCCGACCGCGGACTGGTGTTTCAGAGCTACTCCCTCATGCCCTGGCTGACAGTGGGCGGCAATGTGGGCCTTGCGGTGGATGCGGTTTTTCCAAACCTGTCAAAACCAGAACGGCAAGCCAAGATCGACCACTATGTCGGCATGGTCGGCCTGTCCCACGCCACCGCCCGCGGCCCGGCCGAGCTGTCAGGCGGCATGCGTCAGCGCGTCTCTGTTGCGCGGGCTCTGGCGATGAGTCCTGAAATGCTGCTGCTGGACGAGCCACTGAGTGCGTTGGACGCCCTGACGCGGGCCAATCTTGCCGATGAAATCCTCGACATTTGGGAGACGGATAAGAAAACCTGCATTCTGATCACCAATGACGAGGACGAGGCCATCTTTCTGGCCGACCGTATCATCCCGCTGAACCCTGACGGAACACTTGCGGCTCCTGTCACCGTCAACATCCCGCGCCCACGGGATCGCAGTGCGATGAATGACGATGCGGTCTTTAAAGCCCTGCGGGCAAAGGTCACCAAATACCTGATGGATGTTGGTATTGCGTCAAAAATCGAAGAGACCCGTCGCCTGCCCGATGCCACTCCGATCCACGGTGTTCCGGCGGCGCTATCAGCGGCACAAAAAGGCACCCTGGCCGAACGCTATCTGGTGTTCTCACAGCTTCATAAGGTCTACCCAACCCCAAAGGGGCCGCTCACTGTGGTCGAAGATTTTGAGCTAAAGGTCAACAAGGGCGAGTTTATCAGCCTGATTGGCCATTCTGGCTGCGGCAAATCCACGGTTCTCACGATGGCTGCGGGTCTCAACCCGATCTCAAAAGGCGCGATCCGGCTGGATGGCAAACATATTGAGGGCGCCAACCCGGAGCGAGCCGTTGTCTTTCAGTCGCCGAACCTTTTCCCCTGGCTGACGGCCAAGGAAAACGTCGCCATCGGGGTCGCCAAGGTCTACCCCAACGCCTCGCAGGCCGAGCGTCAGGATGTGATCGAATACTACCTTGAACGGGTCGGCCTTGCGGACAGCATGGACAAACAGGCCTCCTCGATGTCCAACGGCATGCGCCAGCGCGTCGGCATTGCCCGTGCCTTTGCCCTGTCGCCCAAACTGCTGTTGCTTGATGAACCTTTTGGCATGCTCGACAGCCTCACCCGCTGGGAGCTGCAGGAGGTCCTGATGGAGGTCTGGTCGCGCACCAAGGTCACGGCAGTCTGTGTCACCCATGACGTCGATGAGGCCATTTTGCTGGCGGATCGCGTGGTGATGATGACCAACGGGCCGCAGGCAACAATTGGCAAGATTACCGAGGTCAACCTGCCCCGGCCCCGCACCCGCAAAGCGCTGCTGGAGCATCCGGACTACTACACCTATCGCGCCGAAGTGCTGAGCTTCCTTGAGGTATATGAGCACGGCGCCAAGCCAAAACCGAAACCCACAACCATTGCGGCGGAGTAAGACATGACCCAGAAACTTGTTGTTATCGGTGCGGGCATGGCGTCAGGCCGCGTGCTGGAGCACCTCTTCGAGGCAAAGGCCGATTTTGACGTTACCCTGTTCAACGCCGAGGGACGCGGCAACTATAACCGCATCATGTTGTCACCGGTCCTGTCGGGGGACAAATCCTATGAGGATATCGTCACCCATGATGCGGATTGGTACGAGGAAAACGCGGTAACCTGCCACTTTGGCACCCATGTCACCGCCATCGACCGCGCAGCCAAAACTGTGACCAGCAGCCAGGGCACCGTCGCCTATGACAAACTGCTGATCGCCACCGGCTCGGCTCCCTTCATCATTCCGGTGCAGGGTAAGGATCTGCCCGGTGTGATCTACTATCGCGATCTCGATGACACCAATGCCATGATCGAGGCCGCTGAAAAAGGCGGTACGGCCGTGGTGATTGGGGGCGGCTTGCTGGGGCTTGAGGCTGCGGCGGGTCTGGCAGAAAGGGGGATGGATGTCACCGTGCTGCACCTGATGGGCCACCTGATGGAACGCCAGCTTGACGAAGCAGCCGGTTTTTTGCTGCGCCGCGATCTGGAAAAGCGCGGCATCACCGTGAAATGCCGTGCGTCGACTGCGGCTATTCTCGGCGAGGATAAGGTCGAAGGCGTCCTTCTGGAGGGCAACGAAGGGCTGGAGGCTGATCTTGTGGTCATGCCCGTCGGCATTCGCCCCGAGACCCGGCTGGCCACGGACGCGGGCCTTGAGGTTGCGCGCGGCGTTGAGGTTGGCGCCCAGCTGCAGACCTCTGACCCGGATATCTTTGCCGTTGGCGAATGTGTGGAATTCGACGGCCAGCTCTTTGGCCTGGTGGCGCCGCTCTATGATCAGGCAAAGGTTGTCGCCGAGACCCTGATGGAGCAACCGGCTGTTTTCACACCAAAAGAGCTGTCTACAAAACTAAAGGTCACCGGCTGTGATCTGTTCAGCGCCGGTGACTTTGCGAGCGGTGAGGGCCGCGAGGACATCGTGTTTCGCGACCCCGCGCGCGGCGTCTATCGCCGTCTGGTGATCGAAGACGACTGCATCATAGGTGCAGTAATGTATGGCGACACCACGGACAGCAACTGGTTCTTCGGCCTGATCCGCGACAAGACAGATATATCCGAGATGCGCGATACGCTGATCTTTGGCCCGGCTTATCAGGGAGGGGGTGCCTTGGACCCGCTCTTAGCCGTTGCAGCCTTACCGCGTGATGCGGAAATCTGTGGCTGCAACGGCATTTGCAAAGGACAGATCGAAGACGCCATCGCCGCAGGTGCCACCGACCTCGGCGCGATACGCGCCACAACCAAGGCCTCGGGCTCCTGTGGTACCTGCACCGGACTGGTCGAGCAGGTTTTGGCGGTGACGCTAGGCGATGACTTTGTCATGCCCACCGCGCAGGGCATCTGTGCTGCACCGATATGACACATGAAGACGTGCGGCGCATGATCAAAAGCCAGAACCTGCACTCTATGCCAGCGGTCTGGCAGGCCTGCGGCTGGAAAACATCCTGCGGTTGCCACATCTGCCGCCCGGCGCTGAATTTCTATCTGCTGGCCGACTGGCCGCAGCAGTATCAGGATGATCCGCAAAGCCGTTTTGTCAACGAGCGCAAACACGCAAATATCCAGAAAGACGGCACATTCAGCGTTGTACCACGCATGTGGGGCGGCATCACCACCCCGGATGAGCTGCGCGCCATTGCTGATGCTGCGGACAAATTTGCGGTCCCAACCGTCAAGGTCACCGGCGGCCAGCGCATCGATCTTTTGGGCGTAAAGGGCGAAGATCTGCCTGCCATCTGGGATGACCTCAACAAGGCCGGCATGGTCTCGGGTCACGCCTATTCAAAGGGGCTGCGCACGGTGAAGACCTGCGTCGGCACCGATCATTGCCGCTTTGGCACCCAGGACAGCACTGGTCTTGGCATCAAGCTGGAAAAGACGCTGTGGGGATCCTGGACGCCGCATAAGCTCAAGCTTGGCGTGTCGGGCTGTCCGCGCAACTGCGCCGAGGCGACCTGCAAGGACATTGGCATCGTCTGCGTCGACAGCGGCTATCAGATCAGCATCGGGGGTGCGGCCGGCATGGACGTTCGCGAAACCACGCTGCTCTGTCAGGTGCCTACCGAAGAAGAGGTGATGGATGTGGTCAAGGCGGTGACGCAGTCCTACCGCGAGAACGCCAAATATCTCGATCGCATCTACAAATGGATGGACAAGGTCGGGCGGGAGTGGATCCAGCAGCAAGTGGCTGATCTTGAAATCCGCGCAGCTCTGGTTGCGCGGTTCGAGCTGTCGCAGAGCATCTACCGCAAGGACCCCTGGGCAGAACATGTTGTCAAATCAGCCCCCTATGAGCCCCTTACCACCCTCACCCTGGAGGCCGCAGAATGAGCACCTGGATCGACGTTGCAGCGCTTGATGCTGTGCCCCAACGCGGCGCCCGCCTGGTCAAAACCGCCCATGGCTGCGTGGCCGTGTTTCGCACCGCCGCAGACGACATATGCGCTCGATAACGCCTGTCCGCACAAAAAGGGCCCCCTGGCCGATGGGATTGTGCATGGCAGCGCAGTCACCTGTCCGCTGCACAACTGGGTCATTTCGCTGGAAACAGGCACGGTCCAGGGCGCCGACGAGGGCCAGGTCGCAACCTATCCTGCAAAGGTCGCAGAGGGCCGTATCTATCTCGATGCGGCGTTCCTGATGCAAAGGACCCCGGCATGAGCCTGACGCGGACGGTCTGTCCCTACTGCGGTGTTGGCTGCGGCGTTCTGGCGGGGGCCGACGGCACCATCAAGGGCGACCCAGAGCATCCGGCAAATTTTGGCAGGCTCTGCTCAAAAGGGTCAGCGCTGGGCGAAACCATCGATCTTGAGGGGCGTCTGCTGGAACCTCAGATCCACGGGCGTGTCGCCAGCTGGGACGAGAGCCTTGATCTGATGGCGGATAAATTCAGCGCCGCCATCCGCGACCACGGCCCTGACAGCGTGGCGTTCTATGTCTCGGGGCAGTTGCTGACTGAAGACTACTATGTTGCCAATAAACTGATGAAGGGCTTCATAGGGGCGGCAAATATCGACACCAACTCAAGACTTTGCATGGCATCCTCGGTGGCTGGCCATAAACGGGCCTTCGGCACTGACACGGTGCCCGGCACCTATGCCGATCTGGAAGAGGCCGATCTCATCGTGCTGGTGGGGTCCAATCTGGCCTGGTGTCATCCGGTGTTGCATCAACGAATTGCGGCTGCAAAAGAGCGGCGTCCAGAGATGCGGATCGTCAATCTCGACCCGCGCAAAACCGCAACAACCGCCCTTGCCGACCAGCATCTGCGGATTGCGCCCGACGGCGACATTGCTCTTTTCAACGGGCTTCTGGCCCATTTGGCCGACACAGGCAGCCTTGATCACGACTACCTGCAAAACCACATCTCTGGCAGCCAATCCGCCGTGGAGCAGGCGCGTTTGGGAGAGCCACTGGAGAGTGGCCTGTCGCAGCAAGAGCTGGACCAGTTTTATACGCTTTGGGCGCGCACGGAAAAGGTCGTCACGGTCTATTCGCAGGGCGTCAACCAATCTGCCTGTGGCACCGACAAGGTCAACGCCATCCTGAATTGCCATCTCGCCACCGGGCGCATTGGCAGGCCTGGCTGCGGACCGTTCTCGGTAACCGGCCAGCCCAACGCCATGGGGGGACGCGAGGTCGGCGGTATGGCCAATATGCTTGCCAACCATCTCGACATTGAAAACCCCGATCATCGCGCCAGCGTGCAGGAATTCTGGCAAAGCCCGACCATCTGCACCCAGCCAGGGTTAAAGGCCGTCGACCTGTTTCAGGCCTGTGCCTCGGGCAAAATCAAAGCACTTTGGGTCATCTCCACCAACCCCGCCGTCAGCTTGCCCGATGCAGATGGCGTTGCCCAAGCCATTGCCTCGGTTCCGTTTGTGGTTGTCTCCGACATTATGGAGCGGACGGATACGGGCGATCTGGCGCATGTTTTGCTGCCCGCCACAGGCTGGGGCGAAAAGGACGGCACCGTCACCAACTCCGAGCGCCGTATCTCGCGCCAGCGTGCCTTTTTGCCTGCTCCCGGAGCGGCCCGGGCTGACTGGCAGATCATTTGCGATCTCGCCGCGCGCATGGGCTGGAAGGCGGCATTTGACTATGCCTCCCCAGCCGAGATTTTTGCCGAATACGTGGCGCTTTCGGCAGCCACTCCGGATTTTTGCCGCGATCTGGATCTCAGCATCTTTGCCGATGCCGACTACGCCAACCTGATCCCGACGCAGTGGCCCCGCAATGAGCAACGCTTCTTCTCCAAGGGTCAGTTTTATCACCCCGACGGGAAGGGCCGCATGTTGGCAGTCTGTGCCCCCACGCCCGTGCAGCGCGCGGCGCTCTCGCTCAACACCGGACGCAATCGAGACCAGTGGCACACCATGACGCGCAGCGGCAAATCCCCCCGCCTTGGCGCCCATCTGGCCGAACCCTATGTTGAGATGCATCCCGATGACGCCGCAGGTGCGATGATCAAATCTGGCGACCTTGTGGACGTCCAGAACCCCTATGGGAAATCTGTGCTGCGGGCCCTGATCACCGAGCGCACAGCAAAAGGACAGCTGTTTGCGCCGATGCACTGGACCCGGCAGCAGAGCAGTGCGGGCTGGGTGAACGCCTTGACCCCGCCTGTGGTGGATCGCGTCTCGGGGCAACCCGCATCAAAGGTCTCTGCGGTCTCTGTGCGCAGGTTTGACGCCACATGGTTTGGCTTTGCCGCGTCAAAATATGCGCTGCGCCCGGATGGCGCCTATGGCGCGGTCGCGCGGTCTTTGACAGGCTGGCAGGGCGAATTCGCCGGGACCGAGTTGCCGCAGAACTGGCCGGACCATGCGCGCGCGCTGCTGAATGTGGGGCCCTGCGATGTCTCGCAGATGCAGGATCCCAATGGTCAGCTCACCCGACTGGCGTTTTATGAAGGCCCAACCCTGGTGGGGCTGTTTTTCGCAAGCCCGGCCCCTGTTGCGCTGGCCCGTAGTTTTGCGGTGTCGTTGATCGGCACCGCCACCCCGGCCCTGCAGGCGCTTGCCGGGCGCGCCGGAGCCGACCAGCCCGACCCTGGTGCCACGATCTGCGCCTGCATGAACGTCGGCATCAACACCCTGCGTCAGGCCATTTCTGCAGGTGCTACCAGCATAGAGGCGCTCAGTGCGGCCACCTGTGCCGGCACAAGTTGCGGCTCCTGCAAGCCCGAGCTCTCGAACCTGTTGAAGCATGCGCAAATGCCCATGGCTGCAGAATGACACTGGCGCCCTATGTCCGCATTGTTGCCCGGGGCAAGGGCCGTGCCCGTGCCTTGAACCTGCAAGAGGCGCAGGAGGCGATGACGCTGATCCTCTCGGGCACAGCAGAACCGGAGGCGATTGGTGCCTTACTGATGGTTTTGCGCCTGCGCGGTGAGGCGGATACCGAGATCGCAGGCTTCACAGCAGCCTTGCGCGCCTCTTGTGCGCCGCTTGCGGTCGCGGATCTCGACTGGCCCTGCTACGCGGCGGGGCGCACGCGGGGTGCGCCGTTTTTTGCCCTGGCGGCAAAACTGGTGGCACAGGCGGGGTATAGCGTGGCGCTGCATGGATGGAACTCACATCAAGCCGGTGCTGCAGATCTGCGCGCAACCTTGGAAAAGCTGCAGCTTGAGGGCGATGGGCTGACGTATTATCCGCTGGAGCAGCTCAGTACGGCTGCGTTTGATCTGCTAAAGTTGCGCGATACCTTTGGGTTGCGCAGTTGCATCAACACTGTGCTGCGGATGTGGAACCCAATGGCGGCGCGGGGCTCGGTTCAGGGTGTGTTTCACCCGTCCTATCGCGGCTTGCAGTCCCGGGCAGCTGCTTTGTTGGGGGACCAGAATCTGACAGTGATCAAGGGAGGTGGCGGTGAGTTCGAGCGTCACCCAGCAAAAAAGACAGCTGTTTTTGGCCTCCGGTCCGGCCAGGAGCTGAACGAGGCCGCACCTGCGATGCTGAACGAGACCCGTCGCCTGCACGACACGGACCTCGCCTTTGATATTGCGTCAATCTGGAGCGGCTCAGTCGAAGATCCCTTTGCGACCGCCACAATCACAGGCACCGCCGCATTGGCGCTTTGGACGCTAAAAGCCGCGCCGACACTGGAAGAGGCAACTACACTGGCAACCGAGCTCTGGCACCACCGCCAGTCTCAATCACGGAGAACGGGATGATTACTTTTCCACTGTTTTTGCAGCTGCAAGACCAAAGTTCCCTCATGGCCGAACGCCTGCGGGCAGGCATCAGCGCCAATTCGCAGCGGGTGTCTGGCAGGCCCCATGGCCCGGGTTGTTTGCACGGGTTTCGCGGCAGATCAATACGCAGCGACATTCGCGCGCCACGGCAAACATGATCAAAACCTCGGTTGAGACCGCCAACAGCGGGTTGGAAGCCCCAGGCTCTGTTGCCCTTGTTGGCGCCGGTCCCGGGTCAACAGATCTCATTACTCTGCGTGGCGTTCAGCGCCTGCAGCAGGCGGATGTGATCTTTTATGACCGTTTGATTGATCCCGCAGTTCTGGATCTCGCCAGACGGGGGGCCGAGCGGATCTATGTCGGCAAGGCTCCGGGTTGTCATCACTGGCCGCAAGACAAGATTTCAGACGCACTGGTTGCCGTAGCCCGGCAGGGAAAGCGGGTGGTGCGTCTGAAATGTGGCGATCCCGGGGTTTTTGCCCGCGGCGCCGAGGAGGTTGACGCCTTGAGTGCGGCTGGCATTCCGTATGAAATTGTCCCGGGCGTGACAGCCGCCAGCGCAGCCTCGGCAGCCCTTGGCGGGTTCCTGACCGAGCGCGGCACCTGCGACAGATTGGTGTTGGCGACCGGGCAGTCACAAACCGCAGGCAAGCCGCTCGATTGGATGTCATCGCTGCAGCCGGGCACACGTGTCGCGGGCTACATGGGGGTCGGCTCAGCCTCAAAGATCGCCCAGGCGCTGATTGAGGCCGACCTGGAGGACCAGGTCTCCATTGATATCGTGTCGCGGGCGCAGCAGTGTGATCAGGTGATCGCCCAGTGTCGCGCCTCTACACTGATGGAGACGATCAAAAGTCAATCAATCTCGAACCCGGCAATCCTGTTCCTGACCCGCCCCCATAGCACGCCGCATACCGCGCCCGACGCCGACAAGAGGTTGGAACATGCAACAACGGAACAGGTCAAATTGGCACCTGTTTAACGAGACCATGTCGCGCCGGATCCTGAGTCCCAAAGGCGCGCTGCTGAGCCAGCTGCAAAGGTGGACATGAAGGCAGAGGGCTGAAATCACGGAGTTGAAAGCACGGGCCTGAACACACGGGGCTGTGCAGCGACACCGTTAGCAAACGTAACGCATCCGCCTTACACATGTGGCAATCACCTTGCGTTTAGCCCTGTTCCTGGTCTACCGCAGGGGCATGGAATTACGATATCTTACCCCGCTCACCGCAAGCGAACAAATCTCGCAAGGCCTTGATCAGGCGAAACCTATGGCGCTGGCTGACCGTGTTCGGTTCTCCGAACTGGATATTTTGCGTCATGTCAACAACAAGGCCTATCTGGGCTGGTTTGAGACCGCCCGTGTTTCGTATTTTGACCGGCTTTGTGCCAAGCACTTTAACGGCCTTCCTGCGCCGCGTTCGGTGCTGCGAAATGCCAATGTCCACTACAGGCGCGAAATGGTACTGGATGAGCCCTATATCACCACGGCCCGGGTCATTGCCTTTCGCAACACATCCTATGTTATGGAGCAACAAATCTGGTCAGGAGGGCTACGTGCCACGCTTGAGGCGGTCATGGTGCTGCGCAGTCCTGATGGCAGCGCGGGCTATCCGCTGCCAGAGACGCTGAAACAGCAATTCATTGACATTGACGGCGCCCGCCCCGATCAGGACTAAGGCCGCGCGCTATGCTGGGCGTTCTTGGGCGCTGCAATGCCCTGGAATGCCTGCCTGATAAAACCTGCCTGATAAAACCTGCCTGATAAAATCTGCCTGATAAAATCTGTCTGACAAAACTTGTCTGACAAAACCTGTCTCGCAGTGAACCCGGTTACGGTGCCCAGTGCACCGTAATGGCCGTGAGCACCGCCTGGACAGGCGCCTGTTCGGGCGGCAAAGGCAGCGCGTGATACAGCGCTTTTTTCTTGGATTCGCCATAAATAACCAGGTGTTTAGACAGGGCGCCATCGAGGATTGGGGCCGACAGGCTAATACGCGCCTCAGGCTGGCTGTCGGGGCGAAAAACAGACAGAACCGGCGCACCAGAGGCCAGCGCCGCGCCCAGCCCTGCTGCGCCAGGAAACAGGGACGCCGTATGCATATCCTCTCCCATTCCGAGCAGGACCACTGACAGCGGCAACTCGGGTATGATCTGAGCCTCAATTTCCGCCAGAACCTCTTCGGGATCACGCGCAGGCACGTGAAAGGGCAAAAAGCGCGCCGCAGCAGCCCGATCCGTCAGCAGTCTCTCGCGGATCATACGCCCGTTTGATCCGCGCGCTCTCAAGCGGCACCCAACGTTCATCGGTGGCCATCACATGCACCCGGTCCCAGGCAATATCAGCGGCGCAGAGATCGTCAAAAATCGGCGCAGGGGTGGTGCCGCCTGCCACCGCCAAAGAGGCGGTTTCATGGTGCAGAAGATGCATTTCCAAATTACCTGCAATCTCGCTGGCGACCTCGACCGCTAACATATCGCGGTCTGGGTATTCGTTGAATTTCATGGGTTTATCCCTCTCCATTCGCGCTGATCGCGCCGCATTAGCAAATCAGCATCACCGGGTCCGGTGCTGCCGCTTTCATAGGGTTTGGGCACATCGCCCCGGGCCTGCCAGCCGGCAATGATCGGGTCGGTCCATCCCCAGGCCGCCTCCACTTCGTCGCCGCGCATGAACAGGGTCTGGTTGCCGCGCACCACATCCATGATCAGGCGTTCATAGGCATCGGCAGGATCACCTCCTTTGCGGCCCAGGGCCTCGGCAAAGCTCATATCAAGCGGCACATCCATCAGGCGCATCCCCCCCGGTCCGGGCTCCTTGATATGTCACGCTCAGCGTGATGCCCTCGTTTGGTTGCAGCCGGATCTTCAGGTGGTTGGCATGCCGACCGGCCTCCTCGCCAAAAATCGAGTGCGGCGCATCCTTGAACATGACATTGATCACCGAGGAGCGCGCCTTGAGCCGTTTGCCTGTGCGCAGATAGAACGGCGTGCCAGCCCACCGCCAATTGCTGATATGGGCCTTGAGGGCGATATAGCTTTCGGTGCTAGACCTTTGATTTCCTACTGTTTCACGGTAATTGACATCTTCATTCCCGGCCTGCTGCGGTGAGGCGTACTGACCGCGCACGATATGGTAGGGCTCAACCGGATCAAGCGCGCGGATCACCTTTAGTTTTTCGTCTCGCACCGCGTCTGGGTCGAATTTCGCCGGTGGTTCCATCGCAATCAGGCACAACAATTGCATCAGATGGTTCTGCATCATATCGCGCATGGCACCGGAGCGCTCGTAATAATCCTCGCGCCCCAAAACCCCAACAGTCTCAGCGACGGTGATCTGGATATGGTCGACATACTGACTGTTCCACAGCGGCTCAAACAGCATATTGCCAAAGCGCACCGCCATCAGGTTTTGCACGGTTTCTTTGCCGAGATAGTGATCAATCCGGTAGATTTGCCCCTCGTCAAAATGGCTGGCCAGTGTCTGGTTGAGCGCGCGGGCTGAGGCCCGGTCATGGCCAAAGGGTTTCTCAACCACGATGCGTGTGGTGGCATTGGTCAGACCATAGCTGTGAAGCCGCTCTGCCAGCGGGCCAAAAAGCGCGGGGCCAACAGAGAAATAGAACACCTGCACCCGGTCGGCTGCAGCACCTGCCTGGCCCCCGCACAGAATCTCACACAGGGCGCCCCAGCCTGTCTCTGTCTTGCCGTCAAGCGGCACATAAGAGACGATTTGCAAAAAACCGGCCAGTTGGGCCGGACTACAGATCTCGGGATCCAGAACATGCTGCAAATTCTGCGCCAGCACCTCCCGAAACTCTGCGCTCGACAGTCCAGAGCGGGCAGCGCCGATGATGAGCGTGCCCTCGGGGATTTGCCCGGCACAAAACCGGCGAAACAGCGCAGGAAGAATTTTGCGCTGCGCCAAGTCGCCCGTGGCTCCAAAAATCACCAGATCGAAAGGGTCGACCGGAATGACACGCGATACCATTTTTTTCAACTTCCTGTAACGACGGCGCCCCTGTTCTGGGACCCGCAGCATCACTTCCCTGTCATAACGACAGGAGGCGGCTTTTCATTTTCCGCTATTATAAGCTAGCTTCTAGCGAAAGAAACTGTCTGAGAGTGCATAAGCGTGAAAGATCTACCCGTTCCAGGTGCCAATGTCGGGAAATTTCAAGACAGTTTGGTAACAGCAGACGGCTCGGAACGGGCCTCTGTGGCCCTGACCAACCCCGAGACCCTGTGGTTTAACACCGGCACCCTGTGCAATATCGAGTGCGAGAATTGCTATATTCTCAGCTCCCCGACCAATGACGCGCTGGTCTACCTGAGCGCGCCCGAGGTCACCTCATATCTCGACCAGATCACCGAGCGCAATTGGCCCATCCGCGAGATAGGGTTTACCGGTGGTGAGCCCTTTATGAACCCGCAAATGATTGCCATGAGCCGCGCCGCTCTGGCGCGGGGGTTTGACGTTCTCATTTTGACAAATGCCATGCTGCCCATGATGCGCAAATCCATGCGCGCCGGTCTGCAAGAGCTTGAAGCCGCGTACCCTGGAAAAATGACCCTGCGCGTCTCATTGGATCACTTCACCGCCCCCCAGCATGACGCCGAACGCGGCAAGGGCAGCTTTGACAAAACCCTTATGGGGATGCGCTGGCTGCGCGATGCAGGGATCCGCATGACGGTGGCCGGGCGGACCCTTTGGGGTGAAAGCGAACAGGTCTCGCGCGCCGGATTTGCGGATCTCTACCGCGACAATGGCTTTGACATCGACGCGCAGCACCCCGGCCAGACCGTTTTGTTCCCCGAAATGGACGAGAGCGTCGAAGTGCCGGAAATCACCACCGCCTGCTGGGGGATTTTGGACAAATCTCCCAATGACGTAATGTGCGCCTCCTCCCGCATGGTGGTAAAGCGCAAAGGCGCGCAGTCGCCTGCGGTTCTGGCCTGTACCCTGCTGCCCTATGCGGCAGAGTTTGAACTGGGTGCAACCCTGGCCGAGGCCGAAGCGCCAGTACAGTTGAACCACCCCCATTGCGCCAAATTTTGCGTTCTTGGGGGCGCCAGCTGTTCTGCCTGATCATCCCTGCCTGACCGTCCCTGCCTCCCGTGCCCCAGTGTGCGCTTAACACCTATGAGAATGCGCTGATCAAGGGCACAGATCAAAGGCGCGCATTACAGGTCTAATCACGGCAGACGTGCGCGACCTCAATGCAGGTTCAAGATGCCTTTGACGTTGCGCCACGCGCCCGGGCCAATCATTTTACGATGACTAAAGCGGACAGAATGAAGCGGGCCGTCCAGCTCGCGCTGCCAGAATTCGATAAACCCGAACAGGCGCGCGTGGTCCGGGGCCAGATCGTAGTCTTGCCAGACATAGGTATTCAGAACATGTGCGTGATCGGGCATGTGATAGGTAAACTCAGCCGTGGTCAGGCCATAGCCCTTCAGCATCATCTCGGTGCTGCTCATCTCCATAGTAGACCTCCTTTTGAAAGCCCCCCTGACCCAAAGCCTAGCACCAAATAGGTTAACCCCAGCCAAACTGGCCTATTTTGCAGAGAAATCCGAGCAAATCCTGCAGCTTGCTTGCGCCCTATATGCCCTGTCTGATAGGGTACCCACACAACATATAGACCCATAGAAAAGAACGGGCAGCCAACGTGACAGATACGCCGGAAACTCCTGACAACGCTGAAGAAAACCTTCCTCAGCGGTACACTTATGATGGCCCTTCAGTCTCCATCGAAGCGGAGATGAAGACCTCCTATCTGGACTATGCGATGTCCGTCATCGTCAGCCGGGCCATTCCTGACCTGCGCGACGGGTTGAAACCGGTGCATCGCCGCATTCTTTATGCCATGCATGAGACCGGCAATTCGCATGATAAATCCTACCGGAAATCCGCACGTCCCGTTGGCGATGTCATGGGTAAATACCACCCGCATGGCGACAGCGCGATCTATGACGCACTGGTGCGTATGGCGCAGGACTTCTCTATGTCGCTGCCGCTGCTCGACGGTCAGGGCAACTTTGGCTCGATGGACGGCGATAATGCCGCCGCCATGCGTTACACCGAGGTACGCATGGACAAGCCGGCCGCCTTTATGCTGGCCGATATTGAAAAAGAGACGGTCGACTTTCAGGACAACTACGACGGCAAAGACCGCGAACCTACCGTTCTGCCGGCGCGTTTCCCCAATATGCTGGTCAATGGTGCCGGCGGTATTGCGGTTGGCATGGCCACCAACATCCCGCCCCATAACCTGGGTGAGGTGATTGATGCCACCCTGGCTCTGATTGATGATCCTGACCTCACCAGTGAACAGCTCATTGACTATGTGCCGGGTCCGGATTTCCCCACCGGTGCCATCATGCTGGGCCGTTCTGGCGCCCGCAAAGCCTATCTTGAGGGCCGTGGCAGCGTCATCATTCGCTCCAAGACCCGCGTCGAAGAGATCCGCAAAGACCGCTATGCCATTGTTGTTGATGAGATTCCCTATCAGGTCAACAAGGCGTCAATGATCGAAAAGATCGCCGAACAGGTGCGCGACAAGCGCATCGAAGGTGTCGCACATGTGCAGGATGAATCCGACCGCAACGGCGTGCGGGTTGTTGTTGAGCTCAAGCGCGACGCCACGCCTGAGGTGGTGCTGAACCAATTGTTCCGCTTTACCCCGATGCAGACCTATTTTGGCTGCAACATGCTGGCGCTCAATGGTGGGCGGCCCGAACAGCTGACGCTGCGCCGCTTTCTGACCTCCTTTATTGATTTCCGCGAAGACGTGGTGGCGCGACGCACCGCCTATCTTTTGCGCAAGGCGCGCGAACGCAGTCATGTCTTGTGTGGTCTGGCCGTGGCTGTCACCAATATCGACGAGATCGTCGCCACCATCCGCCAATCCGCCGATGCGGCCGAGGCGCGTGTCAAGCTGATGACCCGGCGCTGGCCTGCGCAGCCGATCCTGCAATATATCGCGCTGATTGATGATCCGACCCATACCGCCAATGAAGACGGCACCTATAACCTGTCCGAGACTCAGGCCCGCGCCATTCTGGAGCTGCGGCTGCAGCGACTGACCCAGATCGGCGTCAAAGAAGTCACCGATGAGCTGGAAGACCTCGCGAGCAAGATCAAGGAATACCTTGAAATCCTGTCCTCGCGTGAGCGCATCATGGGCATCATCTGCGATGAGCTGCGCGAAGTCCGCGAGCAATTCGCGGTGCCGCGCCGCACCCAGATCGTTGACTGGTCCGGTGACATGGACGACGAAGACCTGATCGAGCGTGAGGACATGGTGGTGACCGTCACCTCTGGTGGCTACATCAAACGCACACCTTTGGGCGATTTCCGGGCGCAAAAACGCGGCGGCAAGGGCATCTCGGGTATGCAGACAAAAGAAGAGGATGTCGTCACCAACCTCTTTGTTGCCAATACCCATACCCAGCTGTTGTTCTTCACCACCGATGGTATGGTCTACAAGCTCAAGACCTGGCGCCTGCCGCAGTCGAGCCGCACCGGCAAGGGCAAGGCGATTGTCAATATCCTGCCGATCCCAACCGGTGTCTCGATTGCCGCCATCATGCCAGTGGATCGCCCCGACGATGAGTGGGCCGATCTGCAGATTGTCTTTGCCACATCTGCCGGAACTGTGCGCCGTAACCGTCTGTCAGACTTCACAAATGTGAAATCCAACGGCAAGATCGCCATGAAGTTCGAAGAAGAGCACGCCGACACCAAGCTGATAGATGCCCGCATCTGTTCCGAAGAGGACGACGTGATGCTGGTCACCAGCACTGGCCGTGCCATTCGCTTCCCAACCACCGATGTGCGGGTCTTTAACAGCCGCAACTCGGTTGGGGTGCGCGGTATCAAGCTGGGCGATGGCGCCGAGGTCGTGTCGATGTCGGTGATCCGCCACTTTGATGCCGAACCCTGGGAGCGCGGCGCCTTTATCAAGCGGTTCCGCTCGGAGCTGGGCAGTGACATCTCGGAAGACGAGACTGCAACTGAGGCTACTGAAGAGGTCGAAGAGGGCGCACTGTCAGAAACCGCTATAAGGAAATGCTGGCAGCCAATGACCTGCTGGTCACCATCAACAAACCTGGTGCCGGCAATCTAACTTCGGCGCATGACTACCGGGTCAGTGGCCGTGGCGGACAGGGTGTGGGCGCGATGAAGGGCGGCGAAATTGTCGCCACCTTCCCTGTTGAGCTGGGAGACCAGATCATGTTGGCCACCTCAAAGGGCCAGTCGATCCGGGTTCCTGTTGCGGGCATCTCCTTCCGCTCGCGCTCTGCTGGTGGGGTGCGTGTCTTCAACACCGGCAAAGGCGAAGAGGTGGTTTCGGTCGCCTGGATTGCCGAAAGCGGCGAAGAAGACGAGGCAACCGAAGAGTGATCTCTGTTTAACCCAAGAGCATTGGCCGGTCTTATTCAACACCCGGCCAATGCTCCTGAGGGTCGTAGGACAGATCAATCTCCACTGGCTTAAAGGCCAACTCCTGCAGGCTTTGCCCCTCTAGATACCCGCAGCTCTTATCTGCCTGCGCCAGCTCCAGCTGCGGCGCAAAGGGAGCAAGATCCTCGTCACTGCAATAGCCGCGGCCCTGATTTTGCGCGCAACTCGCCTCAAGTAGCCGATAGGCCCGCAAGAAGGGGCAATTTAGCAGCTGACTGCGATCAAACGACGCCGCATATTGCTTCCATGGCAAAATTTCAGGGTGATCCGCCTGGTTCATCACGTCTTCCAACATCGACAGTTGATGAACTTTTTTGCCCAGATACCCGAAAAGTGCCCGATTCTGATCGCCAGAATACACCACACCATTCTGGTAGTATGGATCACTCCAGAACACGCTTTCGGGGTGCGCGAAGTCGAATTGCTGTCGGCCATAGCTGTTCCAATTGTCTTCCGAAAAGGGGGCGGCCACAATCCGGCGAAAGGCGAAGTCTTTATTGACTGCTTTTCTAAGCCTGGAAAATTCATCCGCAGTCATGCGGTCCGACCCTGTGCGTGATTTCAGGCGCAACCCAGTCTCAGCAAGGCCCATCAACGCGGTATTGAACGGGTCATGCTTCAGCCTTTCCTTTATCTCGTCGAATTTCACAATGGCAATTTCATCTGCCAGTCGCGTGTTCCCCGACCCGGCGCTAAAGGCACTGTCAAACCGCGTCACCAGAGATGTTCGTAGCCAGGCCTGCTGCAATATTACGTTGCGGATAAATGCGACGTCCGCCTCACTTCGTGTGTGGCTGACGTGCCGACTTGTCATGCTGTTGGCGCGTTAATAGTCCAACGCGGGATCCTGTTCAGCAATGGATTGAAGGGCTTGCCGTGCATCATAACTGTCGGAAAAATAGTAACTCGTAAGCCCCGCGTAGAGACAGCGCATATTCAGGTCTACATCCGTTTCAGCCAGGAGACGCGCGTAAGTCTGGAAAAGAGTGGCCAGCATATCTGCGCTCCCGCCATATCCCTGATGGGCCATACCAAGAGATTTTTCGAGACTTTTCCAATTTGGATGGCGCTGCATTACAGCGTCGAGCACATTTATGATCTCATTTTTGTCCCATGACGTTGCGCTTTGGTTCAAAACCGCATCCGAGGCCGGAATGAAATCGGGATCAAGCGCCACGGCTAAACGCGCGTGAGAAATCGCCTCCTGGATCATGCGTCCATGTATCGCCAGGGCCTGGGGATGCACAAATTTGGCGAACTTTTCACCGCGAATGGCCCAGGCACCACGACTAAGCGACAGGCTGCGCGCGGTTTGCGCATAGCTGGAAGTCGGCTGCGCGTTCACCCAAGTCTCGATAAAGGACACCATTCTCGGATCACTTGCTTCAAAGGCATACATCAGGTCGCGAAGACTGGAGAAATCCTTGTTTCCTTCCAGAGACTTATCACTCTCAATGACGAGCCGCCTCTCCAACGTGGCATGGTCACCATCATAGGCCAGTATGCGGATCTCGTCACGTGTCAGCGCAGGGGTCAGCGCAGGTGTGTCGGCCCAGGCCTGTAGGGCAAAGACGGTCAGAAAACCGGCAGTCAAAAGAAGTCTCAAAATCAAATACTCTCGTTTAGTGGCAATATCTTTGGCACCTAATACCCTTAAAGGAGAGCAAAATTGTGACCACATCCTAAAAAACACAGGCGATTTTACAGGCAGTATTCACGGCGGCTTTAACGGAACCTAAGGTTTTTTTTGCTTAGTCTGCATCTCAAACGCCCACAATTTTGGCAGGATCCTTTCATGAACCTTTATCATTGCGCCATCGACATACATAATGAGACCAAAGCTCTGGCTTTTGCCGGAGCTGTTGATCAATGGATGGCCTATCTGAAAGAGCGCGGCGTCGTTCAGGGGCATCGCCTTCTGCGTCGTAAACTGAACCTTGCCAGCGACAACTGCCGCGACTTTCTGTTGGAGATCGAGTTCAAAGATCTCACTCAAATGGATAATGCTTTCCGGGTGTTGGGGGAAGATAATGAAGAGGTCGCACGGCTGTACCGCAATGTGAACACCTTGATTGCCAATGCAGAATTTGGCCTTTTCCGCCCCTTCCCGGATCCAGAACGCGCCGAGCGCATGGCCTTGATCTGACCGTTTCACCCAGATGAGCCCAAAGGCGGCAGATGACATCAAAAAGGCCGGGCAATTGCCCGGCCTTTTGTCTTTGCCCGTGTGCCTTAGGCTTACAGATCGTAAAGGCGGCTGAATTTCTCGTCGAGGTACTGCATCAGCGGCGCAGGACTGGGCGCAAAGCCGGCAGCCTGGGCAATGGTGGCGTGCGGGCTGCGCAAACCGCCATATTGCTGCAGGTTTTCGCGCAGCCAGCCAGTGGCCGAGGCGGTATTGCCCATGGCCAGTTCCGTATCTAGGCCCGAAAGATCGGCGCGCATTTTCTGGTTCAGACAGCCGGCATAGACATTGCCCAACGCATAGGTCGGGAAATAGCCAAACAGCCCCACGGACCAGTGCACATCCTGCAGACACCCGTTTGAGGGCTTGTCCACGGCATAGCCGAAATCAGCCTCAAAACGGTCATTCCAGGCGGATTCCAGATCAGAAACCTCAAGATCACCGGCCATCAGGGCCCGCTCCAGATCAAACCGTAACATGATGTGCAGATTGTACTGCAGCTCATCGGCTTCGGTCCGGATATAGCCTTTGTGCACCGTGTTCACGGCCTTGTAAAAGCTCTCAGCGTCCGGGATACCAAAGTCACCAAAACCCGCGCGCATCTCATCATAGAGCCAGCTGGTAAAGGCCTCGCCGCGGCCGATCTGGTTTTCATAAATCCGGCTCTGGCTCTCGTGCACGCCCATGGACACCCCGCTACCCAAAGGTGTCAGCAGGTAGTCGCGACTGATGCCCTGTTCATAGGCGGCGTGGCCAACCTCGTGAATTGTCGAGTAAAAACAATTGAACGGGTCATGCTCGCTGGTGCGGGTGGTGATGCGCACATCCAGACCACTGCCCGAACTAAAGGGATGCACCGCCTTGTCGACCCGACCGTGGCTCATATCATAGCCAAAGGCCTTGGCCAGCTTGCGCGTCAGTTTCATCTGCGCGCCTTCGGCAAAGGCCCCCTGCAGCGCTTTTGGAGCAGGCCTGTCCAATACCCGTGCGCGCAGATCCACCAGTCCGGGGCGCATGGCGTCAAAGATGGCCGCGATTTCGGCTGCGGTTGTGCCGTGCTCATAGTCCTCGACCATGGCGTCATACAGATCGCCACCGGCTGCCAGTGCCTGACCTTCTTCGCGCTTGAGAGCGACAACCTCTTGCAACACGGGCAGAAAAGCGGCGACATCCTCATCGGCACGGGCAGCGGCCCATTTGCCCTGCGCTTCTGATGTCACGCGGGCAATGCGGCGGGCCAGATCGGCCGGCGCCTTGACCGTGCGCTCATATCTGCGCTTGATCTCGCGCAGCTGGGCGGCGCCAGCCTCATCCGGGGCCTCAGCCGTTTCGAGCCATTCAGCCACCTTTGGGTCCGAGCGGCGGGCATGCAGCACGGCCTCAATAGCCGCCATTTCCTCACCCCGTTGCGGGGCGGCACCACGCGGCATCATTGTTTCCTGGTCCCATCCAAGACGCCCGGCGATCTGTCCCAGGGCCTGCGTGTCACGCTCATAGGCCATCAGAGTGTCAAATGTGCTCATGGATCAATGGTCCTTAATCGAAGTTGAAACGGGGTATGCCGCAAGAAAGCGGCCGCGCAGGATGGCAACCCACAAAACGACCGCGACCAATTGGTGCAGGATGGCCGCCTGCCAGGGTGCTGCATAGAGCACGGTCATAACCCCAAGCAGGATCTGTAGCGACAAAACCGCAAAGATCATATTAAAGGCGCTGCGGGTCGTTTGATGCGCCGAGGCCCGCCCTTTCAGCCAGACGACAACACCAAAGGCGAACAGAAGATAGCCGCAGACCCGGTGAATAAACTGAACCAGACCGGGGTTTTCAAAGAAGTTCTTCCACAAGGGTTCGATCATCAGCGGGTTTGGTGGCATAATCTGCCCCCCCATAAGGGGCCAGTCGGTATAAGAGCGGCCCGCGTCAATGCCCGCGACCAAGGCCCCCAGCAGGATTTGCAAAAAGGCAAAATGCAACATCCCGGTGGAGAGCCCAAAGATCTTGGCTTCTTTGGCGCGGCGGGCCTGCATCAGATCCCGCTCAGAGCGCCCCAGATGATATACATACCAGGCGATGAAGCCGAGAATGACAAAGGCCAGCCCCAGATGCGTTGCCAGCCGGTAGGAGGCGACCGAGGTCATGCCTTCGCCCTGGGTGACGCCCGAGGACACCATCCACCAGCCAA
>NZ_MWVJ01000069.1 GCF_002087335.1 Pseudophaeobacter leonis
GACCCGGCCAGGTGCCGCGCATCGGCGTGATACACCCAAGCCCCGCGATATAGGCGGCCCGCTGCGCGTCCGACAGCAGACCGGTACTAGCCGCCGCCACAAGATTGATCTGGGCCATTTCATCAACCACCGCGAAGATCCGGCGGCGACATTCAGCCTTGCCCTCATCGAGCCGCGCCGCCAGATCAGGCGCCAGTTCAGTCTCGGACTTGGCGCGCTGGCTCCAGCCCAGAACCCACTCGCCTGCGATCAGCAGCGGCACGGCATCCCGTTCGGCCGCCGTTCCGACCTGGTGCGCTGGCCGGTCAGCGACCGTGACCGGATAGAGGCCAAAACTTGCCGCCAGTGCATCAGAAATGGCTTTGGGAAAGCTGGTCTGCGGATTGTCATTGCGAAGCTGCGCAAGACTATAAGGAAAGGTTTCGACCTCACCGCTGCTGATCAAAACATGAGTCATGCGACCCTCCATTTAATGATGCCAGTGATTTGGGAAGTGGTGTAGGCGATCCTACTATCCGTAGGGTGAGCTGCGATCCCGCCCACCCCGATTAGATTTGTAGCGTCGATGTATTCACCCAAGAACTCAGCCGTTGTCAGGTCGTAGGGGGTGCTCAGTTTCCACTGATACATTGCCGTCGCGTTCCTATCGGAAACGCGAAGCCATACGCCGTCGTGACTTATGGACATGCCAAACGGGAAACCAATTGCGCTAGGCCCAGCAGATAGGTCTACTTCCTGCCCTGCGTCTGGATAACCAGACACCAGAGAAGACAGCACAAATGGCGTCGCCAAGGTATAACGACGCATACCAACTAGGTTGTTCTCCATTGTGTATATGTATGTTCCGTCTCGGGACATGGTGCCGCCATACATCGTATAGCTACTGTTTGCTGAGGTTCTTATGACGCCTGAAGAAGTGCTGGCAATGCCAGCTCCAGCTAGGCGGAACGCTGGGCTAAGGTTCAGTTGCCTGATTGATCGGTCTTTGTCGAAAATAATAGCGATAGAGCCAGCAGGGTTGACGGCAACCCCAACAACATCCTCATTACCCCAAACATACTGATTTTCGTAGACCACAGCTGCGGACAGATCCAGGTCGGAAGTTAAGTGGTTAGTATCTTCATTGACCCACGTGGTTGTGTACAGATGAACCCCGTCATCAGTCCACCAGCCTGATCCGTATGACATAAGCGGCCCTTGAGTATCGTCGCTCGCGAGAAGCTTAGCATTCGCAATATCGAACCCGCCGCTCGCCCCACGCATGACGCTCCTTGCTACGGTCATGCCATTGACTCCCCAGCAAGGAAGCAGAACCATGTGGCACCTGCGTCTGTGGTGAACCCGGTGATTACCGTGGTCTCAGTATCAGCCGGTGCATCCGGCGCAGATCCTCCAGACCAGACCACCCAGGCAGGCCATGCCAGCGTATGATCCCCGCCTGCTGTCAGGCGCAATGTAAAGGCGCTTGCAGCCCCAGCGGCTGCCGGATTGGAAAACGTGAAGGCTGTATTGCCTTCGCTCAGCAAGGTGAACACCGTGCCCGCTGCAAGATCTATGTTAGGAGCCACACCGGCCAACGTCACGACTGTTTCCTGCAGGCTTGCCAGCTTGGCCACA
>NZ_MWVJ01000070.1 GCF_002087335.1 Pseudophaeobacter leonis
CCGCGGCATCCATGTAAAAGGCTACGCCCTGAGCGACCCCGGTGATCATAGCCAGCGGGCTGACGGCGCCCGGCAGAATGCCCAGATGCTGCATCAGGCGCTCGCTGGACCCAAAGCTGAGCCCGCCTGACCCGATCTCTTTGCTTAGCGCCTTGAGGTCGATGTCACGATCCTGTTCAACCGTGATCAGGTAGTTGCGCTTTTTGCGATCCCGCAGATAGAGGTTCTTGATCTTCAGGCAGGTCACATCCGGCTGTGCCATCTCTCTCTCAACCTGCTTGGCCTCTTCCACCGTGCGCAGGGGGCACATGGGTGAACAATGTATAGGGCAGCCCCCACTCTGTGAGCTGCGCCAAAAGCCTATCCGAGCTGATTGGCAGGGCGTCATGCGGGTTGGTAGCGGCGTCCATCTAAGATCTCCTGCAGGGGCTGTTTCACATCCTGTGCAGATCACGCCGAATAGCCAAAAGGTGCAAGGGGCGAACCACCCCCTGACCGCAAGTAGTGCGTCACATTCGCCCGCTCGCCCTGCTGCTGGGGCAAAGCCGGCTATAAAGCCCCGTATAGAGCCGGGTAACAGGGCTAGTTTTCAGGCCCAGTTTTCAGGCCAGGACAAAATCGCCGCGCCGCACCTCCTCATAGTGGTCAAAGCGGGTCTCAAACCAGGCTGTGCCCCGGGTTGCCCTGGCCAGATTGTGACCCAGCTCGTCCTGAACAGCCAGCGGCAGCAGGGCTTCAAAGACATCCCAGCCCGCAGCGCCCTCTTCGGCGGAAAACCCGATAATCTGCCCCTTCAGGCCATTCACCACCGGCACCAGCCCGCCGGAAAAGATCGACGGCACATGGATCGACACCTTCATGATTGGTTGCAGTATCACCAGCCCAGCCTGACCCAGGGCCTCGCGCACAGCGTTTTTTGCAGCCATCCGAAAGGCAAAAACGGAACTGTCCACCGCATGATGCTTGCCATCTTTCAGGGTCACCGCAACATCCACCACCGGGTGGCCATTGTTGCCTTCTGCCGGAGCGTCCCGCGCTCCGGCTTCGACCGCGGGGATAGAGTTCTTTGGCGCGGCACCGCCCTTGACCTGATCGCAGAACTGCACCCCCGCGCCCCGCGCCAGGGGACTGATCTCAAGGCGCACATCGGCAAACTGACCAGCGCCGCCCGATTGTTTGCGATGTCTGTACTGGACCTCAACGGGTTTGGTGATGGTTTCACACAGGGCGGGCGGGACGATTTCGCCAATGGCCTCAACGCCAAATTCCGTCTCAAGCGTCGCCAGGAGTCGGCGCAGATGCAGCGGCCCCTGCAAATGCAACAAGGCCCGCCCGGAAATGGCATCCTGTTCCACACGCACCGCAGGGTCGATTTCAACCAGTCGTCCCAATGCGGCAGAAAGTCTGGCCTCATCGCGCTCATGCACCGGCATGACCAGGCGCCGGTAGGTAGACGGGCGCGGCTGCGCCCAGTCTGGCAGCGCCGTGCTGCCGTCGGCCGAATAGCAAAAACCCAGGTTCAGGTGATCAGATTTCACCGCCTTGCCCATGTCTCCGGGCAAAAGGTCGCCGCCCCTGTCGGCGCCAGCCGCACCAGTCGCGCCAGCCACCGTCCCCGTGGTAACCCCGGCAAGGCCGCCAAGAGAGCTGCCCCCAACCGGATTGCCGTTGCCAAGCGCCGCGTCAAAGAACCGAACCAGAACCGTTTTACCCAGATGTTTGACCTGATCGGCCAGACATCCCACCGCGATCACATCCCCCAGCTCTGACAGCCGCTCGCGGGTGGCCGTGACCTGAGGCACCTCGTGGCGCAGGGATTTCATCAGGCG
The DNA here is from genome assembly GCF_002087335.1 of Pseudophaeobacter leonis. Taxonomy (GTDB): domain Bacteria; phylum Pseudomonadota; class Alphaproteobacteria; order Rhodobacterales; family Rhodobacteraceae; genus Pseudophaeobacter; species Pseudophaeobacter leonis. The sequence goes on from NZ_MWVJ01000070.1 coordinate 1,830, forward strand.
CAAAATACCGTTGCTGTGTTCTGCGGCGCCCAACAGTGTTGGAAAAAGATCATTATGCTGCAGCACCCGCGTGGCAATATCATAGGCCTCTGCGGCCAGAACCTGCTGGTCGGTGATCAGCTCCTCCAGCAGATGGTCGTCAAAATCCGCCAGCGCCTCAAGCATCTCGGCACGGGCTTGCTGCTCGCGCCCCTGCATCTGCGGCGGCAGTTCAATCAGGGCCGAGGGCTGACCGGCAATGTATTTCCAGGCGCGCTCGGAAATCAGGTCCACCGCGCCGACAATCTGCCCCTCCTCACGGATCGGCACCTGACGCAGCACGAGACTGTGGTTGGCGTAGGTCTGTAGCGCGGCGACGATATCTGCGACCCGGCCGCGGGCCTGATCAATCCGGTTGATAAAAAGAATGACAGGTATACCCGCCTCTTCAAGGGTGCGCAGATAGGGCGCGGCCAGCACGGCAGCCTCGGCATCGGCCGGCACACAAAGCACCGCCGCATCGCTGGCCGCCAGCGCCGGCCCCGCCTGCGCCAGGTTTTCCGCCCCGCCCGCGACATCTATGGCGGCCCAGTCCTCTCCCATAAACGAAAAGGGCTGCGGGCTGCAACCGCTGCCGTCTCCTGCCGTTGCCCCATGGACCCGTCGAGGCCTGCCAGAGCCCTTGCAAGGGTCGTTTTGCCGGATTGCGACGGTCCTAAAATTGTAAATACGCGCATATCTCATGATCCTCCCTCAGCAGAATGGCGACCCGTAGACGGCGCAGGTGTGATCCACGCCGCGTGGTGATATAGCAACAGTGCGGCCTGCGTTCAGGCGCGTCGGCGCAACCCTGATTGGCCTGATGCAGCTGTCCTGATGCAGCTGGCCTGTTCTATGCAGCTGGCCTGATCTATAGAGGTGCCTCAAGACGTGAGACCCCTATGACGCTGGCCAGTCTCTGCTTAGTCGCCAGTCTCTGCCTGATCGTCCAGTCTCTGCCTGATCATCGCCATCCGCGCCATTTGCTGTCAAGCGACGCTGCGGCCAGCGCCCGTCAAAGGCGCGATAATTACGCAAAGCCCGCGCCGCATAGCGCCTTTGCCGCCTTCCACCGTTGACTCCCCCGGCCAATCGGCGTAACGCAACACCAACATCCGGAAGCCGTCTTATGTCTTCCGGTCCCTGGCCTGTCAGGGATCGCCCTCCACCAGCGTGTTACGCCCGTGGGGGCAATTCTGTATGGATTGCCTCGCGCCTGACACAACGACACGAGGGCACTTGCGCATGGGCGTCCCGCTCACCAGTTTGGGGATGTCTGAATTTGAAGTCGGCGAAGGAGGCCGTGAGCCATGTTTGAAAATCTATCCGAACGGCTTTCCGGAGTCTTTGACCGGCTGACCAAACAGGGTGCGCTCTCTGAAGAAGACGTCAAAACAGCCCTGCGTGAAGTGCGTGTTGCCCTGCTGGAGGCCGATGTCTCGCTGCCGGTGGCGCGCGATTTTGTCAAAAAGGTTCAGGAACAGGCCACCGGTCAGTCAGTGACCAAATCGGTCACACCCGGCCAGCAGGTTGTCAAAATTGTCCATGACGCACTGGTGGACGTGCTGCGCGGCAATGAGGACCTCGGCACGCTGAAGATCGACAGCCCGCCCGCCCCGATCCTGATGGTGGGTCTGCAGGGCTCTGGTAAAACCACCACAACCGGTAAGCTGGCGAAACGTCTGAAGGAAAAAGACGGCAAACGCGTGCTGATGGCCTCGCTTGACGTCTACCGCCCGGCGGCGATGGAGCAGCTGGCGGTGCTTGGGGCCCAGATTGGCGTCGACACCCTGCCGATTGTTGCCGGTCAGAAACCCGTGGATATCGCCAAACGCGCCAAACAGCAGGCTGCTCTTGGCGGCTATGACGTCTATATGCTCGACACCGCCGGCCGGTTGCAGATCGACGAAATCCTGATGCAGGAAGTCGAAGACGTGCGCGATGTGGTCTCGCCCCGCGAAACCCTGCTGGTGGTTGATGGCCTGACCGGTCAGGTCGCGGTTGAGGTCGCCGAAGAATTTGACGCCAAGATCGGCATCTCCGGCGTGGTGCTCACCCGGATGGATGGCGACGGCCGTGGCGGTGCAGCCCTGTCCATGCGGGCCGTCACCGGCAAGCCGATCCGCTTTGTTGGTCTTGGCGAAAAGATGGACGCCATCGAGACCTTCGAGCCCGAGCGCGTCGCAGGCCGCATCCTTGGCATGGGCGACATTGTTGCGCTGGTAGAAAAGGCCCAGGAAACCATCGAGGCCGAACAGGCCGAGCGCATGATGAAGCGCATGATGAAGGGTCATTTCAATATGAATGACCTGAAACTGCAGCTGGAGCAGATGCTGCAGATGGGCGGCATGGAAGGCATGATGTCGATGATGCCCGGCATGAATAAAATGGCCAAACAGGTGCAGGAATCGGGCATGGACGACAAGGTGCTCAAGCGCCAGATCGCCATGATCCAGTCGATGACCAAGAAAGAGCGCGCCAACCCAGGCCTGCTGCAGGCCAGCCGCAAGAAACGCATCGTGGCCGGCGCCGGCATGCAGGTCTCTGATCTGAACAAGCTTTTGAAAATGCACCGGCAGATGTCGGACATGATGAAGAAGATCGGCAAGATGGGCAAAGGCAAGATGCTGAAAGAAGCCATGAAAGGCATGCTTGGCAAAGGCGGCGGCATGGGAGACATGGCGGGCATGGATCCCAGCCAGATGGACCCCAAAGCGCTGGAAGCGGCCGCAAAGGCCATGGGCCAGGCCAAAGGCATGCCCGGCGGTCTGCCCGGTCTTGGCGGCATGGGTGGCATGGGTCTGCCCGGCGGCCTCTCTGGTTTTGGCAAAAAGAAGTAACATGACCCAGGTCCCCACCATAGAAACGCAGCGCCTCGTGATGCGCGCGCCTATGCTCGAAGATTTCGAGCCGCTCTGCGCCTTCTATGCCTCTGCGCGCGCTGAATTTGTCGGCGGGAAAATGGAGCCCGAGCAGGTCTGGCGGCATCTCGCGGTTGAGATCGGCCATTGGCAGATGCTCGGTTATGGACGCTGGACGCTTGAGGAAAAAGAAACTGGCAAAGCAGCCGGCATCATTGGCTTGTGGAACCCCGAGGGCTGGCCCGAGCCGGAAATCGGCTGGGGCCTGTTTTAAGGCGTTTGGCGGCAAGGGCTACGCCACCGAGGCCGCAACAGCGGCGCGCGCCTATGCCTATGAGGCCCTGGGCTGGAAAACCGCGATCAGCCTGGTCGCGCCTGAAAATCACGCCTCGCGCAGCGTGGCACAGCGCCTTGGCGCCACCCGTGATGGTGATTTTACCCATCCCCGGCTCGGTTCTTTGGAGATCTGGCGTCATATCGGCGCGGATGATCTGACATCCGGCGGACTGGAGGGCTACGCATGAGCGCGATGACCCTGCCTATTCCGGTGCTCGACACCCCCCGCCTGACCCTGCGCGCACCACTGCTGGGCGACCTCAAAGCCATGGGTGCGTTTTTCGAGACCTAGCGCAGCCCCATCGTTGGCGGCCCCCGCGATGCCATGGGCAGCTACACCTCGCTGGTCTCGCGTTTGGGGCATTGGGTGCTGAACGGCTATGGCCTGTGGCATATCGTCGAAAAGACCTCGGGGGCCTTCATCGGCTGGACCGGCGTCATTTTTGCCCCCGCTTGGTCGGAACCGGAGCTGGGCTGGAGCCTCTTTGCGGATGCCGAGGGCAAGGGCTACGCCTTTGAGGCCGCCACTGCCGCGCGCCGCTATGCCGCCAGCCATCAGAACCTGAACGGCGTGATCAGTTATATCGCCTGCGAAAACGCCCGTTCGCTGGCACTGGCCGCACGGCTTGGGGCGCATTTTGAGCGCGACTCGGACCTGTTGGGCAAGCCCTGCCAGATCTGGCGCCATCCGAAACTGGAGGTTTCAGCATGAGCCGGAGCATTCCTGTCATCGAGACCAAGCGCCTGATCCTGCGCGGCCCCGAAGCCAAGGACTATCCCGATTTTGAGGCGACGTTCTCCTCGTACCGGGCGCGGTTCATGGGTGGTCCGCTGAACACCTATGAGGCCTGGATGCTTTATGCGGCCGAAATCGGCCACTGGCAGATCCACGGCTTTGGCATGTGGATGATCCACGACAAGGTGACGGATGAGACCTACGGCATGGCCGGCGGCTGGATGCCCGCAGGCTGGCCCGAGCGTGAGATCGCCTGGATCATCTGGCCCGACGCGGCAGGCCGGGGCTACGCGCTGGAAGCCACCAATGCTGCCCGCAGCTATTTCTATGACACCGCGGGTTGGGAGACGGCTGTCAGCTATCTCGACCCAAAGAACCTTGATTCGATCCGTCTGGCCGAACGCCTTGGCGCCACCAAGGACCACGAGGCTGCCACCATTGATGGCAATGACGCGGTCTACCGGCACCCCTCGCCTGCGGCGCTGCGGGGCAGCCAGATCGCGCATGGCATCGAGATGGAAATCAGCCACTACGCTGATCCGCTGTTCAAACCAAAAGGATGGGCCCTTGACTGACACCGTAAACCCACCCAAGGACGGCCTCGACGATGTGGCCCGCGCCGCAGAGATCCTGATGGGTCACCGCGAGAGCATCGACCGGCTCGACGCCATCCTCGTCTATACCTTAGGCGAGCGCTTTAAACACACACAGGCCGTTGGTCAGCTGAAAGCTGAACATGACCTGCCGCCCTCGGATCCAACCCGGGAAGGCGCGCAGATCGCACGGCTCGAAGATTTGGCGAAACGGGCCAACCTGGACCCCGATTTTGCCAAGGCTTTCCTGAATTTCATCATTCAGGAAGTCATCAGACACCATAAGAAACACCAGGAATAACAGGGATATCCCTGTAAACGCCATCAAAGGAGACTACACTCATGGCTATCAAACTTCGTCTGGCCCGTGGCGGCTCGAAAAAACGCCCCTTCTACCGCATTGTGGCTGCTGACAGCCGCATGCCACGTGACGGCCGTTTTGTTGAAAAGCTCGGCACCTACAACCCGCTGCTGCCCAAAGACAGCGAAGAGCGCGTGAAAATGGACATGGAGCGCGTTCAGTACTGGCTCGGCCAGGGCGCACAGGTCACCGACCGTATCGCCCGTATGCTCGAAGCAGCAGGCGTCCGTGAAAAGACCGACCGCTCCAACCCTAAAAAGGGTACTCCCGGTAAAAAAGCCGTGGCACGCGCTGAAGAAAAAGCAGCCAAGGCTGCGGCACCTGCCGACGCGGAATAAGAGCATGGGGTCGCGGGACCTGCCCCTCACGGGGCCCGAGGGAGAGGCCTGTACTGGCGCTTTTCCCGACGCGTTCCGCGCCCAGCTTAACCAACTCATGCGGCAGCGACGCGATGTGCGCCGCTTCCGCAGGGATCCGGTTGATGAGGCAGTGCTCGCGCGCTGCCTCACGGCCATCCGGCTGGCCCCCTCGGTGGGGTTAAGCGAACCCTGGCGCCTGTTGCGCATCACCAGCGATGCTGCCCGCGCGGCCGCCCTGAAGAATTTTGAAAAAGCCAATGCCGAGGCCCTGGCCGGGTATTCTGGCGCGCAGGCCAGTCTCTACGCAGGCCTAAAGCTGTCGGGCATGCGCGACGCCCCGGTGCAGCTGGCGATCTATTGCGATGACGAAACCGCCCAGGGCCACGGGCTTGGCGCGGCCACCATGCCCGAGATGCGGCGCTACTCCGTCGTCTCTGCTGTCACCCTGTTCTGGCTGGCCTTACGGGCCGAGGGGCTGGGTCTTGGCTGGGTCTCGGTGCTGGACCCGGCGCAGTTGAACCGGGATTTGCAGGTGCCTGCCGGCTGGCATTTGGTCGGCTATTTCTGCATTGGTCATCCCGAAGAGCTCTCGGACAGTCCCGAGCTGGAGCGCAAGGGCTGGGAAAATCGCCAGGACAGCCTGAAGATAGAGACACGCTAGGTACATGGGGGGCTTGATCCGTCTTGTATTTTTTGTTGGGATCGCCTTATCTCGGGCATTCTGTTTGAGCGCAGCCATCAAAAGGACCTATGCGCATTATCTGGCGGCCAATGGATGCGCGCCGGGTTCTGTGCCGGAGAGTGAACCCATGAGTGCCCACCCAGACGCCCCCTGAGAATGATCTGATCTGTGTCGGAGCAATTGCCGGATCTTATGGCATACGCGGTGAAGTCCGCCTCAAGAGTTTTTGCGCCCAGCCCGAAGAGATCGAGGCCTACTCCCCGCTCACCAATGAAGACGGCAGCCAAAGCTACAGCCTGACCCTGAACCGTGCGGTCAAAGGCGGCTATAGCGGTCATATCGACGGCATCGAGACCAAGGAACAGGCCGATGCCCTGAAGGGTTTGCGCCTGTTCACCTCGCGCGACCGGCTGCCCTCGCTGCCCAGCGACGAGTATTACCATGCCGACCTGATCGGGGTGCAGGTCTATGACACCGGCGGTGCCTTGCTGGGTGTGGTAAAGTCGGTGCAGAACCATGGCGCCAGCGATCTGTTGGAACTGCAGGGCGAAGGCCTCAAAGGCACCGTGTTCCTGCCCTTTACTCTGGATGTGGTGCCCACGGTGGATCTGGAGCAGCGCCGTATTGTCGCCGACCCGCCTGAAGGCTTGTTCTAGCCCCCGCAGTGCCCTGCGCTGTTGCGCCCTCAACAGAAATTTTCTGGAAACAGTCCATGAGCACCCCCAGCAAAACACCGCCCAGCAAAACTCCTCCAAGCAAATCCCACGGCCGCAAGGCCATCCGCGCCTCTTTTAAGCCGCGTGAGCTGATGACGCCCACGCCCGAACTGGCCGGGGTCTGGAAGGCAAAGATCCTGACCCTGTTCCCGACAGCCTTTCCCGGCGTTTTGGGCGAAAGCCTCACGGGCAAAGCCTTGCAAGAGGGGCTCTGGCAGCTGGAAACCGTGGATCTGCGCGAGTTTGGTGTGGGCAAGCATCGCAATGTCGATGACACCCCGGCAGGCGGCGGCGCCGGCATGGTTCTGCGCGCCGATGTTTTGGGCACAGCCATAGATCAGGCGATGCAGGACACCACGGCGCCGCAGGGCGGCAACTGGCCGCTGATTTACCTCAGCCCACGCGGGCGTCGCATGGATCAGGCGATGATGCAGGATCTGGCGCGCTGCGATGGCATAACCCTGCTCTGTGGTCGCTTTGAGGGCGTCGATGAGCGGGTGCTGGAGCATTACAACATCCAAGAGGTCTCGCTGGGCGATTTTGTCATGACCGGCGGCGAGCTGGCTGCACAGGCCCTGATCGATGCCACCGTGCGCTTGATCCCCGGTGTGCTGGGCAATCAGGCCTCAACCGAGGAAGAGAGCTTTTCTTCCGGCCTGCTGGAGCATCCGCAGTATACCCGTCCGGCGGAATGGCGCGGCCGCACAATCCCCGATGTGCTGATGTCGGGCCATCACGGCAAGGTGGCAGAGTGGCGTCAGGAGATGTCGGAAGAGATCACCAAGGCGCGCCGCCCGGATCTGTGGCAGGCCTATGAGGCCAGCAGACCGGCCGCAAAACCCAAGCGCAAAAAGAAGTGACGCTTAGTCAACCACGACACAGCCCCCCCTTCTATGCATCATGTCTGCAATCATTTGACAGTATAGCTGCGGCTGCGCAGACCGGGGAGAGACGTGATGGCTCGAGTATTACTACGCCTGCTGGCAGGACTTGTTCTGGTCATTGTGGTCCTGCTGGCCGTGCTGCTGTTCAACACGCTGCGCTATACGCCAGAGGCTCCTGTCGCCAGTGGCGAGATCTATGATCTGGGGGCCGATATCGAACAGGCCACAAAGGATCTGTCGGACGCGGTAACATTTCGCACTGATTCCACTGATTTGAAACACCCGGATTTTGCTGCGTTTCTGACTTTTATTGAGACCCGATACCCACTGGTCCACAGCACTATGAGCCGCGAGGTTCTGGCCCGCAAAACCCCGCTTTACATGTGGCAAGGCAGCGACCCTAATCTGTCCCCGATCCTGTTGGCCGGCCATTACAACGACGTTGTGCCCATTGCGCCCGGCTCGCATGATTTGTGGGAGCATGAGCCATACTCTGGTGTAATCGACGATGAATTTGTCTGGGGGCGTGGCACCCTGGATGACAAGGGCGCTGTTATCGCCATGCTGACAGCCGCCGAAAAGATGATCAAAGATGGCTTTACCCCAAAGCGCACCGTCTATTTCAGCTTTGGCGGTGATGAAGAGGTTGGCGGGCTGGGCGCCATGGCGGTTGCGGTGCACCTCAACCAACTGGGGATCGAGCTGGACTGGATGCTGGATGAAGGCTCTTTTGTGCTCGACAAAGTCATCCCCGGCCTGGATCAACCCGTCGCCAGCATCAACCTGTCGGAAAAAGGCTATGTGACCCTGGAACTGGTGGCCAAATCCGCAGGCGGGCATTCTTCGATGCCACCGCGTGTGACGGCCGTGGGCCGTATCGCCAAGGCGGGTGGCCGGTTGCAGGACACCCCGGTGCCCGGAGGCCTCAGCGGCCTGTCAGAAGAGTTTTTTGACACCTTGGGGCGGCATTTTTCCTTTGAGCAACGGGTGGTTTTCGCCAATCGCTGGCTGTTCAGGCCGCTGCTGGAAAACATCCTTTCCGGCTCTCCCACCACAGATGCCATGCTGCGCAGCACCACTGCGCCGACAATGCTGACAGGGTCGAGCAACGACAATGTGCTGGCTGCTGAGGCCTCTGCCAAGATCAATTTCCGCATCCATCCGCGCGATACTGTGGCCGATATCGTGGCCCATGTGCGCCGCACCATTGATGATGCGGAAATCGAAATTCGCTATGACGAGAGCCTCGCCAACCCGGCCTCGCCGGTGTCCTCCTCGGACGCGACGGGCTATAGCGATATCAAATCCTCGATCCTGGATGCCCGGGCCCCTGGCCACGGTGCCCGGGCTGACCATCGCCGCCACCGATGCACGGCACTACGGCAAGGCCGCCAAAAACGCCTACCGCATCAATCCGTTCAAAATCGAAGGCTCGGATCTGGCGCGGTTCCACAGCACCAATGAGCGGCTGTCGATCGAGAACCTGGAAGTCGGCATCAATTTCTATGGTGCCCTGCTGCAAAAGCAATAAACAAAGGCCTCTGAGGCCTGCGGGCTATTGATCCGGGCCCGCATATACCCTACAGACCGGCTACCTGGATTCGCTTTTGCGGATCCGGGGCGTTGGTTATTGGACCGCTCATACCTGCCCGGCCTTCTTCGGCCATCGCAGTGCGGCCCATACCGACACATTAATGAACGGACGACTTTACCTCTGGCGGGCTGCACCATGCGGGACCCGGTGAAGACCAAGAGCTCTGAGGACGCGCAAATACTTCGTGGAAAAACCGCGAGCAATTTAGGAGACAGCGATGAACCTGATCGCACAGCTGGAGGCGGAACAAGTTGCCGCCCTGGGGAAAGACATCCCCGATTTCAAAGCCGGTGACACCATCCGTGTCGGCTACAAAGTGACCGAAGGCTCGCGTTCGCGGGTACAGAACTACGAAGGCGTTTGCATCAGCCGTAAAAACGGCTCAGGCATTGCCGGTTCCTTCACGGTCCGCAAGATTTCCTTTGGTGAAGGCGTGGAACGTGTGTTCCCACTGCATTCGACCAATATCGACAGCATCACCGTTGTACGTCGTGGCCGCGTGCGTCGCGCCAAGCTGTACTACCTGCGCGCCCTGCGCGGTAAGTCCGCACGTATCCGCGAAGATGCAACCTACAAAGCCAAAAAAGCCTGAGGAGCGGTATCATGAAAAAAGATATTCACCCCGATTACCACTTCATCGACGTCAAAATGACCGATGGCACCGTTCTGAAGATGCGCTCCACCTGGGGCAAAGAAGGCGACCAGATGTCGCTGGACATCGACCCCACAGTGCACCCTGCCTGGACCGGTGGTAACACCCGTCTGATGGATGCCGGCGGCCGCGTCTCCAAGTTCAAAAAGAAATACGAAGGCCTGGGCTTCTAAGAACCCTGCCTTTTGCGTTTCGAAAAGCCGCTCCATTTTGGGGCGGCTTTTTTGTCAGCCCCTCGCACTGCGAAGGGTGAGGGCAAACAGGAGAGACGGCAGCAGTGAGCGCACGCCCTGCCCCCAGGCCCCGTCATAAAGCCCCGCCGTAAAGCCCCATCGCAAAACCCCGCTGCAAAACTCCATATCAAAACCCTGGTCCAAACTGCGAAGCAATCGATCTGATTCAGGGCCTAACACAGGCCAATAGGGTGATTTGTACGCTTCCCATTGATTCGCCCCGACTCTATAGTCGCGACAACAGAAGGCGCGTGCAGCGCTGCGAACCAAAGGGACCAAAAGATGGCGCATATCATAGTCGTCGGCAACGAAAAGGGCGGTGCCGGCAAATCCACCGTCTCGATGCATGTCGCCACCACGCTGGCCCGCCTTGGCCATAAGGTGGCAGCACTTGACCTGGACCTGCGGCAGCGCTCGCTGGGGCGTTATCTGGAAAACCGCAAGGACTTTATGCAGAAGGCGGCGCTTGATCTGCCCAGCGTCGAGCTGCACGAGCTGCCTGAGATCGATGCCGAAACCCTGCAGCCGGGCGAGAACATCTATGATCATCGTCTCTCTGCTGCGGTTTCCAGCCTTGAGCCTGACAATGACTTTATCCTGATCGACTGCCCCGGATCGCACACCCGGTTGAGCCAGGTGGCGCATTCGCTGGCTGACACGCTCATCACGCCCCTGAATGACAGCTTTGTTGATTTTGACCTTTTGGCCCATACGGACCAGAAGGGCGAAAAGATCACCGGCCCCTCGGTCTATTCCGAGATGGTCTGGAATGCCCGCCAGTTGCGCGCCCAGGCGGGTCTGAAACCCATCGACTGGATCGTGATCCGCAACCGTGTCGGCACCCAGCGCATGGTCAACAAGGAAAAGATGGAACGCGCCATCAATATGCTGTCCAAACGCATTGGCTTTCGCGTCGGGCCCGGCTTTTCCGAGCGGGTGATTTTCCGTGAGCTGTTTCCCCGTGGCCTGACGCTTTTGGATCTGAAGGACATTGGCATCAAACAGCTCAACATCTCGAACATCGCGGCCCGTCAGGAGCTGCGCGATATGATGAAAGCGGTGAACCTGCCCGGCGTCGAGATCGACATCTGAGAAACCACCTGCCTGACCAGACCTCCTGACTGTCAGACTGTCACAGCAAAAACCGCCCAGCCCTGTGTCAGGCGCTGGGCGTTTTTCTGTTTGGCGCTCTATCTTGCGGCGTCGTACGAGTAGGGCTGCAGCTCTGACGACACAACGCCATGGGATCGGTAGATCGTAAACAGCTCCATCGGCGCTGCGACCCCCCGCAGCATGTAGCGCCCGAGGGAGACAATGTCATGATCATCGCCGCCCACAGCGTCCTTCATAACCTGCGAGAAAATCAGGTTTTGCCCGACAGAGCGATGCATATCCGCAATGCGCGCCGTCTGGTTCACAGCCGGGCCAATCACGGTGAAATCGAGCCGGTTTGCCGCGCCAATATTGCCATACAGAATATGCCCCGCATGCAGCGCCAGCGTCCAGTCGGTGACCGGCAGCCCCAGAGCAATACGTTCTTCGTTGCGCAGCCCAATGTTGCGGCACATATCTGCGGCCGCATCCAGCGCTGCAGTGGCGTCCTTTTCGATCGAGCCAAGATTGAACATGATCAACATGCCATCACCAAGGAATTTGAGAATATTGCCGCCGCGCCCCTGGGCGGCCGCCACCGCAATGCCAAAATAGTCGTTGAGCATCTCAATGAGCTCCGGTCCCGGCAGCTCTCCGGCGAGGCTGGTGAATCCTTTGAGATCAAACAGGCCAATCACCGCGTTGATCTCGCTGGAAGAGCCGCGCTGGAACTCTCCCGACAGCACCCGCTGACCGGGATCACGTCCCAGATAGGTCTGCAACAGATCACTGGCCATCTGACGGTTTGACATCGACTTTAGCGCAAGCCCCAGCACCGGGTAGAGCGCCTGAATAAGCTCCTTGTCTTCCTGCGAGAACCCCTCGGGACTATCCGAGGTCCAGGAGGCCAACACCCCCTCTGGCGGCGCATTGGGATCCGTTGGAGTGTCATCCTCGGTGAAGCGCAGCGTGAGGGCAAAATACTGGGACGCACCCTGGTCTTTCAGCTCTTTCAGCAGCGGAAACAGCACGAGGTTTTCCCCCGTTAAATCAGAGTGGAACTCATCCAGATCCTGTTCCAGCATCTGATAAAAGGGGCTTTTGAGCCAGGCATCAAGCGGAGCTTCACGGCGTTCATAGTGCTCATGCGAAATGCCGTCTGAACGGGTCCAGTTGTAGCCAATACCGCCAAATTTGGGGTGAAAGGCCCGCTGCGCCAGATGGAACCGCCACAGCGGCACCCCCATCTCCACCAGTTTTTCGCAAAAGGTGTTGAGCAGGTCCTGACGGCCACTGCTGCGCAGCCCCTGTTTGACCAACCAATGCGTCAGCGAGGCCGCTCTTTTATCCAGGAAATCCATGTCCGCCCATCCCTTCCTCTAACACGCGAGGCCGACCCAGCCCTAGCCCTAACCCTGGCCGCCGTTTGCAGCCTGAGGCTCTTCTATGCCCGCCAGGTGCCGCAGCATACGGCGCAGCAGAGCCACCTCTTCAGCAGTAAAACGCTCTGCAAGTTCCGCATCATAGCTCTGCGCCTGGGCTCTGAGGTCACGATAGGCCGCTTCGCCCGCCGGGGTAAGCCGCAAATGTTCCGCCCGCCGGTCCTTTTCATCACGACTGCGGGAGACGAATCGGCGCTCCGCCAGTTTGGCAACAGCCCGGCTGATCTTGGTCTTGTGGATCTTGGCCCGGTCGCCAATCTCCTTTGCCGTCATCTGGCCAAAAATCCCCAAATGAAACAGCACCCGCCACTCATTGCGCAGCATACCATGCGATTTTTATAGTGGGTTTGAAACGCCAGCGAAGACTCCTCGGCCGCACGGTTAAGTAAAAAAGGCAGAAAATCCTGCAGCGAAAACTCATCTTTTTCAGTCATGGCGTGCTCCTTTTGCTTGTTAGTTACAAAAACAACTATTAATTCCGCAAGCAGAAAAGGAGCGTGCCACATGAACAAAGTTGCAGATCCCCACGAGATGATCCAGGCCCCCTCTCTAGCCGGGCCGCATGAGGGCTATATGCCAGGCTTTGGCAATGACTTTGAATCGGAGGCCCTGCCCGGTGCCATGCCCCAGGGCATGAACAGCCCGCAAAAATGCAACTACGGCCTCTATGGTGAGCAGCTGTCTGGCACCGCCTTTACCGCAGATCCGCCTGAGCGTACCTGGTGCTACCGCATCCGGCCTTCGGTGAAGCATTCGCATCGCTACACCAAGATCGACCTGCCCTATTGGAAATCCGCACCGCATGTTGACCCCGATGTGGCCAGCCTTGGCCAGTATCGCTGGGACCCGGTGGCGCATTCCGGCGAAGCACTCACCTGGCTCACGGGTATGAAGACCATGACCACTGCAGGGGATGTGAACACCCAGGCCGGCATGGCCAGCCATGTCTATCTGGTGACTGAAAGCATGCAGGACGCCTATTTCTTTTCAGCCGACAGCGAGCTGCTGGTGGTGCCGCAGGAGGGTCGCCTGCGCTTTGCAACCGAGCTGGGCATCATTGATCTGGAACCACAGGAGATCGCCATCATCCCGCGGGGTCTGGTTTACCGGGTTGAGGTGCTGGAAGGCCCCTGCCGTGGTTTTGTCTGCGAAAACTACGGTCAAAAGTTTGAGCTGCCGGGCCGTGGCCCGATTGGCGCCAACTGCATGGCCAACCCGCGTGACTTTAAGGCACCAGTGGCCGCCTATGAGGACCGCGAAGTGCCGTCAACTGTCACCGTGAAATGGTGCGGCCAGTTCCATGAGACCCAGATTGATCACTCACCACTGGATGTGGTTGCCTGGCACGGCAACTACGCGCCCTATAAATACGACCTGAAGACCTACTGCCCGGTAGGGGCTATTCTGTTTGACCACCCGGATCCGTCGATCTTTACCGTGCTGACGGCGCCGTCTGGGGTGCCTGGCACCGCCAATATCGACTTTGTGCTGTTCCGCGATCGCTGGATGGTGGCGGAAAACACCTTTCGGCCGCCCTGGTATCACAAGAACATCATGTCTGAGATGATGGGCAATATCTACGGTCAGTACGACGCCAAACCCAAGGGTTTTGTGCCCGGTGGTATGTCTCTGCATAACATGATGATCCCGCATGGCCCGGACAAGAACGCCTTTGAGGGGGCGTCAAATTCCAACCTCGGGCCCGAAAAGCTGGAAAATACCATGTCCTTTATGTTTGAGACACGCTTTCCGCAGCACCTGACCGCCTTTGCCGCCAAGGAAGCGCCTTTGCAGGACGACTACATCGACTGCTGGTCTGACATGGAAAAGAAATTCGACGGCACGCCGGGTATGAAATAGACGTAGGATACAACAGGTCTGGCCCACATGAGCGATCTGGCCTGAATGAGCTAAAGGCCTGAATGAGTTTAGGCAGGGGGCGCTGCCCCCTCTGGGCCCAGATGGGCCCATTCACCCCGGAGGTATTTCCGGCAAGATGAAATGAGGTCTGCGGATCTCGCAACACTCTGGAGGCTCTATGCCGCTTCTGAAATCCTGGGTTGCCTCGGCAAATGACGCCGCGCAGCCTTTTCCGCTGAACAACCTGCCCTATGGGGTGTTCTCCACTGCCGACAGCGATCCGCGCTGTGGGGTGGCGATTGGCGATATGATCCTGGATTGCCAGGCCGCCGAAGAAGCAGGCCTGTTGCAGCTGGTGGACTATCCGCTGTTTGAAATGCCCTTTTGGAACGAGATGATGGAAGAAGGCCCTGCCGTCTGGGCCGCGCTGCGCGCACGTCTTACGGCGTTGCTGAGCGAAGGGGCTGCCGAGCAGGCCAAGGTTGAGGCGCTGCTGACACCGCAGGCGGATGCCGAGCTGCACATGCCGCTGGCGGTTGCGGAATACACCGACTTTTATGCCGGTATGCAGCACGCCAAAAACATGGGCGCAATTCTGCGCGGATCACCCGATCTGCCCGCCAACTGGCTGCATATCCCTATTGGCTATAATGGTCGTGCCTCCTCGGTGGTGGTGTCCGGCACCGAAATCCACCGCCCCAATGGCCAGACCAAGGCGCCCGACGCCAACACCCCCTCGTTTGGCCCCAGCAAGCGGCTGGATATCGAGCTGGAAATGGGCGCCATCGTTGGCACCGGATCCGAGTTTGGTCAGCCCATCACGGTTGATGAAGCCGACGCCATGATCTTTGGCTATGTGCTGCTCAATGACTGGTCCGCCCGCGACATTCAGGGCTGGGAATACCAGCCGTTGGGACCGTTTCAGGGCAAGGCCTTTGGCACCTCGATCTCTCCCTGGATCGTCACCGCCGCCGCACTGGAAGGTTTTCGCGCCCCGACGCCTGCGCGCGAGCGCGCGCTGCTGCCCTATCTCGATGGCACCAAGGACGGGTTGTACAATATCGAGCTGGAAGTGCTGATGCAGCCCGAAGGCGCTGCAACCGCGACCTCGCTGTCAAAGACCAACTACAGCCGGATGTATTACTCGGCTGCTGAACAGCTGTGTCACCATGCGATTGGCGGCTGCGAGATGAACACTGGTGATTTGTTGGGCTCGGGCACCATTTCCGGCGCGGACCGCTCTGAGTTTGGCTCGCTCATGGAGCTGAGCTGGGCGGGGCGTGAGCCCTTTACGCTCGACACGGGTGAGAGCCGTGGCTTTATCGAGGATGGCGACACCCTGACCCTGCGTGGCAATGCCCGTGGCGATGGCTTCACCATCGGCTTTGGCGACTGCTCCGGCAAGATCCTGCCCGCCAAGACCTGGCCCGCAGCGAACTGACGGCGCAGCCTTACAGACAGATTGTCAGCGGCGGAGCTCTTCGCCCCTGACCCCGGACAAAAGGATAGAGACATGGCCAAGGCATTTGCGTCCCAAGGGGACATGAGCGAAAAGAAAATCACTTTCGACGAGATCGGCAAGGACATCTATGCCTTCACCGCCGAGGGCGATCCCAACTCTGGCGTCCTCATCGGCGACGAGAGCGTCATGATCATCGAGGCCCAGGCCACACCGCGTCTTGCCAACAAGGTGATCGAATGCGTGCGTTCCGTCACAGATAAGCCGATCAGCCATGTTGCGCGGCCCCACTATCACGCGGTGCGCGTGCTGGGCGCCTCGGCCTTTGGCGCCGGTCAGGTGATCATGGGCGACACGGCCCGGGCCATGGTTGTGGAGCGCGGCCAGGAAGACTGGGACAGCGAATTCCAGCGCTTTCCCCGCCTGTTTTAAGGCCACGAGAGCATCCCCGGCCTCACCTATCCCACCACCACCTTTAGCGAAGACATGACCGTCTATCTTGGCAACCGCCGCGTTGATCTGATGCATCTGGGCCGCGCCCATACCGCGGGTGACATCGTCATTCATGTGCCGGATGAAAACGTCATGTTCACCGGCGACATTGTCGAGTACCACTCGGCCTGCTATTGCGGCGACGGTCATTTCGCCGATTGGGGCGAGACACTGGTCGCCATCAAATCCTTTGACGTCGACGCCATTGCGCCTGGTCGCGGGGATGCGCTGATTGGCAAGGAAATGGTCAATGACGCCATTGAAAACACCCGCGATTTTGTTGAAAGCACCTATCGCCCCGCCGCGCGGGTTGCCGCCCGTAATGGCACCCTGAAAGAGGCCTGGGACGCGGTGCGCGCCGAGTGCGATCCCAAGTTCAAAGACTATGCCATCTACGAGCACTGCCTGCCCTTTAACGTGGCACGCGCCTTTGATGAGGCCCGCGGCATCGACACGCCCCGCATCTGGACAGCCGAGCGCGATCTGGAAATGTGGGCCGCATTGCAGGGATAAGGCCCGTCTCACCTCCTCTCTGTGAGAGGGGGCAGGCGCGAGCAGCTGGTGCCCGGTTTGAAGGGCAAAGCCTGCTTCTGCCCAACCAGACGGCCAATCGTAGGGCGCCTTGATCCAGATCGTGCCGCCCCGCACCAACATGTGAGACGATCATACCATCCTCCCGGCAGGCCTGACTTGCCGGGAAGCAGAGAAGCTGTGCCGATCAGAAAACCCGATTTGGCACCCCCTTTGGGAGGAGACCAGATGAACAAGATCTTTGAAGTCCCGATGTACCCCTATGCGCATCACGCGGATCAGGACGCCATCAGTCCCGTGCGCCGCAAGCCGGTGGTGATTGGCGCCGGTCCCATTGGTCTGGCCGCCGGGATCGAGCTGGCACAGGACGGCGTCGAGGTGGTGATCCTCGATGAGAACGACAAGGTGAGCTTTGGCTCCCGCGCCATCTGTTTTGCCAAACGCCCGCTGGAAATCCTCGACCGGCTTGGCTGTGGTCAGCCCATGGTCGACAAGGGGGTGCTATGGAACAAGGGCAAGGTGTTCTTTGACGACCGCCAGGTCTATGATTTCAACCTGCAGCCAGAAGAGGGGCATCAGCGCCCGGCCTTTATCAATCTGCAGCAGTACTATTTCGAAGAATATCTGGTGAACCGGGTGCGCGCGTTGCAGGAACAGGGGGCGCCGATCGAGATCCGGGGCCGCAACAAGGTTTCGGCCATTGGCACCCACCCCGATCACGTCACCCTGGAGATCGACACGCCCGAGGGCTCGTATAACCTTGAGGCGGACTGGCTGGTCGCCTGCGACGGGGCAGGCTCTCCCACCCGCCGGATGTTGGGGCTCGATTTTGTTGGCCGCGTGTTTGAAGACAATTTCCTGATTGCCGATGTGGTGATGGAGGCGGATTTCCCGACCGAGCGCTGGTTCTGGTTTGACCCACCCTTCAACAAGGGCCAGTCTGCCCTGCTGCACAAGCAGCCCGATGGGGTCTGGCGCATTGATCTGCAGCTGGGCTGGGATATCGACAAAGAGCGCGAGAAACGTCCTGAAAACGTTATCCCGCGCCTCAAGGCCATGCTGGGCGACGATGTTGAGTTTGAGCTGGAGTGGGTGTCGATCTATACCTTCCAGTGCCGCCGCATGGAGAAATTCCGCCATGGGCGTGTGCTTTTTGCTGGCGACGCCGCGCATCAGGTCTCGCCGTTTGGGGCCCGTGGTGCCAATTCCGGCGTGCAGGACACTGACAATCTGTGCTGGAAGCTGAAACTGGTGATAGAGGGCAGCGCGCCTGAGAGCCTGCTGGACAGCTATGACACAGAGCGGGTGCAGGGCGCTGAGGAAAACATCCTCAACTCCAGCCGCTCTACCGATTTCATCACGCCAAAGTCCGAGATGAGCCGCCTGCTGCGCGACGCCGTTCTGGATCTGAGCGAGCAGCACGAATTTGCCCGCCCGCTGGTCAACTCTGGCCGCCTGTCGGTGCCCTGCACCTATGATGGCTCGCCGCTGAATTCGGCAGATGCGCTGCAGGACGGGCCCGGCCGCACCCGGCCTGGCTCGTCTTGTCCGGATGCGCCATTGGGAGATGACTACCTGCTGCCAAAACTGGGCAGTCGCTTCATCCTGCTGACCATTGATGCCGAGGCTCCGGATGTGATCGAGGAGGCAGGCATCACCGTCGAACGCCTGGCGCTGTCGATCAAGGATGACAGAACCCTGGCCCTGAAGGACCGCTATCTGGGCGACAACGCCAGCGGCGTCTACCTGATCCGCCCGGATCAGCATGTCGCCGCCCGTCGCCCCACATATGACGACAACCAGTTCCGCGCCGCCATTCGCCGCGCTGTTGGCAAGGAGTGAGCCTGATGTCCAAGACCCTGACGCCTGATGCCCTGGTTTTGGCGCCGAATATCAACGGTGCTGATGATTTCTATGCGGATCTTCTGACCGCCCACGAGGGCCGCGACAAAGCCGACAGCGACGCCTTCAATGCGCGGCTGGTGCTGGTGCTGGCCAACCACATTGGCGACCGCGCGGTGCTGAAACAGGCGCTGCCAGCAGCCGCGCTCAACAAAAATGAGACCCCGTGATGTCCGGCACTGTCCTATTTGACTACTGGCGCTCCTCCGCCAGCTACCGTTTGCGCATTGCCCTCAATCTTGCCGGTATTGAGTATCGCATGGTCACGGTCGATCTGGTCAAAGGCGAACACAAAAGCCCCGCCCATCTGGCGCGCAATCCGCAGGGCTTTGTGCCGGTGCTGGAGACCGACGGGCTGCGGCTGACGCAATCGCTGGCCATTCTGGACTACCTTGACCAGACCCGCGACCTTGGGCTGTTGCCAAAGGATCCGGCGGCGCGCGCGCAGGCACAGGCGCTGGCGCAGTCCATTGCGGTAGACCTGCATCCGGTCTGCAATCTGCAGGTGGCAAAACACGCAACCCAGCTTTCCGGAGGTGCTGAGGGCATGCCCGGCGACTGGATGCTGCATTTCATCCGCCCGGGGCTGCAGGCTTTTGACGCCCTGCTGGCGGCCTATGAGCCGACCCCGTTCTGTACTGGCGCCACAGCTGGGCTGGCCGATATTTGCCTGATGCCGCAGCTCTATAATGCCCGGCGCTGGGGGGCTGATTTCTCGGATATGCCGCGTCTTGTGGCCATCGAGGAAACCTGCGCCGCCCATCCCGCCTTTGCCAGGGCGCACCCGGATGCGGTCAACGCGACCGGCTAGAGCACGCAGATCTTGTGCTGCGCCTAAGCCAGGGGGCCCTCAGTCAGGGGGGGGTGGCAACGACCGAAAACGGTCAAGCATCCCCCCTAAACACCCGGCCATCGGTGACCAAAAGGCCAAAGCCGATCACCAGAAAGCCAAACAAGGCCTCCCGGCCCAGTTGCTCACCAAGAAACCCGGCACCAAGGCTGACCGCCACCGGCGGGATCAGCAGGGTGACCAGAATCAGGTTGGCAGAGCCGGCGCGGCGCAGGATCTCGAAATACATAAGATAAGCCAGCGCCGTGGACAGCACCGCCAGCGCCAGCAGCGCGCTCAAGGTTGCGAGCGGCAAATCAAAGCGCGGCATGCCGTCGCTATAGAGCGCCACTGGCAGCATCAAAACCGTACTGCCCACCAGCATCCCCAGCGCGTTCATAATGGGCGGCTGCGATGCCAGAAAGGTTTTGCCCCAGACGCTAGCCAGCGCATAGGAAAAGGCCGCCGCCAGAGCCGCCAGCTGTGCCAGATTGCGCGGATCAAGGCTGCTCAGCGCGGCCGGTCCCATAATGATGGCGACGCCCAAAAACCCCAGCAGCGCGCCCACCAGTTTTTGCCGCGTCAGCGGCTCATCCTTCAGCAACACACCTGCCACCACCGCGCCAAACATCGCCGTGGTGCCATTGAGGATCGAGGCAAGTCCGCTTTCGATCTGGGTCTGGCCCCAAAAGATCAATGAGAAAGGAATGGCGTTGTTCAGCGCCCCCATGCCAAAATACGCCGCCCAGATCCTGAGGCCCCTGGGCAGCGCAATCCCTTTGGCGCGCACCACCAGATAGAGCACCGGCAGCGCCAGTGCGACGCGAAACAGGGTCACGCTCAGCGGTGGCAGGGCGCGCAAGGCCAGCTCGGCAAAGAAAAACGACCCACCCCAGACCAGGGCCGGTGCCGCCAGTAACAGGGCAGCCGTGAGATCAATGGAGGTCGAAGGGGAGGGTGCCGCAGCCATCACAGGGTCCTTGCAAGAATACACCGCACCCTAGACAAAAACGCGGCTGCAATGCGACCCGTTTCCTGCGCATAGCCTGCTCATCTCCTGATCATCTTCTGCTCAGATCCTGCCAACAGGGCGTTACATCAGGCCAGAAAGATCCGCAAAATCCCGCAGGATTTCAGCCTCAAACGATTTCAGCGAGGGCCGTGCTGCGGCAAAACTCTCGCCCAGCAGCTCAGCTTCGGGGAACAGGGCCAGCAGCTCGGCACGCGGCGCCTCACCCATGCCCGCAAGGGTGAGGTCGCCGGGTTGGAAGCTTTCGGTCCAGGCGCCATTGGCACAGATGATCTCGTGGCGGTCAAACATCAGATGAATATAGGTGATGCCTGTCATGCCTGTGGGCTGGACCCGCTGCACAGTCCGGTCGTTCACCAGATAGATCGCAGCCACCAGCACCTCTGACGCGCCAAACAGCATTTCCGCATAGCCGCCGCTCACCAGCATCCGGTGCTGCGGAGAGACCAGCAGATCACAGCGCGGCAAATCCGGCCCCAGAGCGCCCGCCAGAATTCGAACCGGATAAAAAGCCGGGCGCGCCTGCAGGTCGATAACATCAAGATGGCGGGTGCCAATCCAGCGCACCACCTGAGTGCCATGATCCAAGGTCTGAATACGGTCGCCAACCTTGATCTCTTCCACCGCCACTTCGCCCGCGTTTGTCAGGATCATCGTGCCGGGGGTGAAACAGGGCACCACATCCTCCTCGATGACCTTCTCAATATTGGTGAAGGTGAGCGTGCCTGTGACCTTGCCGTCCGTGCCAATAAAATCGACCGTCCCGGCCTCGGCGTTGTCGGCGTCATAGGTAACATTGGTCTGACCCTGGCCGCGCAGATCAAGCACATCACAATCGTCGCCGCCCTCGCCGCCGTCGACAACATCCCCCGCGCCGCCGTGGATCACGTCGCGGTCGTCTTCGCCCGAGAGCGTATCCGCCCCCTCGCCGCCGATCAGCGTATCGTCGCCCTCTTCGCCCCGGATGCTGTCGTCACCAGCCTCTCCGACAAGGGAATTGTTGCCTTCGCCGCCATGCATGCGATCATTGCCGGTGCCGCCAAACATCGTGTCGTCACCAAGGCCTGCGTACATGCGGTCATTGCCGCCGCCGCCCTCGCCGTAAAACGAGGAGTCGGCCGAGCCGCCATCCAGGGTATCTTTGCCCTCATCCAGGAAGATCCGGTCCGAGTCTTCGTTCCCCCCGATAAAGACCAGATCATTGCCGTCGCCGCCGTGCATCTCGTCATTGCCCTGACTGCCCGCCAGGGTGTCATTGCCATCGCCGCCCCAGACAGTGTCGGTGCCCTGGCTGCCGATCAGCGTGTCATTGCCCTCTTCGCCATAGATCAGATCATCCTGATCGCGGCCAAAGACATGGTCATCTCCAGCGCCGGCATAGATCAGGTCGTTGCCATAGAGCCCTTCGAGCCGGTCGTCGCCATCGCCGCCCATCAGCGTGTCATCGCCCCAGCCACCCCGCAGGGTGTCGTCGCCCGTGCCGCCCTCGACATAGTCATTGCCGTAGCCCGCATCGATGGAGTCGTGGCCTTCACCCGCCAGAACGGTGTCGTCCCCATCCCCGGCGTCGATAAAGTCATCTTGCGAACCATCCGCCGCGTCTGCGTTGTCCACCCGGTCGCCTTCGGGATCACCAATGTAATCTGCGTCGATCAGATCATCGCCATCGGTGCCTTCAACGATGTAGTCGGGCGCCACAGGAATGCTAAAGCTAAGGTCAGAGATGCCGCCGCCGCCAGACAGGGCTGCGTCCTCGCCATTGTCATATGTGACCTGCAGCGACGAGATCGGCCCATCCAGAGCAACGCGAATATCATTGGCGGCGCTGCCGTCGCCCTCAATAGAGACGGTGCCGTCTGCATTGGTGGTCACACTTTGATGCGTCACGCCTGTCAGTGCCGCAATCACCTCATCCGCCGGGATCAGCGCCCCTGAGGCATCCAGAATGCGCAGGGTGAATTTGTCATCATGGGTGGTGCCGGAGGAGTTGACGTGCTGCAGATCAAAACTGAGATCCCGCACGGGGTTGGAAAATTCATAGAGGGCCGTGATGGGCTCGCTCACCTCAAAGGCCCCAAACTCTGAGACATTCTGGCCTGATTGCGTGGCATCCCAGGACGCCGCCGTAAAGGTTCCGGTGACGGTGGTGCTATTGCCCCCTTCCGAAACAGTCGTGGTGCCGCTTTCGGCACTGCTATTGACCCCGGTCAACCAAATTGCATTGTCCAAAACAGCCATTCAGACCCAGTCCTTCATATGAAGGCTTTCAGCCGGAAAACCTCCTGATGAGTCATCCGGAAAATTCAATTTCAATCCCTTAACTGTTGCACGCAATAACGTTAACGATTCGACTCAACCGCGGCAAAAGCTGGGCGAAAGAGCGCCGGGGGGCCGGCAGCGCAGGATCTCAAGTGCAGGATCGTAGCAAGTCGAGGCCGATCCGTCTTGCCGCTTGCGGAGAGGGGCTGTGTCGGCAAAACTCTTGTCACAACCGCCCCCCCTGCAGGAGCCTCTGGCATGCGCAATTTTCCCTATCGCCTCACCGGCCCTATTTGATCAAGCGCCACGCTTGGCCTGATCACCCTGCAGGTTGATGAGACCATCGAGCAGGATTTTCGCCGCCTGTTTGTGGCGCGGGATGTGGCGCTCTACGTCAGTCGGCTGCCCTCGGGGGCAGAGCTGACACCGGATACCATTGCGCAGATGGAGCGCCACCTGCCCGCAGCCGCCGCCCTTTTGCCGCAAGCCGCCAGGTTCGATGCCGTCGCCTATGGCTGCACCTCGGGCACCACCTTGATAGGCCCGCAGCGGGTGGCAGAGCTGGTCAGCGGCGCGGTACAAACCCGCCATGTGGCGCAACCTCTGACGGCAACACTCATGGGCTTTGCTGCCCTTGATGTCGCCTCTATCGGGCTGGTTTCGCCCTATATAGACTCTGTTGCAGGCCCCATGCGCCAGACCTTTGAGCGCGCCGGCATCCGGGTGCCCACCATGGTGTCCTTTGGAGAAGAGCGCGAGGAAAATGTCGCCCGCATCGACCCCGCGTCGATCCATGCCGCGGCCCTTGAGGTTGGCGGCAATGCCCATGTCGAGGCGGTTTTCCTCAGCTGCACCAATCTGCGCACTCTGGACATTATCGAGGATCTGGAACAGCGCCTTGGCAAACCGGTGGTGAGCAGCAATCAGGCGCTTGGCTGGCATATGGCGCGGCTGTCGGGTGCCGCCGTGGCACCGGATGCGCCGGGCGCGTTGTTCAGCAAACCGTTGCCGAACAACGCCTGACCATCCCAGCGCGGATCTAAGAACACTAAACCCCGCCCGACGGTACAGCCGGGCGGGGTTTGTTTTCAAAGCAACATGGCAGCTGAAGGGTCAGTTGCCGGACCCCTCACTGGTCTCTTCGCCGCTCAGGGCACTGGGGGCAAAAGCGCCGCCAAAACCGGAAGCCTTGGCCTCTGGTTCCACAGCACTGCTACTGTCCTCACCCGACAGGGTGCTTGGGGCAAAGACACCGCCAAAGCCGGAATTGTTGCCCGCAGGTTTGGACTGAGCCGGTGCAGTACTGCCCTGTTCAGCCTCTTGCTGCTGGCGACGCAGCTCACGCTGGCGCTGCAACTCCTGAATGCGCAGCTCGGTCTCCAGGCGCTTTTGCTCCTGCACATCGGCGATACACTGCTGCGGGCTATAGACCGTCGCAGTCCCCACCACGACCACGGTCGCACAGGCCACAATCACCAGCGCCACCGCCGCCCAATTGGAGCTGAGGAAACCCGGCATCTTAAAGCTGCCACGGCTCAGCTCTTCCACCGTGGCTTGCTTGCGCGCCAAGGCCACCAGTTCTTTGCGGCGGATATTGGCCTCGTTGAACAGGGCGGCAAAGACCGTCAGCAACACACTGATAAAGGCCAGCGCCGAGATCGCCGGAGTGATGCCATAGCGGACCTTTTGTGCCAGCTCGATGGTCAGCGTTGGATATTCGCCAAAGGTAAAGGTGGTGGTGTTGTAGTTCTCAAAGCTCGCCAGAAAGGCCAGCACTGCAGCACTTGCAATGGCGGGCTTCATGAAGGGCAACAGAACCTTGCGGAAGGCCTGCGCATGGGTGGCGCCAAGATCCAGCGCTGCCTCGGTCAGGGCTGTGTCATAGCGCTGCAGACGTGCCACCAGCACCAGCATGCAATAGCTGGCGATAAAGGTGGACTGGCCGATCACCGTCAGGAACAACCCGTTGGACAAAAAGCTGTCGGCATCCAGCCCCAGCATACGGTTGATCCGGTCCCAGAACACCAGCGTCGAGATACCAATCACCACACCGGGCACCAGAATGGGCGCGATGATGATGGTGTAGTAGGTCGCCCGCAGTTTTGGCCCGAGCTGGGTCAGCATCAAAGCGCCAGCCAGCCCCATGGCCACCGAAAGCACCACGGTGCCAAATCCGACCAGAATGGAGTTCTTGATGCCATTGAGGATCCGCTCGTCCTGAAACAGAGCCGAGAACCACTCAAACGTCAGGCACTCCCAGGGGGTTGCGCGCGGAAACTCGGGTGAGTTGAATGCGGCGATCGACATGATCACCAGCGGCCCAAGCAGATAGGCAAAGAAAATCGCCAGATAGGCCCAGATGCTGAGGCGCATAAGAGAGAGGTTCTTCATTTGCCGATATCCCCCATGTTCACCTTGAAGAGACGCATCAGCGCAAGCACCAAGAGGATACAGGTGACCAGCAGCACCACGGCATAGGCCGCGCCCTGGGGCCAGTCAGAGTTGTCGTTGAATTGCTGATAGATCAGCTGCGTGAACCAGAGCGACGATGGCCCGCCCAGGATTTGCGGCGCCGCAAGCGCCCCGGCCGAGAGCATGAACACCATGGTACAGCCCGAGCTGATGCCAGGTTTGGCATAGGGAATAACCACCCGACGGTGGATCATCGGCCAGCTGGCGCCCATGTCACGCGCCGCCTCGATCTGGTTGCGATCCAGGCTTTCGATCACGTTGTAGATCGGAAAGATCATCAACAGGATATAGGCATAGCCCAGAGCAGCATAGAGCGCGATATCGTTGCGCACAAAGTCAAAGGGGGTGTCAAAGATCCCGGCGGCCACCAGCAGGTTGTTCAGCACGCCTGTTTCGCCAAAGATGATGCGCAGCGCAAAGGCCCGCAGGATCTCGTTGATCCAATAGGGAATGATCAGCATCAGCGCAAAAATGCGGATGTGGTTGCCCTTGGTCTGCGCCAGATAATAGGCAATCGGGTAGCACAGGATCAGGTTAAAGATGGTGACAAAGATCGCCGCCACCAGGGTGCGGTAAAACACCTTCAGATCGACCGCATTATAATCCTGGCTGCCGCCTTCGGGGCCAAAGACCAGATATTTGTAGTTCTCCATCGTATAGAGGTCTTTTGGCCCGCCAATTTCGGGCGGCGGCAGGTTCGGACGGAACGAAAAGTCCAGCATCGACAGCTGCGGCAGGATGATCAGGCCAATGGTCCAGAACAGCACCAGACCCAGCATCACAGAGCCAAGACCCAGGCCATTGCGGTCAAAGAATTCTTTTAGGAAACGGGGCATTGCCAGCCTCCCTATTCGGTGGCCAGATCGCCTGCGGGCATGGCCACAGCGTTCTGGACATCATATTGCAGGGTCATCGGCTGGCCCTTGTGGCTGTCAAAGGACTGGCCAAGGTTAGGCAACGAGACCTTCATTTCCTTGCCGCCCTCGCCTTCCATGAAGATGTTGAAAGCATTGCCCTCAAATTCCTCATTGGTGACAGTTGCGGTGACAAAATGGTCGCCCTGGGCGCCGACGGGCGCCAGGGCAAAGGCCTCGGGACGGATGAACATCATCGCGTCATCGCCAGCTTTCATCTTGCCCTGATTGGCGCTGGACACCCGCGCCAGCAGATCGCCCGAGCGGTTTGTCGAGATCAGTGCTGTGTCACTCTGCACCTGTTTCACGGTGCCGCGAAAGACGTTGTTCTCGCCAACAAAGGAGGCCGCAAAGGCGGTGGCAGGGTCGTTGTAGATGGTCTTGCCGTCGCCAATCTGGTCGATCACACCGGCGCGCATCACGGCGATATTGTCCGACATGGTCAGCGCCTCACCCTGGTCATGGGTGATGTAGATAAAGGTGATGCCAACCCGTTTTTGAATTTCGCGCAGCTCGGTGCGCATGTGCTGCCGCAGCTTCAGATCCAGCGCCGAAAGCGGCTCATCCAGCAGCAAAACATCCGGTTCAGCACAGAGCGCCCGCGCAATGGCGACCCGCTGACGCTGACCGCCGGAGAGTTCCCACGGCAGCTTGTCGCCCTGATCCGGCAGCGCAATCATATCGAGCAGCTCATCGGCACGTTTGCGGCGCTCTTTGGCCGAGGCGCCCTTGACTTCCATTGAGAAGGTGATGTTTTCCCAAACTTTCATCAAAGGAAACAGCGCCAGGTTCTGAAAGATCAGGGCCGTGGGACGTTTGTTGGGCCCGATGCCCTTCATATTGTTGCCGCCGATCAGAACCTGACCTTCGCTGGGCTCAAGAAACCCCGAAACAGCGCGCAAAATCGTCGTCTTGCCGCAGCCTGAGGGGCCGAGGAAGGAAAAGAAATCGCCTCCGTTGATATGCACATTTGCGTCGCGCACGGCGACAAAATCTCCAAAGCGGATCCAGAGTTTCTCAAGATCTACGCCGACCCCAGCACTCATGTGGTCTCTCCCCAGCTCGCAGCTCTCTTGTCCGGAGACTCTGCCCCAGCTCAATTTGGCTGCTCTGTTTGTTCAGGTTGGTTTCATACGCCACAAAGGCGCGCGGCTGGCCCCCGGACTGTCCGGGAGCCAGTTTTGGTCAATAGCGGATCAGGCGCTTTTGAACTTGTTGACGAACTCTGTGCGCACTTCGGCATACCAGGGGGCTTCGGCAGGCCATGGGTTCAGGTTAGCCAGGCTGTCGCCAGGATAGGCTTCGGCAAAGTTCTTTTTGTAGACGTCACCCGAATAGGTGTCCGCGCCCAGAACCGGCGAGTTATAGCCATGGCTGTCGATCGCCACGCCTGCGGCTTCCTGACCAAAGGCATAGTCGATAAAGGCATAGACCTGCTCTTCGTTCTTGGCGCCAACCGGCATGGACATACCGTCAACCCAGGCCGTCGCACCCTCAACTGGGGCTTGATAATGCACGGGCTCACCAGCAGCTTTCAGCGCCAGAGGGGGCCCGTCCCAGGTTTGACCAACCACAACGCCTTCGTTCAGCAGTCCGTTTTTCTGGGTATCCGCATCATTCCAGATCAGTTTGATGCGGGATTTGCGCGCCATGCACCAGTCGGTGATCTTGCCCCAGACTTCGCGCATTTTATCTTCGCTGCTGTAGGCGGCCCAGACAGAGCCAGGATCCATCTCGCCCGAGGCTTCCATATAAAGGCCCGCACCCAGCATCATCGAATGAGCACGGCCCATTGTTTTGCCAGCGTTTTCTTCGGCCCAGACATCGCCATAAGACGGCGCATCACCCGCAGGCAGCCATTTGTCGGTGCGATAAGCAATGCCCTCGGTGCCCCAGATATGTGGCAGCCAATGCACGCCGGCGCCTTCAAAGTTCCATGCGTCTGTGCCGATTTTGGCCATCGCAGGGTTCACCGCGTCAATGTTGACCTTGCTCATGTCGAAAGGCTTCAGCAGCTCCAGCGGCCCCCACTGCAGCGACCGGTTGTTGGTGGGCGAGACAATGTCAAAGCCCTGACCCTTGGTGGCCTTCATCTTGTTGATGATTTCCTCGTTCGACCCAATACCGGTGTAGTTCACCTTGATGCCTGTCTTGGCCTCAAAGCCCTCAATGAAGGAAGGTGGCAGGTAGTCCGACCACATCAGGATGTTTACTTCACCTGACGACGCCAGCGCGCTTTTGGAATAGAGCGGCGCTGCAAGAGCAGCCGCACCGGCGCTTTTCAGCAGGGTCCGGCGAGTGACGCTAGATTTGGTAGTCATATTCAAATTACTCCCTAGTGGGTTGTTGATTTCGTTTATTATTGTTTTTGGTCTTCAAAAGAGTGCGGGGCATTGCGCCCAACAAACAGTGACAGTTTCAAAAACCGATAAGGCCAAAATGCCGCAGCTTAGCCGGACCATGGTTCCAGTTTCCGAACAACGCCGCTCGATTCCCCAAAAACATGGGCAATGTAAGACGGTGTTGTAACAGTAGTTTGCGCGTCTCAGCCGCGTGCGTCAACGATGCTGGCAGGCGCGAGGGGGCCGAGCCGGGCAATATGCCTGTCAAACAGACATTCCAATCAGCCCCACACCAATGGCCATCAGCACAGCCGCGCCAAGGCGGCGAATCCAGTTGCCCTCTTTCAGGACAAAAAAGCCAATCAGGGCCGCAAAAATCACCGAGGTTTCGCGCAGCGCCGACACAGCCCCCAGCGGGGCAAAGTTTTTGGCATAAAGCACCAGCCCGTAGGCCGTCATCGAAACAAACCCGCCACAGATGCCGATACACCAGCTGCGCAAAGATATCTGTGCAAGTGTCCGACGCCTGCGCAGCCCGATGAAACCCGCCAGGAACACATGCCCAAAGGCCCCCCAGGCCCAATAGCTGAGGGTATTGCCAGACAATCGCACGCCCAGGCCGTCAACCAGCGAGTATAACGAGATGCAAAAACCGGTGCCCAGCGCATAAAACAGCGCCGCGCGCCCGACGCCTGATCTCAGCGCCTGCCAACTGCTGAGCTGAATGCCCAGACCAATCAGAGCAATACCGCCCCAGGCCTGCAGCGGCAGGACTTCACCGGCAAAAATCATCGCCCATAGCGCCACCAGCGCCGGCACAATGCCACGGGCAATCGGGTAGACCACGCTGAGGTCGCCATGTTTATAGGCCTGCCCCAGCATGTAGAAATAGCCAAAATGGATCACAGTCGACAGCGCCACATAGAACAGGCTTTCCAGCTCTGGCAGCGGCAGCAACACCACCATGACAGCACCGGGGATCACATGGCCCAGCGCCACCAGCCCCAGCATAGTGGTGCGATCCGCAGCCGTTTTTACAATCGCATTCCAGACGGCGTGCAGTATCGCGGCTGACAGGATGATGGACACAACAAAGGGCGTCATGGGCTATGCACCTTTTTCGGGCAGCGGTTTCAAAATAGGCCACATCGCCCATATTAGGGTCATTTGTATCGTGATCAGCCAGTTCGGTGTGATCAACCACAGTGTCATGGCACCCTGCAAACCGCTCTCAGGTTCCGGTCTGCGAGGCGGTCATCTCTTCGATCAGGCGGGTCTCGAGCAACTGGCCATTCTGATACAGCACCGGATAAGACACCGCCGCCACATGGCTGTTGAACTCCCGCAGCGCCCGCAGGGTTTCCAGGTGAATATCCGAGGTATCAAAACTATAGTCCTCGCCGCGCTGCAGCCGCTTCAGGTGGCGCTTGCGACTGTCCCGCTCCATCCGTTTCAGCTCGGTTTTTTCCAGGTTCAGCAGACGTGCGCTTTCCAGATCGCTAGAGATCAGCACGTTTGAGGCCAGACGCAGGTTGGCCATGATCGCCTCATGCATCCGCAGGATCTCTCCCCAGCCTTCGGAGGAGACCCGCAGTTTTTTTTTGTTGAGACCCCCTGCCAGCACCGCCAGTCTGCGGGCTGCCACATCCCCGGCTGACTCGAGCCGGATGGCATATTCCACCATCTCGCGGGCCTGCTTCAGCTCGGCATGGCTGAAATCCGCATCCGGGATATCCGCGACATAGCTGCGGATGCCAGAGAGGCAGGCATCGACCTCAGGGTCCAGCGCCTGCAGCGCTTTGATCTGCTCTTTGTCGCCGGATTTATATAGATCCGCCAGCGGGCGGAACATGGTTTCCACGAGATCTGTCATCCGCAGCAATTCGCGCTTGAGATTGGCCAGAACCTGGGCAGGTGGCCCATAGGTTCCAGGCTCCAGCGCGCTCACAGGTCGGCCTGTGAGGCCTGCCTCTGGTGCGGCAGGTTCTGGCATCAATCGCCGCATGACAGGCTCAATCCGGGCGCAGATCGGCAGCGCCAGCAGCAGCAAAGAGCCGTTAAAGGCCAGATGCGCATAGACCAGCATCTGCCCGCCCTGCGAGGCCCCCAGAAAACCCGCCCCGAGCACGGAATTCACCGCAAAGAGACAAAGCACCGCACAACTGCCGCGCAGAGCCAGATTGGCATAGGGAATGCGCCGCGCGCTTTGGCTCATACCGCGGCTCAGCCAGACGGGAATGAAGCCAGAGCCGAAATTGGCCCCCAGCACCAGCGACAGGCCAGCGGCAAAGGGGATGGCTCCGATCTCGACCAGGGTAACGCACATCAGGATGGCCGCCACCGAGGAATGCATCACAAAGGCCAGCGCGCCGCCAACCAGAAAGGCGGTGATATAGTCCCGCGCCAGATAGCCGGCCACTGCGGGCAAAAAGGCGCTGTCGCGAATAGGATCCATTGCCTCGCGCAAAAAGCGCAGCGAAATCAGGATAAAGGCGACCCCCAACAGGATACGCCCGGTCTGGCGCGCCTTCTTGCCATCGGTTTTGACAAACAGATAGCCCCCCACGGCCAAAAGCGCCGGCACCAGCCAGTCCAGCTCGAACGACAGGATCTGAATGATCAGCGCCGAGCCAAGGTCGCCGCCCAGCACAATGGCCAGCCCGGTGGGAAAGCCGAGGTAGCCTCCGGAGGCAAAGCCGGTGACCAGCAGCGTCACCGCAGCTGAGCTTTGCAAAACCAGCGCCAGCCCGACGCCAACGCCGCCCGCCTGCACCCGGTTGCCGGTGCCGGTCAACAGCCGCTGGAACGAAGCCCCATAGCTGCGCTCGATGCCCGTGCGCACCATCCGCACGGCAAACAGCAAAAACATGGTGGCGCCGGCAAGGCTGTTAAGGAAGGTCAAAATCGCCATCTGAGGGCTCCGTTTGTGCTCATTCTTCGGCATCCGCAGGGGCATTGCAGCGCCTGCGCTCTGGTCTGCAGCGCCATCTCAGGGCTTCCCGCCTGACGCCTCTCCAGCGGCGTGTCCCGGTGCTTTTGTGGGCGACTGCTCCGTCGCCAGTGCCAGCTCAAACGTCACGCCCCAGCCCTGCAGCGCCCGCGCCAGTTTCTTTCCCGGCTCCCGTTCACTAACCAGCCCATGCAACAGTTGCGGCGCCGGGCCGCAATGGGGTGCTGTCTCGGAGAATTTTGACGCGGTGGTCACCACAAAGATCTTCTCTGCCGCCGCGGCCACCACAGAGGCCAGTTCGGCCTCGCTGGCATTGTGAAACAACAGCCCGTGTTTTGCCGACAGCTCATCCGCTGACAAAATCGCGACATCAAAGGCAAAGCGTGCCGCCTGTTGTTCGCTCACCGGCCCAAAGGTGCCGCGATCATCGCCGCGCATCTCACCGCCGAGCAGGTGCAGCCGATTGCCATTGTGATTGGACAGAAGCTGCGCCACCCCAATGGAATTGGTCACCACCGTCAGATTGTGACGCCGGCGCAGCGCCTCGGCCACAAAGGAGGTGGTAGAGCCCACATCCAGAAACACCGTCATGCCATCAGTGATCCTGGGAAGAACGGCTTCGGCTATGCGCTTTTTCTCCTGCGGGTTCTCGCCCATGCGGCGAAAAAAACTGGGGCCCGAGGCGTCATTGCCTGCCCCCACAAGATAGGCGCCGCCGTGTACCCGTTCCAGCGCGCCCGCCGTGGCCAGGGCCTTGATGGTGCGGCGCACGGTTTCTTCCGAGACGTCCAGCATTGTTGCCAACTCCGCGCTGCGCCCGGAGCCACCCAAGTGCCGCAGCGCCTGCAAAAGCCCCATTTCGCGGTGGGAGAGAGTACTGGCGGCGGCCATCAGGCAGAATCCTTATTTCGGCAACAAGACCCAAAGAAACTGCCATCAGAGCCGCCAATTCGCAAGCCATAACCCACAAAACCCCACCAAAACGGTCAACTCTCACCCAAAAGAAACAGAAAAACCCTTCCCAAATCACAATGCGACGGATTATCTGGCAAAGACTGACCACCACCCCTGCCAGAGGACCTGAGCCATGAGCCCCACTGCGCCAGCCCCAGAGCCTGCGAATAAGCAGGAGAAACAGAATGTGCTGTTCATTCTGATTGACCAGCTGCGCGCCGACTGCCTAACAGGGGCGCTGGCGGCGCATGTGGCGCTGCCAAACCTGCGGGCTCTGATGGCCGAGGCGGTGACCTTCGAGCAGAACTACACGGTGGTGAACCCCTGCGGGCCGTCGCGCGCCTCGATCCTGACCGGGCAATATGCGATGAACCACCGCTCGGTGCGCAATGGCACGCCGCTGCGCCATGACACGCCAACCCTGCCCGGCGAGATGCGCAAGGCCGGCTATGAGCCCATGTTGTTCGGCTATACAGACACAGCGCGCGATCCCCGCGTGCACCACCCCAATGATCCGGCCATCCGCACCTATGAGCAGCACATGGCGGAGTTTCGCGAAATGCT
Organism: Pseudophaeobacter leonis; assembly: GCF_002087335.1. Lineage (GTDB taxonomy): Bacteria > Pseudomonadota > Alphaproteobacteria > Rhodobacterales > Rhodobacteraceae > Pseudophaeobacter > Pseudophaeobacter leonis. The sequence goes on from NZ_MWVJ01000070.1 coordinate 34,947, forward strand.
CGAGATGCGGCTGGAGATGTCCTACCCCTGGCGCGCCGACCTGCGGCGCAAGGGCTACACATTTGACAATTACTGGGATCTGCACAGGCCCACCTCTGCGACAGGGGGCGCGCCACGGCTGAATGATCCCGCGCTCTACCGGGCCGAAGACAGCGATACCGCCTTTTTGACAGACCGGTTTCTGGCCACCATGCCCGCCTACAGCGATCAAAGCTGGTTTGCGCATCTGACCTATATTCGCCCCCACCCCGCGCTGGTCGCACCCGCGCCCTACAATACCCTGGTGGACCCTGCCAGCCTGCCGCTGCCGCAGCGGCGCGGATCGGTGGCGGATGAATGCGCGCTGCACCCGTTTTTTACGCCCACCACCCAGGCCTACACTGCGGCCTCAACGGTTCTGGGGTTTGCGGATCTTGAGCCAACGGACGAGAACATCCAGATCCTGCGGGCGCTTTATCTGGGATTGGCCAGCGAGGTTGATGCCCATATCGGCCAGGTGCTGCAGTTCCTGAAAGACAGCGGTCAGGACGAAAATACTCTGGTGGTGCTCAGCGCGGATCATGGCGAGATGCTGGGAGACCGCCACAGCTGGGGGAAATTCACGGTCTTTGATGCCGCTTTCCAAAACACCGCTGATTATCCGCATGCCCGGCAATGCCGCCCAGGCGGGCAGTCGGCGGCAGGACATAACCGAATCCATCGACCTCACTCCCACCATTCTGGACTGGGTGGGGCAAGAGATCCCCAATGCCATTGATGGCGCCTCGTTGCTGCCTTTGCTGCGCGGCGAAACCCCAGCCGACTGGCGGCAGTATTCCTTCTCCGAGCTGGACTTTGGTGACCCCGAAGCCGCCACCCTGTGGCAACGCAGCCTTGGCACCTCGATCGCTGAGTCGAGCCTAGCCATTCTGCGTGACCACCGGTTTACGCTGGTGGAATTTGCCGCCGATCTGCCGCCGCTGCTGTTTGATCACCACGGAGCGGGCGAGCTGGAGGATGTCGCCCAGCGGCCCGAGCTGCAGGCGGATCTGGCACGGCTGACCCGGCAGATGCTGCGGCACCGGATGCGCAATATGGATCATACGCTGTCGCTGCACTCGCTCACCGCGGATGGCCCGCGCCACAAAAGCCGCCAGCGCCCCGGCAGCACGGGCGACGGTGCGGGCGACGGTGGTTGACCCCGGCGGCACCTTTGGGCAAAACGGGCGGCAAGTTTAGCGGTAACACGGCGAGATCAGATCCGCGAAACCCCATTCTACGGAGCCTACATGACCTCTCTTGCCCAAGACGCCAGAACCCTGTTTGACGCCGCCGTGACCCGCGCGAACCCGGCATTGGCTCTGCGCCAGGCCCTGCAGGCCTCGCCCCTGCCGCCACTGGCCGCTGGTGGCCAAAGCTACATTCTGGCCCTTGGCAAGGCGGCAGTGCCGATGATGCAAGAGGCGCTGTCCCATATCCCCGAGCCGCGCCAGGCCATGGTGGTGACCAACCCCGAGAACCAGCGGGATGTTCCCGGCGCGCAGGTCCTGGCCGGCTCACACCCGGTGCCGGATCAGGCCAGCGCCGAGGCCGGGGCCAGCGTGCTGCGCTTTTTGTCGCAAACAACGGCGCAGGACCGCGTCATCGTGCTGGTCTCTGGCGGCGGCTCTGCCCTGATGGTGGCCCCGGCCGCCGGGCTGACTCTGGCGGACAAAGCCGCGGTCAATCAGGCGCTGCTGGCCTCGGGGCTGGAGATCACCGAGATGAACCTTGTGCGCCAGCAGCTGTCCGAGCTGAAAGGCGGCGGGCTGTTGCGGCACGCAGCACCTGCGCCCGTGACGAGCTATATTCTGTCGGATGTCATTGGCGATGATCTGCGCGCCATTGCGTCGGGGCCAACGGTGAGCCCGCTGGGAGATCGCGCCGCCGCCTGTGCCACAGTGAAACGGGCCGGAATCTGGGACCGCCTGCCAGAGGCGGTCAAAACCCATCTGACAACAGAGCCCGCAGTCATCCCGCTGCCCGAGGCGCAAAACAATCTGATCGGCTCTAATCGCCACAGCCTTGCGGCCATGATGCAGGCGGCGCAGCCTTTGGGATGGCAGGCGCAGCTGGTCAGCGACCATTTGACCGGCGATGTCTCCGAGGCGGTCGACGAGATCCTGCGGGCGGCACAGGCGGCCCCTAAAGACCGCGATATTGCGCTGATATTTGGCGGCGAGACCACCGTGCGCCTTGTGGGCGACGGGCGCGGCGGGCGCAATCAGGAGATGGCCCTGCGTCTGGCCCAGCGCGGCGCCCAAGAGCTGACTGGCAACTGGCTGTTTTTGTCGGGAGGCACCGATGGGCGCGATGGCCCAACGGAGGCCGCAGGCGGTGTGGCACACCGGGCACCTGGGCCGCCATTGCCGCGGCCGGAGCGGATGGCGCAGCCCTGCTTGCCAACAATGACAGCTACGCCGCCCTCAAAGCCGCCGATGCCTTGTTGCTGACGGGGGGCACTGGGACAAATGTAGCCGATGTTCAGGTGTTCTTGCGCCGCGCCGCCACAGATTAAGCAGGCAGGGATTACGCAGGCGTGAGCTAAAGCGCCTTAAATCTCGATACCATCCAGCTCGTTCAACAGATCCAGCAGCGCCTCCTAGCGCTCCTCGCCCATTTTTTCCCGCGTGCGGGTCACGATGGCGAGGCTGGCCGCCATATTGGCGTCGATTATTTTTTCACCGGCTGCGGTGATACGGATCACCTGACGCCGCCGGTCGACCTGATCACGGGTGCGGCTGATAAGACCCTTTTCATCCAGCTTTTGCATTCTGCGCGTCAGGCTGGGCAGCAAAAGACAGGCCTGATCGGAAATCTGCGTCGGGTCAATCGCTCCGCTTTCCTGCACCACCCGCAAAACACGCCATTGCTGCTCGGTGAGGTCACTGTCGCTCAACAGGTTTCGGATCGGCTCCATAACGCGCTCACGGGCACGGAGCAGAGCAATTGGCAGCGAGCGGGAGGTTGAGGGCAATCTGGGTGTCATGAGCATTTATCACATCAATTCATCACGAAAGGCAATTGCCCGCAGGTCTCTTGCTCTATTTGACAGCACCCCCGCAAGATGATAAACATGTTAACAATATTTCACTTACCACCCCTTCCGAGGAAACCACTCCATGCCTCACGTCATGCTGGACTACTCTGCCAACCTGGAAGACGCGGTTGATATCGCGGATCTGTGCAGCTGCCTGCGCCTGGCTGCGATTGAAACCGGTGTTTTTCCCATGGCCGGCATTCGCGTGCGGGCCTTTGCGGCCACGCATGTCTCGATTGCCGATGGCGACGCTCAGCACGGCTATATCGATATCTCGGTGCGGCTGCGGGAGGGGCGTGATCTTGCGACCCGCCAGGCTGCACCCCAGCGATTTTTGACGCGGCCCGTGCCTATCTGGCCCCCTGCATGGCAAAACGCTCGCTCGCGCTGTCGTTTGAGATGCGCAACATCGACCCGGAGCTTTCGCCAAAATGCGGCACCATCCGTGATCATCTGGAGGAAAAATAGTGTCTATCCTGAACAGCAATATCGAAAAACTGGACCAGTATCTGGCGCGTTTTCGCAAAAGCGGCACCAGAACCTGATCAACGGCAAAAGCCTGCCCGCCGCCTCTGGTGCCACGTTTGAGACCTGCTCACCGGTGGACAAAAGCGTCATCTGTCCGGTGGCGCAGGGCGGGGCGGCGGATGTCGATGCCGCAGCTGAGGCCGCCAAAGCTGCCTGTCCGGCCTGGCGCGATATGGCCGCCGCCGCGCGTAAAAAGATCCTGATAAAAATCGCCGAAGGGATTGAGGCCCGCGCCGAAGAGATCGCCTTTTGCGAATGCTGGGACACCGGCCAGACCCTGCGCTTTATGTCCAAGGCGGCTTTGCGGGCGCCGAGAATTTCCGTTACTTTGCCGATCAGGTCACGGCGGCGCGCGATGGCAAGCACCTGCAGTCGCCAACCCTGATGAACATCACAACCCGGGGGCCGATTGGCCCGGTTGGCGTCATCACCCCCTGGAACACGCCGTTCATGCTGTCGACCTGGAAGATCGCACCGGCGCTGGCCGCGGGCTGTACCGTGGTGCATAAACCGGCCGAGTTCAGCCCGCTCACCGCCCGGATTTTGGCCGAGATCGCCCATGAGGCAGGCCTGCCTGCGGGCGTGTGGAACCTGGTGAACGGCTTTGGCGAAGAGGCCGGTAAACGCCTGACCGAACACCCCGCGATCAAGGCCATCGCCTTTGTCGGCGAGAGCCGCACCGGCAGTCTGATCACCAAACAGGGCGCCGACACCCTAAAGCGGATGCATCTGGAACTGGGCGGCAAGAACCCCGTCGTGGTCTTTGAGGACGCCGATCTGGACCGGGCGCTGGATGCGGTCATCTTCATGATCTATTCGATCAAGGGCGAACGCTGCACCTCCTCCTCCCGCCTGTTGATCCAGGACAGCATTCGCGCCGAATTCGAGGCCAAGCTGGTCGCACGCGTCAACAACATCAAGGTCGGCCACCCGCTCGACCCCGCAAGCGAGATCGGCCCGCTGATCGCCAAAGAGCATTTTGACAAGGTGACCAGCTATTTCGATATCGCCCGCGAGGACGGCGCCACGGTGGCGGCTGGCGGTGTGACGCTGGGCGACGCGGGCTATTTCGTGCGCCCAACGCTGTTTACGGATGCAACCAACCAGATGCGTATCGCGCAAGAAGAGATCTTTGGCCCGGTCCTGACCTCGATCCCGTTTTCAACCGAAGAAGAGGCGCTGCAGATGGCCAATGACACGCAATACGGCCTCACCGGCTATGTCTGGACCAATGATGTGACCCGCGCGCTGCGCTTCTCGGACCAGCTTGAGGCCGGCATGATCTGGGTGAATTCGGAAAATGTGCGCCACCTGCCAACCCCCTTTGGCGGCGTCAAAGCCTCTGGCATTGGCCGCGATGGCGGCGATTGGTCCTTTGAATTCTATATGGAGCAAAAGCACATCGGCTTTGCCACCGGCGCGCATAAGATCATGCGCCTCGGCGCCTGACACCACGCTTTTGTCGCAGCGCCTTGTGCCCCGTTTCTGGCAGCAGCCAGAGCCCTAAAACCCCCCTGGTCCGGCTGGACCGGAGCCCGTTGCAAACAGGAGGCCCTCATGCCCGTTCCCGCACCCGTACTCTATCCGCCTTTCAATATCCTCCGGCTGTCGCATGTGGAATACCGCGTCACGGATCTGGCCGCCTCGCGCAAATTCTACGTCGAGATGCTTGGCCTGCAGGTCACCCAAGAGGATGAGGGCCGCGTCTATCTGCGCGCCATGGAAGAGCGTGGCCATCACTGTATTGTGCTGGTTCAGGCCGACAGGGCGGAGGTGGGCGTGCTGGGGTTCAAGCTGTTTGATGAACCTGATCTGGACAAGGCCGCCGAATTTTTCGCCGCCAAAGGCCTGCCGGTGGACTGGGTGGAGCGGCCGCATATGGGACGCACTCTGCGCACCCGCGACCCCTGGGGTGTGCCGCTGGAGTTCTACGTCAAGATGGACCGGCTGGAGCCCATTCATCAGAAATACAGGCTCTATAATGGGGTAAAGCCGCTGCGTATTGATCATTTCAACCTGTTCAGCGCCGATGTCGATGCCTCGGTTGCCTTTTACAACGAGATCGGTTTTCGGGTGACCGAATACACCGAGGACGACGAAAGCGGCAAGGTCTGGGCCGCCTGGATGCACCGCAAGGGCGGCGTGCATGACATGGCCTTTACCAATGGCACCGGCCCCCGGCTGCATCACTCGGCCTTTTGGGTGCCAACGCCGCTCAATATCATCGACCTGCTCGATCTGATGTCCACCTCGGGCTATGTCGGCAATATCGAGCGTGGCCCCGGTCGCCACGGTATTTCAAACGCGTTTTTCCTCTATGTGCGTGACCCCGACGGCCACCGGATCGAGATCTATTGCTCGGACTATCAAACCGTCGACCCGGATCTGGAAGCGATCAAATGGTCCCTTACGGACCCACAGCGCCAGACCCTTTGGGGGGCGCCCGCGCCGCGCAGCTGGTTCGAGGAAGGCTCCAGCTTTGAAGGGGTCGAAACAAAGCCAAGTGAGTTGACAGCGCAGCCAATCATTGCGCCATAGCAGCGCAGCGGGCAGCCTCTCTCGGGGTGAGGGCGCTGTCCGGATTTATTGCGACTGGGTATATTATTGCGACAAGGGAAGAACAGATGAAATGGGATGAATTTGGCACCTGGGGCCGTCGCATCGCGGATTGGGCGCAGGACTATCACCTGACCGTCAAAGACAAGCCAGTGCGCGCCCGCACCGAACCCGGTGATGTGCTGAACGCGCTGCCCGCCACCCCGCCCGAAGGCGGCGAGGGCATGGAGGCCATCTTTGCCGATTTTGAAGAGATCGTGATGCCGGGGATCACCCATTGGCAACACCCGCGTTTCTTTGCCTATTTCTCCTCAAATGCCGCCGCGCCCTCGGTGCTGGCGGAATTCCTCACCTCGGCCATCGCGCCGCAATGTATGCTGTGGCAGACCTCTCCGGCGGCGACCGAGATGGAAACCCGGATGATGGACTGGCTGCGTCAGGCGCTGGATTTACCCGCAGAATTTCAGGGCGTCATTCAGGACAGTGCCTCGTCGGCCACGCTGGCGGCCGTCCTCACCATGCGGGAAAAAGCGCTGAACTGGCGCGGCAACCAAGAGGGGTTGTTCGCGCAAAAACCGCTGCGGATCTATTGTTCTTCCGAGGTGCACACCTCGGTGGATCGCGCCA
>NZ_MWVJ01000071.1 GCF_002087335.1 Pseudophaeobacter leonis
GCGGCACTCGGGGGTATAAAGCGGGATCACATGGTCGCCCACCTCCAGGCTGATGACGCCTGCGCCGACCTCGATCACGACGCCTGCCCCCTCATGGCCAAGGATCGCCGGAAAGATGCCCTCGGGGTCATCGCCGGACCGGGTGAACTCATCCGTGTGACACAGGCCGGGGGCCTTGATTTCCACCAGCACCTCGCCCGCCTTGGGGCCATCCAAGTTCACTTCCATTACTTCGAGCGGCTGGCCCGGAGCAACTGCAACGGCTGCACGTGTGCGCAAAGGCTATCTCCCTAACTGTATTGATCCGACTCTAGCGATCGTTGAAATCAGCCTACTGTTGGCGGCCCCGATCTCACAATTACGACCTTGGTGTGTGTTGTGAGGCGTGGACTTGCAGACCGTGCTGGGTACAATCGACGAGGGAGGAGATCACATGAGAAATACGCGACGCGCGACTGTTAAGGCTGTTGTATTGGCCCTTGGGCTGGCCATACCGGGGGTCGGCGGGGCGGCTGATTTCTCAGACCCCGAATGGCCCTGCCCGCAGCGCCGGGTAGAAAACATGTCTCTGGGGTTGATGTGGACACAGCCCATTCCCGACGGAAAAATTCCCTCTGAAATCAGACCACAAGCCATTGAACTGGCCGAGACATTGGTGCTGCGCCGCATCTCTCTAAGCGAGGCTGACGCCCTGATCGAAGAATTTCTGCGCGACACGCCCGGTGTGACAGATGCCGTGTTGGGTCAGATCTTTCGCATTGTTTTTGAACGTATAAATCACAACCGCTCCCAGCTTATCGGCGGGATAACCAGCTATTCTCTGGCCCAGATTGAGGCCTCTGACAGGATCGACAAGGCGCGGGTCGAGATGGATCAGATCATGGCCTCAGAGGCGCCTGACTATGACCGGGTCGATGCTCTGGAGGAACAGCTGGACTGGCAACAGCGGATCTACCGCGACCGGGCACAGGCCCTGACCTATGTCTGCGAAACACCGGTTTTGCTGGAAAAGCGCACCTTTGCGCTGGCGCAGGCGCTGGCCAGGCACTTGCAGAGCTAGTCAGGCATCTGCAGAGCTGATCGCCTGCCGGGGCGCTATTCCCACTCTAGCTCGGTATAGGCCACGGTGGCATTGCGGGCGTTGAAGAGATCAAACAGCTCCCACGCATCTGCCTCGCCAAAAGCGATTGTTTGCACAGCCTCTCCCAGCGTGTCACCGCGCGTGATCGCGGCCCGCGTCTCGGTGATGAGAACCTCAAGGTAGTCCTGCAGCGGCGCTGCCGCATCGGGCCAGGGGAGAAGCGGGCCGCCATGTCCGGGAACCACCTGAGTATAGAGCAGGCTCTGCATCTGCGTCAGCACCCGCCGCCACCCCAGAACAGAGCCATCCAGCGCCGGGGCATGGCGATGAAACAGCAAATCACCTGCAAACAGGATCCCGCTTGTGGGGTCCCCGACCGTCAGATCCGTGCCGGTATGGGCATTGGGCCAGGCCTGCAGGCTGATCACACGCCCGCCCAGATCAAGGGAGCTGGTCGCGGTGATGACCTCATCCGGGAGGACTGGCTGCGTGCCAATCAGCGCCTGAGCACCGGTCAGCAGTTCAAAATTCGCCAGATAGGTCTGGGCCCGATCCGCCAATGCGCGTGGCAATGCCTCATGGCCAACCACCCTGGCGCCTGCCTCAGCAAAAACCGAGGCTCCCAGCACATGGTCGGGATGCATATGGGTGAGGATCACGTAGAGAATGGGCAGGTCTGTCTGGCTGCGAATCGCCCGGTACAGCTCTTCGCCGACCTGCCGGGAGCCACCGGAATCAATCACCGCCACCCCTCGCGTGCCGATGATGAAGCCGCTGTTTGAGACATCCCCGGCATTGGCGGCACTGACATCCGCGACCGCGCCCATATGCACAAAGAGCCCCGGCGCGGCCTCGATCACTGCGGCCTCTGGCCCGGTTTGCTGACAATGGGGCGGTGCTGCAATCAAGCGCTGCGGAAAATTCGTCACCAGAAAATTCATCAAGGGGGGGCTGGAGTTGAGGGCTGCCTCGCACCCCGAGAGACTGGCCATGCGGTAACCGGGAACCAGACGCGCCCGGCAAATTTTGGGCTCTGCCGCGAGGCAAAGGGCAACAACGGCTTCGAACATGCGCGGTCCTCGTTTCTGGCAGATCTGCGGTCAAATTTCCGCATGATTTGGCGCGCAGTACGACCAATCCTTTAGGATCGTTCCTCCCAAAGCCAAAATGTGCTATGGATCTTGCCAGAAAACGGAGAGCATGATGAAAAATATTTTTGTCGCCTCAGCCCTGGCGCTGCTTGCATCCACCGGTTTTTCACAGCGACTGGATGCGCAGGAAAACCCGCTCCAGAACGGGCCATCCTGGGAAGATTTGCGCGGCGACATTGTTGGGGAGGTCGATCTGCACGATGGCGCCTCATTGTTTGAGGTGGTGGCCCCCTACCGCGCCCATGATGCCGCAACCGTGCCCTTGGTGATAAAGCAAAAAACCGGTGCCGAGACCATAGAGCGGGCCATCGTCGTCATCGACGAGAACCCAGCGCCGATGGCAGCCGATTTCAGTTTTGGTGCGGCAATGGGGCCGCTGGATTTTGAGGTGCGGGTGCGGGTCAATCAATATTCAAATATCCGGGTGCTGGCCGAAACAGAGGCTGGCTGGTCGATGACTGGCCGCTATGTAAAGGCCTCGGGCGGCTGTTCCGCCCCGGCATCGCGCGACCCTGAGGTGGCGCTGGCCGCTATGGGCAAAATGCGGCTTCGGCATTTTGAAGCCGACACAAAACCGCTGTCGACCCCGGCCCAGATGTCAACGGCGCGCCGCAAAGCCCAGATCATGATCCGGCATCCAAATTATTCCGGACTGCAGCGCGATCAGATAACGCAGCTGTTTATCGGCGCGCATTTCATTGACCAGCTTGAGGTTTTTCAAGGCGATGAAATGCTGTTCACCATGACCGGCGGGATTTCCGTCAGCGAAAACCCTGTGTTCCGGTTTGGCTATCTCGACAATGGCGCACCTGCGCTGCGTGTCCGCGCCCAGGATACCGAGGGCAATATCTTTGAAACCCTGCTGCCCAAATCTGGCGAGAGCTAAACCTCGTTTTCAGCCCCCCGAATTCTGGCCCCCGAATTTTTGCGGCCACAGCCAAGTGTTTTTTTATGATCCGGCATATGATCCGGCTGCGGCCTCCTCACGCGCAGGTCAAAAGCACAGAATTTCAGCTTCGGCCTGGGCGCGGCGCAGATCGGCCACCAGGGCCTTGGCCGGGGCGGCCGTGCGGAAAATCGACATCCGTTCCCCGCCTGCCAGTTGCAGCGACAGCACCGTTTCCGCCTCGACGTATTTTTCATAGGGCAGGACAGAGGCGATATGGTCGATCGAGCAGGCGCATTTGCGCAAAATATCCTGCCCCTGACCGTTTGCCGCCATGCAGCCAAACACATAATCTGCCCGCGCGGCAGTAGGGTAATCATTCAGCCGGTCAGACACGGACTGCGTCCAGCCTGGTCCTGCGGCCACCATCAAACAGCTGATCAGGCAAAGAAATTTCATTTTTCAGCCTCACCAGTAGGCAGTAATGTCAGGGAATTGCTATAGCCCGGCGCGCCCTCTTTGCCGGGGGCCTGTGCCACCAGCGAGCTGTACCAGCCCGGAACCTGCTCTGACATGGTGAAGGTGAGCGAAAGATCAGCATAGGCCCCCATTTTGTCACGGCTTTTGTCCGTCTCAAAAGGGCGCAATACAATCTGCTTTGCCGCAACGGTCTGATCCCCAAAGGCCACATCGGCCTCTACTACCGGCACCTGCAGCAGGAGAGATTCCTTGATGCGGTTGCGGATGTAGAACGGGCTGCCGCCAGCCTCATGCGCCACGTCCCGCAGCACGGTTTCCACAAAATACATGATGATCGGGTTGCCAACCGTGGCGGGAAACCGGCCAAGCAGCTTGTGCTTTTCATCCTGCACAAACTGGAGGCGGGCCATGTCATCCGGCTCAAACGTCAACTCAACATGGCCTGTGTGACGGGCCGAATACTCGGGATTTGTTTCGACATCCACTCGCCGGTCATAGGTCAGCACATCCGTTTGCGGCAGGCCTGTCAGGCTCCCCTGACGGAAAATGAGATCGTATGTTTCCGCAGCTGCAATGGGGCTGGCGAAAAGCAGCAGAAACAACAGGGCGCGCAGAAAAATCATGATGTCATCCTTTTGATTACACCCAGAGTACTCGGGCAGAGCCAGAGGTCATGGCAGACCTTGGTCTTAACCCTGCGCTTTTTCGAGCTCAGGGATATGGTCTGAGACATGGCGGGTTTTCCAATCTATCAGCGGCCGCAGACGGGACAGGTTGACCGGTTTGGTCAGGACTGAAAACTGGGGCTTTGCCCCTATTTCCTTGATGGCTTCTTCCTGGTTGGCGGTGATCATAATGGCGGGGATGGCGATGCCCGTCCGGCGCCGCAGCTCCAGAATGCAATGCACCCCGGTATCCTCGCCATCGAGCTGATAGTCAGCCAGAATAATATCCGGGCTCATGCCGATTTCCTCAAGCGACCGGATCGCCTCGTCGGTAGAGTGGCAGCCAAGAACAGAGGCGCCCCAGCTTTCCAGTTTTTGCGTCAGAGCAAACAAAACACCGGGATCATTTTCGACCAGCATGATAATCAGATCCATGCCAGACGTATCTGAGGCAGGGAGCAAAATTGTCTCGCGAGGCTGCTCATTCACCGGCGGCACAATCGGCAGCCTGATGGAAAACAACGACCCTATTCCCGGCTTTGAACGCACGCTGACATCATGCCCCAAGAGGGCGCAGGCCCGTTGCACGATGGACAGTCCAAGCCCCATGCCAAAGCCCACTCTGGGGCTTGCATCGACTCGGGTGAATTCCTGAAAGATGCGTTGCTGATCGCGCTTGGAAATACCGATACCGGTGTCCCAGACCTCGAGAATGACCTCGTCTCCACGCCTGCGGCAGCCGATCAGAACCCGGCCAGAAACAGTGTACTGAATCGCGTTATTGACCAGATTTTGGCGCGATCTGGCCAAATAGCGCTGGTCCCTGCGCACCCAGACGCTGGAGGGGATCACATCCAGCCGTAATCCCTTTTCATGGGCGAGCGGTGCGATGTCTTCGGCCAGATCCTGCAACAGCCCGCCAAGATCAAAATCGCTGATCGTCAGCTTGGTATCCACCGATTCCAGGCGCGAAATGTCCAAAAGAGCGTGCAACAGATATTCCATCGACTGAAACGAGCCGTCCAGCCGCTGGGTGGTCTCTGCCATGTTGGTTCCGGCCGCCATGTCGCTCAGCGACGAGATCAGCAGTTTGGCGGCATTGATCGGCTGCAGCAGGTCATGACTGGCGGCGGCAAAGAACCGTGTTTTTGAGGTCATCGCGGCTTCGACCTCGGCTTTGGCAAGCCGCAGATCCTCTTCGACACGGGCCTGTTCGGCATATTGACGCCGCAACACCGTGTTGACATCCGTCAGCTCCTGGGTGCGCTCCTGCACCCGGTTTTCCAACTCTTCCGTGGTCTGGGACTGCGCAGTCACATCCACAACATTCACGATGCAGCCGCCGTCCGGCAGCGGATGCAGGTCGATATCGAGCACAGTACCGGTGCCGTGGCGCTCGCGCAGGTGCATCTGCCCATTGCGGCGCAAAAAGCGCATCAACCCGTCAAAGCTGTTCTGCGAAAAGGCGCCGACCAGAACCTTTGCATTGAGATACTCCATGATCTGCGCAAAGGAGGTGCCCACACGGGTCAGCTGCAGCGGCAAGGTCAGAAGGTCCGCAAAGCGGGCATTGTTGATCAGCAAGGTCCCATCGGCAGAAAAGGTGCAAACCCCCTGTGGCATGTTGTCAAACGCGGCTTTCAGAAAATGCTCCTGCGCGTCAATCAGGCGGTTTTTTTCCAACCTGTTGGACCGCACAACTGCGGTGATTTCGGTCTGCAGAACCACAGTGTTATTGCGGCTGGTCCGCCGGTAGCTGATCACAAACCAGCGGTCGTTTTTGAGGGCAAAGACAAAAGGAGGCGTCGATTTTGCATCCTGACGCTGGGCCGCGCTCTCCATGTTCAGTCGGTCAGCCTCATCGCGAGGCGAAATATCACGACTGCGGCTGAGCACCTGAAAATACTGCGCCAGCGACAGACCCGGCTGGATGATCGGGCAGGCGTCCGTGATCAGGTGCTTGAAAAAATCATTGTAAACCTGCAGGCGCCCATCGGTAAAAAGAGCAAATCCCCCCTCCATGGTTTCCAGCGCGTCCGCCAGGCTTTCGCGGGTCTGGGTGCGGGCCTCCTCCGAGGTTTCCAGATCATTGCTGGCGCGCCCCAGGGTGTTGAGCGCGGCCTCAAGATCGCGGGTTTTCTCTGAAACCTTGCTCTGCAACGTGATCGCGGACTGGAACAGGGAATAGGCGGAATTGCCCAGCTCGTGGCTCTGATTGGCCCGCGCAATCAGGGCTTTGATAATTTTGTCCTGCTTGGCGATCTGCACTTCGAGAGGCTGGTTTTTGTCAATCACAGGTCTATTTCCCGTTTGGAGGAAAAGAAGGCGATGCCCACAAATGTCTGATTCATGTGGATGCCCCCATGCTGCTCTCCATAGGTGTTGAACCCAACAACCCGGCGATCGCGCAGCACCTCAGAGGCCACATCAGAAAGCGATTTGTGTTCAATCTCCAGCCGCCGCAACACGCAGTCAAACCCCAGGACAAAATCCGGCTGCTCTCCCTGTGGTCCCCGCACCCGCAATTCGGTGTCCATTGTCTCGATGATCTCTTTGCCCCGTCCCAGGGCCAGCACCAGCCCGTTTTCGATCGCAGAGAGAAAGGCAAGCGCGCCATCCTCGCGGACTTCCTGGATGGCTCGTACATGCCAGTTATCGAGGGTCCGGACCAGAACAGGGTTTTCGGCAAACACATGTGGCGACAGCTCCCCCACCGAACAGCCGATCAGCCGGGCGTATTCTTCGGCGGCAGGGCTGCCGTTGATCTCCTGAACCACCCGGTCTTCCGGGTCGGCTTCGGTCACCACCAGCTGACAGTCGGTAGGGGTGAAGTGGTCGAATTCCAGGCTTTCAAAATACAGGTCGGTCTCGACAATCAGCAGCAGGGCGGCGTTTTCATGGAATTTTCCACCATGCAGAATATATGTGACATCATAGGCAATGCCCCGCCCGGCAGAGCCACCAAACACCGGCATCGCGCCAAGCCCGGCCTCCAGGGCCGCGACGAGAACGTCTTCCTGTTTCGACAACCCATCGGCAAAGGTCAGACCAAAGCGACGCCAGTTGGCCGTGGTGCGAAAACGATTGGCGAGTGTTTTAGCCTTGATTGCGGTCTCTTCGATGGACACCGGTTTTAAAGGACAGAAAAGCGCGGACGAGCAGCGGAAATGCTTGCGCGGAAACCCCACCAGCAGCAGCGCATTGCCCTCATATCCCCGCGGCGTGATCTGGCCGCCACTGGTACAGCCAAAAACAGGGGTCCTTGGCAGATGCAGGTTCAGCGCCTCCGCCACGTCGGCAGGCTCAAGACATTCGGGAACAAAGGCCAGCACAAAACACAAAGAGCGCGTGCCCAGCATGGCCACCGCTTCTGCCACCGCCAGGTGCGGGTCATCAATGACAGAGACGCCCACAGCCGCGATTTGCGACACCGTCTGATACTCCTGCGCCATTTTCAGCTCAGCAGAGCGCGGGCATCGCTGTCAGACAGACCATCCTGCCGGTCAAGACTGACGCTGTTGACCAGCACCGCCGCCTGGGTTCGGTTGCGCACGCCCAGACGGCGCAACAGCGCCGTGATATGCGCCTTTACGGTGGCCTCGGCCAAAGACAGCTCATAGGCGATCTGTTTGTTGGGCTTGCCGGCGCAGATCAAAGCCATGATCCGGCCCTGCTGCGGCGTGAGATCCGCGATTCGCTGCGAGATTTCATGCAGGGCGACAACATTGCTGTCCGCAGGTGCCGATTGCGGACTAAAGCCCGGCGGCAGGTATTTTCCGCCCACCTGCACCCGCTCCAGCGCCTCAGCGATCACCGTTCGATGCGCATCCTTTGGGATGAAACCAGCCGCGCCAGCAGCCATCAGGGTCTGGATCGTTTCATCGCAGGAATCCGCCGAGATAATCAGGATAGGAACATCGGGGAGTTCCTGTCGTAGCTTGATAAATCCGCTCAGGCCGGTGACATCCGGCAATCGCAGATCCAGCATCACAAGGTCCGGAACCAGCCCTTCTGATAAGGCCAACAAGGCCTCACTCAGCGAATAGACCGAATGGACCTGCTGCATTTCAAAAACCGTAGACAAAGAGGCGGCCATCGCGTCGCAATAAAGCGGATGATCATCTACCACCAACGTCATATTAATCGCGACAGGTACTTCCTTACCCAAAGAATTCGACATTTTTTTTCTCCCCTGAGAGGAGGTTAGAGGAAACCTTTTTTAAAACAAGGGAAGTTTTTGATAAAGTAAAGGTAGCCTATCGCAGCCGAAAACACCTGCTTCTGTCTGACGCGGCGCAAAAGGATTCGCGGGCTTCATTTTACTGCAGTGCAGCAATTTTTCCGCAAATTATTCTGCGCCTGCGAAATGACTCGGTGATCACTGCTTTTTACAACTTTGGATAATATTTTGTGAAAACTTTCTCAAATTCAAAGAGTGCTTTGCAGGCGCGAAAACAGTCGTATCCAGCTCTGCCAGCAGGGCGTGGCGCGCCTCTGACGGGGCATATAGTGCATCCAGAAGATGAGCGGCGCGCCGCACCGTCGCAACATCTGATCGACGCGCCGCCCGCCTGAGTTCGTGCCGCCTGCGCTGGCGCAGACCCCAGGTCCGCAAACGGGCGGTTGAGGCGCGTCGCCCCCAACCCGCCATCACGACACTCAAACCAAATGCAACGCCTGCAACAGTCGCAAGCAGGCCCGGATTCAGCGCCACAGTCGCGATCCCTGCCTGCCCTCCTGCGGAAGGCGGCGGGGTTGCATCGCCAAAAGCGACCCGTTGCGCCGAAATCACCACCCGCTTGGTTTTGCGCTCAAAGGTATCAAAATAGGAGAACTCGATTGGCTCCAGAATCGCCGCATGGCCATTGGTGGGGGTGACGGTCCAGCGCCAATAGGCGATTGCTTCGGGGCCATAGGGTGTCAGATCCACCAGACGCTTTTCCGGATGGGCAAAGATCAGCGCTGAGGGGGATTTCAGCTCGGGCATTGGCGGAATCATATCAGGGCTGGCGCCCAATGCCGATATGCGCACCACCCGCAGCACCCCCGCCCCCTGCTGCAACTGATCGGGTGCGTTTGACCAGTTATCCGCCACCCTGAGGCGGCGCACCGGGAACCACCAGTCGCCGTTTTGCGCTTCGGGATCCACCGAGAGGCTGACAGGATTGGACGAGACCGTGTGTTCGAACCACTTGTTGTCTTTATCCAGCAGGGTCAGGTGGTGACGAAACGGAGCGATGTCCAAAAGCCCGGCTTCATTGGGAAAAATCGCCATACGGCGGCGCATATTCTTGACCGGGCGGCCGTCCAGCATGCTCTCGAACCAATGGTCTTCACCCAGCTGCACCCAGTTAAACCCGGCAAAATCGGGCTGTTCCAGCCGTTCCAGCGTGATGTGTCGCTTGTAAATGCCATGAATGGTCAGAAGGATCATCTCCTGACGCATCGGCGTGGCGGGCAGGGGCTCTACCCTCACAGTCAGCTGCAGGTCAGAGGCCTCGACGCCCTGGCTCTGGGCCTGGGCCGCCCCGGGTGCCGCCAGGCAACAGGCCAGACAGAAGGCCAAACAAAAGACCTGATAGCGGGCCAGCTGTCTGGCCATCAGGCCGAAATGGATCAAGCCACGCTGCGTCACCATGGGGTATCCTGCGCGATCTGCCCGATGCCAGCCTTGCGACGCTGTTTGTAAGCATGCTGAATACGAGCCCCAAGAAAGGCTCCCGGGACATCCTCCAGCGTTTCCAGCCACTGCGGGCTTGCCACAATAAACCGGTCATCAAAGACACGCCGCACCCCAAGGCGACCATGGCTTTGCATCTCTGCCAGCCCCAAAGTGGCCCCAGTGTTGCTCACATCATCGCCGGTGCCGGCAGCCCGCGCCGATCCGCGCGCAATCGGGGCCTCGGCAGTGTCCCCCTCGCGGTCCTCTTGCAAAAACACCGAGTCGGCATCAATCGCGGTCCCGGCATAAAAGGCGCGCAGCAGGTCAAAATTCTGCTGCGCCCGGCGGTCGTCCCGCACCGCCAGCGCCAGATCATAGGCCTCCAGGGCAGCCGCGTATTTCGCCTGTTGTGTCAACGCATTACCAAGGTTGTACAGCCCCTGCGGTCCGGCAGCGGCAAAGGTATCCGAGGCCTGCGCAAACGCGCCCGCCCGATAATGGGCGACACCGCGCCACAATGGATCCCGCAACAAAGGCGCGGCCAATGTGGGCAGGCCAAAAGAGAGCGCCACCCGGCCAAACGGCGCGCTGCCACCGGCAAGCCCTGCAAAAGCCACCAGCAGCAGGACTGCGCATACCAAAAACAGCCGCCGCATCAGATCTTCTCCTTTCGGAAAAACAAAAGAGCGGGCAGCAGAGCAAACAACAAAAGGTATCGCCCCACATCAGTCAGCAACAGCAGTTGCAGATCGCGCCGTTCCAGCCGCTGCGCATTCGCCGCCTCAAGATCTGCCATGAAAGCCGCGACCTGCTCCGGGCTATAGAGCTGACCACCACCCAGCTCCGCCAGTCGGCGCAGGGCCTCAGGCCGGCTGGGATCTTCCTCGCCGGACACGGTTGTGGGCGCAGCAATGACCCAGAGGCGCGCGCCGAGTGTGGTAATGTCGCGGACAGCCTGCTCGGCGCTTGCCCCCAGCCCGGCGCCATCCGTCATCAGGACCACATTGCCCGCCAGAATATCGGCTTGCTGCAGAACCTGCGCCGCCTGCTGCAGCGCCAGCCCCGGACGATTGCCGCGATCTGGAACGGTTTTGTCATCCAGCAACGATATGGTCTGGCCCAGCTGCACATGGTCCGTCGTCAGGGGCGACGCCAGATAGCTGTCGCCGGCATAGACAATCAAAGCCGCCGGGCGACTGCCCAGAACCCCCACCCCGGCACGGGCCATCGTCACCACGCTGGTCCAGCTGGGATCGCGGCTCATCGAGCCCGAGACATCCATCACAAACACCACACCATCCAGATTGCGAAAGGTCTGGGCCCGGCTCTGCTCTACCGCAGGACCCGTCAAAGCCAGAGCAATAATACCGGCAATAACAAGAGGAAGCACTGATTTTGCACCGGCCCGCGCGGTTTCCACCCGGCCCAAGGCGTTGAGCGCTGTCAGGATCTCGGGCTGAATGCGGGACTGCCAGTCGCCGGGGCGCACGGCGCGTCTCAGGCGCACAACCGCGATCACAATCAGGAGCGGAATCAGCAGCCCCCAAAAGGGACGCAGCACGCTGAAACCCGCGAGCTCGATCATGGCTGCCCCCCAGCCCTGGCGGACAGGCGCCTCACCGGCGCGCCCCGATCACCATGTAAAGACAGATGCCAGCGGCAAGAACCGCGGGCCAGATCCACAGGTCTCGATAGGTTTCGGCGGCCAACCCCGCCCGTGCTGTCGCCTCTAACGCGTCGAGCTGCGCCTCACATTCTGCAAACCCGCAGTGGTTTTACCCCGAAACATCTCACCGCCACTGATCAGTGCAATTCTGCGCAGGGTTTCCGCATCAACGCGGCCGCGATCCTCTGGGTCCTCCTGCAGCGACACCGGCCCGAGGGCAATTGTGTGCACCCGCACCCCCATTTGCGCCGCGAGTGCAGCGACATCCACAGGTGTTGCCGCCCCGGCATTGTTGGCCCCATCAGACAAAAGCAGGATGACTTTTGTCTCCGCGTCCGAGAGTGCCAGCCGTTTCAACCCGATCCCCAGCGCATCGCTGATATTGGTCGCCCGGCCAGAAATGCCGATAACCATGTCCTCGATTGTGCGCGCAATCGCTTCGGTATCAAAGCTGGGCGCAGCCGCCACATAGGCCCCGGAGCCAAACACCACCAGCCCAACCCGGTCGCCGCTCCGTTGCCGGGCAAAGGCTGCCGCCACGGATTTCACCGCCTCAAGCCGGGTGGCCCGCTGGCCGTCCAGTTCAAAATCATCGCGCACCATCGACCCCGAGAGATCAATCGCCAGGATCAGGTCACGACCCGACATGGGCAGCGCCTGCTGCGGCGCCAGCATTCGCGGCCCGGCCAGAGCCGTCACCAGCAGAAACCACAGCAGCGCAGGCAGCGCCAATCGTCGCCAGGACGCCTGTGCCCGCGGCTCCGCGCCAGCCAAAAGAAAGCGCCCCACGCTGTCTGGCACCACCAGCGCCGCCCCGGCATGCCCCTGCGCGGGCGCCAGAAAATACACCAGCACTGGCACGGCCAAAAGCACAAACATCAGCGGGTCGGCAAAGTCAGGCATCGCCAGCCTCCTGCGCCAACAGCACCGCCTCGACCTCTTGCGCTGCGGGGAGCTGCCCGGGGGTATAGAGCGCCTGAGGCGGCACCAGCTGCACCTGCGGATAGTGGCGCCGGGCCAGATGCAGCAAGGCCAGAATGCGGCTTTCTTCCGGAAGGCGCCGCGCCACTGCGATCTGTTCAGACAGCTGTGGCGCCGGGGCTGGTCTGACCCGGCGTTGCGACAGGCCCGCAAACACCATTGCGAGCCCAGTCGCCACCAGCACTCCCAGAGCCATGGCAACCGCAGCCTCGGCCCAAAAGCCACCCGGCGCGTCACCTGGCAGGCGGATATCCTGCAGCGCAAGCAAAAGGGCCTCGGTCTGGGGGCTTTGCTCTGTCATGACCGCGCTACCCCTGCAACGCTGGGTGTCGGCTGTCGCATTGGCTCTGGCGCGCCGTGCTGGTATTGCGCCTGGCGCATCGCGTCCTGAACGGGCAGACCTGCATCTATACGCCAAAGATCATGCCGCAACGGGTTGGCCGGGCTAGCGACACGGACCCGTGCCTGGGCCCCAGTTCCGCCCTCAGCTCTAGCATCCACGCGGGTCGCAGCCGAAGCAGTGGCCCTGCCGGAAAACTGCACATCCCGTCGGCTGCCATCGGCCCCACGCAGCGGGTAGTGACCCGCTGGTAAATCATGCAGGGCGCCATCCTCTATCAGCAAAAACTGCGGGTGGCGGTGCTGAGAAAAATCACCAAGCCAGGCCTCAAACGCCTCTCCTGCGCTGTCGAGCGCTGTCGCAAGGACGACATCCGCCCCGCGTGGCACCACCCGGCTCAGACCAGCCACTGCCTGCCGCAGCGTTGGTTCGGCAAAGAGATCCGATTGGCCTGCTGTGGCAGTGCCGCCCCTTCCCGTGGCCCTTGTGGCTGCGCGTGTCATGGCGGTCTTTATGGCCTCGTCATGGGCCTGCACCATGCCGCCAATGACCGAGAGCATACCGCGCAGGCCGGGTCGGGTTGGCACAATCACCGTGTGTTCAGCTGTCGCGGCCAACAGACCAACCCGGCCACCGGCCTCAACAGCCTGCCAGCCAATCCAGCACAGCGCTTCGGCAGCGGCCACCGAGCGAAACGCCCGCCGCATACCCCACAGCATCGAAGGTCGAAAATCCGCCACAAGAAAACACACTCGATCCCGGTCTTCGTGAAAGCTGCGCACATGCAGCGTACCGGTCCGTGCGGTCGCGCCACGATCGACATGGCGCAAATCATCGCCCTGCACAAAGGGGCGGCTGTCGGCGATCACCTGTCCCTGACCGCGTCGGCGCAGCGCAAACCCACCCGGCAACGCGCTGAGCGACGGCTCTGAGACTGCGGCCTGAAGCACCAGGTCCCGCATCCCGATCAGAGCCTGTGACGACAGGCAAGTGCCCGGCGCCCCCGTCACAACGGATCGGTCCGGCTCAAAATATCTGCCACAATCCCCCGCGCCGTGCGCCCCTCGGCGGTGGCGGCCCAGCTCAGAACCATGCGGTGCGCCAATGCATCTGCCGCGGCACTCTCCACATCTTCGGGCAGCGCATGATCGCGCCCTAAAAGATAGGCGCGGGCGCGGGCTGCCGCCGCCAAGGCCAATGATCCACGCGGCGAGACCGCATGGGCGATCTCGTCCGAAAAAGGTGGCGCGCGGGTAGCAACCACCAGCCGCACGATATAGTCGCGCAGCGCAGCCGACAGATGCACCCCGGCAACATCGCGCCGCGCGCCGCGCAGCGTCTCAAGGCTCAGCACCGGAGGCGCAGCCTCGGTCGCGTTGTTTTCGCTCTCGACCAGATCAAGGATTTGCCGCTCGGCCTCAAGCCCGGGCAGATGCAGCAGGATATGCATCAGGAACCGGTCCAGCTGGGCTTCGGGCAGCGGAAAGGTGCCTTCGTGTTCGATTGGATTTTGCGTCGCCACGACAAAAAACGGCTCTGGCAAAGGGTGCGTCGTAGCCCCACTGGTGACCTGAATTTCGGCCATGGCCTCAAGCAGGGCTGACTGCACCTTGGGCGGCGCGCGGTTGATTTCATCCACCAACACCAGATTGTGAAACACCGGCCCCGGGGCAAAGGAGAACTTTCCGGTTTCGGGATTAAAGACATCGGTGCCGCTCAGATCACTGGGCAGCAAATCCGGTGTGCATTGCACCCGGGCAAAACTGCCACTGATGGCACTGGCCAAAAGCTTGGCCGCGCGGGTCTTGGCCAGTCCCGGCGCCCCTTCGATCAGCAGATGTCCCCCGGTCAGCACACCAATCAGCAACCGTTCGATCAGGCTGTCACTGGCAATCAATCCTGCCTGCAGCCAGCGTTTCAACTCTGATATTTGCTCAAACCGGGTCTGTGAATTCTCATCTGGCAAAACGACTGACCTCCCGAGGTTAGTCAGCAGTCTGTTCCCCGATCGGGCAAAAATCTACATAGCCGTTGGTCGGTACAGGGCCAGCACGCCGCCCCAGCCATGCCTCCGCGCCCCACTATTAGCCCAGTCTCACCAACCCAGTCTCACCAGGCCAGGTCCTTTAACCCGGCACCGCCAGGCATTCACCATCCAGAACGCTGGAATAGCCGGGGTTGGACAGCGTCTGCAGCGTCTCATCCCGCAGCTGCTCAAAATGGGTTTCGATAAACCGCAACAGCGCCGGAGAGTTTGTGTTGCGCAGGTTCGCACCGGCCAGCGCATGCAGCATGAAGACGTCAAAGCCGCAAAGTGCTCCGGGTGTGCTGGTCAAAAGGCCCGCCATAAAACGCTCCGAGGCCCAGGGCAGGGCCTCGGTTCACCGGGATTTCCTGCAGCTTGGACAAAAACGGCGTGGCACGTTCAAATTTCAGAATGTCGGCTCCAAAACTGATGGCCTGAAACAGCTCTTCAATCAGCAGGGAGGCATGATATTTTTGTTGCAGCTCGCTCAGATCGCCACGGGGCGGCTGGTTGATCAACAGATGCGCAGTGGTGCCCCGGCGCCCGAAAAACCCGTTGACCTGCCCCGGAGAGCGCACAGGTTCGCTCCAGCCGCGCGGAAAACCAATGCCGAATTCGCGGTCCAGATGTTGCAAATCCGCATTGAAACGCCGGTCGGGGGCGCGGCCTGAATAGAGCCGCAGGTAGATGCGTTGCCGCTCCGGGCAGTTGTTGATGGCACCCGGCGCATAGGTGATCGCCAGGCGGTGACCATAGATATCGCTCAACAGGTCGGAGAAAATGCGCAAAATCCGTTTCGACTGCGCATGGGGGCGGTCGCCAAACACACAAAGAGAGCCAAGCGCCGCTTCGGTGCTGTTGAACTGAACCGCAGCCCCCGTGTCGCGCTGATGCCGCGCGGTGCGGACCTCATAGACCCATCCCTGGCGTGCCAGAGCAAGGAAATCTTCGCGGCTCGGAGCGCTCACCTGTTGTGCCCCGGCCTGAGGCATCTGGCCAAGAGTGCTGACGCAGAGGATCAGGACGCAAAGCCACTGAGATATTGCCCGGCTGAATTTTTGCATCACCACCTGCTTATACGGCCTGCAACACCTTACCAGCGCCCCGCGCTGAACCGCCAGACCAACCTAGATATAAAGGGTAAATATACAGCGGTTCGGTTGCAAAAAACGCCCGAAAAAACGCGCAACCCATGTGTATAGATCCCCGCCGCGACCGCCATGGGGGACGCCTGTATCTGGCCTTCAGGCGCTGCTGGGCTGCGCTCGAAAGGTCAGCTCAGTGTCTTCGCTGGTGGAGAACTGTTCTGCCCGCGCCTGACGCTCGCTGTCCAAAGGCGATTTGATGCAGACCGGATCCGTTGCCGCCGGGTCGCCTGCCAGCGCCATGGCCTGACAGCGGCAGCCGCCAAAGTCCTTTTTCTTGAACTCACAGGACCGGCAGGGCTCTTGCATCCAATCCTCACCGCGATAGGCGTTAAAGGCCGCGCCACTATACCAGATTTCAGACAGGTTTTTTGCCCGTACATTGTCAAAGCGCAGCGTTTTGATTGTCTGCGCCGCATGGCAGGGCAAGACCTCGCCGTCGGGCGCGATATTCAGCCCGGTGGTACCCCAGCCGCCCATGCAGCGTTTGGGATAGTCGCTGTGATAATCCGCGGGCACATAGTCCAGCACGAGGCGGCCTTTGTGGGCTTTGCGTGCCTCAGCCACAATGCGACTGGCCTCGGCTGCCTGGGTTTTGGTGGGCATCAGGGCGTTCCGGTTTGCCAGAGCCCAGCCGTGAAACTGCACGATGGCAACCTCTATGCGGCGGGCCTCCATTTCCAGCGCCATCTCAATCGCACGGGGCAATTGATGCAGGTTCTGGCGATGCACCACCGCATTCAGAGTCAGCGGAAATCCGATCTCCTTGATCCATTCAGCCACCTGCATTTTGCGTTTGAAGCCGCCTTTGTAGCCGCCAATTTTGTCGGCCATCTCCGCGTCTGTGCCCTGCAGAGACAGCTGAACATGATCAAGGCCAGCCGCGTCCAGCTCTTGCAGGCGGCGCTGGCTCAACCCGATGCCAGAGGTGATGAGGTTGGTGTAAAGCCCGGCCTCACGGGCGGCAGATACCAGTTCAACCAGATCCCGTCGCGAGGCCGGCTCGCCACCGGACAGATGCAGCTGCAGAATCCCCAGATCGGCGGCCTCGCGGAACACGCGAACCCAGGTCTCGGTGTCCAGCTCACGGTCTTTGCGCGCCAGCTCCAATGGATTCGAGCAATAGGGGCAGGACAGCGGGCAGCGGTGGGTCAGCTCGGCCAGCATCGCAATTGGGGCCGGAATGCCAAGCCGCTTGCCCTCTGCCTGCAGATCCTCTGGCCGTGTCCCGTCCATCATATTGTCTCCAAAAAGCGCCGGTCCATCAGGCCCCGCAGAAAGCCGCCCGCATCCTGCGCCACCTGATCTTCGGGCGCGCCATAGGTTTCGGCCAGTCCCCGCACAATGCTGCCAAAGGCGCGGCTGCCGTCGATTTCTTTCAAAATAGCATGGCCAATGGCATCAAGCGCCACAGCACGTTCCGGCGCCAGCAACACCCATTGATCGCGCACCCGGTCATAGTGAAGCCGCACCCCGCGCGGCAGCACCGGCACAGCCTCTGGCGCCACAGACCCAGTCATGCGAACACCCCGGTCATGAGGCCGCAGCAGCCTGTGCCATCAAACAGGTCCCCGGCTGCCAGGCACCGGGCGGAATGCGCGCCGGGTCCACATAGGCGGCATGCAGCGCGTCGAGCTGCGACCACAAAACATCGGTTTTGAAAATGAGCGCCTTTGCCGCGGCATCCTGTTTCTCCACCGTGTCGGCCCGCTCCAGAACCCAGGCCAGCCCAAAGGCCACATCCTTTGGCGCCTCGGTCAGGCGGTTCCTGAAATAAGACAGGCTGCTGTCATCGGCAAAGGCATAGTTTTTCAGCAATCCCTCGATCCGCGCGGCGTGGATTTTGGGGGCAAAAAGCTCTGTCAGCGAGGCCGCAACCGCCTCAAGCAGGGTCTCATCCCGGACAAAGCGCACATAGGCATCGACCGAAAATTTGGTCGCGGGCAGCACCCCTTCGGCGCTGGCGACATAGTCGCGATCCAGCCCAACCGCATCGGCCAGGCGCAGCCAGCGGGCGATACCGCCCTCATTGGCCGCAGTGCCGTCGTGATCCTCGATCCGGCTGCGCCAGGCGCGCCGCAAGGCGGGATCGTCAACCCGGCTCATGAAGGCGGCATCCTTCATCGGGATCCGCGACTGGTAATAATAGCGATTGATCACCCAGGCACGCACCTGATCCGGGGTGCAGCCGCCGGAATGCAGCAACGTGTGGAAGGGATGTTTGTCGTGGTAACGCTCAGCGCCAATCTGGCGCAGCCGGGCCTCAAAGGCGGCTTTATCCGGGACCTGTCCTGTCATAGGTCAATCTCCATTCCGTCTTGTGCAATGGTCCAGCCCGCCGCCTCGGCTTCGGCCTTTTCAGCCGAGCTCGGCCGCAGAACCGGATTGGTGTTATTCATATGAACAAAGACCTTGCGCGTGATAGCCATGCCGTCAAAGGCCGCAATCGAGCCTTCAGCCCCCGACATAGACATATGCCCCATGCGTTGCCCGGTTTTCTGGCTTAGCCCAGAGGTGACCATTTCGTCATCCCGCCACAGGGTTCCGTCAAACATCACCATATCTGCGCCCTCAAGCCGGGCCTTCAGGTCGGGTTTGAAGGCGGCACAGCCGGGAATGTAGAAAACCTCACGTCCGGCGCCCTGCAGATGCACGCCGACGGTCTGCTCCCCCTCAAGGTCGGTCTCAACGACCTCTCCCTCAAGATAAAGCGGCACCTTACCCGGCACGGAAAACAGCGTGGCTGTCAGGCCGGTGACCAGCTGAAACGGCACACCAAGCGCAATCGTGCGGCGTATAACCAGATCCGGCTTTAGCGCCGCAAAGATTGGATTGGCAGCCAGTACATCATGTATGTCTTGAGTTGCAAAAAGATCAAACGGCTGTTGCTCGCGCAGGGTGAGCAGGCCTGCGACGTGATCAATATCGCCGTTGGTCAAAAGAACCGATTTCAGCGGACTGATTCGCAAATCGGTTGGGTGCAGCGATGCGGTGTTTGCCATCTGATCCCGAATATCCGGAGAGGCGTTTAGAATCGCCCAATC
Source organism: Pseudophaeobacter leonis (assembly GCF_002087335.1). Classification (GTDB taxonomy): domain Bacteria; phylum Pseudomonadota; class Alphaproteobacteria; order Rhodobacterales; family Rhodobacteraceae; genus Pseudophaeobacter; species Pseudophaeobacter leonis. Next base: position 19,128 of record NZ_MWVJ01000071.1, read on the forward strand.
ACTGCCATTAACGCTGCAGGCAACAGAAGATTGGCTCTGCGGCGGAATCTCTCCAAGCCGGGCCAATTCGCAATTTCTGCACCCGCAATTCCATTGGGGCAGACCGCCACCGGCGGCCGCACCCAAAATGCATGTGCGGAACACTTTACCAGCCTCCGCACGTGCCATTTTCAAAACAGATCGTCGTGTTCGCGCTCTTCACCCTCTGGGCCGTACATGTTGATTTCCATGCCGCATTCAATTTCGCGCAGAACTGGTTTCGTCCAAGACATTTCAATTTCCTCCTCTGGTGTTATTAAACTCTGCACAGTCTGCCCTAAGTGAGTCAAAGATTTTGTTCTAAGAAAAAATTAAGAGAGGCCTTGCCTCAGGCTCGTTCGGTTTCCGTCAGAGCAAAGCCTTTGCTTCTTATCGTCTTGATTTCAATTCCAAAATCTGTGATCGGCGCCAGTTTTTTACGCAAATATCCGATATAGACATCCACCACGTTCTCTGAAGACGTGCCCTCGCTTGCCCAGAGCTGATCAAAGATTTCCCCGCGCGACAGCACTCTGCCGCGTTGCGCATAGAGCAGTTCGATCAGGGTGAACTCCCGCCGGTGAGCTGCACGCTGCGCCCGCCAAGCTGCACGCTGCGCGCAGTTTTCTCAAGTTTGAGCGCCGCCGCCGAAGAGACACCCGCACGATGCTGCTGCACCTTGAGCCGCGCCACCAGCTCATCAAAGGCAAAGGGTTTGACGATGTAGTCATCCGCCCCAGCCGCAAGCCCCGCTGCGCGGTCTTCAACTTCGGCCATGGCCGAGAGCCTCAGGATTGGCTTGGTATTGCCGCCCTGGCGCAGGGCCGCACCAGATCGATGCCGCCTTGCGGGCCGATCATGACATCGACGATGGCCGCTGTCACATCCGCATCGCCAAACCGCATTTCTGCGGCCTCGACCGTGCTTGCGGTCAGGGTGCTGTAGCCGTGCATCTTTAGCCCGCGGGCCAGGGCATCGGTGATTTCAGGATCGTCATCGACAATCAGAATGGTCATCTCGCTCATGGCTAAATCTTAGCCCTCGGCACGCGGCAAAAAAACCGTGACCAAAGTACCGGGTGACAGCCCGGCCCGCAGTGGCTCGGGCACCGGGCTTTGCATGGTAATATGGCCGCCTTGCTCTTCGATGATCCAGCGGGCAAGCGACAGGCCAATGCCAAACCCTGCGGATTTACTGCTGTCGCGGGCCTGGGCAAACCGGGCCATCACCCGGTCCAGATCTGCCGCATCAATGCCGGGGCCATTATCAATGACCTGCACCAGAGCCATCTCCCCCTCCTGCGCCAACTGCACCCTGATCACACCGCCGTCGCGGGCATGGCGCAGAGCGTTCTCGATGAGACCCGTGACCACCTGACGCGCCCAGTTCGGATCTCCCAGAACCGGCTGCGGCGCCGCCTCCTGCAGGCTCAACTCCAGTCCGGCGCTTTCGACGACACGCCGCATATCGGCCACCGCAGCCCCGGTTGCCGCGCCCAGATCAAAGACCCTGGCCTCCATCGACAGGGTTCCGGATTCAGAGCGCGCAATGCGCAAAAGGTCGTCAATACGCTGGTTCAGACGCCGGGCCCGGTTGCGGATCACCCGGAACGCTTCATTTGTCTCGGCCCCGGATTTCAACGCCATATCGGCCTCCATCAGGATGACTGTCAGCGGCGTGCGCAGCTCGTGACTGACATCGGCAAAGAACCGGCGGCGATCCTCGTCCGTTTTGGCCAAAGCCTCATTGGCACTGCGCAGCGCTTCCGTGCGCTCAAAGATGGTCTGGTTCAGTCGGCTCCATTCGTCATCAACCTCGGATTTGCGCCGGGAGAGCGCCTCGGCCATTTGTTGCGTGGCCAAAAACAGCTGGCCGATCTCGTCAGTGCGCCCCCCCGGCAGATCCACCCGGAAATTGCCTGGCCCAATGGCACGGGATGCGGTTTTCAGCCGGTCCAGCCGCGAGAACTGCGGCCGCACCACCGCGAGGTAAAAGCCGGAGACCATAAGGACCGCCAGCGCACCGACACCCAGCGCCGCCTGTGTCAGGCGGTTGCGCAGCACATCGACCTCTGCAATGGCCGCATCCCGAATGCGGCGCTCTTGCGTGATGGCCCCATTCAGCAGCGGGTCGAATCCTAAAGAGAAGGCATTGATTTGCCCCTGCATACGGACCGCACGCAGGTCTGGATCTGCGGTCTGATCGCTGGCCTGATCACTGGCCTGATCGATGGTCTGGAACCGGTCCAGCGTCACCTGCAACAGCGCCTCCATGCGGGCAATGCCAATACTGCGGGTTGCCCGGCGCGATTGCTCGTCGAGATCATCCCGCCGGGCTGTGCCAATGTCACGATCCAGATCGCTGCGGATCTGCGCAAAGCTATGCCCAATGGCCACCCGCAAACCCTCAAGGCGCGCGGTCTGTGTATCGGCATCTAGATTGTTTTGGGAGGCTTCATAGAGCACCACAATCAGAGATCCGACCTGGCTGGCCAACACCGCGTATCGTTGGATGCGCTGCTCGGCCGTGACCGCTGATTTCACCTGCTGCGACATCCGGGACATGCCCTGAATGGTTAGCCCAGAGGCCAAAACCGCAACCAGACCGATCAGACCGGCGCCAAGAACCAGTCGAAACCGCAGGCTGTGTACAGCGCGCAGCATCACCCGCGCCCCCGTCTCAGCGGCGCCCGTCTCGGCAGGCCCTGTCTTAGCTGCCTGTGCCCCATCTGCGTCCCTCCCCTGACGATCCAGTAGAGAGAGAAGACCCGATCCACCCAAACCGGGCAACAGTTAAATTTCATTATATGGAATGTCGTCCAGCCCTGATTGCTCAGGGCGAGACGCTGCGTCCTGGTCTCTGAGCTGTTGCGGCGCACGCGGGCTGCGGATTTGTCAGCAAAGGCGGCAAGGCGCGCCCGTGCGTCCGGCTGGGTGTTCACCACACCCGCCACCACGGCCTCGGCATAGGCGGCATCCATTGCCGACATATTCTGCATATGGCTAACGGCGGAACAGATGGCAAAGTTGGACAGTGGCAGGTTTTCGGCGGTGCGATGCGCCAATTCCAGCGCTTTGTCAAAGCTGGAGCCTTCGACAATATATTGCGCCAGACCAAGATCACAGGCTTCCTGCCCCTGATAGACCCGACCCGTCAGCATCATGTCGATCATCCGCGATTTGCCCACCAGATCGGTGACGCGGATGGTGGCACCGCCGCCGGTGAACAGCCCGCGCTGGCCCTCGGGCAGGGCGAAATAAGTGCTCTGATCCATCACCCGGATATGGGCAGAACTTGCAAGCTCGAGCCCACCGCCCACAACCGCGCCCTGCAGGGCGGCAATCACCGGAACACCGCCATATTCCATTTTATTAAAGGCCTCGTGCCAGCGCAGGCAGACATGCATGAAATCCGCCGGGCTGCGATCCGCGTCATGGTGCTCGATCAGGTCGAGACCGGCACAAAAGTGATCCCCTGATCCGGCCAGAACCACCGCTTTTACCCCGGCGCGCGGTGCCGTCGAGAAAAAATCGACCAGCTCTTCGATGGTGGCAATGTCCAGCGCGTTGCGCTTTGTCGGCCGGTTCAGCGTTACCACCCAGACCCCGTCGTCATGGGCCTGAAGGTCAAGATTGGTGAAACGGGAAATGTCGATTTCGAGGGTCATGATTTTGGCCTTGGTCGTCTTTGGAATATGGCGGTGCGGTTCAGCGTGTTCACAAAAGGGCAGCACTCAGGGCTGTCGCCGCCGTCCACACACCGGGCACGCTGCATTGCGGCCTCGCACAGAATGTGGTCGCTATAGAACCGGTGCGGTGGCGATCTTGGCGGCCATGAATTCAGGGTCCTCACCGCGCGCCAGTGCCGCGTCGGCCACCAGCAAGGAACGCGCCAGCTGCCAGCCTGAGACCAGATTGCCGGCCAACATCAGATAGGGCACACCAGTGCCAAAGGCTTCTGGCATTTCGCTTTTGTCGAGGCTGAGCAGATGGCTGACCACGTCATCAAAGGCCTCGCGCGCAGCCCTGAGCCGGGTGGCGACCGCTTTTGCCTGATCTGATCCCTGCAACAGCTGCTGTTCGGTCTGCGCAATCAAACCCGACAGACGCCGGGCGGTGGCACCACCGTCGCGCAGGGTCTTGCGGCCAACCAGATCATTGGCCTGAATGGCAGTGGTGCCCTCATAAATCGGCAGGATGCGGGCATCACGGTAATGCTGCGCAGCACCCGTTTCCTCAATAAAGCCCATACCGCCATGTACCTGCACCCCAAGCGAGGCCACTTCAACGCCATTTTCGGTGCTGAAACCTTTGACCAGCGGAGTGAGGAATTCGGACATTGCCTTGGCGTCACGTCGCTCAGATTCAGAAGGGGCGTGGCGCGCCATATCCTGACAGCCCGCCGCATAGGTGGCCATGGCGCGGGCGCCCTCGGTCAAGCCGCGCATCCGCATAAGCATCCGGCGCACATCGGGATGGTGGATAATGGTCACCGCCTCGCGGGTCGAGCCATCAACCGGCGCACTTTGCACGCGCTCTTTGGCAAAGGCCAGCGCCTGCTGATAGGCGCGCTCTCCCACCGCGATGCCCTGCAGACCAACGGCGTAGCGGGCCGAATTCATCATCTCGAACATATAGCTGAGGCCGGCGTTCTCTTCGCCGATCAAAAACCCCGGTCGCTCCGTCAAATTCCAGCACCGCAGTTGGACTGGCCTTGATGCCCAGCTTGTGCTCGACGCTTTGGCAGGTGACAGAATTGCGCGCCCCAAGGCTGCCATCAGAGTTGACCATGAATTTGGGCACCAGAAACAGGCTGATGCCTTTGACACCCGCCGGGGCGTCTGGGGTGCGGGCCAGCACCAGATGCACGGTGTTCTCAGCCATGTCGTGCTCACCATAGGTGATAAAGATCTTGGTGCCGCTGACCCGGTAGCTGCCATCCGCCTGCGCCTCGGCGCGGCTGCGCACCAGCGCCAGATCACTGCCGGCCTGAGGCTCAGTCAGGTTCATGGTGCCGGTCCATTTGCCACTGACAAGATTTTCCAGATAGGTCGCTTTGGTCGCGTCATCGCCAGCCGTCAGCAGCGCCTCGATGGCGCCATCGGTGAGCAGCGGACACAGGGCAAAGCTCAGATTGGCCGCGTTAAGCATCTCGGTGGCCGCCGCCCCAACAGAACGCGGCAAATCCTGACCGCCAAAATCTCCGGGATGCGGCAGGCTCTGCCAGCCCATCTCGACAAACTTTTGGTAGGCCGCACTGAATCCTTTGGGCAGCACAACCCGGCCCTCTTTAAAATGTGAGCCCTCCTGGTCGCCCGAGGCATTGAGCGGCGCGATTTCCTCGGCACAGAACCGGGCAAACTCTTCCAGCACAGCCGCCGCATCGTCCAGCTCAACAGCCGCGTATTTTTCCAGCCCGGCAATTTCGCCCCACCCCGAGAGATGTTCAATGTTGAAAAGCATATCTTTTACGGGGGCATCAAAGGTCATGAGGCGTGTCCTTCACGGGAGTTTCAGTCACAGGAGGCTGGGTTGTTGGGCTTGCTATTACTGCCAGATACGCAACCCGATTGACGTAAACAATCTCCAATACCGACGACAACATTGCATAAAGTGACAAACCCGGGCTAGAAGCCGCCCTATGATTGCCGAACAGAGCTCATCTATCCTGCCAACCGTGTCGCGCGCCTTTCTTGAGGACTGGCTCTGCGCCCTGCGCAGCCAGTGCCCGCCGCAACAGCTGGCCGGGTTTCTTGACGACATCGGGCTGGCCAGCAGGGTGCAACCGGGCGCCCGCGTCACCCACGACCAGATCGTGCGCCTGTACCAGCTGGTTACCCAGCAAACCGGCGACGAGATGATGGGGTTGTGGAGCCGGCCGATCCGCTCCGGCACTCTGAAACACCTGTGTAGTTCCATGCGGGGGGCCTCGTCGCTGTCTGCAGCACTATTTCGCTTTACCTCTTTCTGGAACCTGCTGCTGGACGATTTCCAGCTGGTATTTGAGAGCCAAGGCGACAGCATGAGCATCTATCTGGTGCCGCGCGGCACGGCCACACCGCAACGCTTTGGCCATCTCCTGTTGCTGAAACTTGCGCATGGGGTGGCTTCCTGGCTGACAGGGCGTGAACTGCCGCTGTCCGAGGTTGGCTTTGCCTTTGACCGCCCCGGTTTTGCCGAGGACTATCCGGTGCTTTTTCCCGCGCCGATCCGTTTTGGTCAGGCCCATTCAACAATTGTCTTCAGCGAACAGCTTGGCGATGTCCCGGTTTCGCGCAGCGAAGCAGAAATGCAGGAGTTCTTGCTGCGCGAGCCGCGTGACTGGATTTTCACCAGCTACAGCGCACATGCCTTGCCGTTGCGGCTCCGCGAAATGCTGCTGCGGGCGGACCGGTTGGATTTTCATCTCAGGGATGCAGCCCAAGCGCTGAACCTGACGCCCCGCACCCTGATCCGGCGGCTGGACGGCGAAGACACCTCGTTTAAGGCCATCAAGGATGGGCTGCGTCGTGATATTGCCATGCGCTACCTTCCGCGCGGCCTCAAAAGCATCGAGACAATTTCCCATGATATCGGCTTTGCCTCGGCGGCAAATTTCCCCCGCGCTTTTCGCCGGTGGCCCGAAATCACCCCTGGCGCCTATCGCCGCCTCGGCCCGCCTGTGTAGTCCCAAAACAGCCTGTGATAACGCAGCAATAGAGCTGCCGACACAACAAAAGCGCGCCAGCCCCTAGCCGAATTGCGTAACCGCACTACCTGAATGCGCGCAGGACTCTCCAAACGCCAAAGTGATCAAAGAGCGCAAAGCCTGTAGCCTGAGCCCGAAGGTGGGGCCTGTAGCTGGGGCCTGTCGAGACGGTGCTGGCCACTTTACTGTCGTCTGGGTGCTGTCGTCTGGCATGCCAACACAAAGTCTGGCGAAGCCGAATGGAGGTTGAATGTTCGCTGCAATTCTTCAGAGCCTGTCTTCTCTGCTTTTGCTGGGCGTGTTCTCCTATGCAATCTTCGTCTCCGAGGCCTTGAAAGACCGTAAACGCGCACGGCAAGCGCTGATAGGATTGGTCTGCGGCTGTCTGGTGATTTCGCTGGGGCTGAGTTCATATGTTTTGGAGCCGCACGGGGTGTTGCTCAATGCCCAGGCCGGCCCACTCATCTTTGCCGGATACCTCGGCGGGCCCATTGGTGGCCTCATTACTGGAACTCTCGGCGCGGCCTATAAGCTTTCTGAGGAAGGGCCTCTGTCCGGGTTGGCCCTCTTCCTAAATCTGGTGCTGCCACTGATTGGCGTTCTTGTGCGTGCGCTGCGTCCGTCAGAGGGTTGGCCCGCCATTTCCCGAACCGCCCTTGGCATGATTGTGGTGGGATACATGGCACATTTCATTGTGCCTCTTGCGGTCGTCACCACCCTTCCTCCAGCGGCTGGCAGTCACGTTATCACCCTGCAGACCGCGTTGAAATTCGCCACTGTAGGAACCATCTCCATCGTTTTGACCTGGCTGATCCTCAACTACGCCGCGACATTTGCAACCGAGGCCGCGCGATCCCGTAAACTCGCCAAACAACTGGACCTTACACTACAGCATACAAAAATCGGCCTGTTTGAGTTCAACGTCGGCGAGCCCAATATCAACCTGGACGCAGGCTCCATTGCCATTCTCGGGTTAAATCAAAAACCCGGCCTGGTGCCGATGCAGGTCTGGGCCGACAAGGTCCATCCAGACGATCTGGCCGGTCTGCAGGCCGACGTAAGAGCCGCCTTTTCCGGCGAGGCAGAAACGGACTGGGTCGACTATCGCATGATCCACCCGGATGGAACGCTACGCTATATCCGGGGATTTTGGACCGCAGAACGTGATCAAACGGGCAGGGCGGTTCGCATCACGGGGCTGAATTCCGACCAGACACGCATCCGTGCGGACAAACAACAACATCAGGAATCCATCGAGCGCCTGGCCGTGATTGCCGAAAACCTGCCGGGTGTTGTCTTTGAGGTCGATGTGACCGACCGACAAGCCCCTGAATTGACTTACATTAGTCCAAAATGTCAGTTCATTTGGGGCCACACAGATGAAGAGTTCTATGCCAATCCCGGCCTGTTCTTTGAGGCCCATGATCCTGCCGATATTCCCGATTTCACCGCAGCACTGGAGGCGGGCATCGCCAGTGGCGACCCGGTTTCACATCGCTACCAGATCACCAGGCAGGATGGAGAAAAGCGATGGCTGGACTACCATGGCGGGTCCTCATCTGTGGCTGGCCGGATCAAACTGGAGGCTTTGGTTCTGGACGTTACCCGCGAGGTCGAGGGACTAAAGCAGATCGAACATGAGCGCGAAATCGCGTTTCGCGCCCAAAAAAGCGAAAGCATTGGGCAGCTCACCGGGGGGATTTCGCATGATTTCAAAAAACTTCTGGCCGTCATTCTGGGCAAGCTGGAACTGCTGGAAGATGAAGCCGACCCGTCACGGCAAAAGGCGCGGACAGGGCTGCGACCACCGCCACGCTTCGCGGTGCCGACCTGACGCGGAACCTGCTGGCCATTGCCCGCAAAGCGCGGCTGACACCAGAGGTTCTGGATCTCAACACTGTGGTGCGCGAAGCCAAGAGCTGGATGGAGCGCACCCTGCCAAAAACCGTATCAGTTGAGACATCGCTGCTTGCTGGGTTATGGCCCGTTGCTGCCGACCGCAGCTCATTGGAAAGCGCCCTGCTGAACCTCATCCTGAATGCACAGCATGCTATGGCAGGGCATGGGAAAGTGACCATTGAGGCAACCAATCTGTACATAGATAAGCCGATCATTGGTGCTGGAAAAGACGAATTGGCGCCGGGTCGCTATGTGGTGCTCTCTGTCAGTGACACCGGAGAAGGCATCAAGGAAGAGGACCTCGCCTCGGTCTTCGAGCCCTTTTTCACCACAAAACCTCCTGGCTCTGGGTCCGGTCTGGGCCTGTCGATGACAATCGGGTTTATGCGGCAATCCGGTGGAACCATCCAGGTCGCCACCGAGCGCGGTGTCGGCACCACGTTCAAATTGTTTTTCCCGGTTACGACGCAAAAGGAACAACCCGCGAGGCCGGAAAAATCACAGGCAGGCCTGTCGGGGTCCGGCCGGTCGGTGCTGATTGCCGAAGATGAGGTAGCAGTGCGCGATACTTTGGTCGCCATGCTGTCCCGCGCCGGCTATCGCGTGACAGCCGCCACCTCCGGCGACGAGGCCCTCAAAATATTACAGGCAGATCCGACATTTGATCTTTTGCTGACGGATATCGTGATGCCGGGCAGGCTGCAGGGAACGCATCTGGCAAGCGCGGTCAAACAGCTCAGAGCTGATTTGCCGGTCATTTTCATGTCAGGATACGCCAGTGAATCGACACTGCAGGGCACCGAGCTAAATCCAGACGACACCCGGCTGATGAAACCGGTGCGGCGCGCAGACCTGCTGGCAGCGCTCGCCAATGCACTGCGGCCCTAAATAATTGCACCTGCGCGCGTTCGTTGTCTCTTCATGTAAACGCCATTCAGAAATGTCACTGGCCGTGCAAAGCAGAAACGTCACCGCATGACGCAACAGAAACAAGGCTTGGCAGCCCGTAGACCTCAAATATCGAAGGGCTAAAAAGCCTTGTGGGAACGGTTAGGCTGAATTCTCTAGAGGGCCGGAATCTACCTCAGATCAACCTCTTCGTGAGTGCCGATACACCAAATCATCCGGGTCCTGTTTTTCTGCTTTTTCATCAAGCTCAGCCCCAAGCTTTTCCGCCAGCCTCTGGGAACGCTGGTTTTGAGGGTCGATGTAGCTCACAAGAGTTTGCATTTTTTGCTCTTCAAATGCCCAACGCCGCATCTCAGTCGCTGCTTCGAATGCATACCCCTTGCCCTCTGCAAAATCGAAAACTTGCCAGCCGGGCTCTGGTTCCGGGCAGCGCGGGCCATAGTTAATCTCGACCCTTCCAACATATCTATTTGTAAAAATATCCTCAATCGAAAGACTGCCAAAACCGAACATTTGCCACTGAGCGATCCCCTGACAAAAATCGCCCCAGGCATGCACAGTTAAAAAGGGGCCTCCCATATACACGGATCGTTCCGATTTCATCAGATCCCGGAAATCGGGCCAATCTTCGAAGGTTGGACGGCGTAACAACAAGCGTTCAGTTTTTAATGCGGGAACAACGATCATAATTCTTGTCTGACTCATTTAGAACAAGGCTAGCGAAAATGGATGTATTCTTGATATGTAACGACTGTGAGCGCTACGTGAACCGCGACTCTTGTTGGGGTCAGGGTAGGGCTGTCATCGCGTTTCC
>NZ_MWVJ01000072.1 GCF_002087335.1 Pseudophaeobacter leonis
CCAAATCAAGAAGAGTTTTTCAACAAAATTAGCCCAAAGTTGCCGTTCACACTACGCGCGGTTCCGGTCGGAGCGATCCCCTGCGCGATCCGCTCTCATGACGGCTCTCCTCGTCAGCCATGTGAGAAAACTGTACATTCCGGCACATAGGGAGCGGAGTCTACTCTGATCATTGGGGGCATGGGCGTCGGTTTGGCCCAAGGAGGCGGGAAAGGGGCAATTGAGGTGATGATCATTGCCTCACGCGCGGCTTGCTCCCGCGCCGGATGCTGTTGATTTAAGTCAAGTTGGCATTTTCCCGGAAAAGATAAGCTCACCGAATGGGAGTGTCTTCATGAATTGGCCGACAATACGAAAGGACGATCCAACAAGCGCCGCCGCAAACCTAACAAAAACTGTGCGGGCACAGTTTGGCTGGGACGAAGCGCGCAAGTTGTTGGACGGACTGCCCGGCGGTGGGCTGAATATCGCGCACGAGGCGATTGATCGCCATGTCGCTGCCGGGGATGGCGATCAGATCGCGATCCGCTGGTTCAGCAAGGACGGTGAGCGGCGCGACATCCCCTATTCAAAGCTTGCCGCAGAAGCGGCACGCTTTGCTAACGTGTTGTCCGAGCATGGGTTGAAGCCCGGTGCCCGTGTCTTCGCCTTGCTGGGGCGGGTGCCCGAGCTTTATGCCGCGGCTCTTGGGACGCTGAAGGCGGGCATGACATTCACCCCGCTGTTTGCCGCATTCGGCCCCGAACCGATCAGGTCGCGGATGGAGATCGGCGAGGGCAATGTTCTCGTCACTACAGATGCGCTGTATCGCAAGAAAGTCGCGTCCTGGCGCAATGAGCTTGGGTCATTGAAACTGGTGCTGACCCTAGGCGATGGCGCTGTGGCCGAGAACTGTGTGGCCTTGCGCCCCGCCATGGATGCCGCCGCCCATACTTTTGACACAGTAAAGACCACGCCTGATGATATGGCGTTGATCCATTTCACCTCTGGGACCACTGGTAAGCCCAAAGGCGCAGTCCATGTGCATGGCGCGGTTGTGGCCCATGCCGCGACCGGACGCTTTGCACTCGATCTGAAGCCTGGTGATATCTACTGGTGCACGGCGGATCCCGGCTGGGTCACGGGCACGTCCTACGGCATCATTGCGCCCTTGGTGAACCGGGTGACGATGATCGTCAACGAGGCGGAATTCGATCTGGAGCGTTGGTGCACCATCTTGCAGGACGAAGGCGTGCAGGTTTGGTATACTGCGCCCACCGCGATCCGCATGTTGATGCGGGCGGGCAAGGCTGCCGCAAAGAACTATGATTTCACAAAGTTGAGGTTTCTCGCCAGCGTTGGTGAACCGTTGAACCCCGAAGCGGTGCTCTGGGGACAAGACGTATTCGGCAGGCCGTTTCACGACAATTGGTGGCAGACAGAAACCGGTGGCATCATGATCGCCAATACCGCCGAAATGGACATCCATCCCGGCTCGATGGGCAAGCCCTTGCCGGGTGTCGAGGCCGGGATCGTGCATGAACAAGACGGTGATGTGCGCGAATGCAAGCCGGGTGAGATCGGAGAGTTGGCGCTGCGTCCCGGTTGGCCGTCGATGATGCGTGCCTATCTCAACGAGCAGGCCCGCTATGACAAATGCTTTGTCGGCGGCTGGTATCTGTCGGGCGACCTCGCCATGCAGGACAAGCAGGGATACTTCTGGTTTGTCGGTCGCGCCGATGACCTGATCAAATCCTCCGGCCATCTGATTGGACCGTGCGAAGTGGAAAGCGCGCTGATTGAGCATGACGCAATCGCCGAGGCCGCCGTGATCGGCATCCCCGATGAAACAGCGGGCGACGTGGGGAAGGCCTATGTCGCCCTGGACCCCGGTTTCGAGCCGTCCGAGACGCTGGAACGGCAGATCCGGGGCCTTGCACGCAAACGACTGGGCGCAGCGGTCGCGCCGCGCGAAATCGTCTTTCGCAAGCAACTGCCCAAGACACGGTCCGGCAAGATCATGCGCCGTCTTCTCAAGGCCCGTGAACTTGGCCTGCCCGAAGGGGATATTTCCACGCTGGAGGCGGACGAGACATGACAACTGAAACAAAGCCACATCTGAGCCGGGCCCATGTTCAGGACCTCTTGCGGGGCATGATCCGCATCCGCCGTTTCGAGGACAAATGCGCCGAACTGTACACGCGCGAGAAGATCCGCGGTTTCCTGCATCTCTACGATGGCGAGGAAGCGGTCGCGATGGGCGTGATCCCGGTGCTGGAAGCGGCGGACCGCGTGGTCGCCACCTACCGCGAACATGGCCACGCTCTGGCGCGTGGCGTCGCGATGGGGCCAATTCTGGCCGAGATGTATGGTAAGGCCAATGGCTGTTCCGGTGGACGTGGTGGCTCGATGCATCTGTTCGACGCGGCAAGCAATTTCTACGGAGGGAATGCGATTGTCGGCGGCGGTCTGCCGCTGGCGGCAGGGCTGGGTCTGGCGGACCGGATGCAGGATGACAAGAACGTCACCGCCTGCTTCTTTGGTGAAGGGGCTGTGGCCGAGGGCGAGTTCCACGAGGCGATGAACCTGACCGAGCTTTGGGATCTGCCGGTCCTCTGGGTTTGCGAGAACAACGGCTATGCAATGGGCTCCGCGCTTGCGCGCACGGAATCTCAGACCGACATTCACGCCAAGGCCGCGGCCTATGGCATCGAAAGCGAAGTTGTCGATGGTATGGATGTGGTCGCGGTAGAAGCCGCTGCCCGCCGCGCGGTTGCAAAGATCAGGGAAGACGGGCGCCCGTATCTGCTGGAGGCGCGCACCTACCGGTTCCGCCCGCATTCGATGTTTGACGCGCAGCTTTATCGCGACAAGGCCGAAATTGCCGAATGGCGTGCAAAGGGCCCGATCCTGCGGTTCCAGGGGTGGTTGCTGGAAAACGGCCTGATCCACGAGGCGGATATCATCACAATGACCGCCGAAATCGACGCCGAGATCGCCGAGGCCGTGGCCTTTGCCGAAGCAGGTGCCTGGGAGCCGGTCGGGACGCTGACAAAACATGTCATGTCCGAACGGCGCGCAGTTGTCCCTGCCGCACCCGAGCCTGCGGGCGAAAGGATAGAGATGACCTACCGCGAGGCGGTCAAACAGGCGATCCGCGAGGCGATGACCAAAGACGACCGCGTTTTCCTGATGGGCGAGGATGTTGGCGCCTATGGCGGGTGCTACGCGGTCTCCCAAGGGGTGGTGGCCGGATTTGGCGAGACCCGAATCCGGGACACACCGCTGTCTGAATCGGGTTTTACCGGCGCAGGGATTGGCGCAGCCGCGGCGGGCATGCGGCCCATTGTAGAACTTATGACCGTCAATTTCTCGATGCTGGCGCTGGATCAGATCCTGAACACGGCCGCCACAATCCGGCACATGTCGGGTGGGCAGTTCGGCTGCCCGGTCGTGATCCGTATGGCGACGGGGGCGGGCAAACAATTGGCCGCGCAGCATTCGCATTCACTGGAAGGGTGGTACGCGCATATTCCGGGCCTCAGGGTGCTGGCGCCCGCGACGCTGGAGGATGCGCGCGGCATGTTGCTGACTGCCCTCGAAGATCCCGACCCTGTACTGATCTTCGAGAATGTCATGCTTTACAACATGACCGGACAGATCGCCGAGACCGCAGGCGCGGTCGATATCGATAAGGCCGCAATCCGTCGTCCGGGTAGGGACGTGTCGCTGATCACCTATGGTGGAACGCTGTTCAAGACCCTGGCTGCGGCAGAGGAGCTGGCCAAAGAGGGAATCGAGGCAGAGGTGATCGACATGCGCATATTGCGGCCGCTTGACGAAGAAACCATCCTTGCCTCGGTCGCGCGGACCCGCCGTGCGGTGGTGGTTGATGAGGGGTGGCGCACCGGGTCGCTCGCGGCCGAGGTGTCCGCACGGATCACCGAAGGCACCTTCTGGCGGCTGGATGCCCCGGTCGGCCGGGTCTGTTCGGTCGAAGTCCCGATCCCCTACGCCGCCCATCTGGAACAGGCGGCGATCCCGCAGGTCGACGCCATCGTTGCCGCCGCGCGTGCGGCGATGGGCAAGGGGTGATCCGATGGCCGTTTTCGCCATGCCCTCGCTCGGCGCCGACATGGACGCAGGCACCCTCGTCGAGTGGATGATCAAACCGGGCGACACCGTTACACGCGGCGATGTGGTCGCGGTGGTCGAAACCCAGAAGGGCGCAATCGAGATCGAGTGCTTTGAGGAGGGGATTGTCGAAACTCTCGACGCAGAGCTTGGGGTGACGCTTCCCGTGGGCGCCCGTATGGCCACGATCCGCGCACCCGGCGAAGTTGCGCCCGCTTCGGGTAGGCCTGCCGCGCAACTTGCGGCCCAGGCGGTGGCGGCAGCTCAACCACAAATGCCGGACAATTTGCCGCCGCCGATCACTTGCCAGCGCCCGGCGGCAGTACCAGTGCAGCCACCCGACGCGTCGGGCGCTGGCGAAACACCTCCGTCTTCTCCTGCCGCGCGCAAGCTTGCCGCTGAGCGCGGGATCAATCTTGCAACCCTCATTGGCACAGGTCCCGGCGGCGCGGTTCTCTTGGCGGATGTCGAGGCCGCAGATCATGCGCCGCAGGGTAAGGCTCCGGTGCAGGCCAGCACGAAGGCGGGGCTCGACATGGCCGCGATGCGCAGGGCCATCGCCAACGCCATGGCCCGTTCGAAACGCGAGATCCCGCATTACTACCTGACCCAGACCATCGATCTGCAAGCCGCCGCTGACTGGCTTGCCGCAACCAATTCAAAACGCGCGCCAGACGCGCGTCTCTTGATGGGCGCATTGTTCGTCAAGGCCTCAGCCCTCGCCGCAGCGCAAGTTACGCAGATGAATGGTCACTACGATGCCGACGGTTTTCACCCCGCTCAGGCAGTTCACGTTGGCGTGGCCATCGCATTGCGGGGTGGCGGGCTGGTGGCGCCTGCGTTGCACGATGCCGAAACCCTGCCGCTCGACGGTCTCATGACCCAAGATGCGGGATCTGGTCGCGCGCGCCCGCAGCGGGCGGCTGCGCTCGTCGGAAATGACCGATGGCACGATCACCATCTCGGCGATGGGCGATACCGGTGCTGATGCGATGGCGGCCGTAATCTACCCACCGCAGGTCGCCATTGTCGGCTTTGGCGCACCGGTGGCCCGACCATGGATCACGGGCGATACCATCGCCCCGCGCATGACCGTCACCGTTACGCTGTCCGCCGACCACCGTGTCAGCGATGGCCGTCGCGGTGCCAAATTTCTGGCCGCAATCGACACGGCATTGCAAACCCCGGAGGCCTTATGACCGACGCTGACATCCGCCAAGCTTTTCTGGAAGAACTGACCAAAGTCGCCCCGGACATCGCCCCGAGCGATGTCGGCGACGGCGATCACCTGCAAGACGATCTGGAACTCGACTCGATGGATTTCCTGAACCTGGTCTCAGCGCTTCACAAACGGCTTGGCGTCGATATTCCCGAAATAGACTATCCGAAAATTGCCACTCTGACGCTTGCCATCGCATATCTGAAAGGGCGGATCGGCTGACGCCCGTCCGCGCAAGAAACTATCCAATCCTAACGTCGTTACTTGGCCTAGTCATAGCTCTACGCGCGCCGATATGCGAAAGTCCAAGCTACGGTTTATGAAGCGATCCCGCGAAGTCAGGACAGCGCACAGAATCTTATTTTCATTCGGGAAACCTCTGATGGCGGCCACGTCCTGATCGTCAAAGCCACCCAGACAGTCCAGGGCCTCTTTATTACCAGCTATAGGCTGCTCCCGCGACACGATTTACCGGGCAGCTA
>NZ_MWVJ01000073.1 GCF_002087335.1 Pseudophaeobacter leonis
TCGCCCTTACGCCCCTCTTAACCGCCCCCCAGCGCCGTTAAGACATGAGCCTGCGCCGTTAAGACATGCCCCAGCCAAAGCCGCCGTCCTTTTGCAGCGCAAAGACTGCGGGGATCTTTAGGACCTGACAGCCACGATCGGTCGTGGCCACCCGCAGGCATGAGCATCCATCGCGCCGCGCGCGATCAACCAACGTGGCAATGCCGGTTGCCTTATTCCTGTTCCGAGGCGTTTTTATCTGCTTTCACAAAGCCAGCAGACACACTAGGCATCCCTATCTTCGCTATTTCGGGACCCATCATGGCGCAAAAATCCACCATCTATAAAGTTGAGCTTTCCGTATCCGATATGGATCGTCACTATTATGAGACCCACAAACTGACCGTTGCCAAACATCCTTCGGAAACGGATGAACGGCTGATGGTGCGACTTTTGGCTTTTGCACTGAATGCCCATGAGCATTTGGAACTTACCAAGGGCCTTTCCACCGATGACGAGCCAGATATCTGGCAGAAAAACCTGAGTGGCGAGCTTGAGGTCTGGGTGGCGCTGGGACTTCCGAGCGAAAAGATTATCCGTCAATCCTGTGGCAAAGCCAACGAGGTGATTGTCTATAGTTACGGCGGCAGGACGGCTGAGACGTGGTGGGAGAAGATCAAAAACAGCACCACTCGGTTTGACAATCTGAAGGTTGTCAATTTTGCAGAGGCCGATACCCGCGAACTTGAAAAACTGGCAAGTCGCTCGATGAAGCTGCAGGTCAACATTCAGGACGGTGATGTGATGGTCAGCGCTGATGACAGCATGGTTTACCTGACCCCCACCAAATGGAAGGATGCTGCTCACTGAGGGATGAGCCTGTCCCCTTTTATGGGACCGGTCTCTGGTGTTGGCAAAGGGGCGTGCATACGGAGAACGCCCCCCTTTTTAGACACTTGATCCTTCTGGATGAAAACGACCGGTCATGCCCCCTCCTTACCCTGGCCTGCAGCGCTGCGCATCGCAAAGGTAGAATCCATAGATCGTTGCACAGGCTATTTCCGGATCTCCTGCGCAAGTTGACTGAGCCGTTCTTTGCCAAAAAACATCGCGTCATCGACAAAAAACGTCGGAATTCCGAACACGCCACGGTGAACTGCGTCAGCCGTGTTCTTGGCCAATGCAGCCTTTACCTTCGGGTCCTGCGTCTGCGTCAGGATCGCGTCACCGTCCAGCCCTGCGGCCGTGAAGGTCTCTGCAAAAACGGACGGATCATCCATTTTGCGGCCATCCTCCCACATCGCCTTGAACGCGATATCACAATATGCAGGCATCTTGCCGAGAAGTTTCACCGCCACCGCGCCGCGCATCAGCATCAAAGTGTTTACGGGGAAGTTCGGGTTGAAAGTAAAACGGGACAGCTGGTGCTCGGTGATAAACCGCTGCATTTCCAAGCGCTCATAGTCCATTTTGGCGGGTATTTTGGCATAGGCCTGCAAGGGTGACTGGTTGCCGGTGCTTTTGAAAACACCGCCAAGCAAACAGGGAATATAGTTGAAACGCGCCCCTGTCCGCTCTGCGATCTTGGGTAACACTTTATGCACGAGATAGGCATTCGGGCTGCCAAAATCGAAGATGAAATCTACAGTCTTAGTCATGGCTATCCCCTCCTCACCACGTTTCCGTCCAAGGGCGAAGATCCAGCTCATGGGTCCAGGCAGTTCTGGGTTGCTTGTGCAGCATGACATAATTCTGCGCGATTGCGTCAGGGTCCAAAAGGGCATCGTTTTCGCGCAACTCATCCACGTTGGGCACGTTTTCCCGAATGAAGTTTGAATCTATTGCGCCGTCTATCACAGTATGGGCGACATGGATGTTCTTTGGCCCCAGCTCTCGCGCCATCGATTGTGCCAGCGCCCGCAGCGCATGTTTCGCACCGGAAAAGGCCGAAAAGCTCTCGCGTCCGCGCAGGCTCGCCGATGCTCCGGTAAAGAGGATCGTGCCGTGCCCGCGTGTCAGCATCCTGGCCGCGACTTCACGCCCCATGAGGAAGCCTGCGAAACACGCCATTTCCCAGACCTTGCGGTAAACCCGGGATGTTGTCTCTGTGATGGAGAACCGTACATTTGCCCCGATATTAAAGACCGCAACCTCAATGGGGGCGATGTCGCGCTCAATACGGTCAATCAGAGCGACCATTTCGTCCTCATCGCGCGCATCAGCTGGCAGTGCGATGGCCGCGCCGCCGCTCTCGCGGATGGACTGCGCCAGGGCTTCTAGGGCATCTGCGTGTCGCGCGCGCCGCACCAAACAGACAACCAAACCTTCCCTAGCAAATGCACGCGCAATGGCGGCACCGGTGTCATCCCCGGCGCCAATTATCAAACACGCCTGTTTCTCTGGCATAATCTATTCCCTCCCGGTTTCAGCAATCGTGTTATTTGGTTTTGATTCGAGACTAAATGCCTTTAGTCTCGAATGGCAACTGAAAAAATGGTAGACTGAGTGAAATCAGGCCCGGAGGAAAATTATGGCGAACCAGCACACCCATACCTGTGGCATTGCCGCGATGATGAATATCTTCGGAGATCGCTGGACCTGGCTGCTTGTCCGTGAGGCCTTTTACGGCGCCAGCCGGTTTACGGAGTTTCAACGCAACACCGGCGCGTCGCGAAACATCCTGACGGACAGGCTCAGCGCGCTTGTTGAGAATGGTATCTTCCAAGAGATCGAAGTCGGCATGCGCGGTAAGCGGACCGCCTATGGTCTCACGGAAAAAGGCCGGGCATTGTTGCCCGTCATGGTCGCCATGGGGCAATGGGCCAACACCTATGAATACGGCGCCGGAAAAGAGCCGGTCCTGCAGGTCAGCAGCGAGACAGGTCGCCCGCTGCAAAGTTTGCGGTTCTTTGATGACGCTGAAACTGAAATCCCGGTCGAAAAGTTGTCTCCGCGGCCCGGACCTGGTGCGAGCTCAGCAACCCTGCGCCGCCTGCGCGAAATCAATGCTGATCGGAACTATGTTTCAGTTGTCAGCGACCCCAGTTGAGGGGGGGGGGGAGCAGACGCCGTCATGTGTCCGGCCTGGTTGCGCAGGGCCTGTGGCGGACATCTTTGGGCAGGACGTGAGATTTATCGCGTGATGCGCAGATCTTAAGCAGTCGCGCCCCAGGCCGCAACAAAGACGCGTGATGCCGACAGAGATCCTTGCACAACCCCAAAGCGCATTGCAGAGTTCTTTTGCAGGGGGACGGCCAATTGAACAGCACTATCGCGGTTGATGCGCGCAACGTCGGCAAAATCTACGGCAACGGAAATAGCGCTGTCGCAGCGCTTGGGGATGTGTCCATCTCCATTCAGCAGGGCGAGTTTTTTACGCTTCTTGGGCCTTCGGGATGTGGCAAGACCACGTTGCTGCGCTGCATCGCTGGGTTCGAGACGCCAACCTCTGGCACAATCCATCTGTCGGGCACTGACATCACGCATACACCGCCCAATGAAAGGCCTGTAAATACGGTCTTTCAATCCTACGCCCTGTTTCCCCATCTTACTGTGGCGCAAAACGTCGGCTTTGGCCTGAAAATGCTGGGAAAGCCAGCCGGTGACGTGGCAAAAGCTGTCGCGCGCGTGCTGGCGCTGGTCAAGCTGGAGACTTTCGCCGACCGCTTGCCGCAGCAATTGTCAGGCGGACAGCAACAGCGGGTGGCATTGGCGCGGGCACTGGCGCCAGAGCCCGAGGTTCTGCTCCTGGATGAGCCGCTTTCAGCGCTTGACCTCAAACTGCGCAAGGAAATGCAGAGTGAGCTGAAACGCCTGCAAACCGAGACGGGGATCACGTTTATCTTTGTGACCCACGATCAGGAAGAGGCGCTGACCATGTCGAACCGTATTGGGGTGATGTCGCAGGGCGCGCTACTGCAGGTCGGCACCCCGCACGAAATCTACGAGCATCCGGTGAACCGTTTTGTTGCGGATTTCATCGGCGAGACGAATTTCCTGGAAGGTCACATCAACGGCGCCGGCGTTCGCCTCGGCACAGGAGACCTGCTGGAGGTGCCGCTGGAGGGGCCACTGGAGGTCCCACTGGACGGGCAGCTCGGCGCCGTCACCCTTGCCATCCGGCCCGAGCAGATCCGGCTGGCCGCCGCCGTGACTGGCATCGCCGCGACAATCACCGATGCGACCTATATGGGCACCGACACACACTATACCCTCGGCCTGAGCGACGGCAGTCACATCGTTGCCCGGGTGCAGTCCAATTCGGCCGGCACCTATGGCGTAGGCGAGGCCGTTGGCCTCAGCATTGATGCCAAGGCGGTTCAGGTGTTGAAAGCATGAAAAAGCAACACAGGCAGCAGCGCAGCAAAGGGGCAAACGGCTGGCTCTTGTCCACGCCCGCACTGCTGTTGCTTGTCTTTGCGGCCAGTGGCCCCCTGTTGATTGTCGCGCTCTATTCCGTTCTGGAAAAGGGCGACTATTCCGGGGTGCGCTGGATCCTGTCCGGCGACGGCTGGTTCCGTGTGCTGTTTGAGCGGGACATCTTTGACCAGACCGTCAGCCTTGCGGATGCGAACCTCTCTATCTTCTGGCGTTCGGTAAAGCTGTCGATTGCGACGACACTGGTGACCTTTGTGCTGGGCCTGCCAACCGCATGGTTCATTGCCACACGCCCCGCCAGGGTCCGCGCCTTCTGGCTGTTCCTGATCACCATTCCGTTCTGGACCAATCTGCTGATCCGCACGTTTGCGATCATGGAGGTGGTGCGCAACGAAGGCATTGTGAACACAGCGCTGATGAAGGCAGGTCTGATCTCTGCGCCGATCCAGATCATGTATACGGATACTGCCGTACTGATCGGCATGGCCTATGTCTATCTGCCGCTGATGGTGCTGCCGCTTTTTGCCGCCATCGACCGGTTTGATTTTCGCCTGATTGAAGCGGGCTACGACCTCTATGCCTCACGTTGGCAGGTGCTGCGGGGGGTGATTTTACCCATTATCAAACCGGGGATCATTGCCGGCTTTATTCTGGTCTTCATCCCCAGCCTTGGCGCCTATGTGACGCCGCGCCTGCTGGGCGGAGGCAAGAACATGATGATTGGAAACTTTATCGAACTGCAGTTCGGGCAAGGGCAAAACTGGCCTCTTGGCGCTGCGCTCTCGACGGTGCTGTTGCTGATCGTTCTGGTCTCGCGGGTGATCTATACCCGCGCCTCGTCACGGGATAACCCGCATGGCTAAAGCGCGCAGCTTTGATGTACGGACGCTGCCGGGCTTCACAGCCATCGCGATCTTGTCGTTTGTTCTGCTCTATGCGCCGATCCTGACGCTGGTGGTCTATTCCTTCAATGGCGGCAATTCGGTCAACCAGTGGGGCGGATTTTCGCTCGAATGGTATGTGGTCGCCTTTAACAACGAGGCCGTGCAGGACGCCACAGCGCGCTCGCTTATCATTGCCCTCTGGGCCTCGGTGATCTCAACCACCGCAGCCACGATGGCCGCCCTGGGCACCACGCGTCGGGGTCGGTTCAAGGGGCAGACGGTGATTTACATCATCATCAACCAGCCCCTGATGGTGCCCGAAATCGTGACGGCTGTGGCCCTTTTGATCTTTTTCTCCACGGTCAAGGTGGCGACGGGCTACACGGGGCTGGGGTATCTTATCCTGGCGCATTCTGCCTTTTGCATCCCCTTTGCCTATCTGCCGATCCGGGCGCGGCTTGAGGGGATGGACACGGCAATGGAAACGGCCGCGGCAGATCTCTACGCGACGCCCTGGCAGACGTTTCGCTATATCACCCTGCCCCTGCTGATGCCGGGGGTCATCGCGGGTGCCATGCTGGCGTTCATCATCTCGCTCGAAACGTGATCATCACCGAATTTGTCAAATCCGCAGGGCAGGATACACTGCCTACCTATATGCTGGGTCAGCTGCGCCCGGCGCTCACGCCCGAAGTGAACGCCATCTCTACGGCTCTTTTGGCACTGACTGTGCTGATCCTGATTGTTTTCGTTTTTATAACCAAGAAGCGGGCATAACCCCCGCCGCATCCAAGGGAGTATCCTGATGAAGACCTACCTTATTGCAACCACAGCCCTGCTGGGCAGCACCTTTGCCGCCATGGCGGAGGGACAGCTGAACCTCTATAACTGGGGCAACTACACCAGCCCCGAGATGATCGCGAAATTTACCGAGCAAACCGGTATCGCGGTCACAATCGCCGACTACGACAGCAACACCACCGCCCTGACCAAGGTTGAGGCCGGCGCGTCGGGCTTTGATCTGGTCGTGCCTTCGGCCAACTACATCCCGGTCTATGTCCGCCAGGGTTTGCTGGCAGAACTGGACCACGCAAAGATCCCCAACATCAGCAATATCGCCGCCGAGTGGAAAGATGTCCCCTGGGATCCCGGCCGCGCGCATTCTGTGCCATGGCAATGGGGCTCTGTTGGTATCGCGGTAAACACCTCTGTCTATGACGGCGATCCCAACACATCCGAACTGTTCCTCGATCCCCCAGAAGAGCTGGTCGGCAAGATCAACATCGTCCCCGAAATGAACGACGTGCTGAACATGGCGATCTTTAATGCCGGTGGCGAGGCCTGTACCGAGGATCTGACCATCCTCAGGACGGTGCGCGACCGGTTGATGGCCGCCAGACCCAAATGGCTGTCGATGGATTACGGCACCACAGATAAGCTGTCTTCGGGCGACTATGCAGCGTCGGTCAACTGGAACGGCTCAACCATGCGGGCAAGGGTCAACAACCCCGATGTGGTCTATGGGTATCCAAAGGAAGGCTATCCGCTGTTTATGGACTCGGTTGCCCTCTTGGCCGATGCCAGGAACGTGGATGAGGCCTACCAGTTCATCAACTTCATTCTTGAACCCGAAAACGCGGCGATGATCTCGGGTTTTGCGCGCTATGCCGATGGCGTTGCGGGGTCGGATAAATTCATGCCGGAAGATATGAAAACCGCGCCGGAAATCGTGACCCCGAAAGAGTTCGCAGCCGCCGGTCACTTTCTGCCCACATGCGACCAGTCAGCGGTTGATCTTTACACTGCCATCTGGACCGAATTGCTGAAATAAAACGACCACAGCGGGGCTGCAGATTGCGGCCCCGTCCCAGCAGCCCCGTCCCACGTGGAGCCCGAGCGGCGTGGCGGGCGGCAAACGTTGCATTCCTACGCGTCCTTGAACCCTTCGAGCACGTTGACCGTATTGATGCCAACGGCCTCGATGGCATATCCACCCTCCATGCAGAAGACCGTCGGCAGCTTCATACGCCCGATACGGCGGCCTGCGTCGGTGAAATCATCGCTTTCCAGCTTGAAAAAGCTGATCGGGTCGTCCTTATAGGCATCCACGCCCAGCGAAACCACCAGGGCCTCTGCCCCCCAGGTGGTGATCTTTGCAATGGCATCATCCAGCGCCTGTGACCAAAGACCATAGCCCGTTCCAGCGGTCATGGGATAGTTGAGATTGAAGCCCTCGCCTGTGCCTCTGCCGGTCTCGTCGGCGTATCCGAGGTAATAGGGATAGGTTTCCTGCGGCGCGCCATGCAGCGACGCGAACATCACATCGGCGCGATCATAAAACAACGACTGCGTTCCGTTGCCGTGGTGGAAATCAATGTCCAGAACCGCAACGCGGCCCGCACCTGAGGTCGGGAACATCTCTGCCACCACGGCTGCATTATTGATAAAGCAGTAGCCGCCGTATTGATCCGCCGTCGCGTGGTGGCCAGGGGGGCGGCAGAGCGCAAATGCACTATCGGCGCCCGCTGCCACATGCCGTTGTGCAGTCTGCGCGCAAGACACAGATGCGAGCGCCGCCGCCCATGTGCCCTGGGTCATCGCGGTCTCTGACGCGTGGCAGTAATACCCGACCTTGCCGTCGATGTTTTGCGGGATCCTGTCCATATGCATACCGCGCGCCGGCACATTGGCCGCGATGACCTCGCCTGCCATGCCTTCGGCCTTCCATTCCTGCCGACGGTCTGCAGGAACGTCAGGTATCCGGGATCAAGTAGTGCGCGCACCGGTGCCATATCCACCGCATCCGGTGCGACAATGTCGACCAGTTTGCGCTCGCGCAGCCGGTTGAGCACATATTCGACACGCGAAGGCCGCTCAAACGGCGTGACAAACTGCCCACCGGAAAGTTCTGCCTGTGGAAAATGAAGACGGTGGTCTTCGCTGTAGATTACCTGCATATTTCGGACCTGTCTATGATTTCATGACGCCCACCGGCCTCTCTAAAGTGCCTGCTTATCCCCAAATACGCCAACATTTTTAACCTGTTGGCTGAATATTTCACCTGATAAAGCATGAGAGCTCAATGAAACCACCAAATAGAAACTAACGTCAAAAATAGCATCGACTGCTCAGTTCGCGGCTCGCACTATGCTGCATCATAGCATCAACACAAAAGGGTGTGACATTCAGTTCCCGAATTCAATGACGGGGGTGAATTCAAGAAAACGCCCCTCCTCCTGCCGCTTTTTGTCATTTGCCTCTAAGATGAACAAAGCAGCGGTTTTTCCAATCTCTCGTCGTGGCGTCCGCGAGGTTATGATCCTGGTTGGCAGGCTTTCAATGAAGTCGAGCCCGTTGAACCCCGCCAGGGTCAGCGTTTCCGGCACAGCGATACCTGCGGCGATACAATGAAACGCGCCTCCGGCGGCGAGATCGTCATTTGAATAGTAGATGCAGTCCAGTTCGGGCCAGTCCGCTAGAACCTCAGACGTGAGCTCCCGCCCTGCTTTCACCGTTGATCGCCCCTCACCGATCCGGGTTGTCACCAAATTCAGGCCCAAATGCAAAAGTGCTTCGGTGAAGCCGGCCAGCCGTTTTTTCGCGCGCGTATCCGTGTCCAGGCCACAGCCGACATAGGCAAAGCGGGTTCGACCCATTTTCACCAGTGCCTCGGCCATCGCCTTTCCGGCAGCATAATGCGAGACCCCCACACAGCCATCGACGGGCGTGCCGTCCACATCCATAATCTGAACCACCGGGATATCGGCCTCTTTCAGCAGTCGTTTGGCGTCAGCTGACTGATCAAGACCGGTGACAATCAAACCGGCCGGGTTCCACGACAGAATATTGCGGATGACGCCATATTCTTTCTCGGGACCATAGTCTGTGACCCCAAAGACAGGCTGCATTGTGCTCCCTTCAATGGCTTCAGCGATGCCCGAGAGAACTTCGGCAAAGACGATGTTCGCCACGCTGGGCACCACCACGCCGATCAGGTCTGACCGTCGCCCGGACAGCGACGAGGCCAGATGGTTGCCGACATAGCCGACCTCTCTGGCAGCCTGCCGCACCTTTTCGATACTTTTTTGTGACACATCTCCGGCACCGCGCAGGGCACGGGATGCGGTCATCTTGCTCACACCTGCCGCCGCGGCGACGTCTGCGAGCGTGGCTCGAACCTTGCCGTCCAAAAGACCCCATCCTTCAGTGCATATAACCCCGGTCTTGCCTATCGCCGCGCCGCACCCGGGGCAATTGACATCGCTGGGCCTCTACGCGTGGTTGACATTTGGTATCGATACCGGCACCGATACGTTTGATCAAGTAGCAAGGTTAGGAGGCTGCCATGCCTGATACGTTCACAACCGCCGTCATAGGTCTTGGATCTATGGGATACGGGATGGCGCAGTCTTGCCTGCGGGCGGGTCATGTCACGCATGGCTTTGATGTTCTCCCCTCCCAGATCGAACGATTTCAGTCTGAAGGTGGCAGCTCAGGAGACATCACAGATGTGGCAGCTGCCCTGGATGCTGCCGTCATTGTTGTCCTCAACGCGGCACAGACCGAAGACGTCCTGTTTGGTGAAGATGGCCTGGTTGCGAGGCTGCATAAGGGGGCTGTTGTCATGGCCTGCCCCACCGTCCCGCCGGATTTTGCCCGCGACATGGAAACGCGCTGCAACGCCGTGGGGATACACTATCTCGACGCCCCCATTTCTGGCGGATCGGCAAAGGCGGCCAGTGGCCAGCTTTCAGTCATGTCCGCAGGCTCTGCTGCTGCCTTTGCGGCAGCACGTCCGGTGCTGAACGCCACCGCCGAGACCGTTTTTGAGCTGGGAGACAGGGCTGGGGCGGGCTCGGCCATGAAGGCCGTCAACCAATTGCTGGCAGGGGTTCACATTGCAACAATGGCCGAAGCCCTGACCTTTGGGATGACGCAGGGCGTGTCTCCCGAAAAATTCGTCGAGGTCATCAGCCAATGCGCGGGCAGCAGCTGGATGCTGGAAAACCGCGCCCCACATATTGTCGCCGGAGACTATACGCCGCACAGCCAGGTCAACATCTGGCCAAAAGATCTAGGAATTGTTCTGGACATCGCAAAGTCGGAGAATTTCAGCGCCCCGATCACAGCGGCTGCTCTCCAGCAGTACCTTGCCGCAGCAGGCATGGGGCTGGGTCGCGAGGATGACGCGGCGGTGGCGAAGGTCCATGCCCGCAACGTCGGTCTGACCTTGCCGGGAGAGGCATGATGCTGCTGGGATGTATCGGTGATGATTTCACGGGGTCAAGCGACCTTGCCAACACCCTGGCCAAGGGCGGCATGCGGACGGTGCAATTCACCGGCGTGCCCGACGCCCCTGCAGGCGCGGACATTCAGGCAGGGGTGGTCGCACTCAAGTCCCGCTCTATTGATCCTGCCGATGCCGTGCAGCAGTCGCTCGCCGCGCTGGACTGGCTGCAACGCCAGGGCTGCCAGCAGATCTTTTTCAAATATTGCTCAACCTTCGACTCCACGCCACAAGGCAACATCGGGCCGGTCGCGGATGCATTGGCCGACGCGCTGGGCGCCCATAAGGTCATTGTCTGTCCGGCCTTTCCGGGAACCGGTCGATCCATCTTTCAGGGGCATCTCTTTGTCAAAGACCAGTTGCTGAATGAATCGGGCATGCAGAACCACCCGCTGACACCAATGATTGATGCAGACATTCGGCGCTGGCTGGCAACGCAGACAAAGTATTCCGTCGGGCATGTGCCTGTAGAGCAGGTGTTCGCAGGCTCAAAACTGATCGCGCAGGGTCTGGAAGACCAGTACCGCGCGGGCCACCGCCACATCGTGGTGGATGCGATCCGTGACGCCGACCTGATCGAGATTGGAAAAGCCGCAAAAGGATTGCCGCTGGTCACAGGTGGCTCCGGGGTGGCTCTTGGCCTGCCCGGCAATTTTGGCTGCACGCCCTCGCAGGTGCCCTGGGTTTGGTCAGGCAGGCAAATCCCTCGCATTGTCGGGGTCCTGTTCGGCCACAACGCGGGCGCAGGTTGCCAGACACGCAGCGCACCACCCTGCGCGGGAGATTATCGCGGCTGATGTCATCGAAGGCCGCCTTGCACCGCGCGAAATCGCCGATTGGCTGCTTGCAGCGCAGGGGATCCCCCTGGCCTATAGCTCTGCCGACCCCAGGGATGTCGCGACAGTGCAAAAACTCTATGGCAGTGCGGCTTCGTCCCGCGCGCTAGAAGGGTTTTTTGCCCAGGTCGCACGCCTCTGTGTTGAAGCAGGTGCCACACGTATCATCACAGCCGGTGGCGAAACCTCGGGCGCTGTCGTTGAGGCGCTTGCATTGGGCAGCCTTGAAATCGGGCCCGAAATTGATCCCGGCATTCCCGCCCTCAGAGCCCGTCCTGATCTGGTCATCGCTTTGAAATCAGGAAACTTTGGCGCAGAAGATTTCTTTGAAAAGGCCGACAAGCTGCTGGCAGGTGACGCATGACTGAAGCCCATCTGCGAGAGCAAATTTGTCTGCTGGCCAAGTCGCTGTTCGACCGTGGCCTGACCCATGGCAGCACCGGCAACATCTCCGCCCGGACCGAGGATGGCGGCCTGCTGGTGTCTCCAACAGGCACAAGTTTTGGTCGCCTTGACCCCGGCCGCCTCAGCCGATTTGATGCCAAGGGCATGCTTGTCTCTGGCGACAAGCCGACAAAGGAGATGCCGCTGCATTCGGCCTTTTACGACACCCGAAGCACTGCGGGGGCGGTCGTTCACCTGCATTCCTGCCACTCGGTCGCCTTGTCGATGATGCCCGACGCAGATGAGGATAATTTTCTGCCCCCCCTTACCCCTTATGCGATTATGAAACTGGGCAAAGTGAAACTGCTCCCTTTCTTCCTGCCCGGCGACCCTAAAATGGGGGATGCGGTGCGCGGTTTGGCCGGAAAGCGCAGCGCGATCATGCTGGCAAACCACGGCCCCGTTGTGGCAGGCAAGGACGTCGAGGCCGCCTGTAATGCCATTGAGGAGCTGGAAGAGACTGCCCGCCTTGCTCTGCTGTTGCGCGGGAGTGAGGCGAATATCCTGAGCGACGACCAGGTCAGAACAATTGTGACAAACTTCAATGTCGAGTGGGAGGCATGACCCGCTTTTCTGCCAACCTTGGGTTCCTTTGGACAGATCGCGCCTTACCGGATGCGATCCGCGCGGCCAAGGCCGCAGGTTTTGATGCTGTGGAATGTCACTGGCCCTATGAGGTGGCGCCGGGCGCGGTAAAGGCAGCCCTGGCAGAGACGCAGCTGCAGATGCTTGGCCTCAACACGCGACGCGGCGATGTCGCCGCCGGAGACAACGGGTTGGCGGCAATCCCCGGACGACGGGCCGAAGCCCAGGCTATGATTGAGCAGGCCATCGACTATGCCGTCCAGATCGGTGCAGGCAATATCCACGTGATGGCGGGATACGCCAAAGGCACAGAGGCCCTCCTTACCTTCATCGACACGCTGATCTGGGCCTGCAACAAAGCTGCGCGTCACGGGCTGACGATCCTGATCGAACCTCTGAACGCATATGACGCGCCTGGCTATTTTCTGCAAACGACGCAGCAGGCAGCAAAAATCATCGAAGACGTCGGCGCCAAAA
>NZ_MWVJ01000074.1 GCF_002087335.1 Pseudophaeobacter leonis
AGATGTCGCAGTTGAGGGTAGCGCGCGCCCCCCTGCACATCATGATCCAATAATATGAATTATGTTAAATATACTGTTTGAAAATGACGTCGGGATTGCGCCTCCCATTGAGAACTGACGCATGATCAGGCCGCTACGAAGATTTTACAGCTGGCCCTGACTATTGGCGCGCGCCAAAGGGCATTGGCCGTGCAAGTGGCAACACTCTGTTAACAATCCCTGTCAATTTGTAAATAAGCGCCCGCTTTTCGACACAACTTCCTCTAAGCTTCCCCGGTCTAAACCGCTAAAGCTTCTCTCCAACGCTGAACCGACTGCGAGGAGCACATCATGGACTATCTGGTAAAGACGACAAATTTCGCGGCACCCGTCGACCACAAAGGTAGCGACACGAATTGCCTTGGCGCGCTCACCAAAAGCCTTTTCGCAACCCTGGCAGTCACCGTGGCCCTGCTGTCGTCCGGTAGCACCGCGACTGCAGCCAACGCCGCGTCCTCTGCGCTCGCGAGCAACCCTGCAGACGGGTACCTTCGGGATCGCCTGCTCAAGCTTGGCAACGCCCAGCACGCCACGACAACCGGGACGAACCTTTGCTATTCGAGCTGCTCTGCCTCGCAGGCCCTGTCCAACACCTGCGTCTCTGCTGACGCACTGCGTGATGCTCAGGACCGCGCAAACTCCACCCGGATTTCTATGGGCAAACAGGGCTTTTACGCGTCCCTCATGGCACAAAACTAGCGGCCAGGATGCAATCATAAGAGCCAGCGCAGCCCCCGTGCTACAGGCCTGGCAGCCATAGGGCGATCTTTGGAAACAGGATCAGGAGCGCCACCAGCAACATCGAACAGCCCATATAGGGAAAGGCCGAGACATAGATATCGCGCATTGTGGTATCCTTTGGGGCCACGCCCTTCATCACAAAGAGCAACAACCCAAAGGGCGGTGTGGTGAAACTGATTTCAAGCGCCAGCAGAATGATCAGGGCAAACCAGATGGGATCAAACCCCAATGAGGCTGCCAGCGGAAAGAAGATCGGCACCGTCAGCAGCATCATCGAAATCTGCTCCATGAACATCCCAAGCAGCAAGAGCACACAGAACATCACCATCAGCATCGCAACCGGGGCCAGATCAAACGATGTTGCCCAACGGATCAACCCGCTGGACGCGCCCGAAAAGGCCAGAAGCTGGCTGAAGGTGGCCGAGCCGAACACGATCAGATAGGCCATCAATGTGACCCGCAGGGCGCCGACGACGGATTTTTTCATCGCCTCCCAGGTCAGGCAGCGAAACAGGATGGCAAGGATCAGCACCCCCAGCGCACCAAAGGCAGCCGCCTCGGAGGGGGTAATCAAACCGCCCACCATGCCAATCACGATCAACACCATGATCGAGAGCATCGGCACCACATCTCCGAACAGCAGCCGCAGTTTATGGCCCAGCGTCAGTGTTTCCACCTCATAGGCCGGCGCAGCCGTGGGGTCGATCCGGGTCTGCAAATAGATGACCCCGACATAGAGGCTGGCAAGGATCAATCCGGGAAGGATTCCGGCGATCAAAAGCGCGCCCACGTCAATGCGGGCCAATGTAGCCAGCAAAACCGCCAGGGCAGACGGCGGGATGATGATTGCCAGACCACCTGTGCCAAGAATAGGCCCGATCGACATGTGCTTTTTATAACCACGCGTGGTCATTTCCGGCACCATCAGACTGCCCAACAGCGCGGTTGACCCCATGGATGAGCCCGACAATGTTGAAAATGCGGTGCCGCCCAGAACGGTGACATAGGACAGCCGCCCGGGCAGTTTGCCCAGCAGCCGGTCAATGGCGTTGAACATCCGCGCGCCAAGCCCGGTATGGAAAAAAACCTCTCCCATCAGCAAGAACAGCGGGATCGGCACCAGAGCATAGTTCGGCAGCCCGCCAAACCCGTTGTTCAGCAGCAGCGTGATGCCTTTGGCCCCGCCCATAAAGAACCATGCGCCAACGATATTGGCCGCCAAAAAGGCCAGCGCCACCGGCATGCCGATTGCCATCAACAGCAGGATTGAGCCCAGCAGCAGGGCAAGTGATTCAAACCATTCCATTATTCGTGTATCCCTGCTTCGCCAGAATGCATCAGCTCACTGCCAAAGACAAAGCGCGAAAACTCTACCGCCATCAGCCCAAAGCTAATGGGAAAGGCGATGGTCAGGATCCATTTGGGAAAATAATAGGCGCGCACATCCAGATCGTTGCGCGCGATATTTCCCAGGAACAGCTCTGCCCCCTTCCAGGCCAGAATGACCGATACCGTGACGCAAAGCACCGCCACCAGACGACTGACAATGCGCCGCATGGGCGCAGGCAGTGCTGCGGTGACCAGCTCAATATGCACATGGCCTTTTTCACGCACCAGCCAGGGCGCGCCCATCATTGTCATGTAAAGAATGGCGTATTCGGACGAGGTGAACAGCCATGCAAAGGGTTGCATCCCCGCATTGCGCATCACCACCGACAGGGTGACCGAGATCATCAGCCAGACCAGCATAAAGCCTGCAACCCCCGCCATCGCGTACAGGAAACTGTCATAGAGTTTACCAACCATCGCCATTTCATGCCCTTTTTTCGAACCTGCTTGGCGCGCCAGTTGCCCCATCGACATCCGGCGCGCCGCTGTGTGGCTGACTATTTTTGGTAAAACAGCCCGATCAGCGTCTCATAGTTGCCGTCACCCTGGGGGCTATCCGCCATCAGGCCCTTCATGCGATCCCAGGTTTTTTGCGTCGCAGCCGCCAGATAGGCCTCAGCCGCGTCCCCTTCCAGCGTCACAATTTTCATGCCTGCCGCTTCAAGGGCTGCAAAATCCTCGTCCCGCACAGCGCCCAGCTTGGCGGCACTTTCGGCCTCATGGGCCACTGCGACATCCTGCAGGATGGTGCGCGCCTCCTCAGAGAGGCTGTTCCATTTTTCGAGGTTCACAATGGTGCCCAGATCGGTGGAAAAGAAGCAGGGTTCAATCCGGTAGTTGAGGAACTCGTTCCACTTGAGATCAATCAGACCAATCTGGGTCCAGCCGGTCGCATCAACCACACCGCGTTCCAGCCCCGAATAG
Source organism: Pseudophaeobacter leonis (assembly GCF_002087335.1). Classification (GTDB taxonomy): domain Bacteria; phylum Pseudomonadota; class Alphaproteobacteria; order Rhodobacterales; family Rhodobacteraceae; genus Pseudophaeobacter; species Pseudophaeobacter leonis. The sequence continues at coordinate 3,094 of NZ_MWVJ01000074.1, forward strand.
ACCTCAGTCGTGGGCAAATCGATGACCTGCGCCCCAAGGTATTCGGTGAAAAACGCATTATAAACCGCGTTGCCGCGCAGTTTCAGACCCGACACATCCAGATTGCCGCTTGCGTCGAGTTCCGGCGCGTTGCGCGTCCACAAATTGTAGCACACGCCTGAGTCAAACCAGCCGAGATACTTCACGCCCATCTTTTCCTGATGGATCTGGTCGATCAGCTCCAGACCGCCATTGGCACGGGTTTCCACCGCCGTCAGATTGGAGGTGACCAGCGCATCTTTTTCAGGCAAAGCACCGGCATAAAAGCTGCCCGGCGTGTAGACCATATCGACCACACCAGAGCGCACAGCATCCGGCTGCTGGAACATGCCAATGGCCTCGGGACCACCGCGCACTTCGATTTTGACCACGCCTTCGCCAGCCGCGTTGACCTTGTCGACGAACTCAAGGAACGACTTGGTATAAATCAGTGATTCCGGAAAGGCATGCACCGCGGTCAAGGTGTCTTCTGCAAGAGCAGCCGAAGACATTGCCGTTGTCGCAAGGATCGCACCAATAATTTTGTGCTTCATTTTGTAGTACTCCCTGGTGATGGGGTATCTTATGATGCCCCTTTGGTTATGGCCCTGACCCCGACCGGGGCACCCGACCTTGTTATGTCTTGGGCAAAGCCCACTCATGGGCCAAAAACCGCGCGGCCCTAAATGCTGTAATTTGCTCTTTATGCTGGGCAGTCAGGTCGATGTCGTCCCAGCCGTTCACCAGCTTTTGCTGCCAAACGGGGTCGAGCTCAAAACTCAGTTCTTGCCCGGCGATGACGGCTTGCCCTGTGGTCAGATCAACGCAGGCGGCGCAATCCCCAGTTCCGATTTTCGCAAGCAAGGCCTCAACCTGCGCCTGCGGCAAACGCGCGGGCAGCAAGCCATTGTTGACGGCATTGCCCGCAAATATGTCGCCAAAGCTGGGGGCAAACACCGCCCTGATGCCAAAATCCACCAGCGCATAGACAGCGGCCTCGCGGCTGGAGCCGCTGCCAAAATTGCGCCTGCTCACCAGCACGCGGGCCTCCGAATGGCGGTTCAACACATGTGCTGCGTCATCCTGACGGGCATCATGCAGCAAAAACCGCCCATAGCCTTCGCTGCGCGGCACCGACATGAACCGCGCCGGGATCAGCTGATCCGTGTCGACGTTTTCCTGCGCCAGCGCCACGGCGCGGCCTTCAATGCGTGACCATCCCGTCATGACCGCCCCTCCAGATAGGGGCGCACATCGGCCAGGTGGCCGGTCAGGGCGGCCGCTGCCACCATAGCCGGGCTCATCAAATGGGTACGCGCGCCGCGCCCCTGGCGACCTTTGAAATTCCGGTTGGTCGAAGAGGCACAGCGCTTGCCCGCCTCCACCAGATCCCCATTCATCCCAACACACATAGAGCAGCCCGCATCAGCCCATTCCAGCCCGGCCCGGGTAAAGATCTGCGCCAGCCCTTCTGCCTCGGCCTGTTTTTTGACCTGCGCAGACCCCGGCGACACCAGCCCCGGCACCTTTGCCTGACGCCCGGCAAGCACCTTTGCAGCAAGGCGCAGATCCTCGATCCGGCCATTGGTACAGGAACCAATGAACACCTGATCTACTGCCACGCTTTCCAACGGCATCCCGGCCTCAAGCCCCATGTAATCAAGGGCTGCACGGGCTTGCGCCTGTTTGCCACCGGACATTGTTGCAGGATCCGGCACACGCGCGGTAATCGGCAGGGCCTCTTCTGGCGAGGTGCCCCAGGTCACCGTTGGTGCAATCGGGGCGGCATCAACAGCGACCTCACGGTCAAAACCAGCGTCCGGATCGCTGTGCAGCAGCTTCCAGTCCGCCACCGCAGCGTCCCAGGCGGCGCCTTTTGGGGCAAAGTTGCGACCCTTGAGATAGTCGAATGTCACCTGATCAGGCGCAACCAGACCCAGCCTGCCGCCGCCCTCGATGCTGAGATTGCACAGGGTCAGACGTCCCTCAATGCTCAGCCCGCGGACCGCCTCACCTGCGTATTCGATCGCATGCCCCCGCGCACCATCCGCGCCCAGTTTTGCAATCCAGTGCAGCGCCAGATCCTTTGCCGTAACGCCCGCGCCCAAAGCGCCAGTAATGGTGATCCGCATGGTTTTAGGTTTGCGTTGCCAGATTGTTTGCGTTGCCAGAATATGCGCCACCTCGGTCGCGCCCACTCCAAAAGCCAGAGCGCCAAGCGCCCCAGGAGTGGAGGTATGGCTGTCGCGCAATTGATCAGCAAACCGGGCAGCGTCAGCCCCTGCTCTGGCCCCACCACATGCACAATGCCCTGTCCCGGGTCGCGCAAATCAAACAGGCGGACACCCTGCGTTTTGGCATTTTGGGCCAGCGTGTCAATCATACGGCGGATGTCGGGCGCCACAGCTCCGGGCCGCGTTGGCGCGTAGTGGTCAACCACTGCAAAGGTCAGGTCCGGCTCTGCCACCATCAGGCCGCGCTGCGCCAGTTTGGCAAAGGCATGGTGCGAGCCCTCATGCACCAGATGCCGGTCCACCCACAACAACGACAGACCATCGTCGCGGCGCATGATCTCATGCGCCTGCCACAGCTTGTCGAGCAGTGTCAGCGGTCTGGTCATTCTGCCGCGTCTTTCCGGGTCGGATTGATCACCGGCTCCCAATGCCGCGTCTCTCCCACCCCAACATGGTTGAGCGACATCTCAAGCTGGAACATGTCGGGCCGGTACAGCGCCGCAAGATATTCAACCCCGCGCCCCTGCGCATCGCGCACCACACGATCCAGCGACAACAGAGGGGCTCCAATCCGAACGCCCAGTGCCTCGGCGACACCGGGCGAGGCCAGCGTGGCGCTCACCGTTTGATGCGCCGACTCGACCTTGACGCCGGAGCGCTCCAGCAGGCGAAACAGCGGCGTGGTGGCAAGCTCAGCCTCGGTGTAATTCTGCGCGATTTCCTCTGGCACCCAGGTGGTCAAATGGGAAAACGGCTCACCCTCAATCAGACGCAGGCGCACAGCCGCCTGCACGCGCACCTCTGCCTCCAACCCAAGCGTTTTCGCCACGCCGCCAGGTGATGCCCCATAGCTGAACGACAACAGCCTGGCCGTTGTGTTCTGCCCCATCTCAACCAGTTGCGGCATGAGCGTGCTAAAGTCCGCCGCCATAGACGGCCCCACCTTCTGCGCGCAGACCGTAGTCCCAGAGCCAACACGACGCTCGACCAGCCCATCGCGCTCCAGCACATCAAGCGCCCGGCGCACGGTAACGCGGGAGACACCCAGGGTCGCGGCCAGCTTTTGCTCTGCCGGAAGCAGCGCGCCAGGCCCATAAACACCGCGGGTAATCTCCTGATGCAAATGCATAAAAACGCGCTGCGCCTTACCACCCTCAGGAAGGTCTTTGCGTGCAGAGGATGCCAGTGTCTGTCCCATGTCTACCCTTTCAGTTCCAGACCAACCCTAGCGGCGGATTTTCCAAAAGCAACAAATCTATTCACAGAAGAGCAAATTATTTGTCTATACTGATCCAATAATCTGTATTACAAAAAATACCAATTAACAAAGGGAGGCTCTATGCCAGTCATCGAACTTCACGTGATGCAGGGCTACAGTGACGCCGAAAAGACGCGGCTGTGCACCGCCCTCACCCATGCGGTGCGTATCGTCGTCCCCGCCCCTCCCGAGGCCGTCACTGTCCTCGTTCACGAGCTTGACCCGTCTGGGTACATGCGCGGCGGTGAGCATCGCAGCCCGGCCCCCGCGCTGCCCGACCCCATAGAGTTGGTGCGCAGCTATCTGTCGTCGATGGAGGCCCGCGAAATTGATACAGCGCGGACACTGCTGGGCGCGGATTTTGTCATGACCTTCCCCGGAGCCGCACCCATGACGACACTGGAACAGCTGATCGCCTGGGCCAAACCGCGCTACAGATTTGTCACTAAAACCTACCAAGGCTTTGAGGCTCTGCAATCGCCCGATGAGGCGACTGTCGTCTATTGTCGCGGCACCCTGTCTGGCGCCTGGCCGGATGGCACGGCCTTTGAAGGCATCCGGTTCATCGACCGGTTCGAAATCAAGGCCGGGCGCATCACACGGCAAGACGTCTGGAACGACATCGCTGAAGCAAAGGCAAACGCATGACCAAACAGATTGACCCGATCACGCTTGCCGTTCTGGCCGGCCGGATGGAGCAGATCGCGGATGAAATGGATGCAACTCTGTTTCGCGCCGCCTTTAACCCGATCATCGCCGAGGCGCATGACGCCTCACATGGGTTGTACCACGCCATGTCGGGCGACACGCTGGTGCAGGGGAAATCCGGCCTGCCGATCTTTGTCGGCGTCATGTCTTTTGCCGTGAAGGCCGTCATTGAGAAGGCGGCAGAAAACGGCGATCTCGCAGAGGGCGACATCTATATCTTTAATGACGCGCATATGGGCGGCTCCCACCTCAGCGATATGCGGCTGGTGCGGCCTTATTTTCATGATGGCAAACTGTTTTGCTATCTCGCCTCGGTCGGCCATTGGCACGATGTGGGCGGCGCGGTTCCGGGCAACTATAACCCCGCCGCCACCGATGCCTTTCAGGAGGCCTTTGTGCTGCCGCCGGTGCGACTGGCAAAGGCGGGCAAGATCCAGACCGATATCATCGACATTCTGATGCGCAATACCCGCCTGCCGCAATCCGCGCAGGGCGATCTGAACGGCCAGCTGGGCGCACTGGATCTGGGGGTGAAACGGCTGGACGAGTTGCTGGCGGAATATGGCGCCGACACGGTCCGCAGCGCCCTTGATGCCCTGCAAGACCGGGCCGAGGTCTTGATGCGCTCGGAGCTGACAGAGCTGCCTGATGGGCGCTGGGAGGCCGAGGATTTTCTCGAAAATGACGGCATTACCGACACGCCACTGGCCATCAAGGTCGCGCTGGAAATCAAGGGCGACCGCATGGTGCTGGATTTCACCGGCACAGCCGAGCGTTGCGCCGGGCCGGTGAACATCGCGCTGCCAACGGCGGTCGCCACCGCCTATGTTGCGATCAAACATATCTTCCCGTCTCTCCGGCAAATGCCGGGGTCATGCGCCCGATTGAGGTAAAAATCCCCGAAGGCTCCTTGCTGTCGGCCCCCTTCCCTGCCCCTGTTGGTGGCTACACTGAAACCATCCTGCGCATGGTCGATGTGATCTTTGCCGCCGCCGCGCAGGCCGCGCCGGAGCGTGTGGTCGCCAATGCCTATGGCACCATCAATGCGCTGTCGATTTCCGGCAAGCGCGCCAATGGCCAGCCCTGGGTCATGTTCAGCTTTTACGGCGGCGGTCATGGGGGCTCAATCGAAGGCGACGGGCTGAACCACGGCAACGCCCCCATTTCCACCGCAACAATCCCGCCGATGGAAATCCTGGAGGCCGCCTATCCGGTCATGTTCAAACAATGGGCCCTGCGCCCCGACAGCGCCGGAGCCGGCATGCACCGCGGCGGCATGGGGGCAACCTATGAAATCGAAGTGCTGGAAGAAAGCGCCACCGCCTTTTTGTTTGGCGAACGCGGCCGCTTTGCCCCCAAGGGCGCGGCGGGCGGCGGTGACGCCGCACTAAATGTGTTCTCGTACCAGCAGGCCGATGGCTGGCACAGCCCGCCGATGGCGTCAAAAATGGTCGGCATCAAACTGGAGCGCGGCCAGTCCGTGCGGCTGGACACCCCCGGCGGCGGCGGCTACGGCCCGGCGGCACAACGCCCGGCCGCAGATGTCGCGCGTGATGTGGCAGGCGGTTTGATCAATGCAGAAAAAGCCACCGAGGCCTATGGCCCGGCCTGGAAAGAGGTGACCCCATGAGCAGCAGCAACCGCATGATCGGCGTCGATGTTGGCGGCACCTTCACAGATATTTTTGTGCTGGACGAAGCAACCGGCCAGGCCGAAGTTGCCAAAGTTCCCACCACGCGCCCGGATCAGTCGGGCGGATTTCTCTCGGGTATTCAGGCCCGTGTCAAAGATCTCTCAGGTGTTTCCGTCGTGGTACACGGGACCACCGCCGGCACCAACGCGCTGCTTGAGCGCAAGGGCGCCAGGATCGGTGTCATCACCACCATGGGTCTTCGGGATGTGCTGGAAATGCGCCGCCGCGACCGGCCGCGCACCTGGGGGCTGCGGGGGAACTTCACGCCGGTGGTGGACCGGGCTCTGCGTCTGGAAGTGCCGGAACGCACCCTTGCCGATGGCTCTGTCCGCACGCCCGTGGATCTCGCGGCGGTGCGTGCGGCGGCACAACAGCTGATCGACGAGGGCTGCCTCGCCTGTGCCGTGCTCTTTGCCAACAGCTATGCCAATGGTGAAAATGAACGCGCCGCCGTGGCCGCCGTGCGCGAGATCTGGCCCAACGCCCATGTCTCGGCCTCGTCGGAAATCCTGCCGGAAATCCGCGAGTTTGAACGATTTTCCACCACCGCGCTAAATGCCTATCTACAACCCGAGGTCTCGGGCTATCTGGCCCGGTTGGAAACTGCGCTGAAAGACGGTGGCTTTGCCGGAGAGTTCATGATCGTGCAATCCAATGGCGGCGTCATGGATGTGGCAACGGCGGCAAAACTGCCTGTCCGCACTGCTCTGTCAGGCCCGGCAGCAGGCGTGATCGCGGCGGGCTACATTGCGCAGGCTGCGGGGTTTCCTGATGTCATCACCGGCGACATGGGCGGCACCTCTTTTGATGTCAGCCTGATCGCCCAGGGGGCGTCCATGTTGTCGCCGCAGACCTCGATCGATTTTGGCATGGTGGTCCGCTCACCAATGATCGAGATCACCACCATCGGCGCCGGTGGCGGCTCTATTGCCTGGGTGGACAAGGGTGGCTTGCTGAATATCGGCCCCGAAAGCGCCGGCTCCACCCCCGGCCCTGTGGCCTATGGGCAGGGCAACACCCGCCCCACCGTGACCGATGCCAATGTGGTTCTGGGCCGCATCGACCCGGACAACCCCATTGGCGGCAAACTCGACCGGCTGGATGTCGAGGCCGCCAAATCCGCGATCCTGAAACATGTGGGGCAGCCTTTGGGCATGGATGCGCTGCAGGCTGCCGAAGCCATTTTACGCGTCGCCAACAGCCGCATGGCAGGGGCGCTGCGCCTGGTGTCGATCGAACGCGGCTTTGATCCGGAACGCTTTGCCTTTATGCCCTTTGGTGGCGGCGGAGCGCTGCATTCCGGTGCAATGCTGGCAGAGGTTGGCCTCGCACGCGCCATCGTGCCGCGGTATCCCGGTGTGACCTCAGCCATGGGCTGCGTGATTGCCGATATGCGGCAGGATTTCGTGCAAACCATCAATGCCATGTTGGTGGGGATCGATCTGTCGCAGCTGACAGGATTCATGCAAACCCATGTAGACAGCGGGTTTGCCACGCTGGACGCGGCGCAAACTCATTTTGAGCGCCGCGACACGGAATTCACCCTCGACATGGCCTATCTGGGGCAAACCCATACCGTGCCGGTCCCCCTGCCGGTGACGGTTGAAAACGGCCGGGTAACGCCGCCAACAGAGGCAGAAATCGCCACGTCCTTTGATGCGGCATACCGCGCCACCTATGGCCGGTTGCTGCAGAACGGAGTGCGCCGGGTGATCAACCTGCGCTCCGCCATTACCGGGCGGCGCCCCCGGTTCGATCTGGCCACGCTGGCCCCGAAAGGCGGCAGCACAGACCAAGCCTTTAAGGGCACACGGCAGGTGCATTTTGACGGCAGCTGGCACGAGACAAAGCTCTATGAGCGGCTGGTTCTGCCCATTGGTGCCGTGATCGCCGGACCTGCGATCCTGGAGCAGCCCGACACAACCGTCTTGATAGAGCCGGGCCTTGTCGGCACAGTCGACGCCTACGGCAATGCCTTGATGGAAAGGGCCACAGTATGATGACCCCCGCTACAAAAGCCTTGCTGACGATAGATCTGCAAATGACTTTGTGCATCCCAAAGGCGCCTATGGCCGGGCCGGTCAGGGTGCCGCAAGCATCCTTGCGCTGCCAGACCGGATTGCGCCGCTTAAATCAGCGCTCACCCAGGCCGGAGGGATCTACATATCGGCCCAGTTCACCCTGGTGCCCGGGCGCAATGATGAGCCTCTGATTGCACCTCATCTGAAAAAGCTGCGCCCCTTTTTGACCAAGGGCTATTTTGCACCGGGCAGCTTTGGGCATGCGCTGGTCGACAGCTTGGCGCCAGCAGATTTCACGGTGGAAAAGGTCCGCCTACTCGGCCCTGTATCAAACGCGGCTGGAATACATCCTGCGCGCCATGAACATCGACACGCTGATTATTGGCGGCATCGTCACTAACGGTGGCGTGGCCAGCACGGTGCGCGATGCGCATCTGCGCAATATTCACACCATCCTGCTGTCTGATGGCTGCGCCGCCTTCAATGACGAGGTGCATGAGGCCACCCTGACATCGCTGGGTTCGGTGTCTGACATCGTAACCTGCGCCGACGCCATGGACATGATTGGAGCCGCGTCATGACCCTGCGCAGCCGTCTCACCTCGCCTAAGATCGTGCTCCCCCCCGGGGGTCTATGACGGGCTAACCGCCGCTCTTGCTACCGATGCCGGGTTTGAGGCGCTTTATCTGTCGGGGGCTGCGGTGGCCTATAGCCGCCTGGGCCGCCCCGATATTGGCCTGACCACCGCGTCAGAGATGGCGGATACCATGGCGCTGATCGCGGACCGCACCGATCTGCCTGTGATCATGGATGCCGATACCGGCTTTGGCAACGCGCTGAATGCGCGGCGCACCATGCAGGTTTATGAGCGCGCCGGCGCTGCTGCCCTGCAGGTCGAAGACCAGAGTTATCCCAAACGATGCGGCCACCTGTCCGACAAATCTTTGATCTCCAAAACAGAAATGTCCGGCAAGATCGCGGCCATGGCCGATGCCCGTCGCCAGGACACCCTGATTGTCGCCCGCACGGATGCCATCGCGGTCGAAGGCTTTGACGCCGCAATTGAGCGCGCCGGCAGCTACATCGAAGCCGGGGCCGATGTCTTGTTCGTTGAGGCCCCCCGCGACAGCGACGAGCTGGCAAAAATCGCAACAGCGTTCAAAGGTCAGGTGCCGCTGCTGGCCAATATGGTCGAGGGTGGCGCGACGCCAATTTCGTCCGCCACAACCCTGCAAGACATGGGTTTTGACATCGTGATTTTCCCCGGCGGCATTGTCAGGGCACTGGCGATGACGGCGCAGAACTACTACGCCAGCCTGATGGAAGCAGGCTCTAACAAGCCGTTTTCTGATCGAATGCATGATTTTGACGGGTTGAATGCCGCGATTGGCACCCCCGAGATGCTGGCGCTTGGAAAGCGGTTTGATGGCACATCCTGACGTCGCAGAGCCACCCGAGGCTTTCGATCTTGCGGTCGAAACCCTGATCATCGGCGCCGGGGCCGCAGGCATGGTTGCAGCACTGGCAGCAAACGAGGCGCAACAGGAGGTTCTGCTGGTCGAGGCGGACGCCGTGCCCGCAGGATCCGCCGCCCTCAGTGCCGGGCTGATCCCAGCCGCAGGCACCAGATTTCAGGCGCAGGCAGGCATTAAGGATAGCCCAGAGCAATTTACACAGGATATTCAGGCCAAGGCGCAAGACGAAAACGATCCTGATCTTGTGCGCAGCATGGCCAGCACTGCAGCCCCTGTGATCGAATGGCTTTACAGCCGCCACGGGCTGGCCTTTTCGCTGGTCACCGATTTTGACTACCCCGGCCACAGCCGCCGCCGCATGCACGGATTGCCAACGCGATCCGGGCAGGAGTTGATTGATGCGCTGCGCGCCCGCACCGAGGAACTGGACATCCCGCTGATCTGCAATCGCCGGGCAATCAGGCTCTATGCAAGGGAAGACCGTATCTACGGCGCCCAGCTGCTACTGCCTGATGGCAGTTGTGAAACCATCGCCTGTACGCGCCTGATCCTTGCCTGCAATGGATTTGGCGGCAACCGCGCGATGGTGGCTGAACACATGACGGAGATCAACAATGCCCTGTGGTTTGGCCATGATAGCAACCGCGGCGAAGCCATTCGCTGGGGGCAGGCACTGGGTGCCAAGACTGCTCATCTTGGTGCCTATCAGGGTCACGGAAATGTGGCCCATCCGCATGGCATCCTGATCGGCACCTGGGCCACCATCACCGAAGGCGGCGTGCAGGTAAACAGCACAGGGCAGCGGTTCTGGAACGAAGCGCAGGGCTATTCTGAGGCAGCCCGTGCGGTGCTGGCACAACCGGGTGGCACGGCCTGGGTGATCTTTGACAGCCGCATTGCCGCGATCGCCCGCCAGTTTGAAGATTTTAAGAACGCCGAAAAACAAGGGGCTGTTCTGACCGGCGAAACCATTGTTGATCTTGCTAAGGCGTCCGGCCTGCCGCAGCAAGCTCTCAGCGATACGCTGTCCACGCTGCCACGCGCGGGACATGACAGTTTTGGCAGATCGTGGGACACAGATAAGCCGCGCCTCAGCCCGCCCTATCACGCGGTAAAGGTAACAGGTGCCCTGTTTCACACCCAGGGTGGTCTGGAAGCCGACCCGGCAACGGCCAAAACCCGCCGCGCGACAGGCTGCAAGACGGGGGGCTGTCTTGACAATCTCTATGCTGTTGGTGGCGCCGCCTGCGGCGTATCCGGGCGTGGCGACAGCGGCTATCTGTCCGGCAACGGCCTGCTGGCGGCTGTTACCCTGGGGTATATCGCCGGGCGGCAATAGCGCGCCCGTCACAGGTCAAATTGCATGCACAGGCACTGCATGCCCCGGCAGCAGCCACCGGGGCGGCAAAGCCTGCCGCGATCTGGCCTAGCCCTGCAGCGCCTGTGTCAGATCTGCGATCAGATCCTCCACGTCTTCGATACCGATAGAGATCCGCAACAGGCTTTCGGGAATGCCGGTGTGGGGCTCGATGGTATACCGGTGCTCAACCAGGCTCTCAACGCCGCCAAGCGAGGTTGCGCGGTGAAACAGGTTCAAGCGTCCCGCCACGGCCAGCGCCGCCTCACGTCCGCCCTTGACCAGAAAAGACATCAAAAACCCATAACCGCCGCTCATCTGCCGCGCCGCCAGAGCGTGACCTTCGTGGCTGGGCAGGCCGGGGTACAAACACATCTTCTACCTCAGGGTGCGTCGAGAGGAATTCTGCGACGCGCATGGCATTGGCGCACATCTTCTCAACCCGCAGCGGCAGGGTGCGCATGCTGCGCACCAGCAACCATGCCTCGAACGGGCCCATGACCGCGCCGGCTTCGTTGCGGTCCATGCAGATCGCCTCCCAGACCGCATCGCGCGCTCGGGTGCTGAGAACGCCTCCCAACACATCAGAATGGCCGTTGATCACCTTGGTTGCCGAATGCATGACAATATCAGCCCCCAGCGCCAGAGGACGTGTCAGCAAGGGGGTTGCTGCGGTACTGTCCACAACCAAAATGGCGCCGCAGCTTTCGGCGCAGGTCTTGGCGGCGGCAATATCGACCGTTTTCAGCCAGGGGTTTGACGGCGTTTCCACGAACAACACCTGGGCATCATACTGCATACAGACCGCCTGCAGCGCCGCGATATCACTGGCGTCCACCTCATGCAGTGTTATGTCACGGCGGTTTCAAAAATCGCGGATCCATTTGGTTGTGCCCCAGTAGATGCCCGATTGCACAATGACCGACCCGCCATTTGGCACCGTGCGAAACACCGCCGCAATCGCAGCCATTCCAGACGGAAACAGCTGGGTATCCTCGGCGCCTTCAAGACGCGTAAGGATTTCCTCTCCCAGCCGCACCGCCTCGTTATGCGAGCGCAGATAGACGTTGTCGCCATTGACCAGTTGATAGTCCCGGTCGCGCACAAAGGTGGTCGAGGGCTGGATCGGCGGCACCACGCCCCCACTGGCCATATCAACCGCACCTGCGGCCTGCGCGGCAATCGTCGCCGGTTTTAAGTCATTGCGCAGCATAAAAAAGCTCTCCATTCCAGTGTCGCCCCATCTTTGAAGCGCGCAAGCTGCAAGTGCAATTGTTTTCCAACCGCAACCCAGCCAAGGGCCTGCACATTCTGCAACAAGAAAGTAGAGGGCTATAATTGCAGATGAATATGATCATCATGGCGGGCAGCGCGGCACCCCTGAAAGCGGATCTTTTGATCCTCGACCCAAAACTGCGGCTGCAAGTGGGGCTCAACAAACAGTTTTCCAACCCGTGCGTCCTGCACCAGTGTGCGTAGCAACAGAGAGGTCCGCGCGGGCTCAAGCCTATAGTCGGGCCAGAACCGCTGCAAAACAGCGAAATCCCAGCGCAGGGTCAGCCAGACCGCCGGGCACCTTTGAGTATCCCCAGCCAAGGCTCCGCTGCTGTCGTCTTCAAAAGCAAAATACCCAACCGGAGAGCGCGTTGCGCCCGCAAGATACCCTGAGGCATCGCGATAAAACAGCGCCAGGTCCACCTTTTCCCCATCCATCATGCGACAGGTGCGGCAACAAAGGAAAACCCGTCAGGAATGGAAAATTGGCGTCCAGAACACCTGTCTTGGTTCCCGGATATTCTCTTTCCAGTGTGGCTGCGGCCTCTTGCAGAACCGCCGCGAGTTCAGGCGTGACATAGTTTCGGTTGGTGATGCAGTAGAACCAGGACTGAACCTGCAAGCTGCCACCATTGTGACAGCTCAGAGCCACCCGCCCCGTCACCGGTGTGGCCCAATGGGCAGCCAGGGTCAGGGCGCTATATGTCAGCACAAACATCAAGATGCGCCGCCGGAACAGCAGGGCAAACAGCCAAGCCATCCCGCCGAGCTGTGTCAGCAAGGTCAGGAACACAAAGATCGCTGTATGACCAAGAAGTCGCATCATCTGTCGAAATGACCCCTGATCCGCACCGGGTGCAAGAGATTTACCACAGCTGGTCACCAGCGGCGCCATTCGATCTTGTAGTTCCACGGCCTGCATGATCCTTATTGCGTCAGTTCTCAGGGTCCAAACGATGGAAACTACGCCATGCCAACACGTATTCGACAGGCGCAGCCACAGGATGCCGCAACGATCACCCGCATTGCAAATAGCCTGATCCGCGACACGCTTTTCACCTTTACCACGCAAGAGCGCAGCCCCGAGGACATTGCAGCGCGGCTGCGCGACGCCACCGCGCCGTTTCTGCTGGCCGAAATCGATGGCCGCGTGGTGGGGTTTGCCACCTATGGCCCCTTCCGCAGCGGGCCTGGCTATCGCCACACGCAGGAACACTCTATCCAGCTGACGCAGGCGGCGCAGGGGCGCGGGTTGGGCCGGGCTCTGATGCAGCGACTGGAAGACGTCGCACGGCAAAATGGCGTGCATGTGCTGGTGGCCGGGATCAGCGGCGCAAACCCCAGGGCGGTCGCCTTTCACGCAGCCATTGGCTTTACCCAGAGTGGCCATATGGCGCAGGTCGGTCACAAATGGGGGCAGTGGCTTGATCTGATCCTGATGCAAAAACAGCTCTAGCCTCAGGGTCTCGTGGCACCTAGCCGCGCGCTTCTGCTAGCCTGCGGATTTTTGGCGCAGCTGCCGGGTGATCCAGGCCTCGAATTTTTGCACCGGCTCCGTCGCCGCCCCATGCGGGCGCACCAGATAATAGCGCTTGGGAGAGCGCAGCCCGGGCCCCGGCAGCCGCATCAGCGCGCCAGAATCCAGCTCCTGTGACACCATATCAAAGGGCACGATTGCGGCCCCCAATCCCGCGACCGCAGCGCCGATCACCATGGAGTACTGGTCAAAATAGCGCCCGTCCTGGCGCGGCTGCCCCAGAATGCCTGCCGCGCGAAACCAGTCGCCCCAGGCATCCCTGCGGCTGTCCAGATGCACCAGCGGGGCCGTCGGCAGGGTCTCGATCTTTTCCAGGTCATACTGTGCAAAAAACGCGGGCGCTGCGACCGGGATCATCTGCTCACCAAAGAGTTCGACCATGCGCGCGCCGGGCCAGTTGTCACGGCCATAGTGAATTGCCAGATCAAAGGGATCACGCGCAAAGTCAAACCTCTCCAGCCGGGTAGAAAGGTTGAGCTCAACCTCCGGGTGGCGCGTAAAGAAATCCGGCAGCCGGGGGATCAGCCAGCGATTGGCAAAGGTCGGCAGCACGGCAATGCGCAGGGCACTGCGCCCTGCCCCGGCCGCCACTGCCTTGTGCAGCGTGTTGCGCAGCGCCCCGAGATCAAGCGCCAGATCCTGTGCCAGACCAGAGCCCGCAGCGGTCAAAACAACGCCACGCCCCACCCGCTGAAAGAGCTCAAAGCCGAGATCGGTCTCAAGCTCTTTCACTTTCTTACTGACCGCGCTTTGGGTGAGGCCCATTTCCTCGGCCGCCGCAGTGAAGCTTTGATGCCGCGCCGCGCTCTCGAAACAGCGCAGGTGAGTCAGACTTGGCAAACGCATATCAGATCTCCCCGGCTGTAATGTGCGCCAATACAGAGCGCCCAGACAGCAAATTTAAGAGGGTGGAATTATATACCCGTCCCTCGGCCCTTTAGGATTTGGTTTCAAGTGTATTTTCACCGCCGCCACAGGCAACCTCACTCATCCTATCTAACCCATCCGGTAGGCGCGCGCCTCAAACGCCACGAAAAAAGGGGCAGAACGAGTTCTGACCCTTTTGCAGTGAAGCGATGTCGCCGATGCCCCTAGCGGCAGGCGACCATTGCTGCGCCAAGCTCGTGTAACAGTGCGACATAGAACCCGGATCCCAGCTCAAGACCGGTGCCCATGGGGTCAATCACCACGGTTTTCGCAGCACTGCCCTCCAGCACGGTTGCCACCAGATCCGGGTTGAATTGCGGCTCGGAAAAGACGCAGCTCACCGCGTGATCCTTCACAACCTGCTGGATCTCGGCGATCCGGGCCGGGCTGGGGTCAGAGGCATCACTCAGCGCAATTGCACCCGCCGCCTGAATGCCAAAGCTGTGCTCAAAATACTGATAGGCATCGTGAAACACCACAAAGCCACCGCTCTGGGGGCGTGACAGAGACTCTGCAATCTGTGCCCGGGCAGTCTGGATCTCAGCCCTGCCTGCGGCTGCATTGGCCGCATAGGTCGCAGCATTCTCCGGGTCCAGGCGGGACAGCTCAGCCGCAATCACCTCCAGCCAGAGCTGCGCATTTTCCGGAGACAGCCAGGCATGCGGATCCACGCCTTCATGGCCGTCGTGCCCATGCTCATCAGAGTGTTCCTCATCGTGGCCTTCCTCGTGGTCATCATCATGGGCTTCGCCATGCTCGTCATGCGCCTCATCGTGCGCGTGTTTTTCGGGGTCGTCCTCATGTTCGCCAGTATGGTCATCGTCATGATCGTTGTGATCGTCTTCGTGCGCGTCCTCAGAGTGATGATGCGCTTCAAAGCCGACACCCTCGCGGAAGGGCAATATCAGCGTGCCTTCGACATCGAGCAGTTCTGTGACCTGAGCCTGGCCTGCCAGCTCATCCATTGCCCGATCCAGCCAGGGCGTCAGCACCTCGCCCAGCCAAAACACCGCATCGGCACGCGACAGCGCCATGGCCTCGGAGGGGCGCATGGCGTGATCATGAGGAGAGGCACCCACAGGCACCACAAGGCTAGGCTCGCCCAGCCCCTGCATCACGCGAGACACCAGCCCATGGATGGGTGCGATATCCGTCGTGACGCGCGGCACCTCTGCCCAGATTGCTGTGGAAAAACCCAGCACCGCAACAGCTGTTGTCAGGGGGATTTTGAACATGGTGCACCTCATGTGATTGTATAACATATCGCGGCTTGTTAAACGTCATATCATAACATATCAAGAGCCAAGTTCGCCTCATCGGCCTTTGCCCTTTTATCAGCGGAGATTCGCGACCATGGATACCATAGGATTCGAAACCCATGATCATGCCAGCTGCATTGCCGACTGCATCGCCACGGTTGACGCCAATTGCAGGGCGCAGGGGCTACAGTTCACGCCGGTGCGCAAGCGGGTGTTGGAAATCCTGCTGCAGGAACACCGTGCGCTGGGGGCCTATGAGATTCTCGACCGGCTGCGCGAAGAGGGACTGGGCTCGCAGCCCCCCGTCGCCTACCGCGCCCTTGATTTTCTGGTGAAGAACAAATTCGCCCACAAGATCGAGCGCCTGAACGCATTTATTGCCTGCACCCACCCTGGCGAAGACCATGCTCCGATCTTTATGATTTGCCGTCTGTGCAATGCGGTCGCTGAGGCCCATACCAATCCGACCAAGGGACAATTGGGCGAGGCCGCGCGCGAGGCCGGTTTCCAGATTGAACGCACCGTGGTCGAGGCCGAGGGTCTTTGCCCCAATTGCCAAAAAGCAAACGCTGCATGAGTCTGATTGCGCTCAAAAATCTCTCGGTCCGCTATGGCGGCAATACGGTGCTGTCTAATGTGACCCTCGCGATCAATCCGGGCGAGATCGTCACCATCGTCGGGCCAAATGGCTCGGGAAAATCCACCCTGCTGCGCAGTGTCATTGGAGCGCAAAAGCCAAGCAAAGGGAGCGTGAGCCACAGTCCCGATCTGCGCATTGGCTATGTGCCGCAAAAACTGCATATCGACCCGACGCTGCCCATAACAGTCCGCCGGTTTCTGAGCCTGCCCGACAAGGTCTCTGACCAGCAGGCCGCAGATGCTCTGGAACAGGCCGGAGCAGGTCAGTTGGCCAGCCGCCAGATGGCCGGGCTTTCTGGTGGTCAGTTTCAGCGGGTGCTGCTGGCCCGCGCCCTGCTCTGCGCGCCAAACCTGTTGATTCTGGACGAGGCAACGCAGGGTCTGGACCAGCCCGGATCTGCCGCGTTTTACCAACAGATTGAAGCCGTGCGTCAGTCGCTTGGCTGCGCCATTTTGATGGTGAGCCACGAGCTGCATGTAGTGATGGCCGCCTCTGACCGGGTGGTCTGCCTCAATGGTCATATCTGCTGTGAGGGAGAGCCCGAACATGTCGCATCAGCGCCAGAGTATCGCGCCCTCTTTGGCAGCGGCACCCAGGGTGCACTGGCCCTGTACCGGCATGAACACAATCACAGCCACGACCACAGTTGTGGCCACGATCACGGCAAAGACGCCCCCAGCGCACTACAATCAGATGCCGCGGGTTCAGACAGGAAAGAGCTGCAAAGATGATGAGCTTGTTTGACAGTTTTCTGCTCCGCGCCGCCTTTGCCGGCACGGGCGTTGCCCTTGCTGCTGCCCCTTTGGGATGCTTTGTGGTCTGGCGCCGAATGGCCTATTTTGGCGATGCCACCGCGCATGCCTCGATCCTGGGCGTTGCTTTGGCACTGGGCTTTCAGGTGCCGATCTTTGCTGGCGTGCTGATTGTTTCCCTGCTGATGGCAACCGCCGTCTCCAGCCTCAGCGGCCGTGGTTTCGCCATGGATACCCTGCTTGGGGTTCTGGCACATTCTTCGCTGGCCTTTGGTCTGGTTGCGGTCTCGTTTCTGCAGGGCGTGCGCATTGATCTGATGGCCTATCTCTTTGGCGACATCCTGGCTGTGAGCAGACTGGATCTTGCGGTGATCTGGGGTGGTGCTGCGCTGGTGCTGGTGATGCTCTGGGCCAGATGGTCGGCGCTTTTGACCGCAACGCTCAGCCCGGATCTGGCCTATGCTGCGGGGCTCAACCCCAAACGTGAGCAGCTGATCCTGACCATCGCCCTGGCTCTGGTGGTTGCCGTTGCCATCAAAGTGGTTGGCGTATTGTTGATATCCGCCCTGCTCCTGATCCCTGCGGCGGCGGCCCGACCCTTTGCCTCGACACCAGAGCGCATGGCATTTATTGCCGCTGGCATCGGCATGCTGTCGGCGCTGGCAGGGCTGCAGCTGTCTTTTGTCTTTGACACCCCAACAGGGCCAACAATTGTCTGTTTCGCCGCCGTGGTCTTTGCTTTGGCAAGCCTCGTTGATCTGGTCCGGCAACAGCGGGTCTCTGCCTCGCACTAGCCCAGCCGCGCACTGGCCCAGACTCGCACTAGTCCCTGACACGTCCAGCCTGTGGTCAGCTCCGGTGCCCCAAGGTGCCAGTCTTGCGCTCTTCAGGGGTGTAGACCCATTTGTTGATCGCGCGGATCAGGGCCTTCTTTTTGATTGGCTTGCTGATAAAATCATCCATGCCAGCGGCCAGGCATTTTTCACGGTGCGACTCGAGCGCGTTGGCCGTCAAAGCAATGATTGGACAATTGCGGTGCTGCGTTTTGAACTCAATTTCCCGAATTTTTAGCGTCGCCTCGACACCGTCCATGTCAGGCATCATCATGTCCATCAGGATGATGTCAGGCAGGGTGTTGCGATAACACTCGACCGCCTCAGCGCCATTGGCAGCAATGGTGATGTCAAACCCTGCATCCTTTAGCATCCGGGTCACCACCAGTTGATTGGTCCGGTTGTCCTCAGCCATCAGCAATTTGATGCGATCTGTTGCCGGTTGCGGAATGGCGACAGGCGCGGCGGCAACAGATGGCTCTGGTGCCCCGTTCAACACCCGCGCAAGCACCTGCTTCAAATGTGCCGACCGCAGCGGTTTGAGCACGGTTTCACAGCCTTCCATGCCTTCGCGCGCGGTCCGTGTCATCGCATGCTCCACCGAAGACAGCATCACAATCGGCATCGCCTTAAAATCGGCAATCGCGCGAATACGCTGGGCAAGCTCACGGCCATCCATCAGTGGCATCTGATAGTCCAGAACCACAAAGTCGAGGCGACCCCGCCCCCCCTCCAGGCCGGAGAGTATCTCCAGAGCCTCAGAGGCATTGCCAGCCTCCAGACAGGTGACCCCCCAGGAGGACAGCCGCTCCGACAGGATCAGCCGGCTCAGCTCCAGATCATCTACGATCAGGGCCGTCAGCCCTTTCAACTCAGGCTCTTTAGGGACCAGGCTCTCCACCGGAGCACAGGTCGGCAGCGACAAACGAATGGTAAAGGTCGACCCCTTGCCAGCCTCGGATTGTACCGTCACACGCCCGCCCATCAGTGACAGCAGGCGCGAGGAAATAGCCAGGCCCAGCCCTGTCCCCTCAAAGCTGCGGGTTGCTGCGCCATCCACCTGTTCAAAGGCGTTGAAAACCGCATCAATCCGGTCTTCGGGAATGCCGATGCCGGTATCTGTCACCGCTATCGAAAGCTGATATCCACGTGGCCCGACCTCACCGGTGACATCGACAAAAATATGGCCAACTTTGGTAAATTTGACTGCATTGCCAATGATGTTTGTCACCACCTGGCGAATTCTTCCGATATCGCCTTCAAAAAACTCTGGCAGGCCGGGATCGTAGCGCAGAATGATTTCGACACCCTTCACAGTGGCTTTGGGCGACAGCAAGGTCACGACATCCTCGATCGCGGTCTGCAGATTGAAGGGCGCTACATCAATTTCGATCTTGCCCGCTTCGATCTTGGAGAAATTGAGAATATCATTGATGATGGTCAACAGGGCTGATCCGGATTTGGAAATCGTTTCAGCATACATCTGCTGATCTTCGTTGAGCTCCGTCTCCAAAATCAATTCGGTCATCCCAATCACACCGTTCATCGGTGTGCGGATTTCGTGGCTCATATTGGCCAGAAATTCCGACTTTGCCTGATTGGCGATATCAGCAGCTTCACAGGCTTGTTCCAGGGCTGTCTCGCGCTCATCGCGCTCGGAAAAGGTATCTTCCAGCACCCCAACCGAAAAATTCAGCGCCCAGAATTCCCGCGAGGCGTACCAGGGCAACTGGCCCGCATCACGACGCGCGCCAGAAATTGCGTCCGACATCCTGAGATGGATCGTTTGCAACGGCCGAAGGGCCAACATGTTGACCAGAAACAAGACCAGCGTTGACAGCACTGCAATGGCAAGGACGGTCCACATGATCGTATAGCGGACCTTTGCGCGCACCAAGGCCTGGCCATCGAGCATCGACCACTCCACAACCATGGTGCCGAACTTGAAGCCCTCCATCTCCACCGGTTGCTCGTAGGTGACATAGTCCCCCAATGTTCCAGACGGGCCACGCCTGACGGAGGCAATCAATACACCTTCCCCGTTCAGGATCTGGATCGACAGAATTTTGGGGTTTCGCGACAGCGTTTCGTGCAGCCATGTTTCCAGCACAGGCACGTCTTCGACAATGATCGACTCGAGCATGAGGCCGCTGAGCAGAGAAATCGTCAGCCCGGCCTGTTCGCTCAACTGCTCCCGCAACCGGTTGCCCTCGTACCGATTGGCAACAGTGCCAACAACAAGGGCGACCAGAAGGGCTGCCAGGGACAGGGACAGAACAATCTGAAACAGAATACCGGTACGTTTCATTTCTCAGCTCTTCAAAAACTAGAAGCTGCGGCTTTGCTCAATGGCATCGCGGATCAAATCATAGTCTGTATCCTCGCCCGCCAAAAAACCATTCTTAGAGACGCGCTGCACAATCTCTTCGTTTTGTGACGCCAGCATGACATCTCGCATGGCCTGCAAAATCCTTGCATCCAAACCGGCCGAGGCCAGCCAGGGTTTGGTCACATTATCAAAAGACATCAGCACCCGGATCGGAACCCCCTTGGCAACAAGCTTCTTATAGGTGCTCTCTTTCAGGGCTCCCGCTGAATATTTATTTGCGCCGACCGCTTCACCGACCAGGTCATGACGACCAAGGTAGGCGAAACTATGCAAATCGGCTCCCGAAATACCTGCATTCAGCAACTCTGCCTGGGACAAGTATCGCCCAACGGTAGACAATTCATCGCCAAAGGCAAACGTCATTCCCTTGAGCTCTTCCAGAGACTGAAGGGGGCTGTCGCGATGCACAACGATGACGCCCTTAAAGCGCTTTTCACCCTTCTTGGACTCCATCGCGACAATGCTGACCGACGGGTTCGCGCGCTTTACCATAACATATGAGGCCGGGCCAAAGCGTGCAAAATCCACTTCTCCTTCGGCCAGCTGACGGATGCCTTCTTCGTATTCCTTGGCAATCTGCATCTTGATGATGACTTTTTCGCCCAGTCGTTCGGACATCCGGTCAGCGAGAAAGGACAGGAAGGGACGGTATTTTCGGACCGTCACCGTGGGCTTGTCAGCGGCGTAGGTTCCAAACGTGAGCGAAATATCTGCCCTTACGCTTAATGGAGCCAGACTCATGAGGCCCACAACCAGCACGAGCAACAGGCGCGCAGATCTGACGGAGTTGGCAATCTGTCCCAACAAGAAGGAAATAGTGTTTCTGTCTGCCTGCAGCATGGACGAGCCTCCTGGCTGATACAATGTGTTGCGACCCTGCGGCCTGTGTCAAGTATCACTCAATCCATGAAACAGCGAAGTTAACATACTTGCACCCATTTCATAAAATTTAAATGAACTTATTGACCTCATTGTGCAATTAACTGTTCCGTAACACTTTACGCGTCTTTTCATAAAATCGTCACAACCCTAAAGAAAGCCATCCTCGGCAACAGGAACCTTCGTGAAAACACTCTGCCCAACACCTGCTTCACCTCTTCGCACCCGCTCGCGTCTCGCGGCTCTGTTCAGCACTGCCCTCCTAGTAGTTGTACCTCTGGAGGCAAAGGCAATCCCTTCGCCTGAGTTGGTCATTGGATCCGTGTCTTCTCTGTCGCAGGTTTTTGCCGTTGGGCTGGCAATGATGTCTGGAATGGGGGCCATTGTGGCCGCCAAATTGGGTCTCAAACCAAAAACCGGCGCAGCCAAAACGCGCTTTCCCGTCAAACTGATATCGGCTTTGGTTGTTTTTGCCGCCTTGCTTGCGGCTGGCAACTACTGGCAATTCAACTCTAACAAGCAAACAGAGCTTGCCCGTCTGCAGGCGACTTTGGTCCGTCCCGCACAATTTGCGGGCACCGAAATCAAGGATGCCACCCTCAAAGAGACCAGTTTTTCAAAGCAAGAAGATAACCCGCTCGCCATTTCCACAAACCAGGCCGCAGCCCTGCTCAAGGCCGGTGAGGCTGTCTTCTTTGATATTCGTGAAACGGGTGAAAACGCTATGGGGAGCCTCCCCGGAGCCGCGCATATCCGTTTCCCCGACTTTCTGCAGTCTCGCCCGCTTAAGCCCGGTCAGCGCGCCGTGGTCTTTTGCCACAACGGCAACCGCAGTTCCGAAACCTGTGCCGAGCTGGCCAAACTGGGGATCGACTGCAGCTTTATTGCCGGGGGCATTGAAAAATGGATCGTAGAGGGCCGCCCCTTCAGCGATGCTGAGGTTCAGTCGCTCACTGACCTGCGGGCCATTCCGGACTATGCCAACAAGAACACACTCCTCAGCACCAAAGACTTCACAACCCTGATGGAAACCGAGGATCTGCAGATCGTTGACACCCGCTACCCCGGCGACTTTGCTGCCGGTCATTTGCCCGGTGCCATCAATATTCCCATCCGGGCGCTGCCAACGGATGAATTGATGCGCCGCATCTCTGCCCTCGACGACAGGCCAACGGTCGCCGCCTGCTATGACCGGCGCAGCTGTTTCATGGGGCAGGTTCTGGGATTAGAGCTCAGCCAGCAGGGCATCGACTATCAGGGCCGCTACACGCTGCCATGGGAGTATTTCATAGCCCCCGCCCCCAAACCCCACGTGCAGCTCTGGCTGGCAGACCAACAGTCAACCTACTGGCAAAAAACGATTTCCATCGTTTCTTCCGCTTTGGTCTGGATGCATGAGCGCAGCCATCTGCTGTTTGGGCTGTTTGTCCTCTCCCTGCTGACCCGCATTCTGGTTCTGCCGGTTGCACTAAAATCAGAACGTGACCAGATCATCAGCAATGACAGTGCCGACGAACTCGCAGCCCTCAAGGCAAAGCTCGCAGATGATCCGGTGCGCAAGGCGCGGGCGATACAGGCCTTTTATGCTGACAAAGGTCTGACGCCAGTGCGTAATCTCAGCGCCCTGTTGTTTTTGCCCGTCATGATGATCGGCGTCTCATCCGCCGGTGAGGCCAGCAGCGCGCTCTCCATCCCGTTTCTCTGGGTCGCAGAGCTTGGCCGTCCCGATCCGCTTTTTGTGCTGCCGCTGCTGTTTTGTGGACTGGCCGCAATCTATCTGGTCTGGGCCGTCGCCAAGACACCGCGCCAGAGCAAACTCTGGTTGCTGCTCGGCGTGCCTGTGCTGTTTGCTATGGTTTTCAGCCTCAGTGCCGCCGCAAATGCCTATCTCTGCTTCAGCATCAGCCTGCTGTTGCTACAGCGGGCCTATGTGACGGGGATGCACCACGCGCTACTGCAACAGATCGCTTTGCGGCGTCATATACGCAACCTCGCCAAACTGCCTGCAGGGGTTATTCCCATGGGCTATACCGAAGAGCTGGCCAGCGCGGGCAACAAGGCCCTGCGCCTGTCAGTGCTGAAAAATGCAGGCCTGCCGGTGCCCGGTGGCGTGGTTCTGCGCAATGAGGCCATCGCCAGCTACAGGCAGATGAGCCCGGCGCAAAAGGAAAAATTTGCCGCACAGGTCTGGCAACTGGCTGGTGCAAAACCCTGTGCGGTGCGCAGCAGTGCCAGCAACGAAGATGGCGCCGATCAGAGCTTTGCCGGGGTTTTTGAATCCGAACTGGATGTCACCGCCAAAACCATGCGCGCCGCTTTGGACCGGGTGATTGCCAGCTTCTCGTCCGAGCGCGCTGCCAGTTATGATCTGGAAGCAAACGATGAAACCGCTGCCAACATCCTGATACAGCAAATGGTTCAGGCCGACTATGCCGGCGTGCTCTTTACCCAGGATCCCACAGCCCCCGGCATGACAATGGTCGAATGGGTGCGTGGCTGCGGCGAGGATCTGGTCTCGGGCCGGGTGACCCCTGTCTCGCTGCGCTTTGGCCGCAGCACCGGCCTGCCTGCCGACGAGGATCAGAACAAGATCCTCGATCTGGCGCCCCTGCTGGCTCTTGGCCGCGAGATCGAGGCAATCTTTGGCTGCCCACAGGATGTGGAGTGGGCCTATGCCGACGGCCAGTTCCAGATCGTGCAAAGCCGCGACATTACCACTTTGGCCATAGGCTCTGAGGCCGAACAGATCCGTCTGGCGGAATGGCGCGATGTGCTGCAACGGTTTGGCACTGCCGCCCCGGATCAGGTGATCCTCGAACAGGACGAAATGTCCGAAGTCCTGCCGCGACCCACGCCGCTGTCTTTCTCCCTGATGGCAACGCTTTGGGCCCCCGGTGGCAGCGTCGATCTGGCCTGCCGCGCTCTTGGGGTGCCCTATGGCCTGCCTGAAGGACGAGACGGCCATCTGGTCAACCTCTTCGGCAAGACCTATGTAGACGCTGCTCTGAAAGACGGAATGACGCTGAAACTGACCACCACCAAGGCCAAGCAGCTGCGCCGTCAGGCCCGGCCGCTTGTCTCCCGGTTCCACGGCGTGGTGATGCCAGACATCGCCGACAGGCTCGCGCTTTGGACCGCCGTCGACTACGCCGCCCTGCCGCCGCAAAAACTGGTTCAGACCATCCAGACGCTGCATGATTTCTTTGCCCGAGAGATCTATCTTGAGGCCGAAAAGATCAATATTCTTGCGGGTTTCACCATGGGTGAAGCCAGTGCCGCCACTGCCGGGGACGCCTCCCTGCGCGCCCATCTCATGCACGCTGAGCTGCCGCATGCCCCCTCTTCGCTGCTGGCCTCTTGCAGCGGCAAATCAGGACGGGACAGGGCGATCAGGCTGATGGGACATCGCGCCATGTTCGACTATGAGCTCAGCTCGCCACGCTATAGCGAGGCTCCCAGCCTGTTGTGGCCGCTGATGGAAAACCAAATTCAGCCATTTGGCGGACAAACCGCCCTTCCAGCCAACCTGCCACACGAGCTGAAAGACACTATTTCTCTGGCCCTGACCTTTCAGGATCTCAAGGAACAGGCCAAGCACGAGGCCCTGCGGGTCCTGGCAGAGCTGCGCCGTGCTCTGCTGGCTCTGGGCCAGCTGTCCGGGCTTGAGGATCTGATCTTCCAGCACTCGATGGAGGAGATACAGGACAGTGACTGGAGTGCCCCCAGGGCTCTGAAACGCAAGGCCGTCGCCAGAAAGGCGCAGGAGGATCTGCGCAAAGCCTCGGCACCAAGCCAGGTAAAGCTCACGCTGCACGATTGCGAATTGCTGTCGCTTGGGGCGCAGGCCCGGCTGGAAGATGGCGTCCTGGGCGGCACCTGCGTGTCTGGCAGTGGCACTGTCACTGGCCGCGCCTTCTGGGTCAGCGATGAGAGCGCTACGGGACCTGAGGTCTTTGCCGGCTTCCAGGATGGCGACATTATCGTCTGCAGCATGATCAACCCGGCCTGGCTGCCCTATGTGCAACGCTCAGGCGCGGTGCTGAGCGAAGTTGGCGGCTGGCTCAGCCATATGGCCATTGTTGCCCGCGAAAAACACATCCTGATGCTGGTTGCCTGCGAGGGGCTTGGCCAGATCGGGACCGGAGCGCAAATCACCGTTTCCGAGGATGGCAGCATCGTGCTGCCGGACACCGATGCCCAAGAGGCCATCTCTGCCTGAGACAGATGCGACCTGCTCGAGCCATAGCCCCGTGCAGGTCGCATCTCACTTACTTCTTTGCACACTAGCGCCCCGCCCCGTCAGGCGGTCGGATCAAAACCGCAGGGAGAGGCAGGACATACCGCCGTCAAGCTTGGCACAGTCGGTGTTGTCGATCTCAACCACGTCATAGCCTGCCTTGCTCAACATCTCGGCGGTGCGGGGAAAGCCCGCCGGGCAGAGCACCAGATTGTTAAACCGGATAGCGTTTGCTGCGGCCTCTTCGCCCTCGGCCACATCCAGAACCCGGTAGCCTTCAAAACAGCCCGAATCCGACAGCCGCCTTGTTGACAGGATGGTCTCTGCATCCATCAAAGAGCAGTCGGTCTTGAAATGCAAAACACCGGGCGGGGTAAAGACCTCGCGCAGGGAATGGCCCCAGTCCGCGGCGATCTCGGCCAATTGCGCCACGCCGGCGGCATCAGTGCGCGCAGAGCGCCCCACCAGGATTTCCCGGCCTGTCACCAGAATATCGCCGCCCTCGATATGACCCGGAGCGGTAATTTCACGCACATCGTCATAACAGGCGCGCAGTGTGGGGGCCATCTCAGCCACTTCTCCCATGCGCGACGGCGCACCTGGGCGCATCAACACCGCGCCCTGTGGCAGGCACAGCGCGGTGTCTTCGACAAAAACCGCATCGGCAAAATCGTCAAGCGGCTCCAGCTCAATCACCTCAGCGCCAGTGCTTTTCAGCGCCGCCACATAGGTTTCATGCGCCGCCAGCATCCCTGCCAAACTGGGATTGCCCATATCTTCGGCCCTGAGCCCCGCGATGATGCTAGCGGCTGGGCGACGGGTAATGGCACGGGAGAATTCAAAACTTGGGTTCTTCATCAGCTTAATCCTGAGCTGGCGCAAAGACAGGCGCGGTTATTTCAATAAAACTGGGGCCCTTGCCCTCTGTGGCTTTCAGCGCGGCTGCCACGGCTGCAGCTGTGTTTGCCACAGCCACATGTGGGATGCCAAAGGACAGAGCCGTGGCGGCAAAATCTGGCGGCGTCGGGTCACAGCCGATCACAGCAACGCCCACTGCCTCCATCGAGGTGGCAATTTCGCGAAAGCCCTGATTGTTCCAGATCACAAAAGTGATTGGCAGGTTTTCATCCACGGCGGTCATCACCTCTGGCAAAGAGAACTGCGCGCCGCCATCGCCGACAATACAAATCACCCGCGTCTTGGGGGCGGCAATCGCGGCGCCTATTGCTGCCGGAATAGCATAGCCAAGCGCGCCATATCCCGTGGCCGCATTAAACCAGCCGCCGGGGCGGTCGTGATCATAGTAAAGGTTGCCGGCATAGATCGGCTGGGTGCTATCGCCCACCATCAGTGACCCCGGTACAGCGTCCGCATTGCGTTAAGAATCGCAAGCTGCGCCCGGTAGTCCTCGCCCAGCTCTTGCTGAGCCGCATCCCGGGCTTCAGCGGCGCGCGCCGCGCCGCCACCCCCAGCAGTTTCGGCGGGCAGTGCGCGTATCAGCGCCTCAGCAAACGCGGCCGCCTCGGCCCTGATCGCCAATGCAGCCTCGTGCCGGGCCAATTGCTGCACGCACAGATCAACCCGGATCACCTGCTGCATCTGCGGCATCTGCCCGGTGGCATACATATCATAATCCGTGGGGCCAAATTCGGACCCCAAGGCAAGGATCACATCGGAGCCCGCGATCAGCTGCCGCACGGCGGCCAGGCTGGGGCTTGCAGGCACGCCAAGCGGATGCTGATGCAGCAACCCGCGGGCATTTGTGGTTTGCACCACCGGAGCATCCAGCCGTTCGGCCAGCGCCCGCAGCGCCTCCCCTGCCCGTTTGGCACCGCCCCCCACCAGAATCAAAGTCTGCTTTGCCTGCTGCAAGCGTTGCACGGCCTGCTGCAGCTGTGTCCCGTCGATGTCCTGCGCCTGTGTGGTCACAGGTGGCGTCAAAGCCGCCGCTGCACGACCTGCCACATCCAGAGGCACCTGAATATGCGCCGGGCCCGGTCTGCCCTGAGAAAAGGGCTCAAAAGCACGGTTTAGAGCCTGATCAAGGTCGCTGGGCTGCGCGACATGCTGCGAGGTGAGCGCCACGGTTTTTGCCAGGGCATGCTGATCTGGCAGCTCGTGCAGATGACCAAGGTGCTTGCCGATACTGGTGCTGTCGTTTGCGCCAGAAATTACCAGCATCGGCACAGAATCCGCTCGTGCCTGTGCCATCGGTGTCAGCGTATTGGTCAATCCCGGCCCGGTGATAACAAAGGCCACCCCCGGCTTGCCCGAAACCCGGGCATAGCCATCTGCCATAAAGCCGGCGCCCTGCTCGTGGCGCGGCGTCACATGCCGCAGACCAGACCCGGCAAGCCCGCGATAGAGCTCAACCGTGTGTACACCGGGGATACCAAAGACGCAGGTAACATCGCGGGCTTTCAGCCCGTCAACCAGGGCTTCTCCCACGGTTTTTGCTGCCTGTTTCATGCCACCGCCTCCGCCTTTGCGCGGGCATGAGAGCTGATCCGCTGCAAGGCTGTCTCAAAGGCCGCATCATCAATAGTCAGGGCAACACGCACCCAGGAGGTCAGGCTTTCACTAAAGGCAGAGCCGGGCATAACGGCAACACCGTGCTCCAGAAGATCCCAGGCATAGGCATCGCCCGTCATCCCGGTCGCCGCGACATTGAGCATGGCAAACCTCCCCGCCTCAGGGCGATGCACCTGCAGCGCGGTTTCCGCTTGTAGCCTGTCCGTCAGCAGCTGGGCCCGGCGACTGAATCGCTCACTCATACCAGCGGCGACAGAAGAGCCTTCGCGAATGGCATGTTCGGTAAGATCAGCGATAAAGGGCTGGTTGCCAAACAACATGGTCTCGGAATAGGGCAGCAGGGCGTCGCAAAAAGCCTTTGGGCCTGCGCACCAGCCGCTGCGAAAACCTGGTGAAGCGTGCGATTTTGAAATCGACGACACCGCAATGACCCGCTCGGCATAATCCGGCAGAGAAAGCGGCGAGACGAATTCGGCCCCCTCGAATACCAGATGCTCATAGACCTCATCAGAGAGGATCCAGAAATCGTGGATACGGGCCAACTCGCACAGCGCCAACAGATCGGCGCGGCTCAGAATGGCGCCGGTTGGATTGTGCGGGCTGGTCAGCAGCAGAGCGCGGGTCCGGGGGGTGATCCGCGCGGCGACATCTACCGCCTGCATCCGAAATCCATTTTCCGCACTCAGCGGCACAGGCACAAGTTCGGCGCCGCTCGCCGCCACCACGCCCTCATAGGTCGCATACATCGGATCCCCCACCAGCACTTCATCGCCCTGCTGGGCCACGCCCATCATGGCTGCAAACAAGGCGGTCTGGGTGCCGGGGAAACAGAGGAAATTGTCGGGGACAAAATCCCGGCCGCGGGTTTCGCTGTAGCGTTCGGCCAGCGCACGGCGCAAATTCATCTCTCCGCGCCCGTCTGAATACCCCGTACGCCCGGCCCGCATCGATCCGATGGCCTGCTCCAACAGCTCGGCCGGGACGGGCACGTCCGGTTCGCCAATGGTCATCTCAATGATATCAGCCCCGGCAGCAATACGATCGCGCGCCGCGAGGTGCAGATCCCATTTTGCACCGCCAAAAGAGGCCAGACGTGCCGTTACATCGGTGGTTCTCATACTCTATCCGCCCTTTTTGCCCCATTTTCCCAGAACTGCCTGAGGCAGCTTGACCCAGGCCAACCTTTGCTGAGGCTCTGTGAAACGCAGTAATTATACAACTGCATAATTACTACATGGAGGCCCGTCCGCAAGAGGGAATCTGACAGGCAAGGCCGCGATGAACAGGGTGGATTTAAGCAACGCCTTGAGACGCCCGTCAGAGGAGCCAGTTGGCGCCCTCAAAAAAGGCCCCGTCTAGCTGATGACAGCAATGTCCGACATCAGCTCATCAACATCCCTGCAGGCGGCAAGCAGGCGCGGCTTTAGATGGGACAGGACATAGTTTGCATGGAAGCGGCTTGGCGCTGTCAGGGTCAGGCGGCCCCCTGCCCGCTCAGACCGGGTCAGGGCCGCAATCCATGCAGTATAAATCGCGGGGTCTTCTTGGTGCAGCACTGCCTGACGAGGCTCCACTCATTGCCATCGCTTTTATCTGGGGCTGCCGCTATCTGGCCAGTGCGCAGGGGCACGACATTTGTCGGGGGAGCGTCACTAACGGCCATGCGGTGCTCAAAATCAGGTCCAACCGCCGCCCAGCTGCTGCGGGTGTCTTGGTAGATGCGATCCAGATCGAGGCCGTATTCGCTGACACGCCCACGCACGCCCTGCTTTTTGATGACCAGCCAGCCCATGGCCCGCAGTTTAGCCATTTCGCGTTTAACTGTGCGCTCATCAACATGCCAGAGCCGGGCAATTTCACGCTGCCCCACCGCAAGCTCGTTGCGCGACCAGTTATATCTGGCTGTCACCAGGGTCATGATCCGCAGGCACAGTTTTTGCGCCGCCTTTGGCTGCGACAGTGCATGCGCCCCAAGGGCTGTGAGGATATCGTATTTCAATGCCGATGCATTGCGCCCGGCGGGTTGTTTGACCTGCATCAGTGTTCCCGTCTCTCCAAGCCTATGCTGGTCTCATGCCTGATCCCGGCCTATAGCATTGAAGGTCTCTGCCTCGTATTCCCGAGTTGATCCCGGATTGCGTTGGATCTCATTTGGCTGAACCCAACGCTATTTACTCAATGTACACAATTTGCGTCCTAGAGCGCGATTCTGTCAAGAGGCCTGTGGATTTCTGTTCTGACCCAATCCCTTTTTCAAAAGAAAAATCGGTATCAATGGTATAGGGGGACATCCATGGGCGTCCCCTAGTTGCACGAAAATGTCCCCCTATTGCCTGGAGGAGTCTTTTCACTGTCCCCCTATATCTGCTGCCTCCTACAGTCGGCAACACGATGAGGGGGCATATGGGCAGGCCCGAATCACAGCCCAAGGCCGAATCGCTGAGGCACCGCCAAGCCGCTGTTTTTAGTGCGTTCTAAAGACTGTGTCCCCGCGGGGACAGGACGCTCTTCAATTGAATAATAGGTTTTGCGTTTTTAGCAAGTGCGGCTTAAATGACTACTACAGTCTAATTAGCGTCCTGCCAAAAAGGACGAGCCGTATAAACGAGTCACAAGAGAGCAAGGAGCAGTCATGTTCACCCACGAAGACCTGGCGAAACTGCAGGCCCAATCCCTGAAGATGCAGAGCTGGATCCGGCAGCAGACCTTTTCCCCTGAGATGGAGAAGACCCTGCGCCGGTTCTCCAGCTGGGAAGTTGCTGAGCTGATCTTTAAGGTCAATCAATCCACCCTGCGCGGACGCCTGGCGGCGGATCCGTCCTTGCCGCAGGGGCTGGTTGAAGAAGACGGGCGCCAGCGCTGGTATTCTCTGGAAGAGATCAACGAGCTGCGGCGGCGCATCAAAATCAATCGCAAAACCCTGATGCCGCCGCGCCCCGAGGGCAAGCGGGCTCTGCGGGTGGCGATCTCCAATTTCAAAGGTGGCGCGGGCAAGTCGACCGTTGCGCTGCATTTTGCCCATGCGGCAGCGCTTGATGGCTACCGGGTGCTTTGTGTGGACTTTGACCCACAGGCGACGCTGTCCCACTCCATGGGGTTAAGCGACATCACCGAAGACTACACAGTCTGGGGCATCATGGCGCGGGATCTGGTGCGCGAGACCGAGCGGATGAATGCCTCGGCACGCGGCGCCGAGTCAGGCGCCGCCCTGCCCGAACGCCATCTGCCTGACGCGATTACCGGCATGGGGCTGCAGGACCTGCGCATCAATGATTTTATCAAGCCCACAAGCTGGCCGACGATGGACCTGGTGCCAAGCTGTGCCAACGCCGCCTTTGTGGAATTCGCCAGCGCCCAGTATCGCCACCTCAATCCCGAGTGGTCCTTCTTTGCGGCCGTGTCACGCTATCTCGACCAGGTCTCATCGGACGACTACGATCTGATCATTTTTGACTGCCCGCCGGCCATTGGCTATCAGTCGATGAATGCGGTCTTTGCGGCTGACATGCTCTATATCCCCTCCGGGCCGGGCTACTGGGAGTACGACTCCACCACCTCCTTTATTGGTCAGCTCTCTGAGGCGCTGGAAGATTTGTCCGCCTTTAACGGCGTTGTCCCCGCGGGGACATTCACCCTGCCCAAGGCGTTTTTAGACGTACGGTTCTTGCTCACCCGGTATGAGAGCGGCAATGATCTGCACCGAGCGATGCGCGATGCCTTCATGAAGGCCTTTGAGGGACGCATGGCGGATCGCTCGATCGAGATGACACGCGCGGTCGAGCAATCGGGACGCTTTCTCAGCTCGATCTATGAGATAGATTATCGCGATATGACCCGCGAGACCTGGCGACGGGCCAGAGCCTCATTTGATCAGGCCTATGAGGAGTTCAAGGGCTACGCGGTTGAGGCCTGGGATCAGATGGAGGATAGACCATGAGCAAGCGGCGCGTCTTTGACATCAACTTCCCGGCGGATCCACCGGCCTCCCCTGCCCCATCGCAGCCTGCTGCCCCTGCCCCGGATGCCAGCAAAGCTGGAGACACCCAAGCTGAGGCCAGCAAGCCAGAGGCGGCAAGTGTCGCCGAGGCCCGGCGCGGCCCGATGGCGACGGCGATCTCTGAGAACGCCGAGGCACTAAAAGCGCGGGCG
This sequence comes from Pseudophaeobacter leonis, assembly GCF_002087335.1. Lineage (GTDB taxonomy): Bacteria > Pseudomonadota > Alphaproteobacteria > Rhodobacterales > Rhodobacteraceae > Pseudophaeobacter > Pseudophaeobacter leonis. Next base: position 35,267 of record NZ_MWVJ01000074.1, read on the forward strand.
GCGGCAGAGCAAAACATCCGGGCTGAGAACGACCGGCTGGCGCATGAATTTGTCCGGCTCAAAAAGCTGGGACTGGTGGTGGACCGGATCCCTCTGGATCAGATCTCAACCAGTAAGCTGGTGCGCGACCGGGCGATTTCGCGCGACCCAGAGCTGGAAGAGCTGAAATCTTCGATCCGCAGTATTGGCCTGTCAAACCCCATCCGGGTCGAAGAGGCTGCCGATGGAGCCTATCAATTGGTTCAGGGCTTTCGGCGGCTGTCAGCCTACCGCGCCCTGTTTGAAGAGACCGGCGAGAGCGATTTTGCCACCATCCCGGCCGGCCTGATTGCCAGGGGCGAAACCCTGCAGGGGCTGTACCGCCGGATGGTGGACGAAAACCTGGTGCGGCGTGACATCTCCTTTGCTGAAATGGCGCAACTCGCGCTGTCCTATGCACAAGACCCCGAGACCGGGTGTGATCTGGTAGAAGAGGCCGTGGGCCATCTCTATGCCTCAGCGGGTCGGCAAAAGCGCAGCTACATTCGCCATTTTGCTGAGCTGCTGGACATGATTGGAGGCGAGTTGCGGTTTGCCGAAGCCATTCCACGGGCGCTTGGTCTCGATCTGAAAAAGAAACTGGCAGAGGATGACAGCCTGGCTGCGGCTCTTGCGCAGGCCTTGCAACGGGAGGCGGCGCAAACGGCTGAGGCTGAGCTGGCAATCCTGCGCGGGTTTCTTTCAGGCAGTACTGGCGCAGGTGCGGGTGTCTTGTCAGGCGCGGTGGGTGAAACCCAGGCAAAGGCTGGTGTTGCCAAAACCACCCTGCGCTGTGCTGTCCCCTCGGGGACAGTGCGCTGTCAGGCGCGCGATGGCCGGGTTGAGCTGGCGATGGACCGGGATTTTTCGGTGATTGATCGCTACCGCCTTGAAACGGCGATCACCGCGTTCTTTGCTGCTTTGGAGCAAACGGATCCCTCGGAATGAGAGGCTGCACTGAGTTGCGAGGCTGATACCTTAGGGTCCGGGTTCGGCACGTATTTGGCGCGATGTCGCAAAAGAGAGCGAACTTGATCCCACAACAAAAAGAGGCTGTCCCCGCGGGGACAGCCTCTTTTTGTTGTGGGCGATTTTTCCAGTGGGCGCCTCTAATTGCGCCCTTTGGTTCAGTTTTGAACTTTGAAGTCAATGCGCCGGTTCTTGGCGCGGTTCTGCGCATTGGTGTTTGGCACCAATGGGTCGGCCTCACCATATCCAATGGGCTTTAGGCGATCGGCATCGATACCTTTTGCCGAAAGATATTTCACCACAGCATTGGCGCGACGTTGGCTGAGACGGCTATTGGCGGCGGCACTGCCAACATCATCTGTGTGGCCGCCGACCTCAATGACCATGTCCGGGCAGCGGCTGATGATGTCCAACAGGTTGTCCAGAAAACTGATGGACCCCCGATCCGGTTGCGCATTGCCGTCGCCAAACGTCACACTGCGGCTGCGGGACAGAATGTCGAACCGCCCAAGACAGGCCTCGCGGCTGAAGTCACCACTGGTCTCAAGCGCGGCTTTTGCGCCAGTCGTTGCAGTCGCGCCGGGCTGCGGAGTGCCGGGGGCGCGGCGATCAAAAGTGAGGTTCAGGTTGACGATCCCAAGCGGGGTAATGGTGACGCTTGCGGCCTCTTGCAGGTTTTTCGCGCCCCTCCATCAGGTTGAAATCCTTGAGCTGCAAAATGACGGGATTGAGGGTCGAGATATTGATCCGGTCGTTGCTCAAAAGCGTCACGGCCACCTCGGCCACCAGCTCAACATCCACGCCATGCAGGTTCAGGGTCACCGGCAAGGCAATCACCTTGCGGCGCAGGCTTGGCAGATCCTGTAGCGGCACCGGGTCAATAACGGCTGTCACGGTGGCTTCGGGATGGGCGAAGGTCTCAAAAAACAAAAAGCGCATACGCACGTTGCGCAGGTCGATTTTGGTATCAACAGAGTCCAGTGCCACAACAAGCTGTGCGACGCCGCTCTGGGTGATTTGTCCGCTGATGGCGGCAAACTGGCTGGTCTCTGCCACCGTGTCTTTTTTTACGGACAAAAAGGTGATGGCCGACGCGGCAGGGTCCAGCTGCCAGCCGTGTTCAAACGGGTCTGCCGCAAACAGGGGACGCGCAAAAAGAAACATTAGGACTAGGAGGGGCTGAAGAAATTGACGTACCATGATAAATCACTCATTCTAGGAATTAAATTGGATGCCCAGTAAATGGGGTGCCCAGTGAGGGCCTGAACCGGGTAGCATCATTTGATTAACGGAAATCCTGGATGATATTGCAAGGGTTGCCTGCACTGGCAGGGAAAATCCTCAATAAGTTGAGGTGTCCCCACGGGGACAAATATTTGGAGAATGCTGTCGTGAATGGTTTTTGGGCAAAATACCTGTTTCAGATTTTTGCCATTTCATGCCTCTTTGCAGGCGGGCTGCGGGCTGCCGAGGAAGACGGGCCAGCTCGTTTGGCCCTGGTCATTGGGAACTCGTCCTACGGCACGGTCGCGGCCCTTGATAATCCGGTCCATGATGCAAAATTGATAGCCAAGACACTGGAAAATCTAGGATTTTCCGTCTCACTGGCGGTTGATCTTGGCCAGGTTGAGATGAAGCGGGCCCTTGCGCAGTTTGGCCGTGAACTGCGGGCCTCGGGCAGTGATACCACCGGGTTGTTCTACTACGCAGGCCACGGGGTGCAAAGTTTTGGCAACAACTATTTGCTGCCGGGGGACGTCGCGCTGTCTGATGCGGCGGATCTTGATCTCATGGCAGTAGAAGCCCAAACGGTTTTGCGCCAGATGGCCTCGGCACGCAATCGCACCAATCTGGTGATTCTTGATGCCTGCCGAAACAACCCTTTTGAAAATATCGCTGATCTGGACGAAAGCGGCCTTGCCGAAATGAAGGCTCCAACGGGAACCTTCCTTGCCTATGCAACAGCGCCGGGCAGCGTGGCGCTGGACGGGGAGGGGGGCAACAGCCCCTTTACACAGGCCGTGGCAGAGCAGATTGTGGTGCCGGGCCTGCCAATTGAACAGGCCTTCAAAGAGGTGCGGCGGGCTGTACTGGACCAGAGCCAGGGGCTGCAAACGCCCTGGGATACCTCCTCATTGGTGAGTGATTTTGTGTTTGCGGCGGCCCCGGAAGCCCCTGTTCTTAGCTCCGCCGAGGCGGAAGAGCTGCAGTTGTGGCGTTCGGTCAGCGCATCGCGAGACCCGGTTCAGCTGATGCTGTTTTTGCGGGGGTTCGCTGATGGGGTTTATGCGACTGAGGCGCGCAGCTTACTGGCCGAAGTTATGGCAGAAGAGCTCTCTACCGGGGTTGTGGCAAAACCGCAGGCTCCGGCGGGGCCGGACGAGGCCGAAACAGCCCTGTTCAAAGCGGCGCAGCAGGACGGTGCTTTGGCGGCCTATGAGGCCTACCTGCAGAGCTACCCCGCAGGGACCTATGCAGAAATTGCCCATACAGAGATTGCGGCCCTGAAGGCAGGAGAGGGCAAGGATCCGGTTGGCAGGGAAGAAGAGGTGGTGCCTCCGGTTCAAGCTGCGCAAGCCGAGCCTGCACCTGCGCACCCTGAGGCGGGGCCATTGACCTATGCGAGCCCTCTGGTGTCTGAGCTGGAACAGATCAATGGGTTGAGCCTGGCGGAGATTATTGATCAGTCGCCGATTTTCCCGCCGATTGAAGGATTGCCAGAGAGCTATTGGAAATCGCAGTCCTGTAGCTCTTGCCACCAGTGGAACCGGGAACGTCTGTGCGAACAGGCGAATACCTATCTGAGCCTCAATATGCAGCGATCCCTGAACAAACAGCATCCCTTTGGCGGCGTGTTGAAACGAAACCTGAAATCCTGGGCTGCCGGAGGCTGCCAGTGAGTTTGCGCCCGTAAGCGGGGCCGCGCCTTTTCTGAAAAAACCATTGGTCCTTACCCTCCCGCAATTTCGGCAGAGGGGAGCGCTCCCGGCCCAAGATTGGACAATCACAGATTGCCCTGCCTTCGTTGGGCCGGGCACCCCGCCAAAGGCGGGCTGCAGATATTCACTCGGCCTGTGTTTCGATCAGGAAATACACCCACTCCCCTTTGAAATCAGTATCTTGAGCCTTGGCCCTGGCAATTTGCTCCCGCAAGAAATCGAGATAGGCAGGAGCGGCCTCGATCAAGGGGCGGTGCCCTGCATAGAGAGGCGATGAGGCTGCAAAGGCGACGGCAATTTCCTGACCATAAGGCGGGCCAACGGTGATTTGTAGGCCAGGGTCCCCCGCAGATTTGGTGCCGATGCGCAGAGCGCTTTTGGGTGGCGACAGCTGTAGCGCAACTGTGGCATTGGGGCTAAGGTGGATAACATCGCCCGCGGCATCAAAATAGTCGACATAGAGGTAGGCGGGGTAGTCCGGTGCTGTCAGGTCGAAGAACAGTTTTTCTCCACCGCTATAGGACAGTACCCGGGCCTGAGCATCCGCGCCGAGCAGTAAAGGGTTGGTGATCTGGTCGGTGCTTTGTGGCAGGCCGACTGTGGAGATCCCCGAGAGGGCGCCACACTGAGGCCGGGGCAAGAGGCGCATCTGGTCAGACACAGCGATGTCGCGGCCCATCTGAGCCTGCAACGCCGCCAGCACCGGCGCGCGCAGGCCGTTGTCTGGCAAGTGCCCGCGCAGCTCCAGCACCGCGGTTTCCGGGTCAAAAGAGAGTTGCAACCGGGCACAGGGCACAGCACTTAACAGGCCTGCGAGCCCATCGCGCACCTCTGCGGCCTGTCCCGCAAGATCGCCGGGCCTGGTGAAGCTCTGGAACGCGGCGAGCGACACTGGATCGACCTCATTGGTGTCGCCGCCCTGAAAGGCCAGCGCGGCGGTGATGCTGCTGGCCTGCGGGCTGCTATGTGCCAAAGCCTGCGATTGGGACGGCGCCTCTGCCATAGGCTGGGCGACCGCATCTGCTGCAGCAAAAACCACGGGGGTAGGATCAGGTGAAACCGGTGCTGTTGCGCTGGAACTTGGTGCACTTGAAACAGCACTACTGAGATCCGGCGCAACCGGTTTTGTGGCGTTGGGGCTTGGTGTTGCCACAGCTGCACTGGTCACATTTGGGGCGACTGGTCTCGCTGCTCGCAGCTCTGGCAGTGCGCTGAGCAGGTTTTGCGGGGAGGGCGCGCGTGCGGGAACAGGCTGGGCTGCGGGTCGCGGGCTGAGCGCGGCACTCTGGGGCGGCGGGGCTGCGGCCAATTGTGCGGCTGAAACTCTTGCAGGATTGAGGGTTTCAGCTACGGCAGGCTTTGTCACCGCCACTGTCTGCGGCACGGCTCCGGCGCTGAGGCTGTCGCTTGTTGCTGCAACCTGCTTGCCGGGCTCAGCCGCGGCTGTCTGTTCCTGGGCCTGGCTGCGGGTGACTTTGTGGGAGGACAGCGTGAGGGCGCTTTGGGGGCTGGGCTGTTGGGGCAGCGGGTCAGGGGTGAGGAAGGGCAACAGCCCGGCCAGGACTGCAAGATGTGCGCAGAGTGACCCGGCAAGGCCCAGGGCCCAAATTGAAGGCCCTGAAACGAATGGCCCCGAAACGAATGACCTGCGCGTCATGGCTGCCCTCGCACAGAGCGTTCAGGGGTGACAACAAGCACCACATCCAGAAAGCCAAGGGCCTCTGCCTGGCTGACCTGAGGCAAAACATGGCGCAGATCAGCATCCCGGTGGGCATTTATCCGCAAGCGCATCTCGGGCTTTTGCGCCAATTGGCTTGCCAGTGCGGCAGGCAGATCAGTCTTGGTGATCTCAGTGCCATCCAGAGCCAGATCGCCGTCCTGAGAGATTGCCAATGTGATGCCGCCTGCGGGCATGTCCCTGCCGGTTTGCGCCTGAGGTGGGGCGACGTCAAAGGGCGCGGTTGCATCCATGCGTCCGATCAACATGAAAAACACCAGCAGGAAAAAAACCACATCTATCAGTGCGATAATGGTTTCCGACTGAGGATTTCGGGGCCTGCGTTTTAGCTTCATTGCCGGGCCTCCAGTCGCAAAACACGCATGTTTTGAACGCCGGCTGTGGCGGCCAGATCCATCAGCGAAATCAGCGCCTGCGTCGGAGCTGATCCGGAGGGCAGAATGACCATCTGCGCCGTCGGATCTTCTTCCAGCGCCTTTTGAAGTATCTGAGCCAAGGCCGGCGGCGACAGGGCCTCGCCACGCAGGCTGGGGGTGCCATCTGCCTGAAGACGGATCATCAGCCGAACCTCTGGTGTCTTACTGGCGGCTGCGGCACCCTCGGCTGGGCGCAGGGCCGGGATCATATCGAGGTTCAGATAGGTCGACGTCACCATGAAAAACACCAGCAAGATCAGCATCACGTCGATCATTGGCACCAGAGAAATCAGGGCAGAGGGGCGCTTGCGGCGGCTCAGGATCATGCTGAGCTCCGCGCTCTACCGGGCATGATCCGCCAGCATCAGCCGCCCGACTGCGCTTTCGATCATCATGGCCGCAGCGTCGATGCGGGCGGCAAACAGCCCGGCAGCGATGGCGGCCGGGATTGCTACTACCAGCCCAGCAGCCGTGGTCAAAAGCGCCTGCCAGATGCCCCCTGCCAGCACCGAAGCATTTGCAGCTCCCTGGGCCAGTTCCAACTCCTGAAAGGACTGAATCATGCCCGTCACGGTTCCAAGCAGGCCTAACAGTGGTGAGACCATAGCGATCAGCTCTAACAGCCGGATGAGGCTGTTCATGCGCTGAACTTCTTCGTTGCCCCGGCGTTCCAACTCGGAGGTCAACACAGGGCCTTGCAGCCCGTCCTGCAGCGAAGACATGGCAAAGATCAAAATCCGGTCCGCCGGAGATTTCTTTTGCGACTGCGCTCTGTGCCTTGTCGCTGTCGCCTTTTTGCCAAAGGTCAATCGCCTGGCTACGCTGCTCCTTGCCAGAGGTCACCGGCCAGAGCTGGGCCAGCTTCACCCCGATGACGGTGAGCGAAAGCAGCGAGATCAGCGCCAGAAGGACGATCACCGGGCCGCCGGTTGCGAGGTTTTCCAAGAGACCAGCCATACCCTATTTCACCAACTTTGCAGTGCTGCGGGAGGCCAGATTGAGGATCGCAAAGCAGTCCATTTCTGCCTCGTTCTGCGGCTGACAAGAGGTGACATCATGCAGCAGGATCTCGGAAATATTGCCGCAGGTGATCTCTGGAATTTCGAATAATTTCAATGTGGTGCGCTGGACGGGCAGGGGGGAGGCGTCAACCGAGAGCAGCCTGTCGATTATGCCTTCGCCGTCCAGGATGGCCAAAGACATCTCAAAGCCGGCAAAGCTCTTGCCAGTCTGGTTGCGAAACAAAAAGAAGGCGCGGCAACCGCCGCCTTCGATCTCTTCCACCTTGTTCAGCTCGACCAGCAGCGGGCCAGTCTCAGTTTGATTGCTCTGGTTGGCCTGACTGATCTGGGGGGGCATAATCAGGAGCATTGCCGCAAGGCCGGGGCGGATCAGGCGGGAAATACGGGATGTCAAACGCATCGTGGTCTCCGGGGTTGGGAACAATTATCTGGTCAATCAGAGGGTCGTTTATCAGGGTGTTTCTCGGGGCCAGTTTGGCGCGCAAAGGCAGGGCTTCAAACCAAAGAGGTCAGGGCTTTTTCAATCTTGTCCATGGCGGCGCGGGCGCTTTCCAGATCCCGTTGTTTCAATAATTTGGCGGCTTTGTGAATGGCGCGGGTGAGGCGGTCACGGGCCGGGCCGGGGGCGCGTGCCACATCAGATTGCAGCGCTTGGGCGCGTTTGACCTGCGCCCCTAACGAGCGCTGATCGGCCTCGCGCTGGCCGCGTTTCAGGGTGCGCTCTTCGTCTTCGCGGTCTTTGCCGAGGGCGGCGATGGCCCGTTCGGTGACCATGATCAGCGTCTCGGCCTCTTGCAGCCGACCTGCATTTATCAGGCTGACGGATTTGACCAGGGCGCGCTTCAGCTTCAGCTCAAGAGGGCCGGGTGCCAGGGCGATGCGGGGCTGAATACGCTTTAGCCGGCGTTTCAGCGGCAGCACCGCCTTTGGGTCAATTCCGGATGCTGAGATATCGCTGCTATCGGCGGTCCTTGAGGCCGCGTCTTCGGCGGCTTCCGGCTTTAGACTGTCGAGAAGATTGCCGCCGTCATCATAGAACAGAATGTTCACCTTGGGGCGATTTGCCTTTAGAAACCGCTTGAGTTGCAACAGCATTTTTGTCGGGGCCTGTTCGCAGATCATCTGCATCTCATCGCCCTTTACCGTATAGGTTCCCCAGGTGATGGGAGGCTTGCCGCCCGCCTTTTTCAAGGGCGCGCGCAGGGTCTCTGGCTTGGCGCCCGGTTGTATCATCATCAAGGCATCTTTGAGCGGATCCAGGCAGAAGGCAAAGCTCATGCGCCGCTTGGCACCCTCCCGCACCATGGCCTTTACATCGTCGCCGGTCACGCGTTCTGCACACATGTTGTCACTCACAAAAAGGTGTAAAAACAATTGACTTTAAGATGGCGATAAGGCTCACTCTACGTCAAGTTATTGTTTACAAAGTGGCGCGACAGGGCCCGCTGTATAACCTGCACAGGTAGGATTGCGGCATTCCCGGTACGCGCTAAGCCTGTTATTTGGGGGGCTCTACTGCATGGATCTGGCTGTCTTTTTACAGTCCAAAGGAGAGGGCTCGCCCAGTGGCGATGACCTCGAGTATGACCCGGCCTTTACCGAGATGCGGCTTGCGGCTCAGCCCGGCGAAGAAAGCGTTGTGGGTGATGAGCGCATTGAGGCCACCGACCCGGATTACAATACTGTAGAGGAAAAAGCGCTTGAGGTGCTGGAGCGCAGCCATGATCTGCGGGCGGCTGTTTTTCTGACGGATGCTGTCTTGCAGCGCGAAGGCCTTGCGGGATTTGCTGAGGTCACGAGCTATATCCGGGGCTGTCTTGAGCAGTTCTGGGAGAGCTGCCATCCCGAACTGGATGAGGATGATGGTGACCCGACCATGCGCATCAATGCGGTGCAGGATCTGTGCGGCCAGCCGGATGGCATGGGGGGGCCTTCGCCGGTCTATCGCTCGCTCCTGCGCAGCCCTTTGAGGGACAGCCGTGGCTTTGGCCGTTTTTCGCTGCGTGATATTGATATCGCCGAGGGGCTTATGGCGGCGCCCGAGCGCATGGATACCGTCCCGGACAGCGACACCATTGGCGCGGCCTTTCAGGATAGTGACAGCGACGGGGTTGCCGCACGTCTGGCGGCTGCCGAGCTTGCGACCGAGAATGTCCGGGCAATTTCGGCGGTGTTTGACGCGCAGACGCCGGGGCAGGGGCCCGAGCTGGATCCGCTGATCAAACTGTTGCGTCAAATGAGCAAGCGGTTGCGGGACTATGGCAACCTGGGCGAGGCGTCAGCTGAGCCCGCTGAGGACCCTGCTGCCGCGATGGAGGCAGAGGCCGAGAGTGCAGCGCCTGCGGGCGCCCGCCGCGCTGCGGCTCCGGGCGCGATCAATTCGCTTGCCGATGTGACCAATACCCTGGATCGCATCATCGCCTATTATCAACGCGAAGAACCCTCCAGTCCGTTGCCGCTTTTGCTGGAGCGGGCCAAGCGTCTGGTGGGGGCTGACTTTCTCACCATCGTCAATGACATGGCGCCCCGTGGTCTGGAAAATGTGCAGCTGATCGGCGGCCTGGAGGACGACGACTAGGGGCAGGGATCTTGACCTGTGACTGTCTGCCCTGTGGGCGGATTTTCAAGGCAGGTTGAAATACGATTTTAAGGAGAGCTAGATGGCTGGAAGTTCACAAAAGTTCATTGCCCGCAATCGGGCACCGCGGGTTCAGATCGAGTATGATGTGGAGCTATATGGCGCTGAGAAGAAGGTTCAGCTTCCCTTTGTTATGGGGGTTCTGGCGGATCTGACCGGCAAATCCGAGGTTGAGCAGCCTGCCGTTGCGGACCGGAAGTTTCTTGAAATCGATGTCGACAATTTTGACAGCCGGATGAAATCCATGGCGCCGCGCGCCGCCTTTACCGTGCCCAACACGCTGACAGGCGAGGGCAATATGGCGGTGGAGATTACCTTTGAGAGCATGGATGATTTCAAACCTGCTGCCATCGCGGCCAAGGTTGAACCGCTGCGCGCCCCGCTGGATGCCCGCAGCCAGCTCAGCAATCTGATGACCTATATGGACGGCAAGACCGGGGCCGAGGATCTGATCTCGAAGATCATGCAGGATCCCAGCCTGCTCAAGACCCTTGCGGCCCAGCCCAAACCCGGCGGCGACGCCGGTGGTGATACGGAATAAGGAGGTACACGATGGCAGACCAAGAACTCCAAACCGAAGCCGCCCCGGCAGAAGCCGCCTTTGGTTCCACTGAATTTGCAAGCTTGCTGCAAAAGGAATTCCGGCCCAAATCGGATCAGGCCAAGACGGCCGTCGAAAGCGCGGTTAAAACCCTGGCGGAACAGGCGCTGGCCAATACCGGGCTTATTTCGGATGACGCGCTGCGGTCGATCGAAAGCATCGTGGCCGAGATCGACAAAAAGCTGACCGAGCAGGTCAACCTGATCCTGCACAATGAAGAATTCCAGCAGCTCGAAAGCGCCTGGCGCGGTCTGCACTATCTGGTCAACAATACCGAAACCGACGAGATGCTGAAGATCCGGGTGATCCCGATCACCAAAAAGGAACTCGGCAAGACCTTGAAGAAATTCAAAGGCACCGCCTGGGACCAGTCCCCGATCTTCAAAAAGCTCTATACTGAAGAATTCAGCCAGCTGGGCGGGGAGCCCTATGGCTCGCTGGTGGCCGACTTCCATTTCGATCATTCGCCGCCGGATATTGAACTGCTGGGCGAGATGTCAAAGATCGCCGCGGCGGCACATGCGCCGCTGATCACCGGCGCCAAGCCCTCGCTGTTTCAGATGGACAGCTGGTCGGAGCTGTCAAATCCACGCGATCTGACCAAGATCTTTCAGACCCCGGAATATGCCGCCTGGCGCAGCCTGCGTGAAAGCGAAGATTCCAAATACGTCGGCCTTGCCATGCCACGGTTCCTGGGCCGTATGCCCTATGGCTCCAAGACGGATCCGGGGGATGAGTTTGCCTTTGAAGAGGACACTTCGGGCGCCGATAGCGAGAAATATGCCTGGATCAATGCGGCCTATGGCATGGCGACCAATATCACCCGGTCGTTTAAATCCTATGGCTGGTGCTCGCGTATTCGCGGCGTCGAAAGCGGCGGCACCCTGGAAGAGCTGCCGTCGCATACCTTCCCGACCACGGATGGCGGCGTGGATCAGAAATGCCCCACCGAGATTGCCATCGACGACCGGCGCGAGGCGGAGCTTGCCAAGAACGGCATGATGCCGCTGCTGCACCGCAAGAACACTGATGTGGCAACCTTCATGGGGGCGCAGTCCCTGCACAAGCCCACAGAATACGACGACCCGGATGCAACCGCCAATGCCAATCTTGGCGCGCGTTTGCCTTACCTTTTTGCCACCTGCCGCTTTGCGCATTATCTGAAATGCATGGTGCGCGACAAGGTTGGGTCATTCAAAAGCCGTCATGATATGGAGTCCTGGCTGCAAAACTGGATCAACAATTATGTTGATTTTAATGCCGATATTTCATCGGAAAACGAAAAGGCGCGCAAACCTCTGGCGGCTGCCGAAGTGGTAGTCGAAGAGGTCGAGGGCAACCCGGGTTATTACAGCTCAAAATTCTTCCTGCGCCCGCACTATCAGCTTGAAGGCCTGTCGGTCTCTCTCAGATTGGTGTCGAAACTGCCCTCGGAAAAAGGAGGCTGACGAACCACTCTGGCCTCAATTTTTGTAAATCAGTTACGTTTGAAAGGATAGCAAATGGCTGCAAATATGTTTGTGGAGATTTCGGACATCGCCGGTGATGCCACGGAAGATAAGCACAAGAACTGGATTGTGATTCAGTCTGCCAACTGGAATGTGGAACGTGCCGTTGAAATGACCGATCTCGGATCATCGCAACGGATGCATGCGAATTCCAACTTCGGCAAGATCGAGTTGACCTCGCAGATGGGCAAAGCATCCAACAACCTTGCCAAATCGGTGGCAAACGGCACGGTTCGTCCTGAAATCATCATGCACTGGTGCCGCTCTGGCGATGCCCAGGCCGAGGGTCTGCTGGCCTATTCCGAATGGAAGCTCAAGGATGTGGTGATCGACAGCTATTCGATCTCTGCCAGTGAAGATGGCATTCCGGAAGAGACCTGGTCGCTGGCCTATGTGGCGATTGAGCATACCTACAAATCGACCAACCAGAAGTCTGGTAAACTGGAAAATCCGGTTGTGTTCCAATGGAACGTTCAAACCGGCAAATTCGAGTATTGATTTGCACTTCCCCGGGCGTGTTGCACGCCCGGGGTTTCTTTTGATTTTCCTGTTTAGACGGCGGAGTTTTGACCATGAGCCCTGTGACCCCTGAAGAGCATCTGCGGGCCGGTGACCCGAGTGAGGCTCTGTTGGCCCTGCAGGAGAAGGTGCGAGCGGATCCGTCCAATGCAAAACTGCGGATTTTCCTGTTTCAGCTGCTCTGTGTTCTGGGCGACTGGAAACGCGCGGTGGCGCAGCTGCGGCTCAGTGCTGAACTGGATCCGGCGGCCATGATCATGGCGCAGGCCTACCGCGAGGCCATCCTCTGTGAGGTGTATCGCGAAAAGGTTTTCAAGGGTGAAAAAGACCCTTTGATTTTGGGCGAGCCGGAGGTCTGGCTGGCGCAGCTGATCGAAGCGCAAAAACTATTGGCGCGGGGGCATGCGTCGCAGGCGGCAGAGTTGCGGGAGGCGGCCTATGCAGCTGCTCCTACCAGTGCGGGCAGCATCGACGGGACACGGTTTGACTGGATCGCGGATGCGGATATGCGTCTGGGTCCGGTGCTGGAGGTGATCCTGAACGGGCGCTATTTCTGGCTGCCCTTTGCCCAGATCCAAAAGCTTGAAATCGACGAGCCGAGCGATTTGCGCGACACGGTCTGGATGGCAGGCACCCTGACGCTGGCAAATGAAGGCGCATTGGCGGTGCTGATTCCGACGCGCTATCCGGGCAGCGAAGCCGCAGATGCGGCGGCAAAACTGGCGCGCACGACCCTTTGGCAGGACGCCGGAGACGGCGCCTATACGGGGCTTGGCCAGCGGCTTTTGACCATCGGTGAGCAGGACTATCCGCTGATGGATATCCGACTGTTGCAGATTGATGCCGAAGGCGACATCGATGTCTGACAAGATGCTCGCCGAGCGGCTGCAGCCTTCGCTGTTGGACAGGCTGACCGACGATGAGCCGTCGAATCGCAAGGAGAGCCGCGACAGTCGGGTGATTGACCTGAACCGCTTGCGCGAGATCATACAGCGGGACCTGTCCTGGCTGCTGAACACGCACAACGCCGGGCAGATGATTGACGCTGATCGTTATCCTTCTGCGGCGGCCTCGGTGCTGAACTACGGGCTGAGCGAGGTGACGGGCGAGTATTCCACGACTGAAAAGGCTGAAAAGATCCGGCGGTCTATCGAGCAGGCGGTGACCAGCTTTGAGCCGCGCATCATTGAGGGCACTGTGGATGTGCAGTTGATTGGCGATGTTGAGGTGACGGGCATGACCATTGGCCTGGATATTCGCGCTGACATGTGGGCACAACCCATGCCGCTTGAGCTCTATCTGCGCAGCAAGGTTGATGTGACCACCGGTGAGGTCAAGATGGAAAGGGGCATCTGAATGGATACCCGTCTGCTGGGCCACTATGAAACCGAGCTGAATTACCTGCGCGATATGGGTGCGGAATTTGCCGCCGCCTACCCAAAGATCGCCTCGCGACTGGGGATGGAGGGGGTCGAGGTTCTTGACCCCTATGTGGAACGTCTGCTGGAAGGCGTGGCCTTTCTGTCGGCGCGGGTGCAGCTTGAGCTGGAGCTGCAATATCCAAATTTCACCTCCAACCTGCTGGAAATTATCTACCCGCATTATCTGGCGCCAACGCCCTCGATGATGATTGCGTCGTTTGAGCCGGACCCAAGCAATTCTGCGGTGAAAAGCGGCTATCTGATGCCACGGGGCTCTGTGTTGCGCTCGCGCCTGAATGAGGGCGAGCAGAACCCCTGCGAGTTTCGCACCGCAGCGGATCTCACCCTTTGGCCGCTTGAAATCAGCGAGGCGCAATATATCGACGGGCGCGGCGATCTGGTCGCGGCTGGTGTTGCTGCGGGCTATGAGGCCCGCGCCGGTATTCGCCTGCGCCTGAAACGCACTGATGGCGAGGCGCTGCGGGATCTCGATATGGACCGCCTGCAGATCTATCTCGGCAATGCGGCGGGCAACAGTTGGCCCCTGCTGGAGCTGCTGTGCACTCAGGTGCAGGGCATTGTTGCGCGCTCCACCGATCGGCGTGCCGACTGGCATCTGCCGCTGCCCGAGGGGCGTGTGGTGCAAAAGGGCTTTTCGCGCGAAGAGGCATTGCTGCCGGTGCCCGCGCGGGTGTTTGACGGCTATCGCCTGTTGCAGGAATTCTTTGCCATGCCCGAGCGGTTTCGCTTTGTTGAGCTGCAGGGCCTGCGCCCGGCATTGCAGCAGGCGGCGGGCGCTGAGGTGGATCTTTATATCCCTCTGCGCGAAGGCATGCGCGAGGTGGCACCTGTGGTGATGCCCGAGGTTTTCCAGCTCAATACAATTCCTGCGGTCAACCTGTTCGAAAAGCGCTGCGACAGGGTGCGCCTGACCACGCGCGATACCGAACATCAGGTCATTCCCAACCGCACAGCTGGCCTCGACTTTGAGATCTACGCGCTCAAGAAAGTGACCGGCATCAGCGGCGAGGGGGCCGACGATGTCGAGTTCCGCCCGTTTTATTCGGCCGATGATTTCACTGCCGCCGGAGAAAGCCATCCCGCTTATTATACGCTGAAGCGCCGCATGCGGGAACGCTCTGAAAAGGAACGCCTGCGCGGGGTGCGCTCGTCCTATCTGGGCTCTGAGGTCTATCTGACCCTGGTGGATCGTGGACAGGCTCCCTATGGCGCGGATCTGGAACAACTGGCGGTGCAGGCCCTGTGCACCAACCGCGATTTGCCGCTGCTGCTGGCGACGGGCAATGAGAACGTCTTTCATCTTCCCGAAGGCGGGCCGGTGAAACGGATCAGCCTTGCGATCTCTCCGACACGGCCACATCCCTCGTTGGGGCAGGGCGACACTGCCTGGCGGCTGATTTCCCACCTCAGCCTCAACTACGTGTCGATTGCCGACAGCACGCGCGGCCAGGCCGCCGAAGCCCTGCGCGAGCTGGTCGGGCTTTACGCGCCCCTGGGCAATCGGGTCACGGAAAAACAGCTGGAAGGCATCGTTTCAGTCAGCAGTCGGCCCATCGTGCGCCGGATGAGCGATGAGATCCTGTCAACGGCGGTGCGCGGCATGGAAATTTCCATCGGCTTTGACGAGAGCTTTTTTGAAGGCAGCAATATCTACGCGCTGGGAGCGGTTCTGGAACGGTTTTTCCACGGCTACGCCAGCATCAACTCATTTACGGAAACGTTCTGACAACCGAAAAACGGGGAGAAATCGCCAGATGGCGACCACAAAAGGGTCTGGGACGGATGATCTGAGTCTCTTTGACCGGTTGGTCGAAGCTCCTGAAGAACACCATGTTTTTCAGGCGATGCGGGTATTGGAGGCGCATTATTCTGACTATCCGCGCCTCGGTGAAAGCCGCCGGCCGCGCCAGGATCCTTTGCGACTGGGCCAAGAGGCTGAGCTGGCGTTTCCGCCCTCAACCATTGCGGATTTCACCCCGGCAACCAAAGAAGGGCCTGCGCGGCTCACCAATCGGTTCTTTGGGTTGTTTGGCCCACAAGGCCCGCTGCCGCTGCATCTGACCGAATACGCCCGCGACCGCAAACGTAACCACCGCGACCCCACCTTGGTGGGCTTTGCCGATATGCTGACGCACCGGATGATGTCGCTGCTCTATCGCGCCTGGACCGAAGGCGCCCCGGCGGTGAGTTTTGACCGCGAAGAGGATCCCATTGCCGACAGGGCCGCCGCCCTGGCGGGGTATCACGGCAAAGGGCTGCGCGACCGGGATGAGATGCCGGATCTGGCCAAGCTGCATTTTGCCGGCATTCTGGGCCAGGGTACCAAGACGCCTGCCGGGCTTGTGGCCATGCTGTCAGACTTCTTTCGGGTGCCGGTACATCTGGAAGAGTTCGTTGGCAGCTGGCTGCAGCTGGAGCCGGATGATCGCTGGCAGCTGGGCCGGGGTCAGTCTGGACAAGGCGGGTTGGGACGGGGCGGGCTAGGCCATACCACAAGCGTGGGCGAAAAGGTCTGGAGCCGCTCTGCCAAATTCCGTCTGCGTATCGGGCCTTTGTCGCTACAAGAGTACGAGCGTCTGTTGCCGGGCGGGGCGGCGCTGGATCGTCTGCGCTCGGTTGTGCGCAGCTATGTGGGCGATTTCCTTGATTGGGATGTGAACCTGGTTCTGGCGGGCGATGCGGTCCCAAGGGCGAGCCTGGGGGGCATGACCCGCCTTGGCCATACCAGCTGGATCCGCAGCCGCCCGGACCCGGACGCGGACCAAGCGGATGTTGATGATTTGTATCTGTACCCCGGCCTGAGCTCGGGGACTTAAAAAATGACATTAGGGAGCGAAGTGACATGACCGAGATCAGCCGCGTAGCGCTATTTGGCAAGCTCAACAAACTGGGCTATCAGGCCGTCGAAGGGGCCACCGTGTTTTGCAAGATGCGCGGCAATCCCTATGTCGAGCTGGTTCACTGGATGCATCAGTTGCTGGCGCAGCAGGACAGTGATCTGCATCGCATCATCGCGCATTACGATCTCGACACGGGCAAGATCGCCAGCGAAATGACGCGCGCTCTGGATATGCTGCCGCGCGGCGCTTCTGCGATCTCAGATCTGAGCGATCATTTGATGGACGCGATGGAGCGCGGCTGGGTCTGGGGCTCGCTGCTGTATTCCGCCAATCAGGTGCGCAGCGGCTATCTGCTGCTGGGCATGCTGAAGACGCCGGCTCTGCGCAATATCCTTGCCTCAATGTCCCCTGAGCTGGCCCGGATTGGCGCCGATGATCTGGCGGATAATTTTGCAGCAGCCACCGATGGCTCTCCCGAGGCGGCAATGTCGGCACAGGATGGCAGCAGCGTCAGCGGCGGCGGTGCTGAGCCGGGCGAGGCATCGGGTGCCATGGCCCCGGGCGCCATGGGCAAAGGCGAAGCCCTGGAGCAGTTTTGCACCGATTTGACTGAGCAGGCGCGCAATGGTGAGATCGACCCGATTGTGGGCCGTGACGAAGAGATCCGCCAGATCGTTGATATCCTGATGCGGCGGCGACAGAACAACCCCATCCTCACCGGTGAAGCGGGCGTCGGCAAGACGGCGGTGGTCGAAGGCTTTGCGCTGCGGATTGCCCGTGGAGACGTGCCACCTGCCTTGCAAAATGTGCGGCTTCTGGTGTTGGACATTGGTCTGTTGCAGGCCGGGGCCTCGATGAAGGGCGAGTTTGAAAACCGCCTGCGCCAGGTCATCGACGAGGTGCAGGCCAGCGCCGAGCCCATCGTGATGTTCATTGATGAGACGCACACCCTGGTGGGTGCGGGCGGGGCTGCGGGCACAGGGGATGCGGCCAACCTTTTGAAACCTGCGCTGGCGCGCGGCACCCTGCGCACCATTGGTGCCACCACCTGGGCGGAATACAAGAAATACATCGAAAAAGACCCGGCTCTGACCCGGCGCTTTCAGGTGGTCAAGATTGACGAGCCTTCGGTGCCAAAGGCGATTCTGATGATGCGGGGCATTGCCTCGATGCTGGAGGCGCACCATCGGGTGCAGGTGCTGGACGAAGGGATCGAGGCGGCCGTCAGCCTGTCGGCCCGCTATATCCCGGCGCGGCAACTGCCGGATAAATCCGTCAGTCTGCTGGACACCGCTTGTGCGCGCGTGGCGGTCAGCCAACACGCGGTTCCGGCTGAGGTAGATGACAGTCAGCGCCGGATAGAGGCTCTTACGACCGAGTTGCAGATCATCGGCCGGGACGAGACTGCAGGCTACGATGTCGGGGATCGTCGTGAGGCGGTAACCCTGGCCAAGGAGGCTGAAGAGACGCGGCTTGCCGGGCTGACAGAGCGCTGGGATAAGGAAAAACTGGTTGTACAGGAGATCCTCGACCTGCGCGCCAAACTCCGGGAGGGGGCCGCGCCCGTTGACGCCTCGGCTGATGCTGGAGAGACCGGAGCCGAGGGCGCTGTCGAAAGCCCGCTTTCGGCAGAAGAACGCGCCGCCCTGATGCAACAGTTGCAGGATAAAAACGCCGAACTTGAGGTCTTGCAGGGCGATAGTGCGCTGATCCTGCCCATTGTCGACCATCAGGCGATTGCATCGGTGGTGGGCGACTGGACCGGCATTCCGGTCGGCCGCATGGTCAAGGATGAGCTCGACACCATCCTGAATCTTGAGGGCCACCTGGCCAAACGGGTGATTGGTCAGGATCACGCGATGAAGATGATCTCAAAGCGTATCCAGACCAGCCGCGCCGGGCTCGACAATCCCAACAAACCCATCGGTGTCTTTATGCTTGCGGGCACCTCCGGGGTCGGCAAAACCGAAACCGCGCTGGCGCTGGCCGAGGTCTTGTATGGTGGCGAGCAGAACGTGATCACCATCAATATGTCGGAATACCAGGAGGCCCATACCGTCAGCTCGCTGAAAGGCGCGCCTCCGGGCTATGTTGGCTACGGGGAGGGCGGCGTTCTGACCGAGGCCGTCCGGCGCAAACCCTATTCCGTGGTGCTGCTGGATGAGGTCGAAAAGGCCCACCCGGATGTGCACGAGGTCTTTTTTCAGGTCTTTGACAAAGGCGTGATGGAGGACGGCGAGGGACGGGAGATTGATTTCAAAAACACCCTGATCCTGCTGACGTCGAATGCCGGCTCCGACATGATCATGGATATGTGCGCCGACCCGGACCTGATGCCCGCGCCCGAAGGCATTGCCAAGGCGCTGCGCGACCCATTGCTCAAGATCTTCCCGGCGGCGCTTTTGGGGCGTCTGGTCACAATCCCTTATTTCCCGCTCAGCCCCGATATGATCGGCAAAATCACCAGGCTGCAGCTGGGCCGGATAAAAAAGCGGGTGGAAGAGGCGCACAGCGTGCCCTTCTCCTATACCGATGCGGTGGTCGACAAGATTGTCGAGCAGTGCCAGGAGCTGGAAAGCGGCGGCCGCATGATTGATGCCATCGTCACCAATTCGATGCTGCCTGATATCTCTAACGAATTCCTGCGCCGCCTGATGCAGGGGCAAGAGATCGCCAAGGTAGAGATTGGCGTGACGGATGGGGCGTTCTCTTACAGTTTTGATGATTAGGCACCGATTTACGGGAGCGGCGGTCTGTTCCGGCCTTCGCTCCCTGCATTGCACCGCAGAACGGTAGATTTATCTTATGGCCGAAACAGCTTCCTCGACCCTTCAGGACCGTGCCCGCATTTTTGTCGAACGCCCGGTTGTGACCAATTCCATTCTGGGGATCATCATCTTCAATGCGGTGACCCTCGGCCTGAGCACCTCGGAGTCTGTCACGGTGCAGCTCGGGGGTTTGCTGGCTGTTATCGACAAGCTGGTGCTGGCGATCTTTCTGATGGAACTGGCGTTAAAACTGTTTGCCTATGGGCTGCGGTTTTTTTCCTCGGCCTGGAATGTGTTCGATCTGCTGGTGGTGAGCGTCGGCCTGCTGCCGGACAAGCAGGGACTGTCTGCACTGCGCGGCTTACGGGTTATTCGCGCGCTGCGACTGCTCTCGGTCATCCCGCAGATGCGAAAGGTGGTGCAGGCGCTGCTGGATGCGCTGCCCGGCATGGGAGCGGTGATCGTGATGATCTCAATCGTTTTCTATGTCTTTGCGGTAATGGCGACGCTGATGTACGGTCCGACCTTTGACGAGTGGTTCGGCACTCTTGGCCGGTCGCTCTATTCGCTGTTCCAGATCATGACGCTGGAGAGCTGGTCCATGGGGATCGTGCGGCCGGTGATGGAAGTCTATCCGATGGCCTGGTCCTTCTTTGTGCCCTTTATTGTGATTACGGCCTTTTCGGTGCTCAATCTCTTTATCGGCCTTTTGGTCAACACGATGCAGTCGGCGGTTGAGGCAGAAGCCGAGGCCGAGGCGGAGGCAGAGTTTGAACAACTGCGCGATCTGGTACGCCGTGAAACCGATGTTGTCGATGCGCATGTGCTGGAATTGCACGACGAAATTAAGGCGCTGCGTCAGGAACTGCGTGCTTTGAAAGGAGGCGAAAATGGCTGACAATTCGCAAAAATTCATTGGCCGCAACCGTGCGCCCCGGGTGCAGATCGAATATGATGTCGAACTATACGGGGCTGAAAAGAAGGTGCAGCTGCCCTTTGTCATGGGGGTGATGAGCGATCTCGCAGGCAAAAGCAAAGAGCCGCAGCCCGCCGTAGCAGATCGAAAATTCCTCGAAATCGACGTCGACAGTTTTGACCAGCGCATGAAGGCAATGGCCCCACGTGCGGCCTTTAGCGTGCCAAATACCCTGACCGGCGAGGGCAACCTTGCGGTTGATCTCACCTTTGAAAGCATGGCGGACTTTAGCCCCGGTGCCATTGCGGCCAGGGTTGAAACATTGCGGCCGCTGCTGGAGGCCCGCACCCAACTGCAGACCCTGATGGCCTATATGGATGGCAAGGCTGGTGCCGAAGGCTTGATAGAACATATTTTGCAAGACCCGGCCCTGATGTCAGTTCTGGCCAAGGGCGACGCCTCTGCTGCCCAGGATCAGGCCACAGCCCTGGACTCCCTGCGTGCGCTTGAGCGTCCTGAGGCGGAGGCAGACAAAAGTGGCGATGTGTTGGCAGCTCTGGCGGCCAGCGCGCCACAACAGGCTGATGAGGCCACCGATCTGGTGGGCGACACACTGGCGGATCTCGCCAGACAACAGCCAGTCGCGCCACGTGAGGACGACACAGAGACGGCAGCAACCCTGTCTGCGCTGGCAACACCTCAGGCAACACTGGCAAGCGACACTGAAACTGAAGCGGATGCAGAGGCTTTGGCATCCTTGCGGTCCGTTGAGGTTGCGCCGGAAGAAACGACCGAGGCGGCGGCAGCTGTGTTGGGGGATCTCGCCCGCGCGGGTGAGGCGGCCCAGAGTGAGGCTGTGCCTGAAGGATCAGCCAGCGATAGCATTCTGGATGAGCTGGCAGCTTTGGACGTGAATGAACCCGAGGACACTGTGGCAACCACTGATATCCTCGAAGGTCTCGGAGCGGTGGAGGCAACATCTGAAAGGACTGATGACGATCTCTCGGATGTGTTGGACTCATTGGCGGCTTCAGCTGCGGATGACCCCGCTCCAGCGGAGGCGACAGCGGATATTCTCGACACTTTGACCGGGCAGGTACAGGAAGACGCGGCCACCGAGGATCTGTCGCAACTGTTGGGCGACCTTGCTGCACTGACGCCGGAGACCGGCGAAGAAGAGCAGGGTGGCGCGGCGGATGTTCTGGACGCGCTGAGCGAGCTTGAGGTGACAGCCGAGGAAGAGCCGCAGCTCGGCGATATCTTGGCGGAGGTTTCTGCGGCCTCTGGTGCAGAGGATCTGGGTGCCTCCGCAGAGGACGACCTGGCAGGAATTCTGCAGGGTCTTGGTCCGGACGGCGAGGATACCCCGGAAGAGGCTGAAGATGATTTGCAAGGGCTGCTTGATGATCTGAGCATGCCAGAGCCCGAGCCAGAGACTGGGACTGGCGATGACACCAACCTCGATGATGTCCTGGCCGGGCTGGATCATTCGGATGAAGAGTCTGAAGCGGTGGCAGAGGCAGACGCATCAGGGCAAGACGCCCTGGAGAGCTTGCTGGGTAGCCTAGAGCTGAGTGAAGAGCCCTTAGAGGATGAGACGGATCTGGATAGCCTGTTGTCTGATCTGGGCGATCTGGATGAATCTGGCGCGGATGATCCGTCGGGGAGCGCAGAGGATCTGGACGACCTTCTGGGAACGGCGACAGCGGCGCCTGCACCCGAAGAGGATTTGGATCTGGATGACCTCCTTGGCGATCTGGGTGGCGATCTGGGTGCCGATCTTGAGGCCGAAAGCGACGCGGCCGAGGCGGGGCTGGACGATCTTTTGGCGGATCTTGGTAGTGACGAAGCGGATGACGATGCGGATGATGAGGCCGATGACGGGATGGGTGATCTGGATGATCTGTTGGGGGATCTCAATCTGGCGCTTGACCCCACTGACTCTGACCCATTTGACCCGGACACAGACACAGACACAGGGGCGACGGGCGGAGAACAGGCGGGTGATACCCAAGCGGCCCGGCTGGCGGAGCCTGAATTTGCCTATGGCACCATCAGTGCTGACAGGCCTGACGCAAATCGGTGACACGCCGCCGCTTTCGCATTGCCCTGTTTGGAGATTTCTCTGGTCGCGCGGCGCGTGGTCTGGTCGAGACAGGCGCTGCCTTGGCCGACCGGCCTGCAATCCTGCTGGACCCGGACACGGTAGAAGATGTGATCGAGGGATTTGCCAGCGAGCTGATCCTGCCCATTGGTAAAGACAGCGAGGGCAAGGAGGGGGGCGGTATCGCGGTCAAGCTCTCGGAATTTGACGACCTGCACCCGGATGAGCTGTTTGACAATGTATCGCTGTTCTCGGAGCTGGTGAGCCTGCGCAAGCAGTTGCAATCGGGCGTCACCGTTGAACACGCCAGCCGTAGCCTTGCGGCCTGGGCGGCACAGTACGGCACGTCAGTTCGTCTGCCAAAGCAGTCCTCGGCAGGCAATGCGGTGCCCGCAGACCGGCGGCTCAGCGCCTTTCAGCACTTGATTGGCGACCGGGAAAATGCGCTGCGTCAGGCCTCACCAATTGAAGAGCTGTTGGCCCGTATCGTCGGGCCGCATATTCGCGCCCTGCCGAACCCGGATGTGGCGGCTATGCCAGAGGCGGTGGACGCTGCCCTCACGGATGCCCTGCGCCTGGTGCTGCACCACCCCGAGTTCCCATCCATTGAGGCGCAGTGGCGGTCCCTGGATCTGATCGCCCGCTCGGTCGAGGTGGACGACAGTCTTGAGGTGGTGCTGTATGATGTCTCTGCCGAAGAGCTGGCAGCGGATCTGGCCTCTCAGGATGACCTTGCGAAATCCGGCCTGACCCGACTGCTGACTGAGGCTCCGATGGATCCGGAAATGGGCCGGGGTGGCTATTCTGCCCTTGTTGGGCTCTATTCTTTTGAAGAAACGCCGCCACATGCCGAACTGCTGGGGCGTATCGCCCGGGTGGCGGCGCATGTGGATGCACCCTTCTTTACCAGCCTGTCGCCAGAGTTCCTCAAGACTGACAAAAAGGACCGGCCTCCGCTGGTCGCCTCGGCCTGGGACACCCTGCAAGGCATGCCTGAGGCCGCCCATTTGGCGCTGGCCAGCCCCCGCTTTTTGCTGCGCCGTCCTTATGGCGCAAAAAGTGACCCCGTTGATGCCTTTGATTTTGAGGAGTTCTCGCAAAAAGAGGGGCTGAAAGGCATGCTCTGGGGAAATCCTGCGGTGCTGGTGACAATCCTTTTGGCGCGCTCGTTCAAGGAAAACGGCGCGTCGATGCAGCTGGGATCAATCATGTCGCTGGGGGATATGCCCTTTCATACGGTGATCGACAGGTTTGGCGACCAGGTTGCCTTGCCCTGTACCGAGCGTAATATTGATCTGGACAAGATCGCGATGGCCAACGCCCGTGGGGTCATGGCCCTGAGCGCGGTAAAGGGCCGCGACGAGCTGCGCCTGACCTCGTTTTCATCGGTTGCAGGCTGCGAGGTTCTGGGTCCCTGGACAGGGGCGCCTGCGCCAAAACCCTCGCCTGCGGATCCGCGTGAAAAGGCCGGGATTGCAGCCCCTGCTGCCACGTCGGAGCAGACAGCGGTCGCAGACCCGGCGGCTGAACCGGATCTTGATGATTTGGGCCTTGATGATCTCGGACTTGATGACCTGGGGCTTGACGATCTTGACCTTGAGGGGCTGGGGGACACGGATGATGGGCTGAGCGATCTGGATGATCTGTTGGCCGGATTTGGCGATGATGACGCACAAGAGGCTGGCGACGACGATGAGATGGACGCTGATCTGGCGGCCTTATTGGCGGATTTGTGATGATGGCATTTGAATTTTCAGAGGCGAGGTTTCGCCCATATTTAGACCCGGTCCCGGTTGGGGAAAGGGGGATCCATGGTTGAGAGCAAAGCACATGACAGTGACATGGTCTGGATGTCCGGCAGCTATTCGGTGCGGGATCTCTTGCTGAAAAAGGCTATTGTGCGCGAAGGGCTGAGCAAGCTCACCGAGACCACAGTGGAATTTCAGTCCAAGAACAAAGCCGTCAAACTGGAGGATATCGTTGGTCAGACGATGAACCTGCATGTTCAAACGCAGGATGGCACCGATCAGAAATTTTCCGGTCTGTGCACCTCGGTTGAGAACATGGGCTTTCGCGACGGCTATGGTCTCTATGTGGCAGAGGTCCGGCCGTGGTTTTGGCTGCTGACGCGCACCACGGATAGCCGGGTGTTTCAGGAACTCTCGGCGGTTGATATCATCCTGCAGATTTTCAGCGAAAACGGCTTTAGTGACTATCGCAAACGGTTGAGCGAGAGCTACGACGCGCGCGAGTATTGTCTGCAGGATCGCGAAAGCGATTATGATTTCATCTGCCGCCTGATGGAGGAAGAAGGGATCTATTTCTACTTTGACAGCTCCAGCGACAAAACCGCAGCTGAGAAGCTGGTGCTTTGTGATGGTATGAGTGGGCATTCGCCGGTGAACGGCTCTTCTCAGGTCAATTTTTATGCGCGCGATGACCGCGATCGGCGCCGCGAAGATCATATCTCGGAATTGGCACATGAAGAGGTGCTGACCAGTGGCAAGGTGACCCTGAGTGATTTTGACTTTTTGTCTCCGGCGGCAGATTTGCAGGTCAAGAATGCCATCCCCAAGGGCAGTCACAGCCACAAGGATTTTGAGCGCTATGACTATCAGGGCCACTACCGCAAGGACACTGGCCTCGGCAACAAACGCGCCCGGATCCAGATGGAAGCCGAGGCCGTGCGTCACAAGAAATGGCGCGGTGCCGGCAGTTTGCGTACTTTGGGCACGGGCTATACCTTTCAGCTCAAAAACCACCCGGATAAGCCTGCGAATGCGGAGTATCTGGTGGTGGATGCGATTCACTATCTGCAGGTTGCCGGGGACTATAATGAACGCGAAAGCCGCACCACTGCGGCCGCTGAAGACGGTGAGATGCGCCACGACATCAAACCTCGCAACATGGAGTTCCCCGAGGAAATCAAGGGCGACGCCTATGCCTGGACCTTTGGGGCCATTGAGAAGCTGGAGCAATTCCGCGCGCCTCTGACGACCAGATGGCCTGAGGTTCCGGGGTTGCAAACCGCCACAGTTGTGGGGCCCAGCGGCGAGGAAATCCTCACGGATAAATATGGCCGTATCAAGATCGAGTTCCACTGGGACCGTGAGGGCAAAGCCGATGAGAAATCCTCTTGTTTTGTCCGGGTGGTCACGCCCTGGTCCGGCAAAAACTGGGGCATGGTGGCAGTGCCGCGCATCGGTCAGGAGGTTGTGGTGCAGTTTGAGGATGGCAACCCGGATCGCCCGATTTGCACCGGAATGCTCTACAATGCCGATACAATGCCGCCCTATACCTACCCTGATGATCAGACACAGCTGGGCATCAAGACCAACTCCTCCAAAGGCGGTGGCGGCTATAACGAGCTGATGTTTGACGACAAAAAGGGCGAAGAGCTGATGCGGGTCCAGGCCGAAAAGGACCACCAGATGCTGATCAAGGATCGCTCGGCAATCACTGTGGGGCTGGATGCGCCTGACACCGAGGTGAGCGGCGCTGACGAGAAAAGTTACGCGCTGACCATCAAGCAAAATATGGATGAGGTCGTCAAAAGCGGTGATCGCACCGAGGTGGTTGAAACCGGCGACAAGGCTGAGACCATTGAAACCGGCAATATGACCCTGGATGTGGACACTGGAAACCTGACCGAGACAATTGCAAAAGGAAACCACAAGGAGACCGTCAGTCTGGGAAATTTGACGGTGGATGTCACGGCAGGCAAGGTAAAGATGACTGCGGGTCAGGAGATCCTGCTACAGGTGGGTGCGTCCTCGGTGAAAATCGACAATTCCGGCGTGACCATCAAGGGGCCGATGATCAAAGTCGAAGGCAGCGCCATGGTTGAGGCCAAGGCACCAATGACGACCGTCAAAGGGGAGGCTATGCTGACCCTTAAAGGCGGCCTGACGATGATCAACTAGGTGGGAACTATGTCCGAAAATTTTGAAAACCTGGTCAAGCTTCCCGTTGATCCCATCGCCAAGGTGCTGTCGCGCGCCAATGTGTTGTTGAAAACTCAGCTCACAGCACCGCCCTCGGCGCCCGCCGGTGTGGTGTTGCAAGAACTCTATGAAAAGGAAGCGCTGGTTGATCTGTTGCGGCTTTTGGGGGTCTTGTTGCCCCCGCGTGAGCGGGTCTGGTGGGCCTGCATGGCGGCGCGCGACTATATCGGGCCGCGCTCGGACAAGGATCCTGCCTCGCTGGTGCGCTCAGAGGCCTGGGTGCGCGATCCCAGTGAAGAAAACCGGGATGCGGCGCGCCTGACCCTCGATCACGCCTATGTGGATGATGACACTGTAAACTGCGCCCTTTCGGTGCTTTACGCGCCAGGAACTTTGGGGCCTGGGGATCTCAACCAGTATCCGGCCCCTGCGGGCGCGTCAGAAGCGGCGACCTTTGCCATGAATATGGTAGCATTGAGCCAATTGTCTGATAAGTTTGAAGAACACGGCCGCGTTTTGGTCGCACGCGCGCTTGATATTGCGCGGGGTGGGAATGGTCAGGGCCCTGCGAAAGCGGATGTTTCTGACACAGATAGTGACAAGGAGGTCTGAGATGGGAATGCCCCAGGCGCGTCTATCGGATTTGCATGCCTGTGTATGCTGCCCTCGATCCCGCCGCCGCCGGCCTTGCCGGTGCCGACACCCATTCTGCCGCCCTGCGCGGTCACGGTTCTGGTGGGGAAACTGCCAGCCGCAAGGTTGAGCGATATGTGCACGGCGGCCCCGCCGCATCCCATCATCAAGGGCTCTGCAACGGTACTGATCAATAAACTGCCTGCGGCGCGGATTATGGATAATGCGGCCTGTGGCGGCATGATCGTCAAGGGTGAATTCACCGTTCTGGTCGGAGGGTAAGCGATCTATGGCGGTGACACTAAAGTTTCAGAACTCAGGCGCCATGCCGGGAAATGCGGCACCTGTCGCGATGCATGGCCCAAGCCTGACCATCGGGCGCGGTGATAGCAATGATATGGTGCTGCCTGACCCGGATCAGCTGCTGTCGCGCAATCACTGCGCTATCGAGGATCACAATGGCAATGTGCTGGTGGTTGATCTCAGCTCTAACGGGACCTTTCTGAACTATTCAAAAATTCCGCTTGGGCGCACGCCAACGCCGCTCAACAATGGCGATGTGCTTTGCGTTGGCAACTATGAGCTGTTGGTGGAGATCCGCGACAGCCTGAGCGCGGCAGCCATTCCGGACCCGCTTGCGGATATACCTGTTTCGCACGGGGTGGCGGGTAATGCGCCGGACCCTATGGCCCTGTTGGATGACGCAGGCCCGGCGGGTGATTTTCTCGACGATCTGCTGGGGGCGTCCAGCCCGACAGGGCCGGCGCAGCTCAACCCGGTTGACCCGATAGATGATCTTTTGCCGCCTCTGGGCGAAGAAGAGGACCCGTTCTTTCAAAGGCCCAGCGATGGCCGTGAAGGCACCGGCGCCAGCCTTCCAAGCCATTCGCCGTCGGCGGCGGATAGCTTTTCGGCTCCCAGTGCGCAGTCCAGTGTGATCCCCGATGACTGGGACGATGACTTTTTGTCCGGCATCGGCGAGGCTCCGGTCCCTGCGGCCCCCGCTGCCCCAGTGAGCCCAACGCCTCTCCCCCCTGTGGCAGCCATCCCTGATCCGGCACCACAGCCCGTTATGCCGCAGCCAGTAGTGCCTGAACCTGTTGTCAGCCCGGCCGCAGCGCCGACCCCTGACCCTGCCGCCACGCCTTTTGCTGATAGTGCGATGGCTGATGCACCGGCGCCAGAGAGTCCTGTTACGGAAATTCCGGCTGTTGCAACAGCCGCAGCTGTGCAGCCCGCGCAGGCGGATGTGACGCCTGCTGTTTTGAGCGAGGCTTCCTCTGGCGCGGTGGCGTCATTTCTGCGCGGTCTTGGGGTTGAGGAGGATGCTCTGGGGGTTCGGAAGATCCCGAAAAATCCATGGGGCGCATGGGACGTGTCTTGCAGGCCTTGGTGACGGGGCTGCGGGAAATTCTGATGACCCGGACCTCGATCAAATCTGAATTTCGCATTGAGCAGACGATGATTTCCGCCGGGGGCAATAACCCGCTGAAGTTTTCGATCACGCCGGAGCAGGCGATTGAGGCCATGCTGAAACCCGCGACCAAAGGCTACCTCAGCCCTGAAACCGCTGTTGAGGAAGCGCTGAAGGATATCAAGGCGCATGAGGTTGCCATGGTGACCGGCATGGAGGCGGCGCTAAAGGGGGTTTTGGCCCGGCTCGATCCCAAGGTGCTGGAAGAGCAGATTGAAGATAAAGGTGGCCTGAGTGGCCTTCTGCGCGGTAAGAAAGCGCGGTATTGGGACGTCTATGAGCGGCTGTTTTCCGAAATTTCGGATCAGGCCGAAAATGATTTTCATGACTTGTTCAGTCGCGAATTTGCGCGGGCCTACAAGGCCCAGTTGGACAAATTAAAGGATTGATCCACACCGTTTTACGTGGACAAATATGGGGAGAACCAGGTGTCCTGGGACAGCAAGGTGCTTTGGACTGAGGGGCTATTTCTACAGCCGCATCATTTCCAGCAATCAGATCGCTATACCGAAGGCCTGGTGACAGGTCTCGCGCGTCGTCTTGGCCCTTATGCCTGGGGGGTCAATGGTCTTGAGATCGACCACGAAGCGCTCAAGATCGGCCAGTTTGCCCTCAAATCCTGCGAGGGGCTGACCCAGGATGGCTGCATTTTCCGGGTGCCAATGGCGGACCCGCACCCTCCCGCACTGGAGGTGCCGACAACGATCAAGGACTGCGTTGTCTATCTCACGGTGCCACAGCGGCGTCAGGGCGCCATCGAGGTGGATCTTAGTGGCGCCGAGCGCTCTGCCAGCCGGCTGCGGCCCTCCAGCCAGGAGGTGACGGACGTTACCAGCACCGAGCGCAAGCCGGTGCCGCTGGATGTGGGCAAGATGCGGCTGCAATTTGCCCTTGGCGTTGACGACATGGCCGATCTTCTGGCGATCCCGGTGGCCCGCATCATCGAGGTGCGCGCCGACAAAGAGATCGTGCTGGATCAGGCCTTTATACCCTCCTGTCTGGATGCGCGTGCGGCCTCGGTGCTGCAGGATTTCCTGCGCGAGCTCGAAGGTCTTCTGGCCCATAGGATGGATGCGCTGTCTGGCCGTCTGGCCGAGGCAGGCTCGGCGCGCGGTGTCGCGGATGTCTCGGATTTCATGCTGCTTACGGTGGTGAACCGCAGCTTGCCAATGATCCGTCACCTGCGCACTATCGAAAACCTGCACCCGGAACGTCTCTATATGCTCTGCGCCGGTCTCGCCGGTGAGCTGTCGGGCTTTATGGCGGCTGACAAACAGGTGCCGGAATTGCCGCCCTATACCCATGATGACCTGATGGGCTGTTTTGCGCCCCTGATCCGGGTGCTGCGGCAATATCTCAGCTCGGTGCTGGAACAGACGGCGATTGCGATCAAACTGGAAGAGCGCAAATACGGCATCTCGGTTGGGGTGATAGCCGATCGTAAACTGCTGGGCACTGCGGGCTTTGTGCTGGCGGTCAGCGCGGATCTGCCGGCCGAAGACGTACGGCGTCATTTTGCCGGACAGGCCAAAATCGGCCCGGTTGAGGAAATCCGTCAACTGGTCAATTCGGCCCTGCCGGGGATTACTCTGCGCCCCTTGCCGGTGGCACCGCGCCAGATCCCTTATCATTCGGGTGTGGTCTATTTTGAGATGGATGCGGAAAGCCCCTATTGGCGCAAGATGACCACCTCTGGTGGCGTCGCGGTGCATGTCTCCGGGCAGTATCCGGGACTAAAGATGGAACTATGGGCCATTCGCAACAGCTGATGCGACGCGATTTTGCGCTCCCGCTGTGGCGGGCGCGTGTGACACTTTGAGATTGGGAATGAGATCATGGGCGATTATGACGATCCCTTTGCGGAACCGGGCGATACCGACAAAACGGGGATCCGTCCCAATCCCGGTGGTCGCCGCTCTGCGACGCCGCAGGCCCCGATCCAGCCGCAAACCCCTGTCAGCCCTGTCATCGCTGACCCGGCTGCACCGCAGCAAGACGCCTTTGGTGTACCGCAAGCGGCAACGCAGGCTGCAGCAACACAGGCGGGCCGGCCGGCAGCTGGCAAGCCAGCGCAGATGGCGCTCACGGGTATGAACCCGCTGGCGGCCTGCGCTTCGGCGCTGTTTGCCCTGATCAGCCGCATCCGCAACCGGGCACAACACATGGACCCGGATGGGCTGCGCAAGAACGTGGTGGCCGAGGTGCGCGCCTTTGAAAACCGCGCTTTGCAGGCAGGCATTTCGGCGCAAACGGTGAAAGTCGCCCGCTATGCGCTCTGTGCAACTTTGGATGATGTGGTGCTCAACACGCCCTGGGGCGGCCAGTCCAGCTGGGGCCTGCAGTCGATGGTTGGCACTTTTCATCGCGAAACCGTTGGCGGCGACCGGTTTTATGATCTGCTGGCGCGTCTGGAAAAGGAGCCGGGCGCCAATGTCGACATGCTGGAGTTTCTCTACATGTGCATGTCGCTGGGCTTTGAAGGGCGTCTGCGTATTGAACAGGGCGGCGCGGAGAAGCATTTGCAAATTCGTGCCGCACTGGCGCGCATTCTGCGCAATCAACGCGGCCCGGTGGAACGGGATCTGTCGCCCCATTGGCAGGGTGTGATCAAGCCTTTTAAAGTTCTCTCTGCCTGGCGCCTGCTCTGGATCGCTTTGATTGTCACAGGGGTTTTGCTGGTGATGCAGTTTCTGGGTCTCAGCTGGGCGCTGTCCACTCAAACCGAAAATGTGGTGGGGCAGCTGAGCATCGTTGACGCCGGGCCGCGGGCCGAGCTGGAACGGCGCGCGCCACCACCGCCGCCGCCGCCTCCGATCCAGACGCTGGAGGAGCAGGTGGCAAAGGTTGCAGGTTTCCTTGAGCCTGAAATCGCGGAAGGCATCGTTGAGGTCTTTCAAAAGGGCAACACGCTGATCATTCGCCTTACGGGATCAGGGATGTTCGGGTCGGGCTCGGATCAGCTGAGCAAAGCGTTCCAGGCGCCGGTCACCCGGGTGGCCGAGGCGCTCAACGACGAAAAGGGCCGGGTCATCGTGGCAGGTCACTCAGACAACATTCCGATCCGCTCGTCGCGGTTCCCGTCAAACATGGCGCTGTCGCTGGCGCGGGCAAAATCGGTCATGGCCGGTATGGCCGATGTACTGGGGGATCCCGACCGTTTGTCCGCCGAAGGGCGGGCAGAAAAGGAACCCATTGCCGACAATGGCACCAAAGCAGGGCGGGCCACCAACCGTCGTATTGAAATCTTGCTGGTGCAGGAGGTCGACCAATGATCCGCCGCTATCTTATGCCGCTGTTTCGATCCCTTTACTCTGTGCTCATTTTGCTGGCCCTGGCCCTGTCAGCCTGTACCTGGTTTTTTGCGCCCTTTATTGGCGGCGCCGATTGGCGTCCCTTTGACAGTATTCAGGCGCGGGTGATCACCATCGCGGTGATCTGGGTTGTGACGCTGCTGATCATTGGCCTGGTTTTCTGGCGCCGTCGCCGACGTGACAGGCAGATGGCAGATGACATGTCGGAAGGCGTCGAGACGGTCGATGAAGATGATGTGCTGCTGGAAGAAATTGGTGAGCTGCGCGGCAAATTCAAGCAGGCCATGGCCGAGCTGCGTAAATCCAAAAATGGCCGCCGTCATCTGAATGTTTTGCCGTGGTATGTGATGATCGGGCCTCCGGGCGCTGGCAAAACCACCGCGATTGTCAATTCCGGTTTGCAATTCCCGCTGGCTGACAAGCTGGGAAAAGCCGCCATTGGCGGCGTTGGCGGCACCCGCAATTGCGATTGGTGGTTCACCAATGATGCGGTGCTGATCGACACCGCCGGGCGCTATACCACGCAAGAGAGCGACGCCGAAGCCGACAATGCGGCCTGGTTGGGCTTTTTGGGGCTGTTGAAAAAGTACCGCAAACGCCAACCTATCAATGGTGCCCTTGTGGCGATCTCCTTGTCGGACCTGTCGCTGCAGGATGAGATCACGCAGAAATCCCATGCCCAGGCGGTGCGTCGCCGCCTCTCTGAGCTGCGGGAGCGGCTGGGGGTGCGCTTTCCGGTCTATGTGCTGTTTACCAAGGCGGATCTGATCGCCGGCTTCCAGGAGTATTTTGACACGCTGGGCAAAGAAGAGCGCGAGCAGGTCTGGGGCTTTACGCTGCCGTTGCCCAAAAGCAAAAAAGATCCCGCCGCTATTGAGCATTTTGACGAGGAGTTTGCGGGTCTGTTGGGGCAGATGAACGCGCAACTGCTGGAAAAAATGCAGGGCGAGACCGATCATCAGCGCCGTGCCCTTGTGGCGGGGTTTCCGTCGCAGGTTGCCTCATTGCGCAGCGTTGCCAAGGACTTCCTCGCGGAGGTTTTTCAGGACAACCGCTATGAGCAACGTCAGATGCTGCGCGGCGTCTATTTCACCTCAGGCACCCAGGAAGGCACGCCGATTGACCGCTTGATGCTGGGGATGGCGCAGACCTTTGGCATCGGACGTCAGGCCATCGGTACCGGGCAAGGCACGGGGCGGTCGTTTTTCCTCACCCGGTTGTTTGAGGGCGTGCTGTTCCCTGAGGCCGGGCTGGTGTCGGCGGATGACAAGGTTGAGCGGCGCTATCGCTGGACCCGGCGCGTGGCCATTGCCGCCACGCTGCTGATTGCCGCCAGCATGGGCGGGCTTTGGGTCAGCTCCTATCTGCAAAACGCTGATCTCATCCAAAAGGCAGAGGCTCAGGTCTCGCAGTATCAGGCAGCGGCGGCGACCCTGCCTGCCAGCCCGGTTGGGGACACTGATCTGGTCCCCGTTGCCGCAGCGCTGAACCTTCTGCGTGATATGCCGGGCAACCCGGTTCTGTCTGACCCTGCGCCCGAACGCGGCCTGACCTATGGGCTGTATCAGGGCGAGGTGATCGGCACCCAGACCGCACAGACCTATCGCGCGGCGCTGAACCAGCGGTTGTTGCCGCGTCTGCTGGTGCGTCTGGAAGAGCAGATCGCGGGCAATGTCAACAACCCGGATGTGCTCTATGAGGCGCTCAAGATCTATCTGATGTTGGGCCTGCAGGGGCCGATGAACCCGGATCTTGTGAAAGAGTGGCTGCGGCTCGATTGGGAGTTGGTGGCCTATCCCGGTGCGGCGCGCGCGGATTTACGCAGCGATCTGATGGACCATCTTTCGGCCCTGTTGTCGCAGCCGATGGAAGAGATTGCCCTCAATGGGCCGCTGGTCGAGCAGGTGCAGAATATCCTGTCGGAAATGCCTCTGGCGCAGCGGGGTTTACAATGGCATTGTGAACTCAAATCAGGCCACCAGCCTGCCCAAATGGCGTCTGACCGAGATCGGCGGCCCCTCTGTGAAACGCGTGCTTGTGCGCAGTTCCGGCAAGCCTTTGAACGAAGGCGTCGAGGGCATCTTTACCTATGATGGCTTTAACAACGTGTTCCTGCCCGAGGCGGTCAGTGTCTCGGAACGGGTGCAGAACGAGGCCTGGGTGCTGGGTGCCCGCGCCGGTGAGGGCCAAAGCGAGGCGGCTTTGCTGGCGCTGAGCCGCGACGTGCTGGATCTCTATTATAACGACTACATCAGCCGCTATGACCAGATCCTGGGGGACGTGGATATTGTGCCTTTGGAATCCCTCAGCCATGCGGTTGAGGTCACAAATGTACTGTCGGGGCCTACCTCGCCGATTGTGAATATCCTGACTGAAATCAGCCGTGAGACCCGCCTGGCCGAAGAACGCTCGGCTCTGGACTCTGAGGCTCTGAACGAAGGCGTGTCGCAGATTGTCGGCATCGAGAGCCGCCCTGGCCTGTCGATCCAGGGTCAGATCCTGTTGGAGGCGCTGATCAGCTCTGCCGCCAGTTCCTCAGGAGAGGCACCGAAGCCGCCGGGCTCTTACGTGCAGGAGCGTTTTGAGTGGTTGAACGATCTGGTGGTGCGGCTTGAGGGGCAGCCCTCGCGTCTGGATGATCTGATGGGCTCGTTGCAGCTGGTCTATCAAGAGCTGAACAAGATGTCCTTTAGTGGTGTTACCTCTGGAGAAAGCGGCCAGGCCCTGCTGCAGTTCCAGCAGACGGCCTCGCGGATTGATGGGCCTATTCAACGCTGGGCAACCCAGATTTCGACGGGATCATCAGGAATTACTTCTGAGGGGACGCGAGCGTCGATCAATGCGCGCTGGCAATCGGCTGTGCTGCCCTTTTGCACCAAGGCTCTGGACAATCGCTACCCCTTTAACCGCCGCGCGCGGGCCGATGTGGCGATGGTGGATTTTGCCAAACTCTTTTCGCCGGGTGGTCTGATCGACAGCTTTTTTGACGAAAACCTGCTGAAATACGTGGATACCCGCAGTCGGCCCTGGACCTGGAAACGGGTGAATGATGTGGATCTTGGCATCAGTCAGGCAGTGCTGCAGCAAATGCAATATGCCGGTGAAATTCGCGATGCTTTCTTTGCTGGCGGCGCCACACCGGCCGTGCAGTTTCAGATCACCCCAAAGGCGCTTGACCCCAAAGCCAAGGAAGTCCTGCTGGAAATTGACGGGGTCAAAGTGAGCTATAACCATCGCATGGGGCAGCCAACGCCGGTTGCTGTCACCTGGCCCGGCTCTGTTGGGCTGGCCCGGATCACGCTTTTGCCGCAGAAACGGGGCAATGAAAACGTGATGTCGCGTGATGGGCCCTGGGCCTGGTTCCGGTTGCTGGATGCCGCGGAGGTCCGGCGCACAAATGTCAGCGACCGACGCCGGGTCAATTTCCGGGTTGGCGGGCGTTTGGCACTGTTCGAGCTGCAGTCAGGATCGGTTGTGAACCCCTTTGCCCTGCCGGCAATGGCCAAGTTCAGCTGCCCGAAGTCGATGTAATGGGGAGCGGGTTTGGTGCCTTTGGCAAGATGCCGGA
Organism: Pseudophaeobacter leonis; assembly: GCF_002087335.1. Lineage (GTDB taxonomy): Bacteria > Pseudomonadota > Alphaproteobacteria > Rhodobacterales > Rhodobacteraceae > Pseudophaeobacter > Pseudophaeobacter leonis. Next base: position 70,635 of record NZ_MWVJ01000074.1, read on the forward strand.
TGTTGGCGATTTTTTCCGCCTTAATGCGCCAGGCGGCTTTGTGCACGTCTGGGACAGCTGGCTGCAACAACTCATGCTCGAGGCGCAGACCGTTTATGGTGCGGAATTTGACGCACACTACATGTCCGCACCGCTGTGGCGGTTTACGCTGGCAGCTGGCCTTGCCGGACCGGCCAAGATCATGGGTGTGCTGATGCCGTCGGTTGATCGGGTCGGCCGCCGCTTTCCTTTGACCCTGATGGTGCAGCTGGACACGCCCGGGCCGCCCGCGCTGGATCATCTGCGCGAGCGCATATTGTTTGAAAAACTGGAAGATATCGCCCTTTCGACGCTGGAGAATGGCATGTCCAAGGATCGGTTGTGGTCAGATTTGCAGGATTTGGAGGTCCCGGATTTACGGGCGGCAGTGCCGCTGCGCCACGAGGGGACAACCTTTGTTCTGACCGGCAGCGGTACCGATGGCTCAGCGGTTGAAACACATTTGGCCGGTGCCCTTTTGTCCCAGCAGTCCCCGGGCGGCAGCCTCTGGAGCGCCTATCTCGACAGTGGCCCCCGGATGATGGTCTGTGCCGATTTACCGCTGGGGCGGCCGGGCTGTGGATTGTTTGACCTTGGCGCAGCAATTTGGCGGGAGTCGCAGCCCATATGACAGCAATGATGACATACCGATTTGTGGCGCAGACCCATGTGGGATTAAAGCGCAAGGTGAATGAGGATGCGGTCCTTGCCTTGCCGGACCATGATATCTGGCTGGTGTCAGATGGCATGGGGGGGCATCAGGCCGGAGACTACGCCAGCGCTTTGATCGTCGATGCAGTGGCGACCCTGCCGCTTGGGCTTGATCCTGCCGCCAAGATGCACGGGGTGCGGGACCGCATTCAGGGCGCCCATCGTGCCATTCAGGCCGAGGCCGAGGCGCGCGGCGGCGGCACCATCGGGGCCACTGTGGTTGCGCTGATTTTGGCCAATGGTCATTTCGTTGGCATCTGGGCCGGCGATAGCCGTATCTACCGGCTCCGCGACGGGCTGATCGAGCTGTTGACCTGTGACCATTCGGCTGTGGCTGAATTGGTGCTGGCGGGCAAGATGAGCTGGGACGAAGCGGAGCAACACCCTCAATCCAATGCCATCACCCGGGCCGTTGGCGTCGGAGACGAGGTTGAGCTCGACAAAATCCGCGGTGACGTGGCGCCTGGTGATCGATTTCTGATCTGCTCTGACGGGCTGACGAAATACGCCACCTTTGCCATGCTGCAGGAGGTTCTGTCGACCACGCCGCTGGAAACTGTTGGGGACCGTTTGTTGCAAATAGCCCTGAATGGCGGCGGCGCAGATAATATCTCGCAAATCATTGTAGACGTTCTTTAAGCCGGCCGCCTGGCCCAATTTGGGGCCGAATCCGGGGGTGATTTTCCGATCAGACCTGCCGCCATGGGACCCTGTGGCCTGGCCCGCAGTCAGGGTTCTGCTGTAAGCAATATTTTGCTGTCCAGCGACAGGATAAGGCCAATGTCCTTGGCGCTACTTTCCTTCAGGGCCTCGGCAAAGCCGACGGCGCTTTCAGAGGTCGGGCGCAGGCCCGCGAACAGCGGCTCTGACGAGTGCAGCACCAGAATGCGGCTTTTGCCAAGCGTGCTGTCATCAACCCTGAAGGCAAGCCCGCCATGTTGCGCAGATTCGGCCAGATCATAGGCGACGCGCACTGGAACAGGACCTGTCCTGTTGGCGCGCAGATCCGCGACGGCATTGTCCTGACGTGAGATATTGGGCAACAAATGGAACACGTTACCAGAGACATCCAGGACCGAAACGGTGAGAAATCCAGTCTGAACCTCTGCAGGCAGCAGCACATCAATCACCGGGTTTTCGCCAACAAAAAACCGCCCCGACGGGTTCGGCGTGTCTTTGCCTCCAAGCCGGAACTCAACAGCGATGTTGCTGGCGGGGGCCTTGGGCAAAACCCGTTCAACAACGCAGAGCGCTGGGTTAAGGGTCTCGGTTTTGAGCGAAATCTCCCGTGCGCCGCCTAGCGTGTTGAGGGCATCATACAGCCTGACGCGCGTCTCGGTTCCGGCAAGCAATCCGCTCACTTCGATCGGGTCATCGGGGCCAACCCGCCGCCAACACTTCCCGGCTTTACCTTTAGGGGGCCGCATTCCTCAAAGCTGCCAACCAATCCGCGGACCTCAGAGATCGGTAGCACGGGTAAACGATAGGTAATTTCGGCAATCCCATCCAGATTTCCCGGCAATCCGTCTTTAAACAGCGCGTTGATCTTGGTGGCCAACAGAGCATCATCGGTGAGGCCGCTCACCCTGGCCTGGTTGTTGCTTACGGCGAGGCGCCATTCGGTCAGCACGGACAAAGGCGCAATCGTTGCCAGCACATCCTCGCCCCAACTGTCTGATATGGCTCCGCTGGCCAGGGTCAGATCGGCTTGCTCCACCAGATCAGCCAACTGGTCCCTGCTGTCTTCTGAGGGCATGTTGCCGATGGCCCTGACCGGGCCGTCCTTTGGGTTTTCCACAATCAGAGTAAACGGGTCAGCCACGGGATAGTTTGGCGCGAGCAGAGTATCAAATGCGCCGGTCACAAAGCCTGCGATCACCGCACCGGCAAGCGCCAGGGCCGCGAGACCTGCAAGGACCGGGGATTTGCGCCGGGGGGGGCTGTCGTCCTTTGTCGCCGGTTTTGCTGTGGGAGCTTTGGGAGCTTTGGGGGCTGTTTTGGGCGTTGCGGCCTTGGGGACGATGATGGTTGCGTCTTCGCTCACCTGTGGCGCGGCGGGGGGGCTCGTCGGGCGTGTCTGGGCCGGGGTCGGGGTTGTCCAGAAAGGCCAGCACATCCGCCGCGCTGGCGAGCCTTGTGTCTGGTCCGGGTCACCCATCCGTTCAATCACTCTTTTGAACGGCTGCGGTAGTCCCGAGGTATCCAGTGGCTTTTGCTTGTTTTCAACCACCTGCATCGGATTATCCCCGAGCGAGGGAGCGGCGCCGCGAAAATTGGCTAACAGCAGCGCGCCGAGCGCATAGACATCGGCGCGGGCATCGGTTTGTCCTGCCATCTGTTCCGGCGCGGCATAGGAGTATTTTCCGGCGAACTCATTGCCCACAATGGTTTCGGCACCCGGGTTGGTGTCTTTGGCGATGCCAAAATCAATGATCACGGCCTGGGCAGGATCGCCATCCCGCAGGATGATATTGTCAGGGCTAAGATCACGGTGCACGATATTGCGGGCATGCGCGGCCTTCAGACCCTCAGAGACGCGACGGCAGATGATCAGCAGATCCTCGGCAGACATCGGCCCCTGCTTTAGCTTTTTGTCGAGCCCGGGGCCGTCGATGTAGTCCATCAACAGATAAATATGGCCGTCTGGGGTGCGATGGTTCTCGGAATAGCGCACCACGGCGTCATGGCGAATTTCGCGAATATTTTCTTCGCGGGCCATCAGGACGGTAAAGTCCTCGTTGCCAGAGAGCTCTTGCTTCAGAACTTTGATGGCAACCAGATTGCCGGAGATCTCCGAGCGCGCCTTGTAGACGTCGGAGGTGCCGCCACGGCCCAAGAGCATCTCAATACGGTAGGTATTGTTCAGCAGATCGCCCGGCTGAAACAGATCACTGGGCCGGGATTCCATCATCGCGCCGGACCTTTGATTATGTGTAATTGTAAAACCCGGCCAAAAGTCATTTTAGGCGTCAGAACGGCACTATAGCAGCGATCCCGACAGGACCGGCTCTGACAGTCCCAGCCATGAAGGTGCCGACCCTGACGCGGGGGCCGAGAATCGGCCGTGTTCAAGGGCACCGGTTCAGCCCAGGGCCTGGAATTCTACCCGGCGGTTTTCATCGGCGCGTGGGTCATTTGCATTGTATGGCGCCGTTTCACCCATTCCGATGGCCTTGAGCATACCCTCTTCGACACCGCAGGTGCTGATCAGGTGACGCCGCACTTCCTGGGCGCGCAACAGCGAGAGCCGCTCATTATACGGGGCTGACCCAGAGCTGTCGGTATGGCCGATGATCTGAAATACCGTGCCTTGCATCACCTGCATCGAGGCACACATATTCGCCAGCTTTGGCTGTTGATCGGTGCGCAGTGCGGCGCTGTCAAAGTCAAACGAGATCTGCACGTTGATCTGTGCCTGCCGCTCCACCGGGGTGTATTCCTCGGTGGAGCGGCAGCGACCGTCGCGACTTCCTGACTGTCGGAAGCCTGCGGCGCGGCGGCAGCAACGCCGCTGGGTACGATGACCAGGCCGCGTGTTTTTTGTTTTTGAAATGCTTTGGTGATTTCTTCGACTGTCAATTCCTGTGTGCTCTCCTGAGCATAAGCCAGAGAGGCAGGAAAAAGAGCTGCAGAAAACACAAAGGCGGCGATAATTTTGACGCGGACCATTATTTGTCCCCTAAACTGAAAATTGACCTGTGAAAACTCTATACCACATGAACGGTTCTGCCAATGGGCTGGATCTGGGGAAACAGGGTGCCGATTGCGGCAGCAAAACTGGACAAAAGGCTTTACTCGCCCGTCTTCTCTGCTTTGAATAGGCCTGTATCGATTTGAGGGCGTTATGCGGGTTTTACCGGCGATTATACTGTGTTTCGGGCTTCTTTTGGCGCCTGCGGTCTGGATTGGCCTGAAATGGATGCTGTCTGAGGACGATTTTCAGGGCGCCGCAGTTGATTCCACGGCCTGGATCGAGATCGAGATGCTGCGCCAGCAGATCGAGGATTTGCAGCTACGCCTGTCGGATTTGCAAACCGAGGTGACGCGTTTGCCGCTGGCCTCCGGAGGGCAGATGGCCCCGGAGGCCTCGTCTGCAGAGGCGGAGCGCGAGATCTGGGATCAGACCGAAGGCGCGGATCTTGACTATGCGCAGGTTGTGCTGATTGCGGACCGGGTCAATGTCAATCGGGGGCTGCGCGTAACAGGCGGCAAGTATCTGACCGAGAGGCTGGGGCGGCCGCGTGAAGATCTGAATGACACCTGTCAATCGATGACCAATCCCAATCTCAAAGACAAACTGGTGACAGAGCAGGTCGGGCCCATCCGCGTCAGCATGCTGCGCCCGGCAATCGAGAGCCTGAAGGTGGTGTTTGAGAACATTCGCGCGGCCGACCCGGATCTTTACAATCGCATCAACACAGCGGGCGCCCTCTGCGTGCGCCGGATCAGGGGTACGGTTAATTCCCTGTCCACCCATAGTTATGGTCTGGCTGTTGATCTTAATATTGATGGTCAGCTGGACAATTTCACCGATGGCAAAACGCAGCTGGGCCTGACCATTATGGCGGATTTCTTCTTTGCCGAAGGCTGGGTCTGGGGCGCCGGGTTTCGCCGTGAGGACAGCATGCATTTTGAAATCAGCCGCCGCCAGCTGGACGCCTGGGTCTCTGATGGGCTGCTCTGATCTGAGGGCCGCTTAACTGTTCTAACAGGTGTCTAACGGGGGGCTGCCGCCGGTCGCTGTTATCCCTCAAGCCCATAGGCCCGGCGAATACCGCGCTGGGTGCCTGGCCCGAAATCGCCATCAATCGAGCCCTGATAAAACTTGTTGTCGCGCAGCTTGTTTTGCAACGCTCTGCGGGTTTGCAGGGTAAACATCGTGGGGCGCTCGCTCAAAAGATTTAAAACATCGGCGCTGCCCGAGCGGAGCGCGGCATAGAGAAAGCCCGCCGCGTCCTCCGGGCCGTGTCCTGGCACCAGACCATCGTCTATCAGCGCAGCAAAGTTGAATTGCGCCTGCGGATGGCGCAGCTCGGCGGCGCGCGGAAGAAGCCGTAAGCCTTTTGCGGGTTCGCTGGCAGGCCAAGGCTGCCCTGATGGTGCAAAAACCCGAGATCATTGATGGCATCTGCAAAATTCTGCCGCGCAGCCGCCTGATAGAGCTGCAGCGCCTTTTGTGGATCCGCCGCAATGCCGGTGCCGCGTTCATAGAGTTTGGCCAACTCGAACTGTGCCTCCGGGGCCCCGGCATCGGCAGCACGTTGCAAAAAGGCAACCGCCGCCACCGGGTCAAACCGCCCGGCATCGGGGTTCAGTCGCATATAGGCAAGACCCAGCATCGAACGGGTGTCGCCAAGGTCCGCCAGTGCCAGCAGTTGCGCCTCCTGGTCTGGCCGCAGCGCGGACCAGGCCTCTGAGGTGCCTGCCGGCAGCACAGCCTCGCCTGCGTCTTTTGCACCCGAAAAGTAAAAGGGGACGCCAGTGAGAGAGCCGTAGGTATGAGGCTCTTGCAGGTTGCCGGTTTTTTCCAAAACCAGATCGCGCACCTGACGGAACATCAGGCTGATTTCCAGGCTGGGCTGTACCATTTTCTGCATCAGGGCCTGGGCATAGGGGCTGTTTTGCCCGGTGCCATCCAGCGCGACCTGGCCGTCGCGGGCCGCAAAAGCAACCAGGGTTCCGCGATCGGGATCGGCCGCTGCCATGCCGCCACCACCGCCCCGGGTCTCTTCTGAAGAGGCTTGTGCCGCCGCCGAAGTTTCCAAAGCGATCGCATCGCCAAGGGGGTTGTCGCGGCAAATGTCCAGAATGACGATACGCATCTTGCGGGCGCGATCCACCGCCGCCAGCAGCTGTTTCAGCGATGCGGACTGACGCTGAACATCGCGGTTGCTGGAGACATTGGCGTCAATCGGGATGAGGAAATTCTCACCCTGCACCTCGATGCCATGGCCGGCAAAATACACCAGCGCCAGATCTGCCACTTCTGAGCGAAAGGCAAAGTCATCCAGCAGTTCTGTCATTTGCGCAGCAGTGGCATCCAGCGACAAGGTGACGTCAAAGCCGATCCCCGTGAGGGTCTGTGCCATGCCACTGGCATCGTTGTGGGTATTTTGCAGCGGCGGCAGGTGCTTATAGTCTGCCATGCCGATGACCAGAGCGATCCGGTCCCGCGCCGCCTCGGCGATTTGTGGGAGGAATAAACAGATCCCTGCCGCCAGTACTTTGAAAAACCCAGCCATACCAATACCAATTATAAGATTTCGTGACGCTCCTTGGTAATCTAGCGCTCTGGCACAGCAAAGAAAGCGAAAAAGCCGCCTGGGCACAGGGCTCAGGCGGCTATGGCTAAAAGGTGCGGATCAGATCAGCGTCGTGACCGCTTTATGACGTCACAAAGCTTCCTATTTCACGCAGCCGTTCACGCAGTTTCTGCAGCGTCACCGACTCGGTCGCGGCATGAACATCAGCTTTACCCGAGTCCAGGACCTGGCCTTCTATTTTTTCATAGAAGTCGGCCATCCCCGCAAGAGTCTGCATGACCAGATCGAAGTCCTGTAACTGCTGGTTCTCCTGCCGGTTTGGTTTCGTGCCACGATCAAAGATGTCGTGGACCACGTCTTCCAATGTTTGGACCTTCGAGTAAAGCTGACGCATTTCACGGGCGGAAATAGCGCTAAGGCCGGAAATCGTATTGAACTGCTCTGCCATTTCTACAGCCGCCCGACGACCTGTTCGATCGCCTGTTTCATGGTGGCAACTGTGAAGGGCTTACGGATGATGTTGTTCAACCCGAGCTTTTTGCCCACCTCGATGATTTCTGGCGTTGGTTTACCGGTCACCAGAATAAAGCCAAGACGTTGGGTCGCCTGATGTCCCCGTACCGCCTGCAGCAGGCCCAGACCATCCATGCCTGGCATGTTATAGTCCGACAACACCAGGTGCACTGGAGTCGTGGTCAGCTTTTGAAAAGCAGACTGTCCGTTGTTCTCGACCATGTAGTTCTTGATGCCAAGCTCGTCCAGACACTGGGTAATGATACCGCGGCTTGTGGACATATCATCGACGACCATTACGCGTAGAGAGTCTTTTAAGCTCATGAATTTTTCCTCGTGTTGCTCTTTTCCAGCTCCTTTATGGAGCGTCGCCTCAGGCGGGAGTGTTGATGTAAGTCGTGATCCCGGATGTCTTCAGTTTTGCTTCGGCCGGCCCGGACATGCGTTCGGAGTGACCGATGAAGAGATATCCACCGGGGTTCAGGTTTTGCTGAAAGGCTTGCCAGACCTTTTGTTGGGTTGGTGTGTCAAAATAGATGGCCACGTTGCGGCAGAAAATCGCGTCGAACTTTCCCTTGAAGGGGAAGGGTTCGATCAAATTCAGCACCCCAAAAGTGATCATAGATCTCAGGTTTTCGGGCATGCGCCCGTCGGCATCCATCTTGGGCACCAGGCTGCGGTACTCAGACGGAATTTGCTCAATGTCTTCCTGCGGATACTTTGCCGTTTTGGCAAATTGGATGACCTGCGGGTCGATATCGGTTCCCAGGATCTTGAAGTCAAAGCGCCCAATTTCTGGGCACATTTTGTGAATGATCATCGCCATTGTGAACGGCTCTGGTCCTTTTGAGCAGCCAGCAGACCAGATCCGGACCCGGCCACCGTTGCGCGCCTTTTCGATCAGCTGCGGCAGAACATCGTTGCGCAGGGTTTCAAAATGATGCGGCTCGCGAAAGAAATGCGTGACATTGGTGGTCAGAAGCGACAGCAGATTGTTGCGCTCCTGATCCCTGTTTGGGCCATTCAATCGCCCCAGATACTCTTTGAAGTTCACGACATTTTGCTGTCTAAGCTGGCGCGCCAGCCGAGCAGAAACCAGAGGCTTCTTACTGCTCGACATCGACAGGCCAAAATGCTTGTAAGCAAAATCAGCGATCGCTTCAAAATCCTGGTCCGTCAGGGTGAACCCGTCAGGATTGGATTCTATGGGACCCGCAGCAATCATCAGAGCACCTGCTCAGGAACTGAGATCACGGCATCCAGATTGATGATCCGCACCATTGTATCATCATGTGAAATGATACCCTGGATATACTCCATGGTGTTGCGGCTATCGACCGGCGGAGTCTCTTGGATCTCTTCCGGGTTGATCGAGATGATCTCAGAGACGGATTCAGCCAGCAGGCCAACAGGTTTTCCTGCAGAAGAGACCACGATGACAACATTGCGCTCGCTGGCTTCTGTTGTTTGCAGGCCAAACCGGGCTGACAGATCGTAAATCGGGATCACCGCTCCGCGCAGGTTCATCACGCCCAACACGTCCGAAGGCGCATGGGGCAGGATGGTCACGGGGGACCAGCGCCGGATTTCCCGGATCTGAGTGATCTTCAGACAGAAGGCCTGACCGGCGACAGTGAAACTCACGAACTCGCTAAACTGAGCGTGCTTCACTTCCTGGTCATTGTTTTTTGTTTCAGCTTGCATTGCTCATTCTCCGCTCGGTATCAAAGGCGGCTGCTGGCGAAGCCGCAAGAATGCTTTCGGGGTCAAGGATCATGGCGATTTTGCCGTCTCCAAGGATTGTTGCGGCCGCGACGCCGGCAATTTCTCCACAAACACCGTCCAGACTTTTGATGACGACCTGGCGTTGGTCGTGAATGTCATCCACTGCCAAGGCACTGCGTTGGCCGGTTTCCGTCTCCACCAGCAGATAGACGCCAGGAGGTTGATCACTGTCTTCCTTACGAAGACCAAGGGCGCCAGCAACATCGCAGATCGGGACAAAACTGCCACGGATCGACAGCAGCGTGCCATCAGCTCCCAGGTTGTTGATCATGTCGTCATTGCCGCGCATCGTCTCAACAATTGAGGTGATCGGAACCACCATTGTCTGATCCGCAACCGAGACCACCATGCCGTCCATTACCGCCAGGGTCAGTGGCAAAATAATGGTAAAGGTTGAACCCTTGCCGGGGTTTGACGAGATATTGATCCGCCCCCCAAGGCCGGTCACGGCGTTTTTCACAACATCCATGCCAACCCCACGACCAGAGAGTTTAGAAACCTCTTTGGCAGTCGAGAAACCCGGCAGGAACAGGAGATTGTCGATCTCGCTATCTGTGAGTTCGGCGTTTTCCGGGATCAGGCCCTTTTCGATGGCAATCTGTTTGACGCGGGGGCGATTAACACCCGCCCCGTCATCTCTGACCTCGATACAGACAGAGCCAGACCGGTGTGAGGCCGACAGGCGGATCTCACCGACTTTGTCTTTGCCAGCGGCAATACGGTCTTCGGGTTTTTCAACACCATGGTCGACGGCATTGCGCAGGATATGCGTCAATGGATCAGCAAGGCGTTCGATGACCGTCTTGTCGACCTCGGTGTTTTCACCCTCGGTGACAAGTTTACAGCTTTTGTCTGTCGCGCTTGAGGCTTCGCGGACAATACGTGCCATCCGCTGGAACAGCGGCTTCACGGGTTGGGCGCGAATTGACATCACACCTTCCTGGATATCGCGGGCAAGATTCTTAAAGCCCTCCAGTTCGGTTTCAACATCACGGACATCTGCGACATCGAGGTTGGCGATTTGCTGCGCCAACATCGAATGGTTGATGATCAACTCCCCAACAGCGTTGATAAGCCGGTCCGCCCGCTCAAGATCCACGCGCAGCGTGGGGTTTGGCCCGCGCTGTTCAGATTTCGCGGTCTCGGCTTTTGGAGCCGAAGCCTGTTTACCGGCTACTTCCGGTACTGCCTCGGGCGCTGGCGCGGGGGCCGGCTGTTCAAAAGGGGCTGCGGGGGTCTCTTCAACCATAACTGTAGGCTCCGCTTCTGGTGGGGCTTCTGCCGGAGCTGACCCAAAGGCCGCCTCCAGAGCGGCAAGAGCCGCGGCATCAGCATCAGCATCCCCATCACCATCGATAGAGAGCTCGCAGAGGCCTTCGACAAATTCGAATACGGCTTCTACAGAGGATCGGGGTTCTGAGGTGGTCAGAACGAGGTTCCAACTCAGATAAACTTCTTCAGGATCTATGGCGTCAAAGCCTGGCAGCTCAGAATCATCCAGCGTGACTTCCAGCGTGCCCATGTCCTTGAGGGCCTGGAACAGGAAGATTGGCTCATTGCCGGTGCTGTACATATCCTTCAGAGGCCGGAAGTGGATCTGATAGGTCTCTTCAGTCGCAATACCGGGCAGATCGATTGCACCGATATCCATAGGACCACCAAGCCCCATAGGCTCGAATGTCAGATCTTCTTCTTCTTCTGGAATATATTTATCCAGCGCTTCGATCAGCATATCATGATGCTCTTGATCGGTTTCGCCGCCATCCCTGGCGACCGCGACCAAGTTGTACAGGTGATCGCAAGAGCGCAGCAGCAGCTGTACCAGTGGATCAGTCAGCTCCATGCGATTGGCACGGACCTCATCAAATACTGTCTCAAATCTGTGGGCAAATGCCACCAACTCGTTCAAGCCAAATGCGCCCGCGCCACCCTTAATCGAGTGAACCGCACGGAAAACTGCATTGACTACCTCTGGATCGTGATCGCCTCCTTCGATGGCGCTCAGACCCTCATCCGTTGCTTCAAGGAGTTCTTCGCACTCCTCAAAGAAGGTATCCTGAATGGATCCGGACATCGTAGGCAGCTGCCCCGGTTACGCGTTTCAGCGCAAAAATCAGGGAGGCGTCATCAAAAGGTTTGGTGATCCAGCCAGTGGCCCCTGCATTGCGAGCGCGGGCCTTCATTTCAGGAGCGCTTTCAGTGGTGAGAACCAGAATTGGAACTTTGGAATTGATGCCGGTCCCACGCAACTCTTCGATCACTCCAAACCCGTCCAGGTTTGGCATGTTGATATCCGTGATAACAACATCAGGGGCGACATCTTCATACATGTCGACGCCTTCGCGGCCATCAACGGCACTCACGTACTCAAAACCAGCCTCTTCCAGGGTGGCGGCGAGCAGATTCCGGATGGTGCGGGAATCATCAATGGCCAATACTTTGGTTTTCATGCTGTTACCTCGTCTTCAAATCGGTTGGGCTCCAAACCCAAGAGCGTTAGGGATTTGCGGCAGGAAGCGTTGATATGGGTTACCGCAAAACCCAATTCTTCAGAGCGCCACTGTTGCTCGGCGCTGAGCAGCAGTTGAAGGCAGCGCGATGGTATGGCTGCAACATTGCTGCAGTCGATTTCTACTGTGGCGGAGCGGGCTCCGACAAGAAAAGCAATGAGCGAACTTAACTCCGCAAATGCATTTGGTAATTCCAAAAGGTGCTTGTGCGTTTCTGTGGTCATCTTCCGCGATTCTCACCCCCGTTGTCGGTGACGTGTGTCTATTCGATGGGTTCATAGTTAGGCTGTGTGACTTAACAATTGATTGCTGCAGATTGCCGGAAAAGCGGTTTTATGCAGCCGAGAGCCAGGGATAATTCTGAATTTTCCTAAAGTTTTCTGGTTTCACAACGGATGTGATTCTGCGGGGTGGCCGTTGTTGTGAAATGAAAGAGGCGGAGGTTCTGCAGATCAGTCCGTATATATATGCACCCTCCCAAACCGGGGTCTTTGGGCGGCGTGACGCGCTGGCAGAGTACTTGGCAGAGAGAGGGTTTAAGCGCCTCAGCTCATATTGATTTGTAAAAATGGAATTACCGGGGTTTGCGTAAGCGGCAAATTAACTCCTCTTGGCCAGTCTGTCGCTCACAATAATACTGATCGCCGCCGATGACGCCTTGGGAGGGCAACATGAATGCACTGAGATCTTTAAAGATTGCCTATAAGCTACCACTGTTTGTGGTGGGTTTTGGTGCGCTGCTAACAGCTGTAATTGTAACGATTAGTACGGTAAACTTTCAAAAGAGCGCTTTCAATCAAGCCGAGGGCCAATTCGAATCCCTTGTTGCCGGACGCAAGACAGCCTTTCAGTCGTTCTTGCGTGGCATCAATGCCGATTTGATGATGCTGGCCGCCACACCTTCAACCGCCACAGCGATCCAGCGCCTCTCTGCTGCCTGGAGCAACCTTGGGGCTGAGGCTGCGGATATCGCACGTACGACATATATCACAGAGAACCCTTTCCCACTGGGAGAGCGCCACAATCTGGATCGTGGCAAGCAAACGATTCCCTACAACATCCATCACTCCAAATTCCATCCTTCATTCCGGACGCTGCTGACGGCAAAAGGCTATTATGATGCCTTTCTGGTCAGCATGCCGGGCGACGTCGTCTATAGTGTTTTCAAAGAAGACGACTATGGGACCAACCTGATGAAGGGCCCCTATAAGGACAGCGATCTTGCTGTTTTGTTCCGCAATGCTCTTGAGGTTGAAGCGGGCCGGGTGGTTTTTTCGGATATTAGCGCCTACGCCCCGAGCAACGGTGCTCCTGCGGCCTTTGCTGCAACCAAAGTTTTGTCTAACTCGGGCCAGACTGTTGGTGTCCTGGTTGTTCAAATTCCGGTCAATATGATCAACAGTATCATGAACGACGACAAGGGGGTCGGCGACACAGTTGAAGTCTTCCTTGCCGGGGCAGACCTTACGGCGCGGACCAGTTCGCGCTTTGAAGATGGTCATTCAGTTCTGGACCAGCTGCCGGTCAGAGAATACCTCACCGAAGCCCTGGAAGAGCGCGGTGCGTTCACCACCGAGGCTATTGGCCTGCGTGGCCAGCCCGTGGCCTCCTATGCGGAGCATATCCCACTAACCAACGGAAAGTGGGTTATTGCCATTGAACAGGACCTTGAGGAGCTGATGGCTCCCGTGGTTGAGGACCGGAACCTTCTGCTGATTGCTTCGATTGTGAGTGCCGCAGTCATGTCCGTGCTGGGCTGGCTTTTTGCAGGCACGATCACCCGGCCACTGGATCGGATCTGTCGCAGTATGGAGGCTGTGTCCTCCGGAAATCTGGATGCCGATGTGCCTGAGGCAGACCGGGGGGACGAGATCGGCAAGATCGGCAAAACCCTGGTTTCGATGCAGGAAGACCTGCAGCAGGCCAGAATCGCTGAAGAACAGCGTGCTGAGTTGCAGCTTGAGCAAGAGATTGTCGTTGAGAACCTGAGTGCTGGTCTGGTGCGGCTTTCAGAAGGCGATTTTTCACTGCCAATTGAGCAGGCCTTCTCGGGTGAACACGAGAAACTGCGTCAGAACTATAATCAGACCATTGAGACGCTCAGTGGCACGGTGTCGAAGGTCATTGATGCGTCCGGCTCCATTCGCAACGGTGCGGCAGGAATCAGCCGGGCATCGGATGATCTGTCGAATCGCACCGAAAGCCAGGCGGCGACGCTGGAAGAGACAGCGGCTGCTCTGGATGAACTCACAGCGAGCGTAAAGTCAGCCGCTGAGGGGGCCCGGAGCGTTGAGCTGACCATGGATGAGGCCAAACAAGAGGCTGAAAACACGGGCGAAGTGGTGCAAAGCGCTGTAACCGCGATGACCGAGATCGAGCAGAGTTCGAACCATATCAGCCAGATCATCTCGGTGATTGATGATATCGCCTTCCAGACAAACCTTCTCGCCCTGAATGCGGGTGTTGAAGCGGCGCGTGCCGGTGAATCCGGCAAAGGTTTTGCCGTCGTGGCCTCGGAAGTGCGGGCGCTGGCGCAGCGCTCTTCGGATGCGGCGCTTGAGATCAAAACTCTGATCGGTGACAGCTCGAAACAGGTTGAACGCGGTGTTGATCTGGTCGGAAAGGCCGGCGGCGCGCTCACAAATATTGTGGACCGGGTCAGCCATATTTCTAAACTGGTTTCAGGCATTGCCGAAGGCGCGGTAGAGCAGGCCACCGGTTTGAATGAGATCAACACGGGTGTGACACAGCTGGATCAGGTGACGCAGCAGAACGCAGCAATGGTCGAACAGGCCACTGCCGCAGGGCATCTGCTCAGTCAAGATTCCACCGAGTTGTCGCAGCTGGTTTCCGGGTTTCAAATTCAGGGTGGAGCACCTGTCGTCCAAATCTCGGAGGCTGCGGCGCAGGGCAGTGCCAGGTCATCGGCTCCCCGGCGCATGGCGCTGACGACGACTGGGATGTCGATGACGCGGCCCGCGCTCCGTCCGGACCTGTCATCTCTGATGGAAACGCTGCCAAGGATCTCTGGCAGGATTTCTAAATTATCACTCTCTCGGGGCGATATATCGCCCTGGGATGTTCGTAAACTTCGGGTTTTTACCGATTAACTTGGCTGGGTGAAACATTTGCGTCCTAAGAATTTATTGATCATAACCACCGACCGGGCCTTTGCCCGGTCAATCCAAAGTCATATGGAGGCAAGCTACCCGGGCATGAAGGTGCTTTTGGCCAACAACCTCATGATGGCCTATAATCAGGCAGAGGCCGCAGAACCGACCTTTGCCTTTGTCGAAGATGGTTTCACAAAGCTGCCGGAATTCGAGATGATGCTGGCCCTGTTTTCGGCGCTGGATACCCGATGGGTGGCCGTTATGGACAGTGCGGGGGCTACGCCTGCGCGCCAGTCTTCGCCGCTGCTGAACGTCGGGGCGGGCATTTTTGAGCTGACAAAAGCGGACAGTCCCCGGCAGTACTCCCAGTATTTTGACATGATGGTCAAAGCACCGAGGCGAGATCAGGCTGGGGCTCTTGGCAAAGGGGCGGGCAGCGCGCGGGCAAGTACCAGCTTTAAGAAAATCATCCTGATTGGATCGTCCACTGGTGGGGTCGAGGCCCTGCGCAGTGTTCTGGTGGGCTTTCCGGCGCAATGCCCGCCAACCTTGATTGTTCAGCATACCGGCAAGAATTTTGGCCAGGGCTTGGTCTCGCTTCTGGACCGGGTGTGTGCTGCAAAAGTTGTGCAGGCAGAGGACAATATGAATTTGGAAGTGGGGCATGTATATGTCGCTGCGGGCCAGCGTCGCCATATGGGTATGACACAGCGAAAACCAATGAAAACGCGCCTGAAGGAAGGTCCTCCTATTTCCGGTCACATGCCGTCTGTTGACGCATTATTTACCTCTGCTGTGCCATACGGAAAGGACGTCGTCGCTGCGATTTTGACGGGCATGGGCCAGGACGGCGCCCAGGGGCTTTTGGAATTGCGCAATGCCGGGGCAACGACCTTCGCTCAGGATGAAAAATCCTCAGTTGTGTATGGGATGCCGCGTGTCGCCTGGGAAAATGGCGGCGCTCAAAAACAAGTTTCTCTTGCCCGTATGGCAGGGGCCCTTCTGCAGGCTGCTAAGGCCTGAATTTAGTTGATAAGGAGTTTACTGTGACAACAGTTTTTGCAAATACTACCTCGGTCACGGTATTGCAGGGAGAATACCGGGTCTCGACCGACCCAAAAGTGGTGTTTTCTACGGTTCTGGGCTCCTGTATCTCGGCGTGTATTTACGATGCTGAAAATGGTGTGGGTGGAATGAATCATTTCCTGCTGGCCAATGCCAACGGCAATGATGTGAGCGCACGCTATGGCATTCATGCTATGGAGCTGTTGATCAACGGCATTATGAAAAAAGGCGCGCAGCGCAACAACCTGAAGGCAAAAGTCTTTGGTGGCGCAAAAATGTCGGTCAATCTGTCAGACATTGGGGCGTCAAACTCTCACTTTGTGCAGCACTTTCTCAAGGATGAAGGCATTCCGGTGATTTCGTCGAGCGTCGGTGGTAATTCTGCCCGTCGCGTCCGTTTTCACGCGGTTTCCGGCAGCGCCCAGCAGACCAGGGTCGAAAATGACCGGCGTTTGGGCGAACAGGAATTGGCAAGGGCGCGTCCTGCAGCCGCGCCAGCACCGGCACCAGCTCCATCCGATCCCGGTGGACTGACCCTGTTCTAGAGTTCCCACCCTACAGTGACATCAAACTGCTCGCTCCAGGAACGCTTGGGGTGAGCTTTTGTATTTGAAAGCGGGGTGTTTGTGATAGATCTCGGCCGGGTAGTGCCTTGCCGGGGCGCAAAATTGACTTGCCCAGCGGGGATCTCAGAGCTACCTCAAAAGGGTGGCATGGATATCAGGCTCCGGGAGGTTTCACAGGTATGTCCCGCATCGGTCGTTTTTTCGCTGGGGTTCTGGTGACCGCAGCGCTTGGTCTGACGTTTGGTCTGGCTGGGGGATCGGCCGCTTTGGCGGCTGATGTCACTGTGTTTGCGGCTGCCAGCCTAAAGAATGCGCTGGAAGATATCCGCAAAGAATTTGAGGCCGAGACAGACTATACAGTGGCCCTTTCGCTGGCCGGCTCGTCTTTGCTGGCGCGCCAGATCGCGCTTGGCGCCCCGGCTGACATCTATCTGCCCGCCAGCGCTGATTGGATGGACTATCTTGAGGCCGCAGGTCGTCTGGTGCCCGGCAGCCGTAAAGATCTTCTTGGCAACAGGCTGGTCCTTATCGCACCGCAATCTGTGGCCCAGTCTATTTCCGGCTTTGACGACCCCCGTCTGTTTGAACAGCTGGGTGAGGGAAAGTTGGCCATGGGTCTGTTGGACGCGGTGCCCGCCGGGATCTATGGGCAGGAGGCGCTGCAGTCTCTGGGGCTTTGGTCGCGGCTGGCACCGCAGGTTGCCCAGACCGACAATGTGCGCGCAGCCCTTGCCCTGATAGCGGCAGCAGAGGCGCCCCTTGGCATTGTCTATGCCAGCGATGCCAGGGCGGATCCGCGGGTGGTGGTGCTGGCCGAATTCCCCGAAGGCTCCCATGATCCAATCCGCTACCCCCTGGCGCAGATCCTGCCAGCTGACGGCCCGGCGGTTGCGGCGTTTCATACCTATCTGCAGGGCCGGGTGGCGCGCGAGATCTTCTTGTCTGCCGGCTTTGATGTGATTGCGGAGTAGCGGCGCATGAACTGGCTGGGCCCCGAAGAATGGCAGGCGGTTGCGCTGTCTCTCAAGGTTTCGATCTGGGCAAGTTTGCTGAGCCTGCCTTTTGGGATATTTGTCGCCTATGCTCTGGCGCGCTGGGAGTTTGCGGGCAAGCAACTGCTGAATGGGCTGGTGCATCTGCCCCTGATCCTGCCCCCGGTGGTAACCGGTTATCTGCTGCTTTTGGCCTTTGGCACCCAGGGCGCTTTGGGAGGGTTTTTGCAGCAATTTGGCATCATACTGGCCTTTCGCTGGACGGGGGCGGCGCTGGCGGCGGCAATTATGGGGTTTCCCCTGATGGTGCGCGCCATCCGGCTGTCGATCGAGGCGGTGGACCCCAAACTGGAACAGGCAGCAGCTACCCTGGGGGCCAATCGCTTCTGGGCCTTTGCCACGGTGACCCTGCCTTTGATCCTGCCGGGGGTCATTGCCGGAACCATTCTGGCCTTTGCCAAGGCAATGGGCGAGTTCGGCGCCACCATCACCTTTGTCTCCAACATCCCCGGCCAGACACAAACCCTGCCCTCGGCGATTTACGCATTTTTGCAGGTGCCGGGCGGTGAGAGCGCGGCACTGCGTCTGGTGCTGATCTCGGTGGGGATCGCCATGAGCGCGCTGATCCTGTCGGAACTGCTGGCGCGCCGTGCCAGCAAACGTCTTGGAGGCACATGATGCTTTCGGTTGAGCTGCGTCAGCAACGTGCAGGATTTGCGCTGGATATCTCCTTTGAGGCACCGGCAGGGGTGACCGTGCTGTTTGGCGGCTCAGGCGCGGGTAAAACCACGGTGGTAAACGCCGTGGCCGGCCTCGAGCGTCCCGAAACAGGCCGTGTGGCCCTGAATGGGCGGGTGTTGTTTGACCTCGAACGTGGTATTTGGCTTGCGCCGCACCGGCGTCGCATTGGTTATATCTTTCAGGAGGGGCGGCTGTTTCCGCATCTGACGGTGCGCCAAAACCTGCTGTTTGGGCGCTGGTTCGCCCCAAAAGGGGCCGCCCGCGAGGATCTGGAGCGGATCGTTGCGATGCTTGGGATCGGTCCTTTGATGGCGCGGCATCCGGGCAGCCTGTCGGGCGGGGAAAAACAACGGGTCGCCATTGGCCGCGCCCTGTTGTCCAGCCCGGATCTGATCCTGGCGGATGAACCTCTGGCGGCGCTGGATGACCCGCGCAAGGAAGAAATCCTGCCCTATTTTGAGCGGCTGCGGGATGAGGTGAAGATCCCCATGCTCTATGTGAGCCACGCCGCCACCGAGGTGGCGCGGCTGGCCACAACCGTTGTGGTGCTAAAGGACGGCAAGGTGCAGCGTCAGGGTAGCGCCGCCGAGGTTCTTGGCGATGCCAGCGTGATGCCAACCGGGGTGCGCGCCGCCGGAGCACTGCTGCAGGCGCGGCTTTTACGGCATCATACAGACGGGTTGAGCGAGCTGGAGGCAGGCGGTATTTCCCTGTTTTTGCCGCAGGTTATGCAGCAAGTGGGCAGCCAGTTGCGGGTGCGTATTCTGGCGCAGGACGTGATTCTTTCGCGACAAAAACCCGAAGGCCTGTCGGCGCTGAATATTCTGCCCGGCGAGATTGAACAGATCCGGGGTGGGACCGGTCCGGGGGCAATGGTGACGCTCAAAACTGATGCGGGGCGTGTTCTGGCCCGGATCACCCGGCGTTCGGCGCAGGCGCTTGAGTTGGCGCCCGGCGTCAGCTGCTATGCCGTTGTGAAATCTGTCGCGATTGCCCGCAGCGATGTCAGCGGAGAGGCCCGCAGCGACACTCCAGGCTGACGCCTATCCAAAAATGTGCCGCCGCCCAAAAGGCCGCAGCTTGATTTGGTTCTTGGGCCGCCCTGCTAGAGCGCGATTACTGCAACTGGCCCCAGAACTGCTCAAGATGGCGCGCCACGATTTCTTCAAAACGCCCTTCTTTCTTGAGCGCCTTGAGACCGGCATTGACCCGGTACAAATGCGAAGTGCCGCGCCAGTGCCGTTTTGAGATCACCACATGCAGAGCCTCTTCTGACAGGGGCCGCTCGACGGGCAGGATGCTGTCGCGCAGCCCTTCCGCAATCAGCGTGTTGGCGCCCAGGAACAGATTGACCGTGGCCGCATCAACCCGGCCTTGCTGCACCAGATGGAAACAGGCGGCGGGACTGTCGGCCTGCACCAGCGTGATCTTGTCCTCGCTGAGCCAGCGACGGCCGGGACGATCCAGATCATGGGTGAAATAGCCCTTGGGGCGACACAGGGTCATTCCCTCGATGTCGCTGTCCGCATCAAAGCTAAAGCTGTCAGCGGCGCGGGTGAACAACATGATTGGAATGGTGATCAGCGGCTCGGAAAAGTGGAAATTCACGCAGCGTTCATCCCGATGCGTGCTGGCGCAGTCGGGTTTGAACCAGGGAAATCCCATGTCGAACTCTTTGTCGTTAAGCTTGGGAAACAGGTGCTTGGAGCAGTCATTCTCCCAGGTGATGGAGTAGGACACCGGCGCAGGCGTCAGCTCCAGTGCAGCATTGACCAGCTCGGTAATCAGGCCCTGACCCGGCAAGGCAGGATCGGTAAAGGGGGCAAAGCCGCCGCCGGTCAGCAGTTTCATTTCCGCATCATCCTGGCGCAGGGGCGTGGCCTCGGGTGTCGATACGCCCTTAGCACAGGGAATATGCAGGAGCTTGCCTGCTTCGGCCACGGGGCCGGTCAGGCGGCTATAATTGCCATAATAGATCAGCGTCCAGCGTCCAGCGTCCAGCGGCCCCGGTCGCCGTAGTGGTGTTCCGCGATAGAGAACAGGGTATCGCCGGGCTGCACCCGGTAATCCACGTCGCAAATGGCCCAGGCGGCAGCCGGGCTGAGCATTCCCAAAACCACGGCGATAGAGATCGAGAGCGTCTTCAGCATTGTCGCCTCCTAGTAGTCAGCCCAGATGCGGGAGAGGTGGTCTTCGATGATGCGCTGGTAGGTGCATCGTCGCGAATATCCTGCAGCCCCTTGCTGACCAGACCCATCATCTCATTGGCGCGGGGGTGGGTTTTATGCACCACGGCGTGAATGCCAAGCACCGAAAGCGGCTGTGGCAGCACGTTGAACTGATCGCCCAACCCGTGCTCTTTCATCACACTGCGGCCGGTGAATTCGTTGATCGCCACCGCATCGGCTTCGCCCTTGGCAACCATGCCAAAACAGTCTTTGACCGTATGGGGTGATTTCAGAGTGATCTTGTTCTCGGCTAGCCAGTTGCGGCCAGAACCTTCAAGATCAAAGGTCAGATAGCCATTGGGCCGACATAGGGTTTCGCCAACAATGTCGGCATCGTCCTCAAAGCTGAAGGGACGGCTTTTGTCGACAAACAGCAACATCAGGGTTTCGAACATTGACTCTGAGAACAAGAAATTCACACAGCGATAGCTGTCCGGCATGCTGTCGCAATCAGGCCGAGACAGGGAAAGCCCACATCCAGCAGGGCATTGGACAAAAGCGGGTCAAAATGCGAGCCCCAATCGTTGACCCAGTGGATGGCAAAGCCTCTTGCGGCGCCGCCTGGGTCCTGACCGCAGTCATCACATCGGTGATCAGCCCGCCATTGTGGGCGCTTTTTGAGGTTAAGGGCGCATAGTCGTCGCCGGTCAGAAGATTGATTTTCTGGCGCACCGAAGCATTGCCGGGGGTGACCCGCACCGGCGCAGTTGTGGCAGCAGCGGCGGCTGTGATCTCTGTGCCACCCGGCAGGCCTGTTGGCAGCCCGTTGAGGCAGGGGATCCTCAGCCTCATGCCAACGCGTATGGCATTGGGTTTTGGCCCGATGGTGTCGATGTTTTGCGTGTGGATGGTGCTCCAGGTTCCGGCATCTTTGTAGAGGCGGTCCGCAATTACGGAGAGGCTGTCGCCGGACTTTACGCTGTAGGTGCCCCCACAGGTCTCGGCGGCGCGCGTTTGCGCCCCGAACAGGCCTGCAAGCGACAGGCCTGCAAGCGACAGTGCTGCGGCCAGCAATTTGGTCTTCATCGAATGTCCCCCTGGGATTTGAGTGATCCTCTCGGCACGGTTTGGCCGTGCTCAGTTTTGGACCCTGTCGTGTCTTGAGAATAGGGTTTTGCGGCACCCAGCTGGCAGCCGTTTGGCTGACTGAGGCCGCAGGTCAAATGGTGGAAACTATGATTTGCGCTACTGTTTGCCAAAAAGCGTGAGCAAAGCCAGGGTGTTGACCTCGCCCGGGGTCGTGAGCAACACACTCGGGACAGCCACTTTGTCCGAGCGGTGGGCCTCATTGACCAGCTGATCAATATACCGGTGCGATTGGCCTTGCTGCAAGGCGGACAAAACCAACGCATAGAGGCCATTGGTGTCAGCCGTCCCGGTTGCCGCCCCGGTCGTCGTCCCGGTCACCTGTGAGGTTTCCTGTGCGAGCGGTTGGGGGGAGGTTTCCGTGGACTTGTCTGGGTTTTTTGCGGTGCCATTGCGCAGCGCAGCCAGGGTGCCCGCAGTGATATGAGAAACCAGATCTGCAGTGTCCTGGCCTGTCGCTCCTGATGTTCCTGCAGTGGCCGTTGCGGCCAGGGTGCCGGCGCCTGCTGCCGCCATGACTGGGTTAGCGCTCAACAATGCAGCGCTACGCGGGCCAGAGAGCTCTTTTTCAGGACCTGAAAACTGCAGAACGGTCAGGGTGATGGCTACTATGCCCGAAACAGCGGCCGCCGCGATGAGTTTGATCAGTTTCAGCGGGGGCAGCGGGTCCAAAGCAGAAGGCCGTGCAAAAGCCAAGGTCGCAGATCACGCCAGCGCCAGGACTTTCTCGATCACATAGGCGGTTTGCTCGAGAGTCTGCGCCGGGCACATGGGCAGGCTGAGAACTTCATCTGCCAGGCGTTCGCTCAGGGGAAAGCTGCCTGACTGATAGCCTGCATCCGCATAGGCAGGCTGCAGATGTGGTGGAATAGGGTAGTGGATAACCGTGCCGATTCCCGCCTCAGCCAGACGTTTTTGCAGCCCGGAGCGGTCAGTGTGACGCAGCACATAGAGATGCCAGACCGGGTCCGCCCATTCTGGGACCATCGGGGCGGCAAGGCCAGCGGCCTCAAAGGCGGCGCTGTAGCTGCGGGCAATCTTCTGGCGGCGCAGGGTGGCGGCGTCCAGCTGTTCCAGCTTCACGCTCAACACAGCGGCCTGAATCGGATCCAGACGGCTGTTCAGGCCTTTGACCTCGTTCTCATATTTAACGCGAGAGCCGTAGTTGCGCAGCAAATCAACCTGTGCGGCGATCTCGGCGTTATCGGTCGTCAGGGCGCCACCGTCGCCCAGGGCGCCGAGATTTTTTGAGGGGTAATAGCTCCAGGTGGCGGTGCCGGTGCTGCCGATCCGGCGCGATTTATAGCGGGCACCGTGCGCTTGGGCTGCGTCCTCGAGAACAAAAAGATCGTGCTTTCTGGCAATTGCGTTCAAGGCATCCATATCGGCGGGCTGACCATAGAGGTGGACAGGTAAAATGGCGCGGGTGCGCCCGTTCACGGCGGCTTCGACCGCAGTCGGGTCGATATTATAGGTCGTCTCCAGCGGCTCTACCGGGACAGGGGTGGCGCCACATTGGCTGACTGCAAGCCAGGTTGCGATATAGGTATTGGCTGGCACGATGACCTCATCGCCGGGACCGATGCCCGCAGCCGCAAGCCCCAATCGCAATGCATCCAGACCATTTGCCACCCCCACACAATGGGGGCTGCCAACAAAGGCGGCAAAATTAGCTTCAAAGGCTTCCAGCTCTTCTCCCAGCACAAAGGAGCCCGAGCGGGCAACCCGCAAAAGGGCGGCCTCAATCTGCTCCTGTTGCCCGGCATGGGCGGCTTGCAAATTCAGAAATGGAACTTTCATGCCGCACCAACCGCTTTGAGGAACTCACCCCGGTCCCGGATGTAGTCGTCCTCATCATAGGGGGCAGAGGCCAGCACCATGCAGACCGACCCGGAGGAGAAATTATCAAGATACCGCCACATCATCGGGCAGACATAGACGCCATAATAGGACCGGTTGAGGTGAAACCGCTTTTTCTCAAAGCCATCATCCAGCACCATGTCAAAGCTTCCGGACATGCAGATAACCAGCTGATGCAGGTTCTTATGGGCGTGCTCGCCGCGATCAGAGCCACCCGGCACGTCATACAGATAGTAGACCCGCTTGATATCAAAGGGGATGTGATTGCCCCCCTCAACAAAGGTCAGATTGCCACGCACATCGGTGATTTTTGGCAGATCGACAATCGAGCAGTCTTTCAAAGGCACTGGACACTATCCTGCATGTTTTCTCCCGCCGCAGTATAAAGGGATTTATGGGAATGACAAACGGCTTCATCTGGAGAGGCACCGCAGCGCTGCACGAGGCAAGCTTCTGTTTATTATTTCATTTTTGGGCCTTGCCGGTGCCCTTTGCCGCATTATGCAGCGTCATTTCTTTCGGGGTTGGCAGCTACTTCAGGGCAGTCAGCAGGCTGGCAATAGCCTTGCGGTAGCGCCTCACGATTGCGTCGCGACCGATGTGACGGCCGTGCTGCACGCAGTGGCGCCCGGCGGACCAAAGATCTGTCACCACCTGGTCTTTGGACGCAAACACCAACCCATCCAAAAGCTGGTCGCAGCCCAGCCCACATAGCGACGGGTGGCTGCTGTCAATGGCCACGAGATCAGCCAGAGCACCCTCAGTGATTTCACCTGCTGTGCGCCCCAGCGCCTGCGCGCCGCCTCTGGCTGCTGCGGTGTAAATCGCATGCCCGACCGAGCCTTCACCCTGCACCAGAACATTGCGGGACAGGTCCCGCAGGCGCTGGGAATACTCCAGCGTGCGCAGCTCTTCCGTGAGCGAAATCAGCACGTTGGAATCTGAACCCACGCCAAAGGCACCGCCTGCCTCAAGGTAGCGCGCGCCGTTGAAGGCCCCATCACCCAGGTTGGCTTCGGTGATGGGGCAAAGCCCAGCCACGGCCCCAGACCTGGCCATATCGCGGGTTTCACTTTCGGTCATATGGGTGGCATGGATCAGGCACCAGTTCTGAGCGACGGGCGCATTGGCCAGCAGCCACTCAACAGGTCGCGCACCAAGGCCTGCCTGCACCTCGCGCACCTCTTTGGGCTGCTCGGCAATGTGGATATGCACCGGGCCGGTCCCATATGCCTGCAGCACCTGATGCAGATCGGAGGGCGAGGTCGCACGCAGGGAATGTGGCGCGATGCCAACCCGACAGTCGGCGGGCAGGGCGGCTATAGTGCTCTTGGTCTGCTCCACCAGCTTGCAGAACTGATCTACGGTATTGCCAAAACGCTGCTGGCCAGCCTCAAGAGGCTTTTCGCCAACCCCGGCATAGCTATAAAGCACCGGCAAATGGGTGAGGCCAATGCCCGTCTCGCCAGCCGCGGCCATGATCCGGTCGGAATGCTCGCTGAGAGTGTCATAGGGTGTGCCGTTCTTTTGGTGGTGCAGATAGTGGAATTCTCCAACGGCTGCATAGCCACTTTCCTGCATTTCCAAAAACACCAGCGCTGCAATGGCCTCGATCTGCTCCGGGGTCAGATGCGCGGTAAAGCGATACATCAGATCACGCCAGGTCCAGAAGCTGTCGCGCCCCGCCAGACGATATTCCGTCATCCCGGCCATGGCGCGCTGAAAGCTGTGGCTGTGAAGGTTGGCCACTGTCGGCAGCAGCGTGTCGACCTGAAGATCTGTCGGCTCACAGGCCCTGTTGGGCAAAATGGCGGTAATTTTGCCATCCGCAAGCATCAGCCGGGTATCATAGGCCCAACCCGTCGCCAGCAGTGCCTGTTTCGCAAAGATCGCTGTCATCACATCCCCCATTTTATGTCTAGACATATGACATATTGATTTGTACCAGAAAAGAGGAAATAGAGAATGGCAGGGGGCAGCATGCAGGCAGAGAGTCACGTTTTGGTTGAGCTTCGCGCCGCAACGCTGGCGCAAGGGGTCTCACCCTATGGCCTGATTGAACAGGCGGCGATCGCTGTGACGGATGGCCAGATTGTCTGGATTGGCCTTGAGGCGGACCTGCCCACCCGTTTTGCCACATGGCCGCGCACCCCTTTGGGCAACCGGCTGGTGACGCCCGCCCTGATTGACTGCCACACCCATGTGGTGCATGGCGGCAATCGCGCGACAGAGTTCGAGCTGCGCCTCAAAGGTGCTACCTATGAAGAGGTGGCGCGGGCCGGCGGTGGCATCATTTCGACGGTCACTGCCACCCGCTCGGCCAGCGTTGACGACCTCATTGCCCAGGCCTTGCCCCGCATTGACGCCATGCTGGCCGAGGGTGTCAGCACTCTTGAGATAAAATCCGGTTATGGTCTCGACCGCGAGACAGAGCTCAACATGCGGCGCGCAGCCCGTGCGCTGCCGCAGCACCGGCCTGTGCGGGTTGTGACCAGTTTCCTTGGGGCGCATGCGGTGCCTGCCACCTATACGACCCGCCCCGAGGCCTATATCCACGAGGTCTGCATTCCCACCCTGCGCGCCGCGCATGCAGAGGGGCGGGTGGATGCGGTGGACGGCTTTTGCGAAACCATAGCCTTTTTGCCCGACCAAATCCGCCCGCTTTTTGACGTGGCGCGTGACCTGGGCCTGCCGGTGAAACTGCATGCCGAACAGCTCTCGAACCTAGGCGGCGCGCAGCTGGCTGCCAGCTATGGGGCGCTCTCTGCAGATCATATCGAGTATCTTGACGCTGCGGGTGTTGACGCGATGGCGGCAGCTGGCACGGTGGCTGTGATCCTGCCCGGTGCCTTTTATACCCTGCGCGAGACCCAGGCGCCGCCGATTGAGGCGTTGCGCGCGGCGGGCGTTGCCATGGCACTGGCGACAGATTGCAATCCGGGCTCCGCCCCGATGACCTCGCTGCTGCTGGCCATGAACATGGGCTGCACCCTGTTTCGCATGACCCCGGAAGAAGCGCTGCGGGGCGTCACAGCCCATGCGGCACAGGCACGGGGGCCTCACGGATTGCGGCAGGGTGAGCCCCGGAACGCGCGCGGATCTGGCCGTTTGGGACGTCGCGCATCCGGCTGAGCTGGCCTATCGCATCGGCTTTAACCCGCTTTACGCCCGTATTATTGGAGGCACATTGTGACCACTCTGACCCTGACCCCCGGCACTGTCTCGCTGGCGGATTTAGAGCACGTCTTTCGCGCTGAATGCGCGATGCGGCTGGATGCTGCCTGTCGTCCGGCGATAGAGCTGGCGCAGGGGCGCATCGCGGCGGCAGCGGCAGGGGATGCGGCCGTTTACGGGGTCAACACCGGCTTTGGCAAACTGGCCAGCGTAAAGATCGCCTCTGGGGACACAGCCACCCTTCAGCGCAACCTCATTCTCAGCCATTGCTGCGGCGTTGGCCCGGCCATTGGGCGCGCCCATGCCCGGTTGATGATGGTGCTGAAACTGCTCAGCCTGGGGCGCGGAGCGTCTGGTGTGCGGCTTGAGATCATTGACCTGCTGGAGGCGATGCTTGAGAGGGGCGTGGCCCCGGTGATCCCGGCCCAGGGATCGGTTGGTGCCTCGGGGGATCTGGCGCCGCTGGCGCATATGGCCGCCGTTATGATGGGCGAGGCTGAGGCTGAGTACCAGGGTCGCGTGATGCCCGGCGCCGAGGCTTTGGCGGCTGCGGGTCTCAAATCTGTCATGCTGGGCCCAAAAGAGGGGCTGGCACTGATCAATGGCACCCAGTTTTCCACCGCCTTTGCCCTTGCGGGTCTGTTTGGCGCCTGGGCCGCGGCGCAAAGCGCCCTTGTTACATCGGCGCTGACCACAGATGCCATCATGGGGTCGACAGCGCCGCTGCAGCCGGAAATTCACACCCTGCGCGGCCATCGCGGCCAAATCGAAGCGGCTACAGCCCTGCGGGCCTTGCTGGCAGGGTCGGTCATTCGCGAAAGCCACCGCGACGGCGACAGCCGCGTGCAGGACCCCTATTGCATCCGCTGCCAGCCGCAGGTCGTGGGGCCGCGATGGATGTGCTGCGCCAGGCCGCCCGCACGCTTGAGATCGAGGCCAATGCTGCCACCGACAACCCCCTGGTTCTGGTTGGGGCTGACCTGATTGTTTCGGGCGGCAATTTTCATGCCGAACCGGTGGGCTTTGCCGCCGACATGATTGCACTGGCCATTGCCGAGATCGGCGCCATTGCGCAACGCCGCATTGCGCTGATCGTTGACCCCACTCTCAGCCATGATCTGCCGCCGTTTCTGACGCCAAACCCCGGCCTGAATTCGGGCTATATGATCGCCGAAGTCACCACCGCGGCCCTGATGAGCGAAAACAAACATCTGGCCAACCCCTGTGTCACCGACAGCACGCCCACCTCGGCCAATCAGGAGGACCATGTCTCTATGGCGGCCCACGGCGCACGGCGACTGGGGCAGATGCTGATGAATCTTGAGCGCATCCTCGGGGTTGAGCTGCTTTGTGCGACGCAAGGCGTCGAATTCCGCGCCCCCTTGACCACCAGCCCTGCTCTGCAGGCGGTCATGACCCGGCTGCGCGCCAAGGTTCCGCCGCTGGGCGATGATCGCTATACTGCCCCCGACATCGAGGCGGCCTCGGCGCTGATCAGCCGGGGCGAGATCGCGCGCCGCACTGATGTAGCGATGCCGGAGCTGTCCGCATGATCGCGCCGGTTGAGATCTTGCGCGGCAATAGCCCCGTGGTGCTGGGCCTGCCCCATACCGGCACCTATGTGCCGCCGCAGATAGAGGCAAAGCTGAATGCGCGGGGCCGGGCACTGGAAGACACCGACTGGCACATTCACAGGCTCTATGACGGGCTTTTGCCGGATGTGAGCAGCGTGCGCGCCACGTTTCACCGCTATGTGATTGATGCTAACCGGGACCCGTCCGGGGTCTCGCTGTATCCGGGGCAGAACACCACCGGGCTGGTGCCGCTAACCAATTTTGACGGGCTGGGCATCTGGGACCAGAACCCTGACGCCGCAGAGGTTGAGGCCCGCCGCGAGGCCTTTCATGCGCCCTATCACGCAGCCCTTGCGGCAGAACTCAAGCGGGTGAAAGCGCTGCACGGATTTGCCATTCTCTATGATTGCCACTCGATCCGGGGAGACATTCCGTTCCTGTTTGAGGGCCCCCTGCCGGATTTCAACATTGGCACCAATATGGGCACCACCTGCGATGCTGCTCTTGCGGACCTCGTGATCACGGCCTGCTCTGCCGCGCCGGGCTACAGCTCGGTTCTGAACGGGCGCTTCAAGGGGGGCTGGACCACGCGCCACTATGGCCGCCCCGACGCGGGGCTGCACGCCATTCAGATGGAGCTGGCCCAACGCAGCTACCTTGCCACTGAGGCGGCGCCCTGGACCTATGACGATGCCAAGGCCTCCCAGCTGCGCCGTCCTTTGCAACAGATTCTCACAGCCCTGGCTGACTGGGCTCCTCAGACCGGAGGTACCATATGACCGATCCCCGCAAGAACACCCGCGACATTTTCCCGCCAACCGGCCCCGAGATCACCGCCAAAAGCTGGCTGACCGAAGCGCCGCTGCGGATGCTGATGAACAACCTGCACCCGGATGTCGCCGAAAACCCGCATGAGCTGGTGGTCTACGGCGGCATCGGCCGCGCCGCGCGGACCTGGAAGGATTTTGACCTCATTTGCGACAGTCTCAGGGAGCTGGAAGAGGACGAGACCCTCATTGTGCAGTCCGGCAAGCCGGTGGCCATCGTTAAAACCCACAGCGACGCGCCGCGGGTGTTGATCGCCAACTCCAATCTGGTGCCCCATTGGGCCACCTGGGAGCATTTCAACGCGTTGGATAAAAAGGGCCTGATGATGTACGGTCAGATGACCGCCGGCAGCTGGATCTATATCGGCAGTCAGGGCATCGTGCAGGGCACCTATGAAACCTTTGCCGAGGCCGGGCGCCAGCACTATGGCGGTGACCTTAAAGGCAAATGGATCCTGACCGGGGGTCTGGGTGGCATGGGTGGTGCCCAGCCACTGGCAGCGGTGATGGCCGGGGCCTGTTGCCTCGCGGTAGAGTGCAATCCCGACAGCATCGATTTCCGCCTGCGCACCCGCTATGTGGACGAAAAAACCGACAGCGTCGACGAGGCACTGGCGCTGATCGCGCGCTGGACCGCTGCCGGTGAGGCAAAATCGGTGGCGCTGCTGGGCAATGCTGCAGATGTCTTCCCCGAGCTGCACCGGCGTGGCGTGCGTCCCGATATTGTCACCGACCAGACCTCGGCGCATGATCCGGTCAATGGCTACCTGCCGCAGGGTTGGAGCATGGCTGATTGGAAAGCCTGTCGCGAAACTGCGCCGCAAGAGGTGGAGGCCGCCGCGCGCGCCTCGATGAGGGTGCAGGTCGCAGCCATGGTCGCCTTTCACAACGACGGCGTGCCAACGGTGGATTACGGCAACAACATTCGCCAGATGGCGCTGGAAGAGGGGCTGGAGGATGCCTTTGCCTTTCCCGGTTTTGTGCCCGCCTATATCCGCCCCCTGTTTTGTCGCGGCATCGGCCCGTTCCGCTGGGTGGCCCTGTCTGGTGATCCCGAAGATATCCTGAAAACGGATGCCAAGATGAAAGAGCTGTTTCCCGAAAACAAGGCGCTGCACAACTGGCTTGATATGGCGCAGGAGCGGATTGCCTTTCAGGGCCTGCCGGCACGGATCTGCTGGCTAGGTCTGGGGGATCGCCACAAGGCGGGCCTTGCCTTTAACGAGATGGTCAGAACAGGCGAGCTGAAAGCACCGGTTGTGATTGGACGCGATCATCTGGACGCAGGCTCGGTGGCCTCGCCCAACCGCGAGACAGAGGCGATGAAGGACGGCTCTGACGCGGTGTCTGACTGGCCGCTGCTGAATGCGCTGATCAATACTGCCTCAGGCGCGACCTGGGTGTCGCTGCATCACGGCGGCGGCGTTGGCATGGGGTTTTCGCAACATGCGGGCGTGGTGATCTGCGCCGATGGCACCGAGGCCGCCGCTAAACGTCTGGAGCGGGTTTTGTGGAACGATCCCGCCTCGGGCGTCTGGCGCCATGCGGATGCGGGCTATGAGGACGCCAAGACCTGCGCCCGCGTAAACGGGTTGCGCTTGCCCGGTATTCTCGGGAATTGAGCAAAATAGACAGGCGTCAGGCCGGGAATCAGGCCAGGCACCATGCCGGGCGCCTGCTTTCTGGCGGCGGCCGCACCCTGTCCTTATTGTTCTGCCCTAATAGCGTGTGGTCATGCGGTGGCCGGGGCGAAAGGATTGGCGCACAAAGGTGATCGCTTCGCCCTCTTGCCAGGTGGAGCGCTCGACTGTGAACAGCGCGTCTCCCCGTTTGCAACTCAGATACTCTGCCAGGTTTTCATCAGCAACAGCTGCGGAAAAGCTGATTTCAGCGTCAGAGAACGGCACGGTGGAAACCAGCCATTCATTGGGGCCTATGTCCTGAAACGCGGCTGTTTCGGCCTGAGGCAAAACCGTGAGGTTGATCCAGCGATCCTCAAACTGATAGGGGGCGCCATCGCCGTAGTGCATGCAGATCAGGTGCAGAACCTGGCTGCTCTCAGGCAGGTTCAATCGCGCCCGCAGCCAGTTTGGCGCCGGGCAGATATTGCGACTGACCAGACCATAGCGATAGGTGAGATTTTGCGCCTCGATCTCGTCGCGCACAATGGGAATGGAAAACCGGGCCTGACGCAATGGGGCCATACGCACCCGTGTTCCCGCCTTGCGCCGCCTCTCGATCAACCCCTCATCTGCCAGCTCTCGCATGGCGCGGTTGACGGTGGCACGGGCACAGCCATAGGTCTCGGCCAGCTCCATTTCGTTCGGAACCAGGCCACCGGGTGCCCATTCACCAGAGGTGATCTTAGCCATGATATCGGCTTTGACGTCTCGAAATGTTGCCTTCATGCGTTCTGTTCACCCCTGCATTATGCCTAGTCATAAAGCGATCTTGTGTGACTGTATAGTCGCCGCCTGAGGGTGCGATGCACGAGTCTGTCTCAATTGTCGCGAAAAGTCTTGGGTTGTATAAGGCGCCCGGCTAACAATGTGAGGTATATGTTGTTTTCGTAAAGTAACCAGTATGGACCCCAGTCGCCCGCACAAGCATTTTGCCACCCACGAGAACCTGGACCATTTTAGCGAACTGGCCACGCCTATTTGGGTGTTTGATGTTGAGAGACATAAAATGTGGTGGGCCAACCCTGCTGGCGTGCAGTTTTGGGAAGCGCCTGATCTGAGCTCTCTTTTGCAACGGGATTTCTCAACAGACAGTGACATGGTGCGCAGCCGGTTGCGACAGATCGTGACCAATGCCTCCGGCTCCGAGCGCATTCAGGATACCTGGACGCTCTACCCAAATGATGCCCCCAAAAACGTCATCCTGTCCTTTTCGGCCATCACCATCGAGACCGCGCTCAATGCCGTTCTGGTTGAGGTCAAACAACTTGTCGAAAGCCAGACCGATGCGGAGTCCCTGCGGATTCTGGAGGCGGCCCGCGCATCGGCGCTGATTGTCAGCACCTTTTCCTCGGAGGGACGCCTGCTGGCGCAAAATCCGGCAGACCCTGAGCTGCTATGGGCCCCCCAGAGCCGGGGTGCGGGACAATGAAATGGCCTGCCGCTTCAGGGACCCTGAAATCGCGGGGAAGCTTTTGCAAATTGCCCAAAGCGGCAAGAGCCAGGATTCTGAACAGGTTGTCTGGACACAAAGTGGCGCCGGGGTGCACCGGATCCTGGCCCGCCGCGGCCGCGACCCCGTCACAGGGGCTTTTGTCACGGTTGTCAGCGAAGAGGATGTCACCGAGCAAAATGCCTTTCGCCAGCAGATGCAGGCACAGAACGCACAGCTTGAACGCGAGGTAAAGGAACGCACAAGACGGCTGCAGGCCAGTGAAGAGCGCTATTTGCTGGCGACGCAAAGTGCCGCCAGCTGGGATTTGGATCTGGAGCGGGATCAAATGTTTGTTTCGCCCAATTTTATCGAAGCGCTTGGCTATTCTGCGGACGACTACCAGGACGGGCTCCCTGCCAGCAGTATTGTTGATCTGATACATCCAGAGGATGTCGACTCCTACAGGGCCGCGATGGAGCGCCATCTGAAAGAGCCCGGCGTCCCCTTTTCCCATGAAACGCGATTCAGAACCGGATCCGGCAGCTATCGCTGGTTTCATGCCCAGGGGCGCTCCACAGTGGGCACCCATGGCAGAGCGAACCGGTCGATTGGTCTGTTGACCGATATCACCGAGAGAAAAAAACTGGAGGCCTCGCTTTTCTCGACCCAGAGGCTGGAAGCCATTGGCCAGCTGACCGGTGGGATTGCGCATGATTTCAACAACCTCCTGACGGTCATCCTGGGCAATGCAGAACTGCTCGACATGGCGGCTGAGGCCAATCACGAACTGGCCACGGCCATCAAGGGCGCCGTAGAAAAGGGCGCAGCACTGACCCGCCAACTGCTGGCCTATTCCTCTAAACAGACCCTGCGGCCCCAGGCGGTGGACCTGGAGCAGCTGGTCAACCGCATGAGCACAACCCTGTTGAGCAACCTGGGTGAAGGGATCACTCTGACCACCAGAATTGGCGGTGGATTGTGGTCCATTCATGCCGATGCGACCCAGGTTGAAAACGCCTTTGTGAATCTCGCCATCAATGCCCGTGATGCGATGCCCCAGGGCGGCCAGCTGGAGATCAGCTGTTCGAACCGCCACATCGCAGAGGCTATTGTTCTGCCAGGCGTAGAGACCAGTCTGCAACCCGGTGCATATGTTGAGATATTGATCCATGATACCGGCGAAGGCATGTCTGCTCAGACGCTGCAGCAAGCCTTTGAGCCCTTTTTCACCACAAAGAAAGCCGGGGAGGGCAGTGGCCTTGGTCTCTCGATGGTATTTGGTTTCGCGCGTCAATCCGGCGGTGGCACCGTTTTGAAAAGCAAGCCGGGCGAAGGCACCTCGGTGTCTGTTTTTCTGCCCCGCTCGGCCACTGATCCAAGGGTGCTGCCGGATCCGCGCCGCCTTGGGCCTGTTTTGGGCAATGGCGAAAACATCCACCTGCTTGAGGACGACAGCGCTGTGCAAAGCACTCTGTCTGGTATTCTTGAAGCGCTCAATTACCGGGTGACGCAGTCCAGTGACGCCGCCTCTGCGATGCGGCTGATGTCGCAGAATTCCCTACCTGATCTGATCCTTGCCGATGTTGTCTTGCCCGGTGGCGAAAGTGGTCTGGAATTTGTTGAGCGACTCTCGCCACTCTTTCCCGAAATCAAGACGGTCTTGATGTCCGGTTTCGTACCGGACCAGAAAACCCAGGAGACTCTTGATAAGCGGGATCTGATCCTGATGCAAAAGCCAATGGACAAGGCCTATCTGTCGCAGGTGCTCCATGCGGTGCTCCACGGTCAGAGCTAAGCGCTATTTGGCCAAACACGGCACATTTGAAAACAGCACACGCACCCGCAGGCCCGGCTTGGCGTTGCTCAATGAAATCTCTGCGCCATGCAGATCAGCAATGGCCTGCACCAGGCTCAACCCCAGACCGCTGCCCGGCGTGCTGCGGCTTTGCTCCAGGCGATAGAGGCGGCGCAGGACGTTCTTCTGCTCGGCCTAATAATGCCGGGACCATGGTCCTGCACTGTCAGCACAGGCTGGGGTCCAGCGCTCAGGATGAGGTTTATATCGGAGCCCTTTGGCGTGTGGCGCAGGGCGTTTTCCACCAGATTGGCCAGCAACTGCCCCAAGAGCGCCTTGTCCCCCGAAACCACAACAGCATCGTCTGGGCTCGTCAGGGTGAGCTGGCGTCCCTCTTCCTCGGCGCTTGGCTGATAGATTTCTACAAATGTCCGGGCCAGTGCGCCAAGATCCACAGGCTGAAACCGCGCCCGCGGCGAGCCGCCTTCCAGCTGCGCGATCTGCAACAGGGACTGAAAAGTCTCAACGATGCTGGCCGTCTCGTCCACGGCCTCTTTGGCGATACTGCGCGCCTGCGGGGGCAGGTCTTTGATTTGATGCAAATGTTCCAGTTGCACCGCGACCCGCTGAATGGGGCTTTTCAAATCATGGGCGATATCGGCCGAGACCTGTTTCAGGGCTGCCATAGACTGCTCTTGCGCCTGCGCCATGCGATTGACGCTGTCCCCGATGCGGCCCAGATCGTCGCGTGGCCCCGTTGGTTTTTGCACCCGGGCACTCAAATCTCCGGAGGTCAGCCGCGACAGCACCACATCCAGATCCGAGAGCGCCCGGGCTGATCGGCGCGCCAAAAGAACACCGCCACACAGGGCAATCGCAACCGTTGGCAGCAGGCTGAACAAGAAGACGCGCAGAAACGTGTCCCGCAACTCCTGCAGCGGTTTGGCGCTTTGCGCCAGGGTCAGGAGCCCGCCGTGGATTTGTTCGCTCAATAACATAAAGGGACCCTGCACGGGGATTGGATCTGCCCCCAGAACCACCAGCCGCAGCCCGGCGCTTTGCTGGGTGATCGAGGCATTGCCGGCCACCACCCGGCCACCGGGCCGCCGGTAGCTCAGCAGCCGGCGTTGCGGATCTGTCTCAGAGGTCTGGGCATTGACCAAAACTGCCAGCGCCGCCGCCGAGGGCGTAGCCCGAAACCCCACCATGTCCTGCACCAGAGTGTCCTCGATGGCGCGTTCCTGACTGTCGCGCGCGACATAATAGGTAATGCCAAGGCTAAGGGAGCTGGTCACCAGAAACAGCAGCGACAGCCAAAGCGCCTGCCGCACTGGGGAGGACCGCAACAGGTGCCACAGGGGAACAGTCTCAGCCGACAATGCGATACCCCGCACCGCGCACCGTCTCGATCAGCTCGCGCTCAAAGGGTTTGTCCACCTTTGCCCGCAGCCGCGAGATATGGGTTTCAACCACATTGGTTTGCGGATCAAACGTGATGTCCCAGACAGCCTCAAGCAGCATGGTACGGGTCTGCACCCGACCCTTGCGCCGCAACAGGTGTTCCAGCAGGGTGAATTCGCGCGGCAGCAGGTTGATTTCAACACCCGCCCGCGTGACCCGGTGATGCACCAGATCCATCTCCAGATCGCCGGCACGCAGTGTGGTCTCCTGTGTCTGATAGCCCGGACGCCGTGCCAGGGCCGCCACCCGGGCGGCCAATTCTCCAAAGGCAAAGGGTTTTACCAGATAATCATCGGCCCCCGCCTCAAGCCCTTCGATCCGGTCATCAACCCCGCTAAGGGCCGTGAGCATGATCGCAGGGGTTTTGTTGCCTGCGCCGCGCAGTGTCTTGATCACGGTCAACCCGTCCAGTCCCGGCAGCATCCGGTCCAGAACCAGAATATCATAGTCCGTTGTGGTGGCCTGCAGCAGTCCTTCGCGGCCATTGCCCACCAGATCAACCGTATAGCCTTCCTGACGCAGCCCGCTGGTAACACAGGGGCCGGTTGTCCTGTCATCTTCAATCACCAAGATTTTCACGCTTTTCCCCGTCGATCACCGCTCAGTGTTGCCTGCCAATATAGGGGTCTTGGCCCGCAAGCGCACATTACAGATTTGTATAAAGGGCGACAGCTCTCTGAGAGATCGCACCCCCATCTCCTGTTCATCAGACGATAGCAAGGAGAACCCCATGTCCACCCATCCAACGCCCAACCCTACGCGCCGTCCCTTTGCCCGGCTCCCCTTTGCACGGCTCCCATTGTCCTTTGGCGTCACAGCTCTGGCTCTCACCGCCCTCAGCCCATTGCCATCATTGGCGATGCCGGCTGGCGGTTATGCCGGTCTGGGTGAGACCGTCTCTCCGGCGGTGGTCTATATTGAGGTCACCGGCAAGGATCCCCAGATGGAGGGCAAACACCCCGCAGGCAATAATGACCTGCGTGAGGAGTTCAGGCGCCACTTTGGCGACCGGATGCCACAGCATGGCAAACCGCGCCAACACAAGGCCGCGGGCTCCGGGTTTGTGATCTCCCAAGACGGGCTGATCGTGACCAATAACCATGTGGTCGCCAATGCCAAACATGTCTCGGTGACGCTGGCAGACGGCAGCAAGCTTGACGCCAAGGTCCTGGGCGCAGACCCGCTCACGGATATTGCGCTGTTGCAGGTACAGAGCGATCAGCCCTTGCCGGTGGTTGAGTTCGGATCCTCCGCTGATCTGCGCGTCGGCGAAGAAGTCATTGCCATGGGCAGCCCCTTTGGGCTTTCCGGCACCGTCACCTCGGGGATTGTCTCGGCCACATCGCGCAATATCAACGCAGGCCCCTTTGATGATTTCATCCAGACGGATGCTGCCATCAACAAAGGGCAATTCCGGCGGCCCCTTGTTCAACGGTGAGGGCGATGTGGTCGGGGTCAACACCGCAATCTATTCCTCCGGGGGCGGCTCGGTCGGGATCGGCTTTGCCGTGCCTTCGGATCTGGTCCGCGACATCGTGGCCGACCTGCAGGACGACGGCGAGGTGGACCGGGGCTGGCTTGGGGTGCAGATCAAACCGCTGTCTGAGGATGCCGCCAATGTTCTGGGGCTTGAGGTCGGCCAGGGCGTGATGATAGAGAGCGTGGTGGCCGATAGCCCCGCTGCGGCAGCCGGGCTGAAAGCGGGCGATGTGGTGCTCTCGTTTGCCGGAGCTGAAGTTGACGAGCTGCGCGACCTCACCCGTGCTGTGGCGCTGAATGATCCAGAGGCGGCAACCAAGATCACGGTTCTGCGTCGCGGTCAGAGGCTAGAGATCGACGTGACCCTTGGCAATCGCGCCAAACAGGACGCCTGAAGCAACCTTCTGGGGCAACAAACACCCTGAGACAACAACACGGGCGGGGGGCATCTCCCCGCCTTTGGCGCTACAGAATATCGAGCGAGACCTTGACCCGGTCCATCACGATTGATGTGGTAAACCGGCTGACGTTGGATTCATCAAAAAAGTACTCTTGCGTGAAGGCCTCATATTCCTTGAGGTCTTTGGTGATGACGATGAGGATAAAATCAGCACCACCAGTGGCATAATAACACTGCTGCACCTGCGGCGCGGCGCGCATCCGCTGTTTAAAGGCATCCAGATGCCTGCGGCTTTCGCGCTCCAGCACCACGTCGACAATCACCGTCATCTCGCGCCCCAGTTTGGCGGGAGAAAGCACGGCGATCTCGTTTTCAATGACGCCGGACTCGCGCAGACGCTTGATACGTTTTTGCACTGCAGCCGACGACAGGCCAACCTCAGGGCTCAGCGCATCCGCGGTCAGACGGGCATTGCCCTGCATCAGTTTCAGTATTTCGAGATCTTTGTCATCCATGCTTTGATAAAGCTCAGATCCGGGTCAAAGGACAACCGGTTTTTCCCCCTTTGTGCCCTTTAGTGCTGCTTAGATAACCGGCAGCTCTGGGGCTGCGCGCACCGTCAAAAGCTCAGCGCCCTCAGGGCGAATGACAAGGTTTTCCTCATGCACCATGACCCGCTTGTCGCCATATCCCAGCGACGGCTCCAGCGTCAGCACCATGCCCTCTTGCAGCAGGGTCTCGTCAAAATCCGCATGCGAGGGCTGTTCGGTCAACTGCATGCCTAGCCCATGCCCCAGCCTGCCTACATCGCCGCCCTGCGCATCAAGCTCGGCAATCACACTCTGCATGGCGTGGAAAAGATCCCGGCAGGTGTTTCCGGGTTTGGCGGCTGCAATCCCGGCTTCGGTGGCGCGCCACAGCACGTCATAGGCCCGCCGCGCGACATCGCCGACCTGTGTGATGGCAAAGTTGCGATCAAAGTCACAGAAATAGCCGTCCCAGGTTGCGCCAGTGTCCAGCATCAGGACATCCCCAGACTGCAGCGGCCGGCGAGACGGCGGCGAGATCACATCCGCATAGCCGCCCGGTCCGGCGCCTCCCACCAGAGAGGGCAGATCATCCGCCCCCAGCAGCAAGGCCTCGCGGCGAAAGCTGCGGAACACCTCCTCCAGTGGCATGCCCTGTGAAATGAGCGCAGGCACGCGGGCAAACGTCGCCGAGCCGATGGCGCAGATATGCGACAGTTTTGCAATCTCGGCCTCGGATTTAACCATCCGCAGCCCCTGCACCAGCCCGGTGGCATCGGCCAGTTGCAACCCCGGCAAGGCGGCGACCAGACGTTCCCAATCTCCCAGCGGCATTCGCAGGGCAGTCTCATGCCCCTTGAGGATGCCAAGCCGTGCACCCCTTTGCGCCAGCGGTGTCAGCAGCTCTGTCAGCAGGCTAATACCATCATCACGGGGGGCGGGGGCACTCCAGCTGCGAATGTCCTCGATCCAGGTCTGGCGCATCAGGGCGGCGCCAATTTCAGGAATGACCGCAACGGGGTTGCCGCTGGCTGGCACAAACAGGAACCAGGGCCGCGTCGGGCTTTGCCAGAACAGGGTCTGAAAGCCGCTGAAATAGCGCACCTCTGGTTCACTCAGCAGCAACATCCCGGCCAGATCCTGCTCTGCCATCAGCGCCTGAGCCTTGGCGGTGCGCGCCTCAAACTCTGCCAGCACAAAGCCGCGCGCAGGGGCCAAAGACGCGTCAGGCCGCATCCCGGCCCTCCATGATTTGGGCAAAGATCGCCGGGTCTGTGACCCCTTCGGATCCGATCAGCAACACACGCGATTGCGCGTCCAGGCCCAGTTTGGCCGACAGCGCGGCATCTTGCCGCGCCGCGATCAGGGCGGCCAGCCCGGCAATGGCGCTCTCGCCGGCCTCAATCGCAGTATCCCCCGCAAAGGGACGCGCCAAGAGGCGCACACAGGGGGCCACGAGGCTGTCGGGAATGGTGAGAAAATCCGCCGCTTCCTCAGCCAGGATTTCCCAGGCCATGCCAGAAGGCTCGCCGCAGGACAGGCCGGCCATCAGTGTTTCTGTCTGCACGGCAAAGGTTGTCGCCACGCCGCTGCGGCCGCTTTCAAACAGACAGGCGGCCAGCTCTGGCTCAACAATCACTACACGCGGGCCCTGCGTGCCCCAGTGCTGGCGCAGGCCAGCAACAACACCCGCCGCAAGACCGCCAACGCCGCCCTGCAGGAACACATGCGTGGGGGGCTGATCCAGGCTCTCGCAAATTTCGCTGGTCATCACCCCATAGCCGGCCATCACATCGCGCGGCGGCTCGCTGAAGCCCTCCCATGAGGTGTCGGAGACGACGAACCAGCCATTTTCCTCGGCTTCCTTTTTGGCCAGCACAACGGAGGCGTCATAATCGCCATTGATCCGGAGCACCTCAGCGCCGAGATCGCGCATCGCCTCGGCCCGGCCTTCGCTGACTTCGGCGTGGATATAGATGCGACAGGGAGCCCCGAAACGCTGACAGCCCCAGGCGAGCGAGCGGCCGTGGTTGCCATCCGTCGCAGACACCAGCGTGATCTGTGCCGCCAGCGCGGCGACTTTGCCGGTGCGGATCTCTTGCAGCGAGACCTGCTGACCCAGTTTGGCGGCAATCTGACGCTGCAGCACCCGCAAGGCCGCATAAGAGCCGCCAAGCGCTTTGAAACTGCCAAGACCAAATCGTGGCCCTTCGTCCTTGTACAGCACATCCGCGACGCCGATCTTTGTGGCCAACACGGAGAGAGAAACCAGCGGTGTCGGGGCATAACCGTCCCACTGGGTGATCTCGGCGCGGGAGGTGGCAAAATCCTGGCGCGACAGCACCCGTTCGGCGGCATCGCCCTGGCGCCGTCTGGCGGCGACATGACCGAGTTTGGTGGCGGGAAGGAGGTTCTGCATCAGTTTACCTTTGGTTTGGGGAGGCGATCGCGGACCAGTTCTGCCCAGAGGTCAGAGCCGTTCGGCAAAAGGGCGTCGTTAAAATCATACTCGGCGGAATGCAGCGGCTGGCCGTGGGCGCCGGTGTCCCCATTGCCCAGCAGCAGAAAACACCCCGGTACCGCTGCGCTGAAATGGGCAAAATCCTCGGAAAAGCTCATGGGGGATCTGTCCGGCAGCGTCTCAAGCTGCAGCGCGCGCGCCGCGCGGACAACGGCCTCGGTGGGCAGCGGCGCATTCAGGGTCTCAATAAATTCCGTGTTGAAGCTCATCTCAACGCGCGCGCCATGGGCGGCCGCAATACCGGCAGTGATCTGGCGCATAAAGCGTTCCAGCGCCTTGCGATCCTCGGGCAGGCGGGCGCGCACATCACCCTTTAGGCAGGCGCTGCCCGGCAGTACATTGCGCTGACCATCGCTGAGAAATTCAGTGACCGAGACCACCGCCCCGGCAGAGGGCGCCAATTTGCGCGAAACAATCGTCTGCAGGGCCATGATCATTTCAGCGCCAACCGTGATGGCGTCAACGCCGATATGGGGCATCGAGGCATGACCGCCCTGACCCTGAATGTTGATCTCAAACAGGCTTTCACTGGCACAGATCTGGCCGACCCGGGTCGAGACCTGACCCAGGGGCGCGCCGGGCAGGTTGTGGATGGCATAGACTTCTTCAATCGCAAAATGCTCCAGCACGCCCTCATCAAGCATGGCGCGTGCTCCCAGCCCGTGTTCTTCGTTGGGCTGAAAGAGAAACACCACGGTGCCGTCAAAATCCGGGTTGCGCGCCAGTTTTTCAGCCGCACCCAACAGCATGGCCATATGACCGTCATGGCCACAGGCATGCATCACGCCGGGGTTGTGCGATGAATATCCGTGCTGGCTCGCCTCATGGATCGGCAGCGCATCCATATCGGCCCGCAAACCCATGGTGCGGGTACCGGTGCCATGCCCGGTTTCGGAGCCGGATTTGAGAATGCCAACCACGCCAACACCCTCGTGCACCTCCAGCCCCAGCGCGCGCAAATGCTGCGCGACGCGGGCTTTGGTACGCTCCTCCTGAAAGCCCAGCTCAGGGTCGCGGTGAAACTCCCGGCGCAAGGCGATCAGTCTGGTGTGAAGCTCGTTCATAAATTCGTCCCTCTGCAGTCTGGGGAATTTATGATGAGATCACGATCTTTTGCGTCAATTATTATGCCCTAGAGAGGAAAAATGCTCTTGTGGGCCGTGTTTTTTGACTTTTTTCGGCGCCGTCGGGGAAAACGGCTGAAAATGCCGCCGTTAATGCGCAACCAGCGCGGCTAAGCCGCACGCGCACAGAGGGTCAGGAGAGGGTCGGGATCGACGAGAGAGTCGATGCAGCAGGGCCAGACTATCCACCAGGGCCCGACTGGCCAGTGGGATCAGACTGGCCAGTGGGACCCGACTATTGACCAAAGAAATTTGGGATCTCCAGGCACGCGCCCTGCTGCATCGCTTTGCCATGCACAAAATGCGCCAGCGCCACATCCAGAATGCCCATGCCAAAGGGGGAATAGATCACCGGCTTATCCCGCGTCAGCGTCACCGAGCCATTGATCAGTTGCGAAATAGAACCGCTGACAAAATCCCGGCCACCAGACAGGGTTTCCGCAAGATGCGGCGAGGTCTTTGCTTTTAAGCAATGATCAACATCGTCAAAGATATTCTGCGCCGCAAGGATCTGTTGCGGCGCCAGATCCCGCAGCGACACATTCAGCACCGTTTGACCAGGCGCAAAGGCAAATGCCGCAGGCACATAGGGCGCCACCGCGCTGGTGGCAAACACAACAATTTCTGCCGCCAACGCGTCCTCAAGCCTGCCTGTGCGGGCCAAAAGATCCCATTCTTTTTGCGCATGCTCCGCAAGGGCCGAGGCGGAGGCCGGATTCAGATCATGGGTGCAGACCCTGTCAATTTGCCAGCCGCGGGCACAGAACTGGTTCAGGATAGTGCGCGAAATAAGCCCGCCGCCAACAAAGCCTATGCTTTTGGCCTTGCGGTCCAGCCGTGAACACTGGTCCGCGCCCAACACTGCCGAGGCGGCTGTGCGCATGGCGCTGATCTGCGCCCCCTCCATCAGCGCAAAGGGATAGCCGGTTTCAGCATCGTTCAGAATGATGACCGCCGAAGCCCGCTCAAGCCCCTTGTCCAGATTTGCCGGGTAACTGGCGATCCATTTGATCCCGGAAACCTGCAGATCCGGCGTGGCAATGGCGGCGGGCAGAGCAATGATGCGGTTTCGCTCACTGTCCGGAAAGCGCAGAAAATAGCTGTCGGGATTGACCGTCTCGCCGCGATGATGCGCGTCATAAGTGCGCGCGACCAGTTGCTCAACCTCGCCCGCATGGCGCCTCAGAACCTCGCCAACCGCCTCGGCCGTGACAAGACGCAGCATGGGTTGGTTTGTTTTGGCCAGATTAGTCCCCTCAGTCGTCCCCATGTGCTATTTTGCCCCCTGTCCGGTCGTGGCCAATTCCCGCACGGGACGCACAGGCCGGGCTCCCCGGCTAACCTGCGAGCCAAAGGTCTGCTGCACCCAGCGATCATTGTAGATCGTATCGAGGTATTTTTCGCCGCCATCAGGCGAGAGCGCCACCACCGTGCTGCCCCGTGAGAACAGATCGGCCTGGGCCTGAACCCCGGCGAGGATAGAGCCGGTAGAGCCTCCGGACAGGTATCCGTGGCTGCGGGCCAGCCAGCGACACATCCCGACCGCATCGCGTTCCGGCACAACAACTGTGTTGCAAAGTTTCTCTGGCTGAAAAATCTCGGGGATCCGGCTGGT
This sequence comes from Pseudophaeobacter leonis, assembly GCF_002087335.1. GTDB lineage: Bacteria > Pseudomonadota > Alphaproteobacteria > Rhodobacterales > Rhodobacteraceae > Pseudophaeobacter > Pseudophaeobacter leonis. Next base: position 113,697 of record NZ_MWVJ01000074.1, read on the forward strand.
GCCCAACCCGGGGATGAACCGCGGCCCGGCCGCGCCGCCAAAGGTGATCGAGCCCATTGAATCAACGGCCAGCACCTGCGCCGGATGCCGTTTGCCATCAAAATAGTCCAGAAAGCCCATCAATGTGCCGGTGGTGCCCGCACCAACAACAACCCAGTCGGCGTCCGGATAGGCCTCGGCAATCTCAACGGCCGTCAACTGGGCATGGGCTGCGGGGTTGGCAGGATTGGCGTACTGATTGGTCCAGTAAAGCGCAGGGTCGTTCTTTTGCATTGATTTAATTAATTCGATCCGCGTGCCCAAATAGCCCCCCTGAGCGTCCCGCGCGCTCACCCGCTCAACCTTGCCGCCAAAGGCCTCAATCATGGCCACGCTCTGCTTTGACACATTCGGATCAACAACACAGGTGAACCCATAGCCTCGTTTCGCACAAATGGCCGCAAGGGATATTCCGAGATTACCTGACGTGGATTCAATCACCATTCCGCCGGGCTTCAGCTCACCAGATCTTTCGGCCGCCTCAATCAGGCTAAGCGCGGTTTTGTGCTTTATCGACCCAGAGGGCGTGATGGCTTCAATCTTTAAAACAAGGCTGGCGTCGATCAGGCCGTCCACCGCCATAAAAAAGGCATTTGGCAATTCATTTTTATTAGTCATCGGCACTCCAATTCTTTCTGGAACAACACAATATCTATCTTAACGTGTATTGATGCAAAATTGTCCCGTCAATAGAGAGACCTGTATTGACGCAGCGCCTGCCATCGGTTCAGGTGGATATCAGGGATTTGGCCGCTCTGGCCTGCCCCTGGTTTGAAATCAATGGGGTCGCCTTGTGACAGACGGTATTTCGCTTCTTTTCTGTCCAGTCAGCGCGGCATCCGAAACACCGCTTCCGGCACTCATGTCCCTGTTGAGAGGGGTTGAAATAGACCGGGCAAATAGCTTTATCTGCCGTCGGGCCCGACGCCTGTTTGTCGTGGCACATGCCGCCTTGCACCACCTGTTGCGCGAGGCCGGGCTGGGTCGCTGCCGATTTGGATTGTCACCCGAAGGCAAACCCTTTTTGGTCGACCATCCCGAGTTTCATTTCAACCTTTCGCACACCGAAGGGCTTATTTTGGTGGCCCTGACCAAAGGAAGCCCCATCGGCGTCGATGTTGAGATCATCGCAGAGCGCAAGACATACAGCGAAATCGTCAGCCGTGTGATGACGCCTGCGGAACGGGCCACAATGGCTGCGCTGCCAAACCCCGAGGAGCGGTTCACGCAGCTGTGGTGTGCCAAGGAGGCGGTGATGAAGGCCACCGGGCTTGGCTTTGGCCTGCCACCGCTGAACATCGAGCGGCAAAATCCAACGCCGACCCTGACCAGACTGCCAGCGCAACATGGATCCCCTACGGACTGGCAGCTGAGGTGCGAAAGACTGCCGGCGCACTGGTTTGCGGTGGCGGCGCGGCGGCCAGACCTGCCGCTGCAGCGGCAATGGCTTATGCCACAGGATCTTTTGCGCCCATAACGGCCGCGCGGACCGGTTGCGGCCATCCCGCTGGATCCAGGCCCTTTTGCCGCACAAACGCATAGAGCCAACGCTCAAGACCAAACCCCATACAGGCGCTTTCTGCCCGCGTCTCATCCTCAAAGGCGATATCATAGACTTCGGTGTAGAAATCCCGATGCAGATTAAAGCTGGACGCGGCGAGCGGCGCCGGGCGGTCGGGGATATGAAACAGCAGCTCGTATTTCACCTCGCCCATCCGCTGATAGACCACCTTGTCCCGGCTGCCGTCGACAAAGAAGGGATCATTTGCCAGCTCCAGGCTGACATCCATGCCCAGTTGCTCACAAAAGCCAAAGACTTTTTCCATCACCTCGGCACGCAGCCGGGTCAATTCGGGGCCTGAGCCAAAAAAGACAATATCGCGCACCGAAAAATTCCAGCCCCGTGACAGCGGCTGGAACCGGTTCGCCTCGTAGCGGAAAACGTGGTTTTGCATGGTCAGCCGCACCACATCACCCGGCGCAATTCGCAACCCGGCGTGCTGCGCATAGCAAGGCAGGCAGACTGCGGGTGTCAGCACATGTTGCGGATCATCCAGCCTCAGGCCCAGCTCGGCGGCTTGTGCCTGCGACAGGGGCTCTTTCGACAGCTGCGCCACCTGTTCCAACACCGGCAATTGATCCGAAAAATGGCTGCACAGGGTGGCATGCTGTGGAAAATTGCTGAGGTAGCCCACATCGTGCAGCAATTTGGCGGGCATCATCACCGGATAATGCTGATCCAGCGCGCCGTACTCCCGGGCATAGGCAGCAAAGGTGGCTTCGAAATAGCGAAACAGCTTGAGCAGGGTGCCGCTGATCCCTGTCAGCCCATCGGCAAAGAAGTGCAAATCACCACAGTCAGCCAGCTCAGCATCGCAACAGCCTGCAGCTGTCGAGCAGGCACTTTCCCGCAGCACCCGCCGCGCCACCAACCGGTGCGTCTTGCGCATGGCTTCGGGAAAAGCCGTCGCCTCTGTAATCTGTGCCGCGTCATCCGCGCCAATGCGCGCAACGCCTTCGGACAGCAGCTCAACCGCAACGCCAATCGCTTGCAGCCCATCCGCGATGGCCAGTTGGCTCTCAGAAGAGAGGGCGGCCAGGTCAATATCATGGCTCAAGGTCATGCTGGCACCTCAGCAAGCGCCAGCCGCGCAATCATGCTTTCCAACACTTGCGTGGTGCCTTCGATGACTTCCATGATGCGTGAATCCCGGTGATACATCGCCATGGGCGTGTTTGGCCCAATGCCTTCTGCGCCAAAGATCTGTTGCGCATCGCGGGTGACGCGTCCCACCATTTGAGAGGCAAAATATTTTGCCATAGTGGCCTGTTTCGCGGCATCCATCTGCCGCAGAGCGCGCGCCACGGAGGCCGATCTGCACATCAGACCGGCCGCATGGATGTCGGTGGTCATCCGGGCCAGCATCTGCTGCACAAGCTGGAAGTCAGCAATCGCTCCGCCAAACTGCTGACGGGTTTTCGCCCGCCGCATCGCGCACTGACAAGCAGCCTGGGCCAGCCCGACGCAGCCCCAGGCCAGATTGATGCGACCGGATTCAAGCCCCGTCACCGCCACATGCGAGGCGCCAAACCCCGGTCGGCCAAGCAGGTGATCGTCGAGCAGGAAAACTTCGTCCAGAATCAGATCCGCCATCATGTAGCCCCGGCAGCCCAACATATCGTCAATGGGCGCAATCGTCAGGCCGGGCGCATCCCTCGGCAATAAAAAGGCAGTGGGGCCTTGCGGCAAACTGGCAATCAGCACGAAGAGGTCGGCAAAATCACCGCAGGTGATCCAGGCCTTGCGTCCGGTGAGCGCATAGCCCTTTGCCACGGGCCTAGCACGGGTTTGCACCGCCGAGATATCGCTGCCGACCTGCGGTTCGGTCATGGCAATGGCACAGCGCATATCGCCCGACGTAAGCCGTGGCAACCACTGCGCCTTTTGCGCCTTGCTGCCCCATTTGGCCAGTGCGCTGCCGCCCATGTGGTGCACGTTCAGCACGCCCTGTACCGAGGCACTGGCCGCGCCAAGGGCCTGATGCAGAGCGCCGTGATCCAATGCCGCAGCCACCTGATCCGGCACCTGGTCTGTCGCGACATCGCCGCCGGTACCCTGCGATCTCGTCACCGGCAGGGCCAGCCGCCGATTAAAGCCGCTGGCAAAGGCGCCAGCTTGCCGCAGCGCTGTCACGACCTGTGGCGGCACCCGCGCCTCGCGGTCAATCTGGCGCGCAAAAGGGGCGACCATCTCTTGCGCCAGAATACGCCAGTGGTTCGGGGCTTGATCCGTCAAGCTGGCAAAGACGGTCACGCAGAAACCAGCGACTGCTTGCGCGCGACCAGCGATGCGACGCGATTGATCGAGCGGAAATTGTCGATATCCAGATCATCGGCGTCAACTTCGATGCCAAAATGGGATTCCACAAAGGCAACCAGCTGCATGGAGAACATCGAATTGCCGTAGCCGGCTTCAAATATATCCTGATCCGGAGCAATCTCTGCACCGTCAAACGAACGGGTCATAAATGCGGCAATGGCTGAAATAGACTCTGACATGGGAACCTCCTGATTATTGGTCATAGATATGGAAACCGCGCCCCACCTTGCGACCGGTTTGCCCGGCGTAAACAAGCCGTTTCAACAGGGGGCAGGGGCGGTATTTCGGGTCGTTGAATTCGTCGTAAAGAATGTCGAGTGAGAGCTTTACCGTATCCAGGCCAATCAGATCAGCGGTTTCCAGCGGCCCCATCTTGTGCCCAAAACAGGTCTTGAACAGGCGGTCGACCTCTTGCACGCTGGCGACGCCTTCATAGACCAGAAACATCGCCTCGTTGACCATCAGCATCATCACCCGGTTGGTGACAAAGCCGGGGCTGTCGTTGACGGTGATAGATTTTTTGCCTGCAGCAGTCACAAGATCGGCCGCCGCCTGCCTCGCCGCATCAGTGCTATGGGTGGCGCGAATGATCTCGACCATGGGCATGATGGGCGGCGGGTTCATGAAATGCATGCCGATGACACGCTCGGGGTGGGCGGCGAAACCGGCGATCCGTGTGATAGGAATGGCAGAAGTATTGGCCGCGACAGGAATGTCAGGGCGCACAATGCGACCAATCTCGCGGTGAACAGAGGTTTTTATGGCTACGTTTTCAGTGACATTTTCGATCACAAACCCAGCGCCAGCCAGCGCATCAATATGGAGGGTGAACTGAAGGTTTTCCAGCACCTCGGCGGGGGCAGGCAGTGTCTTATCCACCAGGCCGTAGAGCCGCGCGTTTTTGGCAATCCCTTGTTCAGCGATGTCCAGCTGCTCTGGGTTTGTGTCGACCAGCACCACCTGATGCCCCGACTGAGCAAAGAGCTGGGCCACCCCGGCCCCAATCGTTCCGGCCCCGACAACCCCAATGGTTTCAATTCTACTCATGGCTCCCCCTTTTTGCTGGGCGGTTTTTCAAATCTGTTCGACATATTTGCGCGATGAGCGATGAGGGACTCCTGCGCCTCGGCAACCAGCTGTGGCAGGGGGCGCAGCCCGTCCAAGATCAAATCGGCCACGGCGCGGGCCTGGGCCTCCGCCAGACGGTAGGCCTGTCGTTGCGGCCCCAGATAAGCCTCGAACTGGGCCGCCAGATCCTGCAGAACTGCTGCGTGGTGATCGGGCTCTGACGTCTGTGACACCGCCTGGGCGCGCCGCAGAGAGCGACGGGCCAGCGCAATATCAGCTGGCAGTTCCAGGTGCAGTGCCAGATCAATCAGCGGCGCAACTGTGCGGCGGGCGCGACCAAAGGGTTCTTCCAGCAAGATCAGCTCTGCCGAGACAACTGCGCTGGCGCGCCCGGGCGGCTGCACCGTGCGACCCGCGCGCAGGTTGTGCAGGTCTTCAGCCAGTTGTGGCGTCTTTATTTCATCCGCAGGCGCGCCAGCCTCAACCCAGCTTTGAATGCTGCCCGCATCAGTGCCCAGTTCGATATAGTCGTCAAAATGCAGCAAAGAGGCGCTGCCCTGCAGCTGCGCCAGATGCCGCATCAAGGTGCTTTTGCCGGCGCCTGAGGTGCCTGAAACCGCCACAATAGTCACCATCCCGCGCCTCCCGGCCCCAGCAAGGGCATATCAAAACACTCCAGAAAAATCCCAAAGCTGAGCACCGTAAGAAGCGGGTCATCAGGCGCCCCGCCGGACGGCAGCGCAAGGCCCTGCCGCGCCGCGCGCTTCAGAGCTTCGACGGCCTCGACATCGAAATAGCCCTGCGCCCGGATGGTTGCAGGCGACAGCAGATGTTCGATCCAGGGGCAGGATTCTTGCAAAAGAAAGGCGCTGCCGGGGGCGGCAAAAGCGAATTTCTCCCGCGCGATGATGGCATCGGGGACATGCTGCCGGGCCGCCTGTTTCAACACGTGCTTTTCCTCAAAGCCCTGCAAAAGCTGCTCTGGTGGGATCTGCGTTGCCAGATTGACAAGATCGAGGTCCAAAAACGGGAACCGGCCTTCGACAGAATTGGCCATCAGCATCCGGTCGCCATGATCGCCCAATAGGTGATCTGCGAGGCGCAGTTTGAAATCGAGATAAGAGCGCTGATGGATCGGATGGCGCCCCCGGATCTTGCTGCCATCTACCAGGGGCGTGTTGGAAAAGCGAAACTCTGGCAGAGCATCGGCAAGAGGGCGGGCATAGAGTTTGCGGCGCTGTACCTCATGGCTCAGCAGGGCTTTTTCATAAAACAGATCACCAGAACCAAAGGCCTGCGCCCGCAGATGCGCCTCTGCGCTACAGGGGCCTTTATGCCCCCGCAAAGCGCGAAATGCATCGTAGCGATAGCCGACATATCCGGCAAAAAGCTCGTCTGCGCCCTCACCGGACAGCACTACTGGCACCCCGGCGGCCTGGGTCGATCCGGAAAGCGCCAGAGAGGCCGTATTGTAGCTTTCTTTGATCGGGCATTCTGCGTGCCAGACCGAGTGCCGCAGGGAGGCAGAAATCTGATCTGGCGGATGCAACACCGTGTTGTGGATGGTGCCGACCCGCGCGACCATCAGATCCTGATAGGTGTTTTCGTCAAACATGGGCTGGTTGAAAGCCACGGAAAAACTACGCAGCGGCGTGGCACGCCCCCCGCCCATCAGTGCTGTGATAAAAGAGCTGTCCAGCCCGCCGCTTAAGTAAGATCCGACAGGGACATCCGCCATCAGCCGCCGCTCAACCGAGGTCGCCAGCGCATCGCAAACTGCGCCACTGAAATCCTCGCCTTTGCTGCCCACGCTGTCCCGGCCGCCATTTCTGCCTATGCCGCCCGTGCTGCCCCCGCAGCCAGTCTCGCCCAGCATCGGGTATTCAAGATCCCAATAGGCACCGCTGCGAAATCCAGAGGCATCTATGACCAGTTTATGACCCGGCGGCAGGCTGTGAATGCCCGCAAACATGGTGCGCGGACTGACCAGACCCGGCAAGGACAGAACCTGGTCCAGCCCGGTCAGATCGACCTGCCGTGTGACGCCAGGATATGCCAGAATGGCTTTGATTTCAGAGGCAAACACAAAGGTTCCGCCCACCTGCGTATGAAAGAAGGGCGTCACCCCAAAGGGATCGCGGGCACAAAACAGACGGCTCTTGCGACGGTCATAGAGGGCAAAGGCAAATTGCCCGTTGAGCGCATCAAGAAGGGCCTCGCCCATTTCCTCATAGAGATGCAGAATCACCTCGACATCCGAGCCGGTGGCGAAACTGTGGCCCTGGCGGATCAAACGTTTGCGCAGCGCGGGCGCGTTGAAAATCTCGCCATTGCAGATCAGCCGCAGGCTGCCATCCTCATTTGCAATCGGCTGATTGCCGCCCTCCAGATCAACAATTGCCAGGCGGCGAAACCCAAGCGCGACGTGGTCGTCCAGAAACATGCCGCCATCGTCAGGACCCCGGTGCACCAGCTGCGCCTGCATCGCCGCAACAATTTGCGCTGAGGCAGGCCGAGGCCCGGAGGCGGTGAAAGCACCGCAAATCCCGCACATACGTCAGGGCCCCGCCAAAGCGGGCTGCGCAATCAGCGAGCGCCAGTCGTCAGGATGCACAGCGGGCGCCGACTGCGCCGCGGCGGCCACAATCACCACCGTCAAATCCTTGAGACCGGTTCCTGTCCCCACCAGCACAACACGGTCGCCAGCAGCAAAAACACCCTGCCGCCGCAGCCGTTCGAAACCCGCGTAGCCCGCAGCCGAGGAGGGCTCAAGAAAGACGCCAAACCGCGCGGCCATGGTCATCACGGCGGCGGAAATCTCTGCATCATCAACCACCACCGCCTGCCCTGCGGTACTCTGCAAGGCCAAGACCGCAGCCTGCAGATCCATTGGGTCCGCGACATTAATGCTGTCCGCACAGGTGACTGAACTGGTGGCTGAACTGGTAGCTGATGCCTTGCCCCGAAGGGCAGGATCAAAGGGCTGTGCGATGGGGCAGGCGGCCGCAGTCTGCACCGCCACAAGGCGCACATGCTGCTGGATCAGCCCTGCCGCCTTCAGATCAGCGAATCCTTTGGCCATGGCGCTGAGGATATTGCCGTCACCGGTTGGAACAATGACCCAGTCGGGGGCGTCCCACTGCAGCTGAAGCGCGATCTCATACGCGCAGGTTTTCTTGCCTTCGCGGGTAAAGGGGTTTAGCCCCGTCGTCCGGTTCAGGGCACCCCGCGCCTTTGCCAGCTTGCTTGCGACCGCGCAGGCCGCCGCATATGAGCCATCAATTCTGTGCACTTCGGCGCCGAATGCGCGGATTTGCGCCAGTTTCGCCACCGGAATATCGCGCGGCACCACCACGCTCACACGGGTTTGCTGCGCCGCACCCACTGCCGCCAGCGAGGCGGCCGCATTGCCGGTTGATGCCATGACCACCTCGGTGATGCCGCCAGCCGCAGCTACCGCAAGCACCAGCTCGCTGGCGCGATCCTTCAGTGAGCCAGAAGGGTTACGGGTTTCGTCCTTTAGCCAGAGATTGATGCCCTGGACGGATCCGAGATTCAGCAAGGGTGTGCCGCCAACCTGCAAATGCGACCCCCAATGGGCTGCCACCGGCAGAAACGGTTCGAACTGCCACATCGACCGGGTGCTGCAGTGTTCTAAAGCTCTGCGCAGGGCCTGGGGAGAGGCCGAAACCGGTTGCTGCAAGTCAAGATTGCCACCGCAATCGCAGGTCAGGCTAGGCGCTGTGACACTGAGACGCCTGCCGCAAGCAAGACAAGAGGCCGTGACACGGCGAAACTCAGAAAGGTCGGGTAGCTCCGAGTCATCCCCCGTGACGATACCCGTCATATTTGTTCAATGAGAGGGAGGGGCACCCAGCGGGTGAGACAGGGGTGCCCGACTTAATCAATGTGCCTGGACCTAGCCAGCCATTGCCGCCGCCTTATGTTTTGCTTTCACCGCTTTACCGGCGGATTTTGCCTCAGCTTTGTCAGCTTTTTTTTCACCCTTTTTCGCTTTTCCTGAGGCCTTGGCCTCAGCCTTTCCGATCGTCTTTTTGGGCCTTGCCTTCGGCCTTATGCTTTGCCTTCAAATCCGTTTTAAATTTGGATTTCATGGCGCCCTTTTGTGCCTTGGCTTCTGCCTTTTCCATGGGGAACTCCTCCAACAAAATATCACATCAGATTTCAACAACGCTGTTTTGAAATCATAAATTATCCATAAACAACCATTGCAACCTTATGGATATCACGGAATTTCAAAAACATCTATATCTTGTTTTGGTTTCAATTTTGCAGTTTATAGTTGTAACAATAAATATTTTGTGGTTCCAACTATATGGCGCGTTCCGAAAGTGTGTATTTATTGTAATTTTTCGGTGCCGCTCTTTTGATGGGTTTTGGGGATGGGTTTTGGGGAAAGGGATTTCGCGGCTACGCTCCTTTGCTAAAATTTTTTGAGCAAATGGTCTCGCTCAGAAGGGTTCTTCCGGACACCCAGTCGGGAAAACCGCAGTGCTGTTGGCAAAAACAAAGCGCTGAGAGAATGCCTCGCGCCAAATCCCGGCCAACAAATACGGGTGGGCAAAGGGGGCAGCATCAGGGGTCCGTAAGTCGTTGAAAACCCCTGTAATGAATTGCAAAAGCCGCCCTTTTGAATGGGTAAAGGATTGGCAATGGGGGAAGGATTGGACAGATGCTTTTTAAAGAAAACGTGGTCACGGCTCTTAAAGACCGCTCAAATGCGACGGGTCAACAGATTGCATTCTCCTTTTTGTCACACAAATCCGAGGGCCCTGAAACCCTGACCTACCGGGCGCTGGACAACAAATCCCAAGCGGTTGCGCTGACCCTGCAAGCCCGCGCCAAAGCTTTGGATCTGCAGCTCAGGCAAGCGCCGGTCCTCATAGCGCTGCCTGCCGGGATGGCGTTTCTGCAGTGCTACTTCGGCTGTCTCTACTCCGGCGCCATTGCTGTGCCGATCAAAACCCGCAACGAAACCGCCCCATGGAGCACACGCAGAATGTCGCGGCTGACAGCGGTGCTCAATTGGTGATTTCAACCCATGAGATGCAGGACTGGCTTTGTGAAGCACTGCCCGGCAAAACCGTTCTCGCCATCGAGGATTTCCCCACCGCGCCCGAGGAGATCAGGGAAGGGATCTGGCAAGACCCCGGTCTTGACGGCGCGGAGATTGCGCATCTGCAATATACCTCGGGGTCGACCTCAGCGCCCAAAGGCGTGGCGATCAGTCATAAAAATATCGCGCATAACGCCTCGGATGTCTGCAGCAGCTTTCACATCAGCGCGGACAGCCGGCTGCTTTGCTGGTTGCCGCATTATCACGATCTGGGCCTGGTGTTTGGCTGCATCGTGCCGGTGTATGCCGGCAGCCTGAGCCTGCTGATGCCACCAACGCATTTTGCGCAACGCCCCGTGCGCTGGCTGCAAGCGATGCAAAACCACAGCGTCACCCATTCTGCAGCGCCCAATTTCGCCTATGATGCCTGCCTTGCCCTGCCACCTGCTGCCACCGCAGGGCTGGATCTGTCTGCCGTCAAAGCCCTGCTGAACGGCGCAGAGCCGGTGCGGGCAGAAACAGTTCAGCGGTTTGCCACCCGGTTCGCGCAAAATGGTCTGGGTGCGGATGTGCAGTGCCCCGCATATGGCATGGCGGAAAACACCCTGGTGCTCAGCGTCAACGGCCCCGACTGCCCGCTCAAATGGGACAGTTTTGACAGCGACGCGCTGCAACAGCGCAGATTGGTTCCCGCCACGGACGCGACAGTGCGCCACCGCGGTCTGGTGGCCTGCAACGGATCCCCCCTTGGCAGCGAAATCAGGATTGTAAACCCGGACACGCGTGACCTCAGTGCGGCGGGTGAAATCGGCGAAATCTGGGCCCAGGGGCCCTCGGTGGCTGCCGGATACTGGCAGCGTAAAGCCCTTTCTCAACAGAAGTTTCACGCGCAGATAAATGGCGCGCCCGGTGATTGGCTACGGACCGGTGATCTGGGCGGGATGTCCGGCGCGGATCTTTTTGTGATTGGCCGGCTGGATGACGTCATGGTGCTGCGTGGCATCAACTACAGCCCGGAAGACACCGAGCTGACGGTTGAGGCCTGCGATCCTGCATTGGAGCAAAGCGGCGCCATTGTCTTTGCCAGCGAGATTGGCACTGCAATGCGACTGGTTGTGGTGCATGAGGTGACCCGCAGCGCCCTGCGGATACTGCGGCGCAAGGGGACTGAGGCTGAGGCTGAGGCGGCGGCCCTGCAGCAGCATTTGGTCAACACCATCCGGGCCCGCGTCGCCGAGCAACATGACCTCGAGCTAGGCGCGCTGGTTCTGCTGCCGCCCAAAGGACTGCCCAAAACCCATACAGGCAAGAAAAAACGACACGCCTGCCGCACAGATTTTGCCGCCGGAACCTTCACCGGTGTGGCCACATGGATATCGCCCCGTTATGCCCCGGTTCAGGAACAGGTGCTGAGCCCTGACAAGAGGCCGGTTCAGGCGACCACTGTCATTACCCCAGGCACTAGCCCAGTCACCACCACTGCGGCCACTGCAGCAGCACCACCGGCCACCAGAGGGCCAGCTGTCACCTCACCCGCTGATCTGCCAGACGACACATCACACGCCCAGCCTGAGAAAACTGCCGATCTGATCGGCTGGCTGCGTGAATACGGTGAAACCCGCCTGAACTCTCGTCTGATGGATGAACGCCGGACGATCCCTCCCCATGTTGTGATGGATTTCGGCAATCAGGGCCTGCTGGGCATGGTCGCTCCAAAACACTACGGCGGCCTTGGCCTGCGTAACAGCGAAATCCTCAACGTGGTCGAGCACCTCGCAGCAATCGACACCACGCTGGCCTCCTTTACGGTGGTCAATAATGCACTGGGGCTGCGGCCTATCCTGCGCCACGCGCAGCCCGAGCTGATTGACAGGCTGATGCCCAGGCTCGCCACCGGCCGGGAGCTGGCCTCCTTTGCCATGACAGAGGCAGGAGCAGGCTCGAACATTCGCAACCTTTCAGCCACAGGCCGGTCGGATGGCACAGGCTCCTGGCATCTGCATGGCACCAAACTGTGGTCAGGCACCGCTGCCTGGGCCGATGTTATCAACACATTTGTGCGCCTGGAAAACCCGGCAGGGGGCGGCCAGGCCGTGAGCGGCTTTGTGCTGGAGGCGGGCGCAGCGGGTCTGCGCCAGGGACCCGAGGCGCTGACGCTAGGTCTGCGCGCCATGGGGCAAAATCAGGTTATTCTGGAGGGGGTTAAGGTTACGGCAGACCAGAGGCTGGGAGAAATCGGCCAGGGCATGGCAGCTGCAACCGATCCCATGGAATATGGCCGCTTTGCCATAGCCGCGATGTCGCTCGGGGTGATCAAGCGCTGCCTGCAGCTGATGCTGCGTCACGGGGGTCGGCGCACTATCGCCCCCGGCAGGCTGCTCGATAACCCCGCCACAAACCTGCGCATCTCGGAACTGGCGGCGGCCTCCGGCGCCATCGAGGCCCTCATCCGCACCGTGGCGGCACAACTGGATGCAGAGCTGCCGCCCCCGCCGGAACTCTATTGCGCCTGCAAATCTCTGGCGCCGGAATATGCGTGGTATGCGGCTGACGGGCTGATCCAGCAAATGGCCGGGCGGGGCTACATAGAGACCAATATTGCGCCGCAAATCCTGCGCGACGCGCGTGTCCTGCGGATCTTTGAAGGGCCCACAGAGCCGATGAACGCCCATATAGGGGCCCGGTTGGTGCAGTTTCCAGAGGATCTGCAACACTACGTCGGCACCCGGCTGGAACAGCCCGCCCTGGCCACAGAAATGGGCGAGATGGCACAGCAAATCTGGCAACACCATATGGAACAACCCGCCCTGTGGGGAGGCCATGCCGCAGCCAAGGCGCAGGCACATCTGACCATCGGAGAGGCTGCCGCGCATGGTCTGATGCTGGCCTGCCTCACTCATCACTTCACCACAGTCCCCGATTTTCTGCCTGCCGCTGCCGCCAAACGGGCGCAGGACTGGGCCCGGCTTCGGTTTGAGCACAGCCGGGCCAAAGCCCTGACGCCCTCGGCAGCTCTGACCGCGCGCCTTGATCGCGTGGCGATGGAGGCGCTGCGGGACAGCTGCGCTGCAGCCATTGGTGATGTCGAACAGCAAATGGCTGGGTGTCGATAATGATCTCGACGGGCTGATACGCCGCGCCGCGCCAAAACAGATTGCAGATCAGGGTGTTGACCAGAAAGTTGACCGAGGAGTTGATCCGGCTGCAGACATCACCGCCCCTAACATGGCACTGCCAGAGGGGCCCGCTGCCGCAGCTCTTGCGCCCTCCAGTGCGCCGTCCAGTGCGCTCTCCGATGCACCTGCCAGTTCTGCTGCCCTGTCCGTGGCCGCATGGATCAAAAACTGGATGGGCTCTGAATTTCAGATCGACGCCGCCAGCATCGAGGACGACGCGCGATTTGCCGCCTTTGGTATGGATTCAGTGGCTGCGATGTTGCTGACGGGCGCTCTGGAAACCTGGACCGGGGCTGACCTTCCGCCCTCTATCGTCTGGGAGCACCGCAGCATTGCGGCATTGGCAAACCATGTCGCGGACCTGCCCGGCGTGAACATTCCACCCGCGACCAACCTGTCGCAACCCGCCGCCGCAGGCAAGCCGCGCGCCTCTGAGCCACTGCCCACTAATCCGAACAATGGTGGTCCGCTAGCCTCCGATCCCCTGTCGCTTTTGGCCCGGGCGGATGAGCTGTCCGAGGCAGAGATGGAAGCCCTGACCCAAGACTTCGCCGAAACCGTTGAGGAGGCCACATGACACAGAACCCGCCGCGATCACAGCCTCCAAAGACGCCCTGAAAGCCCGGCTCAAGGCACTGGTGCGTGCCCAGATGGGGGCGACGGGCGATTGGCACCCCCTCAGCCCGGGACAGGAATCGCTGTGGTTCCTGTGGCAGATGGCGCCGGAAAGCTCTGCCTTTTCCATGGCTTTTCCCATGCGCATAAAAGGCGCGCTGGACCGGGAGGCACTGGAGCGTGCCTTTGCTGCTCTTGTGGCGCGACATGCCTGCCTGCGGAGTGAGTTTTCCGAAGCAGGCGGCAAGGTGCAGCAGCGCGGGCGCAGCGACCATCAGATCCGTATAGAACACCGCGAGTCCGCGAGCTGGGACGAGGAGGCTCTGCAACAGGATCTCGAAAAATTTGCCCGGCAGCCCTTTGATCTGCGCCAGGACGCCAGCCTGCGGGCCCGGCTATGGATGCGCGGGGAAAATGAGCATGTCTTATGCCTTGTCTTGCACCACATCGTTGGCGATCTGTGGTCGCTGGTGGTGCTGATGGATGAGCTGCGCGCGCTCTATGGCGCGATGCGCAAGGGTTCCACAGCCCCGTCAGCCGCTTTGTCCAAGCTGCCCGAGCTGCCCGAGCTTCCTGTCACCTATGCTGACTATGTCCGCGCCATGCATCTGGCGCAAAAGCGCAGCGTGTATCAGCCCGCACTGGACTACTGGGCCGGGGAATTACCCAGCGATCTCCCCAGCCTGGATTTGCCCAGCCTGGATCTCCCCACCGACAGCCCCCGCCCCGCCCGCCAGAGGTTCAAGGGCTCCACGGTCTTTCACACGCTAGAGGCCAGTTTAGCGGATGAAGTCGAGGCCTTTGCCCGCGCGCATGACACCACGGTCTTTGTGGTGCTACTTGCAGCCTATCAAACCCTGCTGCACCGGTTTTCCGGCCAGGCGCAGCTGCTGGTCGGCACGCCCTTTTCGGGACGCCATCTGCCCGGAACCGAAAGCATCATTGGCGATTTCATCAATATGCTGCCGCTCAGGGCCGACTTTGACGAGACCCCCACCTTTGCCACCCATGTCGCGGCGCTGCGCGATCGCCTGCTGCAGGCGATGAAGCATCAGGCCGTGCCCTTTGCGCAGATTGTTGACCGGCTGGCTCCGGCACGGGATCTGAGCCGCCCGCCCATCTTTCAAACCACCTTTGTGCTGCAGAAATTTCACCGCTATGAGGTGCTGCAAAACGCCTTTCTGCCCGGCAAAGGCGAAGCCCCAGTCCCCTTTGCAGATCTGGAACTCAGCGGTCTTGCGCTGTCGCAGCAGGCGGGACAGTTCGACCTCAACCTGGAAATGAAACGCGACAGCCATGGACGGCTGCAGGCCGCCTGGAAATATGACACTGCCTTGTTTACGGCCGCGACAGTCGAAAACATGGCCAGCTGTTTTCGGGTGTTGCTGCAGGCGCTGATCCGCAGCCCGGACATGCAGGTTGCAAGAGTGCCGCTGCTCAACAGTGCCGAATCCGCCGCGGTGATCCTGGCGGCCGAAGGTCCGCACCGCGCAGCTCCACCGCAAAAATCCCTGGCAGCCCTCTTTGAGGATTGGGCGCAAAAAACGCCGCAGGCCCCGGCGATTGCCTGCAAGAGCCAGCAGCACAGCTATGCCAGCCTGCGCGACAGGATGCAGCAACTGGCCCGCGCGCTTTCAGCGCGGGGTATTGCGCGCGAAACCATGGTCGCCCTGGTGTTGCCGCGCGGCTGCGATCTGGCCGTTGCAATGCTTGGCGTGGCGCGCGCAGGCGGGGCTTTTTTGCCACTGGCGCCAGACACGCCGCCTGAACGGCTGAAACAAGTGATCGCCCTCAGCCAAAGCTACCTGGTGCTGACAAGCCAGACTGGTGAGGCCGAAATACGCGCCGTACTGGACGCCTTGCCTGCCGCCGCAACGGCAGCTGACGCGCCGCAGGTCGTGAGCCTTGAGACCCTTTTGGCCGAAGAGCACCACAGTGATCTGCCAGCGCTGCCGCAAGACCACGATCTGGCCTATATGATTTTCACCTCCGGCTCTACCGGCACCCCAAAGGGGCAATGATCGAACACATTGGCATGGTGAACCACACGCTGGGTAAACTGGAGGATCTGGGCTTTACCGCGGTGGACAGGCTGGCCCAGAACGCGCCTGCCAGCTTTGATGTGGTGGTGTGGCAGAACCTGGCGCCGCTGGCCTGTGGCGGCGCGGTGCAGGTGATTGATGAGGCCGCAATCGAGGATCCCGCACAGCTGTTCGCGGCTTGCCGCGATACCGGCGTGACGGTGCTTCAGGTGGTGCCCTCGATGATGCGGGCGCTGATCGAAGACGTAGAGGCCGCAGCCACGCCGCCTGATCTGGGGCATCTGCGCTGGCTGGTGCCAACCGGCGAAGCCTTGCCCTGCGAGCTTTGCCGCCGCTGGCTGGCGCTGTTTCCCGAGATCCCGATCCTGAACACCTATGGCTCGACCGAATGCTCGGATGATCAGTGTCACTACCAGCTGAGTGCCGTGCGGCCGCAGGACGATATTGCACCGATCATCACCGTCGGCAGGCCAATCCGCAACATGGCGGCCTATGTGCTCGACCCGGCGCTGCAGCCGGTGCCTGTCGGCGTGACCGGAGAGCTGTATATCGGCGGCATTGGTGTTGGGCGCGGCTATCGTGGCGATGCGGCCAAAACAGAAGCCGCCTTTTTGCCCGATCCGTTTTCCAGCCGCCCCGGTGCAAGGCTATACCGGTCGCGGGATATGGCGCGACGGCGGCCAGACGGGCTGATCGACTTTCTGGGACGGCTTGATTCTATGGTCAAACGCCATGGCGTAAGGATTGAGCCGGCCGAGATCGAAGCGGCACTGATCGCCGATCCGCTGATCTCAAGCGCTATTGTGCAGCCGCGACAGGATCCCAAAGGAGAAATACGGCTGGTCGCCTATATTGTCTCGTCAGGAGCTGCAGAACCTGATCAGGCGCAGATCCGCGCCAATCTGAGCCAGAGACTGCCCTATTCGATGATTCCGGACGTGCTGGTGGGGCTGCCTGACCTGCCGCTGACGCCAAATGGCAAACGGGATCTAAAGGCCCTGCCGGACCCCATCTGGCCCGATGAGCAGGCCGCAGGCTTTGCGCCCGCCGAAACCAAGACCGAACAACAAGTCGCGGCCATCTGGGCCCGGTTGCTGGGAAAAGAAAACGTATCCGTGCAGGAAGACTTTTTTGCGGCCGGCGGCGACAGCATCAAATCGATCAAACTGGCGGCCCGGGCGCAGGACCTTGGCCTGCCGCTGGAGGCGGCTGATGTTTTCATCAACCGCACCATCGCTGCAATCGCCCGCCACCTTGACCACACAGGCGTCAGTCGCGCTGACAAAGACCGGCTAAAGGCCATCTCAAAGGCCGCAGCGCTTGAACACGCACAGGGTTTGTTCGACCCGGAGCTGCTGGCAAAGGCGGCGCAGCTTGTGACCTATGACCAATCCGACAGCTGACCAGGAGGGACGACCCCATGGAAAATCCGCAGGGACTTGACGCATATCCGCTCACAGAAATGCAGGCCGGCATGCTGTTCCAAAGTCTCTGTGCCCAGGATAGCGACGTCTATGTCGAGCAATATTCCTGCCCCTTACAGGGCCCTCTGGATCTGGAGGTCTTTGAGCAGGCCTGGTCGCAGGTGATGGCGCGACATGCTCCGCTGCGCACCGCCTTTGCCTGGGAGGGCTTACCCGCGCCAATGCAACTGGTGGTGCCCCGGCTCAAGGTTCCGCTGCGCCGGATTGACCTCTCGGAGGCCCCACCAGAGACCTATGGAGCCCGCCTGCAGCAGGTAAAGCGTGAGGAACGGCAGGCGGGATTTGATCTCAGCCATGCCCCGATGATGCGCCTGGTGGTGGCTGCAGCACCAACCGCAGAGCACCATCTGATCTGGAGCTGGCACCACGCCATCCTCGATGCCTGGTCCGGGCCCCATCGTGCTGGATGAGGTGTTGCAGTGCTATGAGGCGCTCAGCACAGGCGGCACTACCGATCTGGCGCCCGATCTGCTACCGGTGCGCCCCTTCAAGGACTTCATCGCCTGGTCGATGCAACAGGACAAGGCGGCAGCGGAAACCTACTGGCAGCAGCTGTTGCAGGGCATCGAGACGCCCGCGCCAGTCGATCTGGGGCGGCCCCAGCCGCTTGCAGCGGGGGAGGCCAGCTTATGGGCTCAGCTTATGGATCTTGAGGCCGGGGAGCTGGACCAGTTGCGCCAGACAGCCGCGCGTCACGGGGTAACTTTGAACAGCTTTGTGCAACTGGCCTGGGCTGTGCTGCTTGGTCGCTATACCGGGGCGAGTGAAGTGGTGTTTGGCACCGCAACCTCGGGCCGCCCAGCCGCGCTAAGCGGGGTCGAAACCATGGTGGGGCTGTTTATCAACACCCTGCCGGTACGGACAGCCCTCAACGAGACCAGCAGCCTGACCGGGGCCCTGCGCGCCCTGCAGGACCAGCAGGTGCACAGCCGTCGCCACGAGCATCTCTCGCTCTCCACCATTCAGCGGCTGACGGGGTTGCCCGCAGATCAGACCCTGCTGCAGAGCCTGCTTGTCTTTGAAGATTTTGGCGACATCACCCACCGCAATCAAGCAGGCGCGCTGCGCCTTGGGCCTGCAGATTTCACCGAGCGGGCCAATTTTCCGCTGACGCTTTTGTTCAGCGTGCGAGAGCACAAACACCTCGGGATCGGCTTTGAGCGGGGCTGCTTTGATGCCGCGATGGCGACCCGGATCCTGCAACAGTTCCGCCAAACTCTGCGCTCTATGGCCGACCCGCAGGTCACCCGGCTGCAGGACATCGACCCCCTCACGGCAAAAGAGCGCCGCCAGCTGACTGACACATGGGTCCGGGATCCGGGCTGGTGCGTGCCTGCCGACCTTGAGCTTTCGGTGGCGCGTGCCTTTTGCCAGCAGGCCGCGCGGACACCCGATGCGACCGCGGCTGTGTTCTGGCCCCCTGCGGGAGACCAAAGCCTCAGCTACGACGCGCTGGACAAGCGCAGCAACCAGATGGCCGCACGGCTGGCCGAACGTGGTGTGCAGCGCGGCGACCGGGTGGTGATTTGCCAGGAGCCGGGGCTGCACCGGTTGGTCGCACTTCTGGCGAGCCTCAAATCTGGCGCCACCTATGTGCCGCTGGACCCGGGACTGCCCTCGGAGCTGATGGGGGGGCTGATCAGCGACGCCCAGCCAAGGCTGGTGCTGACGGACGCCCGAACCCGACCACGCCTTTCAGAGGTTGCAGCGTCTCTGCTCTATCTTTGTCAGGAGGATGGCAGCGATCACAGCGATATGCCAGATGCGCCACCAACAGAGGCTCCTGCAGGCGATGATGCCGCCTATATGATCTACACCTCCGGCTCTACCGGACAGCGCAAAGGGGTGGTTATCGAACATGGCGCGCTGGCCCATATGATTGCCGCCCAAAGCAAGGCCTTTCAGATTTCACCCGGGGCCCGGGTGCTGCAATTCGCCTCCTTCAGTTTTGACGCCTCGGTGTCAGAGATTTTCTCTGCCCTTTTGGGAGGCGCCACGCTCTATATGGCGCCGCGCAGGCAACTTTTGCCCAGCCGTGAATTCCTCGAGCTGTTGCAGCGCTGGGAAATCACCACCCTCACGCTGCCACCAACGGTTCTGGCCCGGCTGCCGCACTGGCCGCTGCCAGCGCTGCGCGTGCTGGTCACCGCCGGCGAGGCCTGCCCCCCCGATCTGGCCCGCATTTGGGCACCCGGAAGGGTGTTTTTGAACGCCTATGGGCCGACCGAATGCACCGTCTGTGCCACCCTGGGCCCGGTTGCGCCACACGAACACAAGCCCACGATTGGCCGCGCCCTTGGCACGGTTGAGACCTATGTGCTGGATGGCGCCATGCGGCTGTGTCCGATTGGTGTGGCGGGGGAGCTGTATCTAGGTGGGCCACAACTGGCGCGGGGCTATTGGCAACGTGCCGATCTGAGCGAGGCCAGTTTTGTTGCGCATCCCTTTGCGCCAGAGGCCTCGGCACGGCTCTACCGCACCGGTGATATTGTGCGCAGGCTAAGCGACGGGCGGCTCGACTATCTTGGACGGCGGGACCAGCAGCTGAAACTACGCGGCTTTCGTATCGAGCCGGGCGAGATCGAGACCGCTCTCTGCCAGGCCCCCGAGATTGCAGAGGCTGTGGTGCTGGCCGCAGACAGGGGGGCAAACGGCGAGGGTACAGGCGATCAGCTCACCGCTTTTGTTGCCCGCACGCCACCCGCCGAATGGTGGCCCTCGATTTCGGAGTTTCTGGTCTATGACGATCTGGCCTATTCCGCCATGACCCTGGACGAGCGCCGCAATGACAGCTACCGCGCCGCCATCGCACAGCACGTGCCGGGCAAGGTGGTAGTCGACATCGGCACAGGCCCCGAGGCCCTGCTGGCGCGGTTCTGTACCGCGGCCGGCGCCCGCCACGTCTATGCAATAGAGCTGCTGGAGGCGACCTACCAAAAGGCCAGGGCCCGTCTGCAAGAGCTGGGATTGCAGGATAAGATCACCCTAATCCACGGCGACGCCACCCGTATTTCGCTGCCCGAGGCGGCAGATGTCTCGGTGTCGGAAATTGTCGGAGCCATCGGCAATGCAGAAGGCGCTGCCACCATCATCAACGCAACGCGCCACTTGCTGAAACCTGCGGCACAGGTGATCCCCGAACGCTCTCGCACCATATTTGCGCCGGTGCAGCTGCCGGATAGCCTGCTGGAGACCCCCGGATTTGGCCCCCTGGCCCAGAGCTATATTGACCGGATATTTGCCGCCTATGGCCGCCCCTTTGATCTGCGCCTGTCGGTGCGCGGCTTGGGCTACGATAACCTTTTGGCGGCGCCGCAAAGCTTTGAGGATTTCGACTACCGCGCTCTGGTGCAGACCGAATTCGACGCACAAGCCCGGTTTGACATAACCCGCGAGGGCCGCTGCGACGGGTTTCTGGTCTGGCTGACGCTGGATTGCGGCGCAGGTCCCGTGCTGGACATTCTGCAGCACGAACATTGCTGGCTGCCCGTCTTTTTACCCCTGGCCGCACAGGGCCGCGACATGGCACCCGGGGATCGGATCGAATCTCGTTTTGGCGCTGTGTTGAGCGACGACGGGCTGCACACGGACTATCACATTGAGGGACATAGCATCGCCGCCGGGCAGGCCGAGCACTTTGCCATTCAGGCGCCGCATCACGACCGCGGCTTTTGTGCCTCTCCCTTTCATGCCGCGTTCTTTGCCGACGGTGAGGTTTTGCAGGCGCAATCCGCAGGGCTGGATCTTGAGGCGCTCCGCAGCCGCCTGTCCGAGGTGTTACCCGACTACATGATGCCCGGCGAGATCATCGAGGTTGACCAGTTGCCCCTGAACACATCAGGCAAAATCGACCGGCATGCGCTGCTGACCCTGCGCGCTGAGGCCAGCACCGGGGCCGGCATCGGGGCCAGCGTTGAGGCCAGCCCCGCGGCCAACTTCGCGCCCAATTCCAAACCGGGATCAGCCGAACAGACCGCTACAGTCGCGCCCTTTGACACTCCAGAGGCACAGGTCGCTGCCATCTGGCGCAACGTGCTGGGCCGCGAGGTCAGGCGCGAGGGCAGTTTCTTTGAGCAGGGCGGCCATTCTCTGTTGCTGCTTGATCTGCAAAGCAGGCTCAGCGCTGCGGCGGGCAGACAGATCGCCATGACGGATCTGTTCCGATACCCTACCATCACGCAACAAGCCCGCCATTTCTGAGCCCGGCACATGAGGTTGAAAACACAGCCCGAACCACTGCGCCTGCAGAGCGAAACCGCGCCCAGGACCGTAAGTCAGTCCGAAAGCGGCAGGCCGCCCGCCGCCGGAGTCTCGTATGAGCGCCGCAGGATTTGACCCAGAGCTATCGGCCACCGCGTTCGACGACTCCGCCATTGCCGTGGTGGGCATGGCGTGTCGGCTGCCCGGCGCGCCGGACATTGCAGCCTTTTGGGACCTTCTGGCACAGGGCCGGGACGTGATCTCGCGCTTTAGCGCGGCAGAGCTGACCGCAGTCGGCCTCACGCCCGACCAATACCGCGCCGCAGACTATGTGCCAGCCAAGGGCGTGCTACAGGACGCGGATTGCTTTGATGCCGGCTTTTTTGGTCTTGCCCCCTCGGACGCCGCCCTGATGGACCCGCAGCAGCGCGTCTTTATTGAATGCGCCCATAGCGCGCTGGAACATGCCGGCTATGGCGGCGCCCCGCAGGGCGCGCAGGTTGGCGTCTTTGGCGGCTCATCCCGTCGATGTATCTGCTGTCACACCTGTGGCCGAATAAACAAGTTCTGGACTCGGCCGGCGTCTTTAGCGTGGCGGTGGGCAACGACCCCACCTTCCTTGCGACGCGCGCCTCGTACCTGCTGAACCTGACAGGCCCCAGTATGAGCCTGGGAACAGCCTGCTCTACCGGGCTGGTCGCGGTGCATCAGGCCTGCCAGAGCCTGCTTGCACTGGAATGCGATATGGCGCTGGCGGGCGGGGTGTCAATTCATCTGCCCCTGATCAGCGGCTATAGCTATGCGCCGGGCTCGATCCTGTCGCCAGACGGCGCCTGCCGTCCGTTTGATGCCGCAGCGGCCGGCACGGTTTCAAGCGGTGGCTGCGGCGTTGTCACCCTGAAACGGCTGCTCGATGCACAGGCGGATGGCGACACAATCCACGCGGTGATCCGCGGCTCGGCTGTCAATAACGACGGTCATGAGAAGGTCGGCTTCACCGCCCCCTCGGTGGCGCCACAGGCCAGGGTGGTCGCCGAGGCGCAGGAAATTGGTGGAACCCCGCCTGAAACCATCGCCATGATCGAGGCCCATGCCGCCGGCACCAGTGTTGGCGATCCGGTTGAGGTGGCCGCCCTGAAACAGGTCTTTGCCAAAAGCCAGCAGCCCTGCGCCATTGGCTCGGTCAAGAGCAACATTGGCCATGTGGACGCAGCCTCCGGCATTGCGGGGCTGATCAAGACGGTCCTGGCGCTGCAGCACCGCGCCATTCCTCCCAGTGTGCATTTTGCGACCCCCAATCCCGCTCTGGAGCTGGAACAAAGCTGCTTTTACGTCCCACAGCAGATGACAGCGCATGATGCAACACGCGGCCCGATGCGCGCCGGGGTGAGCTCCTTTGGCATCGGTGGCACCAATTGCCATGTGGTCCTGCAAGAGCCCCCGGTCTTGGCAGATGCCGCCGCCTCTGACCTCTCGCGCTCTGAGCATTCTGGGCGCCCCTGTAACCTTTTACAGCTGTCCGCCCGCACGACTGATGCGCTGGAACAGATGGCACTGGAGCTTGCCACCGCCCTGGAGCAGCCAGATGCGCCGCCGCTTGCTGATGTTGCCCATACCCTGCGCTGCGGCAGAAGCGCCAGGGATCAAAGGCTTGCGCTGGTTGCGGCCAGCACTGCAGATGCAGTGGCGCAGCTGCGCAAACCTGTCGAGGCGCAATCCGCAACACCGCAAAGGCTCGCCTTTATGTTTCCGGGGCTGGGAGATCATTATGCCGCCATGGGCTGGGAGCTCTACTGCCTGGAGCCCAGCTACCGGGAGCAGATAGATACCTGCGCCAAAGAGCTGGCACAGCATCGCCGCGGCGACATCCGGGATCAGCTGTTTCCAGACAAGGACTGGCGCCATGCCTCAGCCCGCAGCATCGGTGCGGAGGCTACAGCTGGCAAACTGGACATGCGCGCCATGCTGGGACGCGGCAGCAGCGCGCCACAGCCAGACCCGCTGGAGGATCCTGTCAACGGACAGGTGGCAATTTTTGTCACCGAATATGCTCTGGCGCGATTGCTGCTAAGCTGGGGACTGCGCCCGGCCGCCCTCACGGGCTATAGCATTGGTGAATTTGTTGCCGCCTGCATTGCCGGGATTGTCAGCCTGAAGGACGCCCTGCGCATTGTGGCGGCGCGCGCCGCGCTGATCCGCGATCAGGCCCCCGCAAAGGCGGCATGATGGCGGTGCCTTTGGGCGAGGCAGAGGTGCAGCTGTCCTTGGACCAGCACAACAGCAGCCTGTCGCTGGCCGCCGCCAATGGCCCACGTATGAGCATCCTTTCTGGCCCGGACACGGCCCTGAAGGCGCTGGCCGAACACTTGCAGGCGCAGGGACATAGCTGTCAGCGGCTTGGCTCCGCCTATGCCTATCACTCAACTATGATGGATGACATCGTCCCCGCCTTGAGCAAAATCATCAGCACAGTGCCGTTGTCCGCGCCTTCTATTCCTTGCGTGTCCTGTGTGACCGGCGACTGGCTGTCGGTGCAAGAGGCCACCGACCCCGGCTACTGGGCCGCGCATCTCAGCCAGACCGTCCGGTTTCGCGATGCCGTGGCGACGCTACTGTCCCAGGATGGGCTGGCGCTGGTAGAGGTGGGGCCGGGACAGTCGCTCAGCTCGCATGCGCGCGCCGCCTGCAATGCGATGGGATGCAAAACCCCGGTGAATCCCCTGATGAAGTGGTCCTATTCCCAACAGCCGGAATACCGCACCCTGCTGCAGGGCATGGCCGCGCGCTGGGCCGGTGGTGGCGAAGTCGACGCTGCACGCCTGTTGGCTGATCCCACAGCGCGCCGGGTGCCGCTGCCAACCTATCCCTTTGCCCGCCAGCGCCATTGGGTCGACGCGCCGCAGACAGGCCCGGCAGCTGCAGGCCCCGAAACTGCAGGCGCGGCCAGTCTATCCGGCGCAGCCCGTAAACCGGTGGAAGACTGGACCCTGGCGCCAAGCTGGAAACCGGCTCCGTTACCGGGCAGCGCGCGACCGGCGCAAGCGCATTATGTGGTGCTGATGAATGGCTCCGAAGCCGGAAGCGCGACCGGGAGCGCGCTACTAGACGCGCTGCGCACTGCCGGTGCAAAAGCGACGGCTTTCTGGCCCGATGCCGAATGCGCCGTTCATCGCGACAAAAACTGCCCCACAGTCGCGGATCGCGACGCCTTTGCCGCGCTGATTACATCGCTGCCCGTGGAGCCGGATCTGCCACTCCATTTCCTGCATCTGGATCTGCTGAGTGACTATGCCGATTTCGAGACGACACAATCCCATGGCTACCATTCTGTGGTCGCGCTGCTTCAGGCCATCACCCTGTCACGCATCGACAAGGCCCGCCTTACCCTGGTCGCAGCCGGTCTATCTGACCCCGGCCAGGATGGCCGCCTAAAGCCAGACAAGGTTCCGGTGCTGGGCGCGCTGAAGGTGGCCAGGCAGGAACGGCCGGGGCTGACAACCCAGGCGCTGGATCTCGACAGTCAGGTCCCCGCGCAATTTGCCCGCCGTGTGATGACCAACCTCGCACAGCCCTGGAATGCAGCCCAGAACGCGCCTCTGGTTGCCTACCGCAGAGGACGTCGTCTGGTCGAGACCCAGATGCCTCTGGCCCTGCCAGTCCCAGCAGTGTCAGCCCCGGCAGTTTCAGCCCCCGCGCTTTCAGGCCCGTCAGACAAAGGCCCGGCAGTTTCAGATGCACCGGTTTCAGATGCAGGCGCAATCCGCACCGATGGCACCTATGTGATCACCGGCGGGCTGGGCGGCGTTGGACTGGCGCTGGCGCATGCACTGGCCGCCGTGGCTCCGGTACGTCTGGCATTGCTTGGCCGCAGCCCGTTAGACCAGACGCTCACAACGCAACAGCTCAAAGCGCTGGATCCGACTGATCCCACCCGCCGCCGCATCGAAGCTCTGCGCGCCCTGCGCCAAGCGGGGGCCCAGGTGTTGACCTTGGCAGCCGATGTTGCCGATGTCACAGCTATGGAGGCCGCCTTTGCGCGCATCGAAACACATTTTGGGCCAATCCACGGCGTGTTTCACTGCGCAGGCGCGATTGACGCAAATACCTTTTGCGAAATCGCCTCGGAAACGCGGCAGAATGCCGACAGGCAATTTCACGCCAAGGTGCAGGGCACGCAGGTTCTGGCCCGGTTGCTGAAAACGCGCGAGGCAGATTTTTGCGTTCTGATGTCCTCACTCGCAGCGCAGCTTGGCGGCTTGGGCTTTTCAGCCTATGCCGCCGCGAACCTTTATCTGGATGCCTTTGCTGAAGCCCAGTCTTGTGGGGGCGAGTCTTGTGGGGGCCAGTCTGCTGCGGGCGAGCCCCAGTCCGCTGTCGGCAAAACCCGTTGGGTCGCAATCAACTGGGATGCCTGGCAGTTGGGAGAGATCAAATCGGCGGTCAAAGGGTTCGGCACCACGGTCAGCAGCTACTTTATGGAGCCAGAGGCCGCCTGTTCAGTGCTGCTGCGAACACTAGCGCAGCATGACTTGCCCCGGGTCATCGTCTCGACAGGAGACCTAGAGCAGCGCATGGCGCAATGGCTGCACCATGCGGCGCAGCCTGCTATGCTGCGGCAAAACCGTCCAGATGCGCCGCGCAATCTGGCCGTGGCCCAAACCCCGACGCAAGCGATACTGGTAGAGATCTGGCAAGATCTGTTTGCCCTTGAACCGATCGGCATTGATGAGAACTTTTTTGCCCTTGGCGGCCATTCCCTGCTGGCCACCCAGCTCAACGCCCGCATCGCCAGTCGGCTGGATGTTGCTCTGTCCCTGGCTGCGGTGCTCAACAGCCCCAGCATCGCCGAGCTGGCAGAAAAAATCGACCTGACAGCGCTGGATATGGCCGATCCGCAAATTCTGGACGGGCTGTTGGCAGAGCTGGATGGGTTAAGCGACGCAGAGCTGAACGCGCTGCTTGAGCAGGAGGGCTCTGCATGAGCGATCTCAAGCGACTGGAAGATCTGACAACGGGGCAGCGGGCGCTCTTGCTCAAACGCCTTGCCCAGCGTGGAGCCGCTGAGCCCGCGCCTGCCGCAGATCCCGCCGCGCTGTCTTTTGCCCAAGAGCGCTGGCTGTTTCAGGACCAGCGGAGCCAGCTGATCCCGCGCATACCATTGTTGGCGCGCTCCGGCTGCGGGGGAGGCTGGACAGGGACGCCCTGCAACAAGCCCTGCAGCTGATTTATAGCCGCCATCAGCCCCTGCGGTTGAATTTTTCGACCGGGGCAGGCGGTGCCCGCGCCAGTGAAAGACAAAATCCGCAGGTACACCTGCCCCATTCTGACCTGACCGAACCCGCCGACAGTACCTGCGACAGGCGCATCCACACGGCCTATTGCGCCAGCGTGCAGACCGGCTTTGATCTGCAACGGGATCAGTTGATCCGGGTCGATCTTGGGCAGCTGGGGATCAATGATCACCTGCTGACATTTGCCCTGCACCACATCGTCAGCGACGGCTGGTCTCTGGACATCTTCCTGCGCGAGCTGGCCGGGGCCTATGCCGCCTTTGCAAACGCCAAGCAACCGGACCTGCCGGAATTGACAGCGCACTACAGCGACTACGTTGCATGGCAGAAACGGCGGCTGTCAGGCCCCGCACTGGAAAAAAGCCTGTCCTATTGGCGTGACCAGCTCAAGGGCGCTCCCTGGCGGACCGATTTGGCGGCAGACCGCCCCATGCCCGCGTCCGCCAGCGCCCGGCCCCAGGATCAGGCGCGGGATTTGTCCGGGGCCACGGTGGAATTACGCCTGCCACGCGCTCTGGTGGACAGGCTGACAGCACTTGCACAATCGGAAGGCTGCTCGCTTTTCACCACACTTTTGACGGGGTATTTTCTGCTGCTGGCGCGCCTTACCGGCCAAGATGACCTGATCCTGGGCACCCCCGTCAGCGGACGGCTGCGCGAAGAGAATGAGCCGCTGATAGGTCTTTTCCTCAATACCCTGGCCCTGCGGCTGCAGCTGGAACCCGCGACCCCTATCAGGGCCGCATTGCAGGCCGTAAACCGGGTGGTGTTGGACGGGTTGGAACACCACGAGGTGCCCTTTGACCGGGTTGTGCAAGAGGTGATGCCGAGCCGCAGCACGCGCACACAGGCCTTGTTTGATTTGATGTTCAACTTCACCCCCAGCCCTCCGCGCTCCTTTGAGATGGCGCAGCTGCAGGCGGATTTTGTCCCCCCTCCCAACCAGCGTTGCGCGTTTTCGGCCGCGCTCTATGTGACCCAATGGGACAGAGGGCTTGAGCTGCGTCTGGCCTATCAGACCGCACGGTTTTCACAGCAGCGCATGCATTTATTGCTGGATCAATACGCAGCCGTTCTGCGCCAGATGGTTGACAACATTGACCAAAATCTGGCTGATCTCGACCTGCACGAGGCCTGCGCCAAAGAAAACACCGGCGCGACGTCGGGTGCGCTGCCCGATCAGGTGCCGCTTACCCGCCAGATTGCTGACAGGGCCCGACTCACTCCGGATGCGATTGCGCTGCAGTGGCAGCAAGAGACGCTCAGTTACCGGCACCTTGCGGCCTCTATGCAGGCGCTGGCGGCAGATCTGGCCCGAAGCGGCGCAGTTGCGGGCGACACAATTGCCATCTGCGCCCCTGCGGGGCCAGAATTGGTCCAAGCGATGGCGGCTGTTCTTGAATTTGGCGGCGTCCTCATGACGCTAGACCCCGAGCTGCCGCCTGAACGCCGCGCGGTGATGCTTGCGCAGGCGCAGGTCAGATGCGTGATATATTGCACCCGCATCACGCCCGAAACTTTGGACTGGCTGCGGGCGCGCAAACTGCTGCTGATCCCGGTCAGCGACAGCTCTCACATGCCCGGCGACGCCTGTTTTGACCCCAACCGCTTCAGCCCGCCTGCTGGAGCAGCTGATCCGGCCTATGTGTTCTTCACCTCAGGCTCAACCGGAACGCCAAAGGCGGTTTTGGGCACTGCGGGAGGATTGGCGCATTTCCTCAGCTGGCAGCGCGATACCTTTGACATCAAACCTGATGATCGGGCGGCGCAATTCACCGGACTGTCCTTTGATGTTGTCCTACGCGATATCTTTGCGCCGCTGGTCTCGGGGGCAACCCTGGTGATACCGCCTGCAAACATCGGACCGGCCCAGCCTGGCGCGCCGCAGTGGCTGGCAAAACAGGCTATCACTGTGCTGCACAGCGTCCCCTCTGTGCTTCAAAGCTGGCTGCTGGCGGGCGCCGATCTACCACAGCTGCCTGCGCTGCGGCTTGTCTTCAGCGCGGGAGAACCTCTGGACCGCGATCTGGTGCAGAGCTGGCAAAAACATATTGGCCACGCGACAAGACTCATCAACCTCTATGGCCCGACCGAGACCACACTTGCCAAATTCGCCTATGAGGTGCCTGCGGCCCTTTTTGAAGGACCACAGCCTGTTGGCCAGCCGCTGCCGCAGAGCGAAGCGCTGATCCTGACCTCAACCGGGAAACCTGCCGCAACCGGCGAGATGGGAGAAATCGCCATCCGTACGGGGTTTCGGTCGCTGGGCTATCGCAATGATCCGGAAAAGACAGCGCAGCACTTCGTCCCGGCCCCTGCAGCGCGCACCAATGATGACCTTATGTATCTGACCTGTGATCTGGGCTGGCTGGATCCCGCCGGGCTGCTGCATATTGCCGGCCGGATGGATGATCAGGTCAAAATCAGCGGCATTCGGGTGGAGCCCGGCGAAATTGCCGCGTTGCTTGACCAGCATTCAGATGTCGCGGCCAGCGCTGTGGTCGCGCGGCGCACGACACACGGCACCACCGAGCTGGACGCCTATTTTGTGCCGCGCCCCAGCGCATCTCCTGCGCCAACACGCGCTGAGTTGCGCAGTTTTCTGCGCGCCCGTCTGCCTGCGGCTCTGGTGCCAAATGGGCCTGCGCTGCTGCAAAACCTGCCACTCACGGCCAATCACAAGCTGGACCGCCGACACCTGCCGCCAATTGAAGCCGAACCAGACCTGACGGAGACACAGGCGCCCGCATCCTCTCTTGAACTGCAATTGCTGCAAATCTGGGCCGAAGTCCTGGGAAAGGCGGGATTTGGCGTCACCGATGACTTCTTTGACATTGGTGGCCATTCGCTGCTGGCCCTGCGTTTGGTGCTGTTGATCGAACAACGTATGGGGGTCAAGGTTCCACTGGCCGAACTGTTCAAATCTGCCACGGTCGCGCATTTGGCAAAGGTGGCCCAGGGTGCGCAAGACGGAGCAGAAATCAGCGAGACAGGCGTCGTTCCCCTGTGGCAACGCGGCAGCGGTCCGCCGCTCTGGCTGGTGCATACGGGCGGCGGCATGCTGTGGAACTATCAGCCACTGGTGCAGGCGCTGGTTCATGAGCCGACCTCTGAATTTCCGATCTACGGCTTTGAGGCCAGGGGCCTGTTTGACGGCGCAAAGCCGCATAATCGCATCTCTGACATGGCCACGGAGTTCATTGTCGCGCTGCGGCGGCGGCAACCTTCTGGACCATACCGGCTGGGGGGCCATTCTTTTGGTGGTGTTTTGGCCTGGGAAATGGCCTGCCAGTTGCAGTCCGAGGGCGCGGATGTCTCGCAGCTGATCTTGTTTGACAGCAGCCTGAACCGTCCGGATGACACCTGGCAGGCGCATCAGACAGCAGCGCGCATTGCCGCGCGGGATCTGGCAGCTGCCGTGGATATTTTTTCCCGCTTTACCGATGCTGGGTTTGCGCTATGCGAAGAGAGCCTTGCCAAACTGTCACTGTCAGAGCAGCTGGATCAGGCCGCGCAGGTGATGGCCGACAGTATCGGCTCACGCGAGGCGGCCCACCATCTGATTGCGGGACTTTTGCGGGTTTCACAGCACCACCGCGCCGCCCGGCTGGCCTATACTCCGGGCCAGCACAGCGCACCGGTGGTGCTGTTTCAGGCCCAAGACCCGGACACCCAGGATCCGGATACAGTGGCGCGGCAATTTTGGGCCCGGGCTGCGGCCGGCCCGTTTGAAGCACATGTGGTCGAGGGCGATCATGTCACCATGATGGCCGCCCCGCATGTGCAGGGCCTCGCCAAAGCGCTGCACAGATGCCTCGCCCAAAGCTGAGCCGCCTCGGCCAACGCTGAGCGCGGGCGGGTCTGGCCTGGCTGGCGGCGCTACCTGCCCAGAACCTCGGGCAACAGCTGGCCTGTTGTGCCAGAGGGCATGCGGGTGCGGGCATAGCTGGCGATGGTTGGGGCAACATCCACGGTCTGCACCTTGCGATACACCGTCTGGGCCGCAATGCCGGGCCCCATGAAAAACAGCGGGACATGCCGGGCATAGGCATAGGGGGATCCGTGCTGAGAGGCGCCCGCCAGAGGGTCAGGATCCAGCATAAACCAGCCCGGCGACAGCAGCGGATACAAATCACCGGCGCGGGAGGCGAGGAAATTTGCCGTCACGGCGCGACCAAAATGCGTGTCCGGCACGGCACCACTGGCAATCTTGCCCTTGTGAAAAACAACCGCCACCCCGGGCATCGCGCGCAGTGTCTTGGCGATCAGATGGCGCGCCTGCGCCACATCCGCACCGGCCGCGCGCAGAGGCTCCTGTTGCATATAAATCCAGGGAGAGGTGTAACTGCTGATCGCCTCGGTTATGCCATGCTTGCGCTTGAACCGGCGGATCGCAGGCATTTGTTCTACCTTGCTGTAATCAAACAACTGCACATTGGTGCGCAGCCGCGCATTCAGATAGCCCGGCACCTCGGTGGCGCCATGATCTGCGGACAGCACCACCAGCGTTCTGTCCAGACCCACAACAGCATCCAGATAGTCGAACAGCTCTGCCAGCTGGGCATCCAGCCGTTTGAGATTGTCCTCCGCCTCAAGAGACGATGGCCCAAAGGTGTGGCCGACATAGTCGACAGAGTTCAGACTGATCGCCAGATAGTCTGTCACCGCATCCGTTCCAAGGCTCGCTCCGGCGATCAGTGCCTTGGCAAAACTGAGCGTCAGCTCATCCGCCGCCGGTGAGGTCTGCAGAAAGGCCTGGTAAAGGGGGTCAGCAGTCGCAGGATAGAGGTGGTCGGCAAAAATAATGCCCCAGCCGGTATAGTTCTTTTCCCATGGCTGGTCATCATAGGCGGCAAAACTGTAGCTTTGTTCAGGGCGAAGGCGGGTCCAAGCGCCCCCGGAATAGGTGGCTGGCAGTTGCTGTGCGGTCCAGTCCTGTACCCATTGCGGATAGGCGTCGAGATAAAAGAGCGAACTGACAAAGGTGGATTGGCTGGTGCTGTACCAAAAGGCAGTGCCCGCATGGCCCGTGGCGCCAATTGCGGCCCGGTCCTTCATTGAGACGCCAAAGATTTTGGCGGCCGCGCCGCGCGACAGCCGGAGCTCATCCCCGATCGTGGTGACCAGCAAATCCTTTGGGGATCGGCCATCTTTTGGCGCGGAAAAGCTACCATCGGGGAACAACACAGGCGCTGCCGGATCCTGCGTCGCAAAATGAAGGGCGTCGGACACATCCAGCACCACCTCCTGATTTCCACTTGTGTTCTGCACCACCGGAGCCTGGGGCAGCTGGGAGTCGCGGTAATTATTAGCGACCAGCCCATGCACCGCTGGATCAGCCCCGGTGGAAAGCGTCGTATGACCCACAACCGTTTCCGTATTGGAATGGCGATGTTCCGCATCCCGGTACCAGACGCCCTGTGACATCAGCAATTGAAAGCCGCCCTCGGTGAAATCGGTTGAAAACCGGTCCAGCAAGTCCGCCCTGAGTTGGTCCACAGTGATCTGCACGATCAATTTGGGCGGGAAATCACGTCCCTGGGCCGACAGCAGCGATGGCATCAACAGCAGGCCAAAAAGAAGGAGAAGAACGCGCATGGTTTTTCCAATCAACAAAAGGACACTAAATATTCTGAGCGGCGTAAAAATAGCTGCCACCCAGGTTTAAGAGGCCATTCACCTCAACACCGACAAGTGTGGTCTTTGCTCCAGAGCAAAAATCTTGGCACAGCGACCAGACGCCTGGCACAGCCCGAAGACGCTTAGCGCAGCCGCCCGTTTCCCTAAGAGCGAAGCCCTGGCATTCGCGCCCTCTCGCGCGGCGTTCTGCTGGGTCAGATTTCCTGTATATTCGCCCCATAGCCGAATCCGAACACTACCCAAGCGTGCTTTTGCATAAAAACATCTCGCTAAAGCAGTAAGGACTTTCAACAAGAGTTGTGTCAAGTCTTGCCTGTGTCCTGTGGCGTGTCCGGGGTGCTGGTGCCAATGTCCCAGAACAACCCGGCCATGACCTGCATCGCTTCACGACAGATAGGTTTCAAAACATGTGCATTCGGAGCATGTTGATTGCATCCAAGGTAGCTGTGCGGGATCCAGATGGTGGGTAGGCCCAGAATATCGGCAAAACACTCATTGGGCAGAGAGCCGGCCAGATTGGGCAGAACATGCGGCGTTTTTCCCGTCGTTTCTGTGAGCGAGGCCTGTACATAGGTGACCCAGGGATGATCCGGGTCCAGACGGGTTGCGCTAAAAATGCCTTTTTCGGCTGTCCGGATCTGGACCTTTTCAAATCCTCCTGCATCCAGATGGTGCCGCAGCGCTGGCAGGGCGTTATCAATATCGGGACCCACCACGTAGCGCAGCTGGCAACACGCCCATGCGGTAGGGGCAATCGCATTGACCGGAGCCTCGGGCATGCCGGATTTCATCGCCAAAACGGCAAAGCTGTTCCAGCCATAGGCGCGTTCCGCCGGTGTCAGGCCTTCTTCGCCCCAATCCATATCCACAGTCGGCTCGGAATTGGTGCCCACGGGCAGCTCACGCAGGGCCGCGCTGATTTTTGGGGTGAGGCTGGTCGGGCGCCACCCGGGGATCTGCAATTGCCCCCGCTTATCTGTGATGCTCGCCAAGGCATGTGCCAGGATCATTGCCGGGTCGGCCAATAGCCCGCCCCAGTTTCCGGAATGATGCGCCCCTGTGCGCAGATCCACCACCAGATCGAACATCAAGCCGCCACGTGCGCCCATGAACATGGTTGGCCGGTCCGCGCTGAGCCGTGGCCCATCTGAGGCGATCAACACATCCGCCATCATTGTGTCCCGATGCATCTGCATCATCTCGGCCAGACCGGGGGAGCCGACTTCCTCGCTCATCTCAAGTACGATCTTGACGTTGAAGCCCAGCTTGCCACGGCAGGCCAGCACAGATTCCAGGGCTGCGATATTGATCAGATGCTGAACCTTGTTGTCCGCCGTGCCGCGCCCATAGAGATGATCGTCCGCTTCCGTCAGTGTAAACGGTGCCAGGCCCTCTTGCCATTCGCTGTCCTGGCCCCAGATCACATCACCATGACCATAGGTGAGCACGGTTGGCAGGGCCGGGTCTTCGATGCGCGTGCCCAGCAAAAAGGGACCACCACCGCTATCTGCGACAGGATTGTCATATATCGTGCAGTCAAATCCCATCTTCACAAGCCGCGGCTGAATCGCCTCGACCAGATATTGGCTAAGCACCGCTGCCTGCTTTGGATTCTGGCTTTCGCTGCGATAGGCAACCAACGCGGTAAGCTCGGACTGAAGGCTGCCGGAGTCAAAATAGCTGGTTGCTGCCTCTATGGCGTCTTTACGGCTCATCCGCGGGTCTCACTTTCGTTTATTGCATCACCCCAGGGCGACATTATTTCGGTGCAGCCAGTGTTGGTCTCACCGCGCCGCATGACACCGGCGGGACAGGCAAAGGCGTAGGGAAAGACCGTGCGGCGCGCAGGGATCACCGGGTGTGATGCGCGCAGGGGCTCAATCACCTCCGTCGGCAGGGTTTCGTCCACGACCACCGTGTCCGCGCCTGAGACATCAATGCGGGGCTGGTGCAGCGCCGCCCCAAGATCCATGTCGAAATCGGTCATAAAACTGGCCAGCTGGGCGACGGCTGAAACGATCTTGCGCCCCCCTGATGCCCCAATCCCAAAGCGAAAGTCTCCCCTATGCCCGATCACCGGGCAGATGTTCATCAGGCAGGGCTTGCCTGCGGCCAATGAATTGGGACGGCCCTGCACCGGATCAAACCACATAATGCCGTTGTTCATCAAAAACCCTGTAGAGGGCGACACAACACGGCTGCCAAAGATCCCCAGCAGCGTTTGCGTCTGCGACACCATATTGCCGTGCTGGTCCACCACCGAGAAATGCGAGGTGCAGCCCTGCGCGGCTGGATTTTCACCATCATGCCCCATCGAGGAAAGCCGTTGTTCATACCCCGCCTTCAACCCGTCTGCGTAGGCGCAATAGGCATCGGCACGGGGGGTGTCACCCTGCATCTGACAGCGCTCCATCACCTGCAGGGCCTGTTGCAGGGTGGGACCCGCCGTAAGCCCCGGCAGCATATAGAGCATCGCCTCGCGATATTTCACGCTCAGGGGATCAGAGAAATAGGCGTTGTAGCTGCGCAGATCCTGCATGGAAAGGCTGCCGCCTTTGTCTTGCACATCCCGCACCATCAACTGCGCCAGATCCCCGTCATACAGAGCCCGGTGTCCTGCCTCGGCGATCTGTTGCAGGCTTGCAGCCATACCGGATTGATCCAGTCGTTTTTCGGCCAGGGCCGTCCAGCCAGAAACCATGGGCCATTGTCCATCCTCCAAAAACAGCCTGGCGGCGTCCGCATCAGATGCCAGCGCCCGCGTGGTTGAGGCGATGATCAGGGCGGCATACCAGTCAACCAACATGCCCTCTTTGGCATGGGATATAGCGGGGGCCAAAAGCTCGCTCCAGGGCAGGGTGCCAAACCGCGCATGCAGTTTGCCCATCCCGTCCACCAGACCGGGGACGGCGATGGCTGTGGCGCCCTGAATATTGCGATCCTCCACAACACTGTCCCAGGGAAAGAGATCATTGGCCTTGCCGCCTCCGCTCAAGGGGTAGTCAGACACCTTCAGACCAGCCGGTGAGCGCATGCCGTAGTTGAGCGCATAGGCCTTGCCCTCATCCTCTTGCCACAGCATCAGACCACCGCCACCGGCCGGGCCGCTCATCCAGGGCTCAACCACACCCAGAACAAAAGATGTGGCAATGGCCGCATCGACCGCAGTCCCACCTGCCGCCAGCACAGCGGCGCCGGCTTCGGCAGCGCTACGGTGTTGCGCCGCAACAACCCCATGGTTGGTCTCAACGCCCGCTTTTGTGGTGGACTGCGTATGTGAAAGACTGGGGTTCATGCCTGCACCAGTTTCGCTTGAACGGTTTCATCATGCAGATGGCATTTAATACGACCATAGGTTGTCAGCTGAGTGCGCGGTGCCTGTTGCTTGCAAATCTCACTCACGGCGGCGCAGCGTGGGTGGAAATGACACCCCGATGGCGGCTCAATCGGGTTCGGGTATGCCATGCCCAGATGGGTGTCGGGCACGCCCAGACCGGGCTCGGGCGTCAGGACAGACTCCAGCAGTGCTTTGGAATAGGGATGGCGGGTTTGCACAAACATGCCTTCGACGCTGTTTTCCTCCACCACCTGGCCCAGATACATCACCGCAACCCTGGTCGCGAGGTGTTCGACCACCGCCAGATCATGGCTGATGAACAGATAGGTCAGGTTGAATTCGCGGCGCAACTCCCCAAGAAGGTTCAGAATTTGGCTTTGCACCGAGACATCTAGCGCTGACGTCGGCTCGTCACAGATCACGATTTCAGGGCGCATCACCAGAGCGCGCGCGATGGCGACACGTTGGCGTTGTCCCCCAGACATCTGGCTGGGGTAATTGGTCAGCACCCGGGACGGCAGCCCCACGACATCCAGAATGTCACGCACCTTTTTCAGCCGCGATGCCTCATCGCCAATGTGGTGAACGCGCAGGGGCAGGGCGATGATATCTTCAATGCTTTTGCGCGGATTCAGGGACGAGTAGGGATCCTGAAAAATTGGCTGAATGCGGCGGGCCAACTCGAGGCGATTTTCGCCGCCTATGGGTTTGCCGTCCACCAGAACCTGACCCGATGTAGGGGCCTCAAGGCCAAGCAGGATTTTGGCCATTGTGGATTTACCACATCCGCTTTCGCCGACCAGACCCAGCACGTCACTCCGGTTGAGTTGCAGGGAAATGCCGTTCAGGGCCGTCAGCGGTTTGGACTTACCAAACAGGCCTTGCTTGACTGTGTAGGTTTTGGTGACGTCACGCAGTTCTAGAATGGGTGTATCTGGGCTGTTCATGACCGGTTTCCCTGTGACTGCGCCGTCAGCGGCCGATCCGGCTGTGAGGGGGCGAATCCCTGCGGGTCGACACAACGAAAGGCGTGCCTGCCCTCGTCCGTTAAATGACGCGGAATTGCGCTGCGGCAAGAGGCGCGCGCATGTTCACATCTGGTGCGGAAGGTGCAGCCCGAGACCTCCCCCACGAGGGAGGGCACGATGCCCGCAATAGTGCCCAGTTTCGCACCGATCGGGTTTGCCGGGGAGGGGAATGCAGTTGAGCAGCCCGCGGGGATAGGGATGTGAGGGGGCGGCAAACAGATCGGCGGTGGGGCCGGTCTCGACCAGCGCTCCCGCATACATCACCGCAACCTTGTCCGCGATGCGCGCCACAACCCCCAGATCATGGGTGATCAGGATCAGAGCCATGCCCATCTCGGCCTGAAGATCGACCAACAGCCGCAGAATTTGCGCCTGAATGGTCACATCAAGGGCCGTGGTGGGTTCGTCCGCGATGATCAGTTCCGGCTCACACATCAACGCCATCGCAATCATCACACGTTGGCGCAGCCCGCCGGACAGTTGATGGGGAAACTGCGACAGACGGCTTTCCGCTGCGGTGATCCCAACCTTTTGCAACAGCTCGATGGCACGGCCCCGCGCGGTTTTACGACTGGTGCCGCCATGGATCAACAGGGCTTCCATCAGCTGATCGCCAATGGTGTAGGACGGGTTGAGCGAGGTCATCGGTTCCTGAAAAATCATCGACATGCGCGCACCGCGCAGCGAACGCAGGGTCTTTGGGCTGGCCTCCAGCAGGGCGGTGCGCTCAAAATCCATCACATCGGCCTGTGGTCTGATCGCCCGGCCCAAAAGCCCCATCAGTGCCAGCGAGGTCAGCGATTTACCAGAGCCGCTTTCGCCCACGATGCAGAGGGTTTCGCCGCGCATAAGATCAAAATCAATGCCGCGCACCGCATGAAGCGTCCCCGTGGCGGTGGGGATGTCGATGGTCAGGTTCTTGACCCTCAGGATCGGGTTTTGTGTATTATCTGTCATAAGTTAGTTCCGCCCTTCCGGGGCTGTGACGTCACGCAGACCGTCGCCAAGCAGATTGATCGCCAGCACCAGTACAAACAGGACTGCACCAGGGATCAGCACGAGCCAGGGCTCAAACAACATCATATTTTTGCCTTCAGCGACCATGAGGCCCCAGGAGGGGGTCGGGGGTTGAACACCCAGGCCAAGGAAGGACAAAACCGCCTCAAGCAAAATGGCATGGGCCATTTCCAGAGTGATGACCACGATCAGGTTGTTCAGGATGTTTGGCATGATCTCGGACAGGATCACCCGCGGGGTTGAGCCCCCGATGGCCTGCGCCGCCGTCACATAGTCCCGGTTGCGCACCTGCAGGGTCGAGGTGCGCATCACCACGGCAAAGCGGTCCCAGAGCAAAAAGCCAAGGACGCAGATCACCACGGTGAGCGAGCCCCCAAGCAGGGCGACGACCGCAAGGGCCACAAGAACAACAGGCAGGGCGAGACGGACGTTGATCAAAAAGGTGACAACCGCATCGACACGGCCGCCAAAATACCCGGCGCTGACGCCAAGGATGGTGCCAATAGTGCCCGAAATCAGGGCCGCAACTGTGCCAATCAACAGCGATATGCGGGCGCCATAGATCAGACGCGACAGATAGTCCCGGCCCAGGTGGTCAGTGCCAAGGATGTGCTCCCATGTCCCATCCAGAAACACAGGCGGCTGCATCCGGCCCATCAGGTTCTGGGCATAGGGATCATGCGGCGCAATCAGCGGTGCAAAAAGCGCCACGATGGTCAAAAGCCCCAGCACGACGCCGCCAAACAGCAGCCCCTTATGGCCAGCAACACGACGGCGAAGGCGCTCTGCCGGGGTAGGCGCAAGGGTTTCCTGCAACAGCGGATCAGGCGGCAGAGCAGAGGAAGAGTGTGTCATATCATGCGCTCCTCATGCGGGGATCAAGCCAGGCATTCAGCACATCTGCCGTGAAGGTAAAAATGATGTAGAACATTGAAAAGATGAGAACCAACGCCTGCACCGTGGGCAAATCATTGCGCGAAATGCTCTCGTAGGCGAGAAAACCCGCGCCGTGCAGCGCAAAGATCGACTCTACCACGATGGAGCCGCCCAGCATAAAGCCCATCTGAACCGCAGCCAGGCTGACCACCGGAATAATCGCGTTGCGCAGAGCGTGTTTGAACAAAACACGGCCCTCAGATGCTCCCTTGGCGCGGGCGGTGCGGATATAGTCAGAGGACAACACCTCAAGCATACCGGCGCGTGTCAGGCGCATGATCGCCGGCATGGCGTAATATCCCAACACCACAGTTGGCAGTATGAAATGCGCCCAGGTTGAGGACCCGGAGGCGGGCAGCCAGCGCAGCTTGATCGAGAAGATAACCACCAGGATCAGACCAAACCAAAAGGAGGGCATCGCCTGGCCTGCCACCGATAACAACAGGGCAAAGCGGTCGATGATCGAATTGGGGCGCATCGCGGCCAAAACGCCCAGAGGCACCGCCGTCACCAAAGCAAAACTGATGCCGCACAGGCCCAGCAACATCGTGACCGACAGGCGTTCTGCCAGCAGCGAAGACACCGGCATCTTGAAATAATAGCTTTCGCCAAAATCGCCGGTCAGCGCGCTCAGCAACCACGCGCCGTATTGCACGACCATTGGGCGATCAAAACCGTAGCGTACGTTTATGGCCGCGATATCTTCTGAAGAGGCGCCTTCACCAGCCAGGGCTATGGCGGGATCGCCGGACAGATACAGCAAAACAAAACTGATTAGAGAAACCGTCACGGCCACAAGGAACGCAAGCCCCAGCCGTTTCAGAATGAATGAAAGCACAACATATCACCTTCTTTGGGTAAACCGGGGCGGGTCATTTGGAGAGGACTGGCGGGGTTAACAGCTGGGCACGCGGATGCGCCCAGCCAGAGAGGGTGACGGCCTATTTCCAGCGCATCGTTGCAAAGCGCAACACTTCGTCTGGCGTCGGCGTATAGGCCACTTCCTGCGTAAACACGTAGTTTGTGTTATACGAGAACAGCGGCACGGCAAACGCCTGGTCAGCGATCCGGTTCAACGCTTTGGAATAGCTCGCGATCCGCACTGCGGGATCAGTGGATGTATCTGCGATTTCCAAAGCGTCCATCACGTCAGCATCTTTGACGGAATCGCCAGCGCCGCCCTTGAGGAACTCGCCAGCAAAGCCTGCGGACACGTCATTGATCGAGTATGATCCCCAGGTCTGGAAATTCACCGGCACGCCTTTTGGTATTGTTCAAATCGCGCAGGGCTGCGTATTTCAGCATGTTAAAGTTGGTTTTGATGCCAACCGCATTCATATAGCTGCTGATGGCTTCGGCGTAATCCCGGTTGCGATAGGCATAGAAATCAGTGGTGAACCCATCAGTATAGCCCGCCTCAGCCAACAGTGCTTTGGCCTTTTCGGGGTCGTACTCATAGGTCGCGACATCCGCGTCACAGCCAAACTGGCTGGGAAAACAGGCCGAGTTGACGACCTTGCTGCTGCCCTTGACCAATGCATCGACAATCGCCTGTCTGTCGATTGCATGTGCCACAGCGCGGCGCACCCGCACATCTTTGAACGGTGAGTTTTCATCCGTTCTGCCCATGGCATCCATCAACAAAAAGCCCACGCGCATGGTGCTTTCGTTGACGGCCTGGAATTGCGCCATTTCGCCCAGCTTGCCAGCCTGGTCCGCAGGAACCTGCCAGATCAGGTCAAGCGTTCCGTTGAACATCTCGGCCATTTGGGTGTTGATGTCTGGCATGGTGCGCACATCAATGCGGCCGACCTGCGCCTGTCCCTTTGGTCCGTCAAAATAGTTTTCGTTCTTCTCCAGAACGAAGTGTTTGCCGGGCTCGATTTTGACGGCCTTGTAGGGGCCAGTCCCAACGGGGTTCAAAGCCATGCCGCCTGGGCCGACCTCTGCGTAGTATTCATTCGGATAGATCGACACTGGCCCCGACAGGAATTCGATCGCAGCTGGGAAGGGCGCTTTCAGCTTCAGGCGCACGGTGAAATCGTCAATCTTTTCGGCGGATTTCATCCAGCTGACATTGCGCACTGTTTTCACGCCACTGTCGGGGTTGGTGACAAAATCACGGTATAAACAACGTCGTCTGCGTTAAAGGCTTCACCGTTGTGAAAGGTTACGCCTTCACGCAGCCTGAATTCGATTGTGAGGTCGTCAATCCATTCCCAGGAGGTGGCAAGATTGCCTTTGTATTCACTGGTGATTGGATCGCGGTACAGCAGGCCATCCCAGATCGCGCGCTGCATAACGATGCCTTCGCGGGCAGAGTTCATATAGCTGTCAACTGACTCCAGCTCTTTGGTGAAGGCCAGGTGCAGCGTGTCACTTGCCTTGTCTGCAAATGCAGCCGTCGAGACGCTGAGTGCGAGCAGTGCTGCTGTGGTTCTTAAAAGGGCGAGTTTCATGGGTGGCTCCCTGATAGGATGCTGATTGTATTATAATTTAATAGTTGATATTATTTTTAGCTAAATTTACTCATTATTTGCTCCGAGCCGTCAAGAGAAATTGTTCGGACACAACAAAGGTAGCGCGCTATGAAATCCCAAGTGCCTGAAAAACAGAACACACTCTTTGTTGGCTCACTGGCAAAGGGGCTCAAAATTCTGCGCGCGTTTGACGAATCAGCTACCGAGCTCTCTCTGAGCGATTTGGTCAAACTCACCGGTTTGGAAAAAAGCGCTGTGCAAAGACTGGCCAATACTCTGCACCTTGAGGGGATGTTGGATAAGGATCCCGCCACCAAACGGTATCGCCCGTCGCACGCCTGGCTGGAAATGGCCTATGCCTACTTCTGGTCAAACCCCCTGGTCAGACTGGCCATGCCAAAGCTGATCGAACTGTCGCATCAATTTAATGCCACCGTGAACCTTGCAGAGCTGTCCGGCGACCACATTCTGTATGTCAGCCGTGTCCCCGGGCGCAAAGGTCAGTTTGCCTCCATGCTTGTAGGGCGACGGCTGCCCGCTCTCAGCACGGCGGCAGGGCGCGCCATTCTGTCAACTATGCCCAAAGACCAGCGCGATATTTTTGTCGAAACATGGCCGCTGAAACAGATGACACCGCGGACCACGATGGATCGGAGCCTTATTTCACAAAGCATCGACGAGGCCCAAATTTCCGGGTATTCGATGACACATGACCAGTCAATTTTGCAGCAGACTGGCATTGCGGCGCCCATCAGAGGTCCAAACGGGCAGGCCTTTGCCGCCATCCAGTGTTCTGTTTCGACACATCTTTGGAAGCTTGAGAGGGTGCAGCAAGAAATCCTGCCCTATATTACAGAAGCCGCCAACGGTATCGCGCCGCATGTACGGGGCTGATCCAGCGCAACCTGCTTTCCTGGTCAGGCTCAGGCCGGATTCAGACCAGCTTCAAGCCAGTGTCAGGCCAGGCTCAGATCGGTGCGGTCCCAGTAGATCATGGATTTGCGCCTGCACATCATGTAAACGCCATTCAGAAATGTCATCGGTTGCGCAAAGCAGGAATGTCACCACCGGCGCTAAGGGTAGCGCAGCCTGACAGGGTGTAGACCTCAGATATCGGAGCCCTGGCTGGATGCGCGGGCCTCTCGTTCTGCGCGTTTGCGGGCGTAGTAGGGTTCCATCTTAGACGGACCCCCAGGTGGGCGTCACCCCGTCTTCACGTAACCATTTTTAGCGCTGACTGGCTTTACCCTCGGCTTTGGCGAAGCCTTGCCCTGTTCGGCTTTGATATGCTCCTGGACTGCGCTGAGACGTTTGTTCTCGGTGATTGCTGCGTGTGTGATCCGGCACTCAGGGTTCAGGATCGTATGTGGTAAGACAACGCCATTGGCGCGGACCTGAATGCGCCCACAGCCGTACTCATAGATATCGATGTATTTGCCAACGAGGCTGCGCGTCAAATCGTTGATCTCCAGCTTGATCCGTTTGCGATCGCACTTGAGCATCAGATCTTTGGTGACGTGACGCTTGTCGCGCAAACAGAAGACCTCGCGCAGTCGATCCGGTGCGATGTTCAGCTCGCGATGCAGGTCGTTTGACTTGGCAGGGGCCTTGGCAAACCTGGCATTGTAGCGGTCGACGAAACTTTCCAGAAATGCATTCCCATCCTCCATAGAAGACACGCCTGCAAGGCGCAGTTCTTTGACAAGCCGATCTTGTAGCGTCCGGTTCGCACGCTCGACGCGGCCTTTGGCTTGAGAACTGTTTGCGCACAGAATCTCGATGTTTAGCTCGGCCAGAGCCCGCCCAAACTGGGTCATTCCTGTCATGTGTTTGTTGGGCTTTGGGACGCGGAAAACTGTGTGTTTGTCACTGTAAAACGCAACGGGGCGACCGTGTTTAAGCAGATAGCTTTCCAAAGCATCAAAGTAGCTAAACGTACTCTCTGAGATCACAAACCGCAGTTCCATCAACATGCTCGTGGCGTCGTCGACAAAGACGAGCAGGGTGCATGGCTGGCCGCGGTCTTCAAACCAGCGATGTGTGAGCGATATCTGAACTGCGACTCTT